>JBBPZQ010000021.1:0-64349 GCA_038198935.1 Anaerolineae bacterium
CAGCATCTGTCCCCGCTCCCGACTTAACGGGTCGTCGATGTTTCCACCTTCTACTTCGGAGATGTCAAGCCTGGGTAAGGTTCTGCGCGTTGCATCGAATTAAACCACACGCTCCGCTGCTTGTGCGGGCCCCCGTCAATTCCTTTGAGTTTTAGCCTTGCGGCCGTAGTCCCCAGGCGGCCAACTTCATGCGTGAGCTACGGCGCCGAGGGGGTCGATACCCCCGACACCTAGTTGGCATCGTTTACGGCGTGGACTACCCGGGTATCTAATCCGGATCGCTCCCCACGCTTTCGCGCCTCAGCGTCAGCACCGGCCCAGGCCACCGCCTTCGCCACTGGTGTTCCTCCCGATCTCTACGCATTCCACCACTACACCGGGAATTCCACTTTCCCCTGCTGAACTCAAGCTCCTCAGTATCGAATGGCGCCTCCCAGTTGAGCCAGGAGATTTTACATCCGACTTAAGAAGCCACCTCGGTGCGCTTTACGCCCAGTAAATCCGGATAACGCTCGCAACCTACGTATTACCGCGGCTGCTGGCACGTAGTTAGCCGTTGCTTATTCCTGAGGTACCGTCCTTGCTCTTCCCTCAGAAAAGAGGTTTACGATCCGAAGACCTTCATCCCTCACGCGGCGTTGCTGCATCAGGCTTTCGCCCATTGTGCAATATTCCCTGCTGCTGCCTCCCGTAGGAGTCTGGCCCGTGTGTCAGTGCCAGTGTGGCTAATCGTCCTCTCAGACTAGCTACCCGTCATTGGCTTGGTAGGCCATTACCCCACCAACTACCTGATGGGCCGCAGGCCCCTCCCGAAGCGGAACCTTTCGGAACCTTTCAGAAGCGAAATGAATCGCTCATCACATGGGGTATTAGCAGTCCTTTCGGACCGTTATCCCCCGCTTCGAGGTAGGTCACCTACGTGTTACTCACCCGATCGCCACTAGAATCTCTCTAGTATTGCTACCAAAAAGATTCCCGTTCGACTTGCATGCATGAGGCACGCCGCCAGCGTTCATCCTGAGCCAGGATCAAACTCTCCATAAATTGTGAATCGCACTTACGTGCGAGTCGTTTCAGGGTTATGAACCTTACTCGCTCTTTCTACCACTCTTCAGTTGTTAAGGTGCGCTCACGACAGGTGCTTATGCTACCCGTCCTGAGGGGTTTTAGTCGAACTTAAGAGACAAAAATACCGCCGACCCAACTGCATCGGCGGCACAGAAAGCTGCATACGTTGCAATGACACCAACTTACGACTTCTGCTCTCTGTTGCCTCTCCTTGTTTCTCAGTTTTAGGATCGTCTCGTGAAAGTTCCACGAGCGAGATCATCAATCGTTGCTGCGAGGTTTAATATACCATACCGCGCATTTACTGTCAAGCGGTCGAGTCAACTTTTTGAAACTCGTTGTCGCGCTCACCGACTCGACAAATTTCAGGGGCGAAAATACCGCCGATTAATTGCCGGCGGCACACATGAACTTCGTCAATGTTTACGGGCAGAGTTCTTTGTGTGCTACTTCCTGCTTGCCTCTGAATTTTTCGCTCTCAAGTTTTTGGATTTACTCGCGCATTGCTTGCGAGCGAGACCATCCATCGGTCAATGACAAGATCAACTATATCATTGCCTTCATTGCTCGTCAATTTTATTGACGATAGAGTATCATCAGAAAATCTGCGTGCCCGCTTCCGCAGTGCTCACATAGATTGAGGGCAGCACGCCCGTCTGGTTTAGATACGCATCCGTGAGTTGCCGCGCAAAAACTTCGGCATGTTCCTTTTCAACCAGATTGACCGTGCAGCCGCCGAAGCCTGCGCCCGTCATGCGCGCACCGACGATGCCGCGCTGCTCGAAAGCCAAATCCACCATCATATCCAACTCTTTACAACTCACGTCGTAGTCATCACGCAGACTAATATGCGACTGCCGCAGCAACTCGCCGACCGCGCTCAGATTTCTTCCTTTGAGCGCTTCCACACACGCCAACACGCGCCCATTCTCGGTGATGACATGACGACAGCGGCGCATGATCGCTTCGGGCAACCCAGATTGCTTTTGCTCGAACATTTCAGGCGTGACATCCCGCAGACTGACAGCACCGAACAGACGCGCGCCTTCCTCGCACTCGCGTCGCCGCTCATTATATTTTGAATCCACCAGCCCGCGTCCCTTCATAGTATCGGCGATAATTATGGCAATATCATCGGGAATCGGCACGGCTTGGTAGTCGAGCGTGCGGCAGTCAATCAGAAGCGCATGTCCCTCTTGCCCCAACGCGGAAATCATCTGGTCCATGATGCCAACGTTCACGCCGACAAACTCAATCTCCGCGCGCTGCGACATGAGTGCGAGGTCAAGCGGACTGATCTGCAAATCGGAGATGGCTGCGAACGCATTCGCGCTCGCCACCTCGAGCGCCGCCGAAGAACTCAGCCCCGCGCCCATCGGCACATCGCCCCACACCAATGCATCCATACCGCGCAAGCTGTGTCCCACATCTTGCAAAATATACGCGACGCCGCGCACGTAGTTACTCCACACCTCCGCGCCTTGCACTCTTTCAATGCGATCCAACGAGAACTCATCGCGCTTGCTAAAATTTTCCGATTGCAGTACGACCGTGCGGTCGTCTCTCGCTCGTGCCGCAACCCAAGCCGCACGATTGATGGCGAGCGGCATGACGAACCCTTGATTGTAGTCGGTATGCTCGCCAATCAAGTTCACCCGGCCGGGCGCTCGCACGACGAACGATGGTGTGCTGCCGAAATGCCGCTGGAATGCCGAGCGCATCTTGTCAACGACATGCGCGTTCAAGGGTGCACATCCACTTTCGGCGAATAGCCTAATGCCTGCAAGCGTGTCTGCAATTCCTCAACCTGCTCGGGTGCGACGAGCGCAACAGTGGGGGATAGTACTTCGCGGATGTACGTGCTCAGTTCAGGATGATGACGCAACTCGGTCAACAATTTCTGATCGCGCGTGTGCAGCACGGCGGCGCGGCGCAGCGTGATCTCGCCGTACTTCTCGTACCACTCGCGCAGCGTAAACTCGACGTTCTTTGGGAACGGCGAGCGCGAGATGCGCCTCAGGAACTTGAGCAATTGGTCAATCGTGACATTGTGACGCAGCAAGCGCATCGCCGATTCGCGTGTGAGCCGGTACGTGCTGATGCGATCCCACTTCGTGCGCTCCGTCATCTTCTCCAACTGGAAGCGCGCGAACATAGGCGCATCAATCGGCACGAGCACCTCGAAGTCGCCTTGCACCACAAACTTTGCGGAGCGCGGCTCGGGCAAATCTTTGTCTGTCAGTCCGAGCGCACGCGCGCCGAACTCCGTGAGCTTGAACGCGCCCGCGCCGTCGTTGCTGCCGCTGCTCACCACGCCTTGCCACGTGAGTGGACCTTCGAGGATGAACTTGAGCAGCGCGCCTTCCACGTGGTTCCAGTTCGAGAAGCCTGTGAGCAGTCTGCCCGTCTCAGCATCGCGCAGATGCCAGCGGTCGTAGTCGCCGTCGGGCCGCTGGAAGTCGGGATCGAATTTCTTAATACCGCCGATGAACGAGGCGAGCGCAATCCATTCGTCGCACGGACACTGCGCCAGATACTTCAATACCGTCGCGCGCGCGAGTCGCGGGTCGTTGCGCCAACCGGTTTCTTCGAGCTTGAGCGTTGGTACGTAGCGCAATTCGTTCCACGTGCGCTCGCGTTTCCATGCCTCCAACAACTGCACGCGCCGGAGTTGATGCGTCGTACGCAGCCACGCCTTCGCCTCGCTGCCAAGCCGCACACCGATCGCCGGAATCGCGCGAATCAGACGGGCCGTGCGCGCCACTCGCACCAGCATCGTCAAGCGCGGCGCGCTCGTGATGTCTTTGCCGACGAATGAATCTTTGACCTGCACTTGCTCGTCGAGCGCGCGCAGATCGTCCACGCTCAGCAGTGTGCCTTCGGCGTACGGCGGCTGACGGCGTGCGACGTGCGAGAGCAGGATGAACGTGTCCCACATCAACTTGTCGCCGTGGGCGAGACCCACGCTCGGCGCAGCGACCGTCCGCACCGTGAAGCCGGCAGGTGCAGCAGGTTTGGGCAAGTGCGGAAGGATTTCATCGGGGATATAAAAAATTTCGCCGCGCACATCGCTCGCCATCTCGAACGCGCGCTGAATGAGGCCGAGATACCACAGCCGCTCGGTCGCGTTGGCGGGCGCAAGCCACGGCTTGTCACGCGCAAGCGCGACGGGACCAAATGCGCGAATCTCGCCGTTGTCGCGCACCATCTGAAATGCCTTCACGCGTCCGCCGCTGAGCACAACCTTGCTGAGTACGTCGCGCTCCGCATCGGTCAACGCTTGCCACGCGCGCTGCACGACTTCAGGACGCGCGAGTTCGTCGGCGAGCGTCATTGCCGACTGCTCGCGTGACCCGCCTTCGGGCAGCGCGATGTGATGGCCGTCTGCGATGGCGCGCAGCATTTGCGGCGAGTGATCGAGCAGCGCGTCCTTTAAGGTTTTCATCAGCTGTCATTATAGTCAATCTTGCGCGGCGCTCTCAACAAAAACGCGGAGGGCGCGGACATGCGGGGATGGATGAAATAGCGGAGTCTTACAATTTCTCCGGCGTGTTCGTGCAAATCGCATCCACATCCAGCGTTCGCAGCACACGCAACTCGTCGTCGCGCTCCTCGTGCCAGAGCACGATGCCCAATCGCGCCGAGCGCAATGCACGCAGCAAGTCCGGTGTGAGCAGTTGATGCGGATGGGGCGCGCGGTTCTCCCAGCACAAGTGAATAAAATCCGCGTGCGCCTCGCGCGCGAGTTGCACGAGTTCGGTCGCCGCATACACGCGGCCCACAAGCAGCGACGTGGCTAACTCTGGTGCGCACTGCTTGGTCTCGCACACCAGTGCTGGATTGAACGAGCCGACGATCACCTGCCGCCGATCTGTGAATTGATTCGCACGCAAGCAGTCCACCGCTGCGCGCGGCGTGCCTTCGGCGATCAATTCGATGTACAAGCCGTTGCGTCCGCGCACAAGCTCAATCACTTCTGGCAATGTCGGCACGCGCTCGCCGTCGCCCGCATCGAGATGCTTCAGTTCGGCGAGCGTCAAATCCTTGATCGCGCCTTGCCCATTCGTGGTCTCGTCCACGCTGTCGTTGTGCATCACGATCAGCGCGCCGTCTTTGCTCAGATGCAAGTCGAGTTCGCTCATGTCCGCGCCGAGTTCGATTGCGCGCTCGAAGGCGCGCAGCGTGTTCTCTGGCGCGTGTGCCGACGCGCCGCGATGCGCGATATTCAAGTAATGTCGTTGGCTCACCAACTCACCGCCGAGTAGATTTCTTTCAAGAAACGGCTTGCCACACTCCAAAGCCACCGCGTGTTTGCAAAACCGCAGCGCGCAGCGAGCGTCTGCCACGTCGCAAACGAGAGCGGATGTGGCACCCACAGGTTGCCCTGATCCACGTTGTACTCGACGAGGATCAATCGCCCATCCGCGCGCACATAATTTTTCAGCAGTCTGATGACGGATTCTTTGTCGCGCTGAAAGTGGAGCGCGTTCGCCATCACGATACCGTCGAGCGATGGCAGGTCGAGCGGGCGTGTGAAGTCGGCGGCGTGATACTCGACGCGCGCCGACGGGAAGCGCGAGCGCATCACGCGCTCTTGCGCGCGCAGCGACTCGCGCTCTTGGTCAATCGAGATGATCTGCGCCTCATTGCCAAGCAACTCAGCCAGTGCCAACGTGAACGCGCCGCTGCCCGAACCGAAGTCCGCCCACACACCGTCGCGCGCATGAATGCCATCGCGCAATAGGCGAACGTGATCGTGGTGATCCATGTATGCTCATTATAGATGAACGTCGTGGCGCATAGCGACGCTCTTGCACACACAAGCAGTTTTTTTTAGATCCTTTGCGCTCTCTCACCATAATTCCCGAGGCACGGGATGTTACATTCTCGCCGAATATGCAATATGGTTATAGAGAGCGGTTGACCTATCCATGGTCACAGCGCACTCAAGTGCAGCCGTGCAGACGTCCGCGAAAGGCACCTACGCGTAGGCTTATGCCTTGTATCGCGGTAATCACCGCAGTTTCGGCACAACTAAACAGATGCAGCGTCGCATTCAACCATCCAAATCAGGAGGAATATGATGAGACGCAAACTGTTTTACGGACTACTGGGCTTGGCGATCTACTTCCTATCGAACAGCACGACGTTCGCTCAGGGGCCCGAACCGCAGGGCTCTGATCTGTTCTGGCAGGCGTCTTACTGGAACAATACCAGTCTGACAGGTAACCCCATCCTGCAACGCCAAGAAGTTTCCATTGACTACAATTGGGGACTCGGATCACCGGACCCCGTCGTGCACAGCGACCAATTCTCCGCACGCTGGCAGCGCTATATCGAAACCGGCTCTGGTTGGTATCGCTTCACTGCAACCAGCGACGACGGCATCCGCGTTTATGTGGACGGCGAGTTACTGATTGATCAGTGGAACGACCATCCCCCGACGACCTTCAGCGCCAGCAAGAGTCTGAGCAGCGGCCACCATCTGCTCAAGGTCGAGTATTACGAGAACTTCGTGGGTGCGGTCGCGCGCCTAAATTGGAGTGCCCTGGCCGTATCGGGTGTGGTCGTCGTGGACGATACCAGTGGGGGCTTCTTACAAGGGGGCACCGCGAGTTCGTGGCGTAGCGCTGTAGACGGATACGGCGGCCATCTCTACTGGACGTTCAACAATGACGTGCTGCGACTCGGTTACAATTATGGGCGCTGGTATCCATCCTTAACCGCCGGACGGTACGAGGTATTCGCGTACATTCCTGATCGCTATACCACCACCACCAATGCGCGCTACTGGATTTCGCATGCCGACGGCTACACACTGCATCCCGTCGATCAAAGTCTGCCAGGTCCCCGTTGGGTTTCGCTGGGCACGTTTCGCTTCTCAGGCGCTAGCAGCGATTACGTCTCCCTGTCAGACATCACCTACGAGCCGCGCCTGAGTCGCATCGTGGCATGGGATGCGCTGAAATGGGAGCCGCGTTAGGCAAGGCGGCTGATCGCATTCGGAATTGAGGGCTGAGCGAACTGAACGATACTTGCAGTTCCGACGCCCTCTTCTGGTTTCAGCGCAAAAGGTTGTGATGCACGCTGAGCCGCGAGCACGGTAGCGATTGCCGTTTGACGTTCAGGCATACAATGAATGTGCCACAGGCCTGTTACAAATTCGCCCTGCCTGCAATATCATGAGTGAGGATTGTGAAGGAGACCCGATGCTATGTTCACGGAAACGGTGATCCATCGTGTGGATCAGCCAACGAGCCTGAACGCGAGCACCGACGATGAAGTCCTGGCCGCACAAGCCGCAAGCAGCCGTGCCGCATTTGCCGAACTGTACCGTCGTCACGTGGATCACATCTATCGCTACTGTTTGGGTCGCACGGGCAGCGTGCAGGAGGCGCAGGAACTGACAGCGGACACATTCGTCAGCGCACTAGAATGCATCCGCATGTATCAGTCCGGACACTTCGTCGGTTGGTTATTTGGGATAGCGCGCAATAAAGTCGCGATGTTCTATCGGCAGCGCCGTGAGAGTGTGTCGCTGGGCGAGCATGAGGTCGATACGCAGCCTCACGCACAGGTGGAAACGGTGGTTGGTGAGCGCTTGCAACTCGAATCCGTCATTCGCATCCTGCACAAGCTCTCGCCCGATCGCGCGGAGGCGCTCCGCTTGCGCATTCTGGGCGACGTACCCATTGCGGAGATCGCACACTTAATGGGCAAGAGTGAAGCCGCGGTGCGCATGCTCATCTCCCGCGCCCTTGACGATATACGCGGTCGGCTCGAATACACGGGGGAGACGTCACGATGAACGATGCGACACGAGCAGCTGAACAATTGGAACAGGTGATTGCTGCGCGGCAAATGAGACAGCCTCTTCCCGCTCACGAGGAACTGGATGTGGCCAAGCGAGACAGGGCCGTGCAGTTGGTGGATGTGGCGCAGGCGACGCGCATAGATCCGGTTTTCGCCGCCAAACTGGAACTCCGATTGAATCAGCTTTACGCGACACAACCGGATGCTCAGGCGACCTCACGTTGGCAACGCTGGTTCAATGCCTTGACGCAGCACACCAGTCACTCGGTCGGGTTTGCCGTGCTGGCCAGTTTACTATTGGCGTTGGCATCCTTTGCGATCTTTCGCGCCTTGCAGTCGGGGGCGGGGCAGCCGCTGTCAGCGACTGAAGTGCCACCGACCGTCGTGCCGTTCATATTGGCTGTGACGCCGACCGTAACCGCAACGGAGCTAGCGCAAACAGCAACAGCACCGCCGAGTTCTACTCCACAGGTCGTTGTGCTGCCGCCAGCCACGGCGACACCGTTCCCGTCCGCAACGCGCACACCGATCCTGCCCAGCGCATCGCCGACGCGCACGCCGACGAGAGCGCCCAGCGCGACACCTCAGGCGTCGCCGACCAGTTCGGCATCGTCACGCGTGAAAATATTCATGTTGGACGTGGATGGCAGCACGCCGGGCAAGCAGATCGGCTGCGGCGATACGGTCGTGGCGGTGGAGCGCAACATCGCCCCGACGAGTTCGCCGCTGCAGTCGGCGATCCGTGAACTGCTTAGCGTGCACGATCAGTATTACGGGCAGTCAGGGTTGTTCAACGCGTTGTACCGTTCGACGTTACAGTTGGACAGTGCCACGATCGTGAATGGCCGCGCTACGATCAATCTAAGCGGCACCATCCGCGTGAACGGTGTGTGCGATAATCCTCGCGTCATCGCGCAACTACAGGAAACGGCGCTCCAGTTCTCAGCCATCAAGCAGGTTTCGATCTACGTGAACGGCGTGGACATCAACACCGTCCTATCGCAGAAGTAACCTGTATGCCGGTCTGAGGCGCAAGCGAAAGCCAATTACGACTCAGCGGAGACCATAGCACTCAATCCCGATCCGGCGCATGACATCACGAGAACCGAGCAGTATTTTGTCGAGCGTGTGATTCCCTATCCTAACATTCGCGCAGCGATACATCGCCTCGGTTAAGGACGCTTACGCCCAACCTGCGCACGCAGCCGAGGCAGGGAATCGGCCCAAAATTGCCCTTACATGCGAAATCAACGCCGCAACAAAAAAGTCCCGCTTATCTACGCGGGACTTTCCCAATCGGCTATGTGCGATCAGCCATCGGCTATTCGCTAACTTGCTCTTCGGGCGTGATGTTCACGTTCACCGTGGCGTTCACGTCGCTATGCAGGTGGATATTGACCTTGTGCTCGCCAACTTGCCTGAGCGGCTCCGCTAACTCGATTTTGCGCCGATCTACGTCCATGCCGAGTTTTTGCTGCAACGCATCGGCGATGTCTTGGCTCGTGATCGAGCCATACAGACGGCCCTGCTCGCCAACCTTCGCCTTGAAATCGAGCATCGTCGCGTTCATCTTCTCCGCGAGCGCGCGTGCATCGGCAGAAAGTTTCGCGTTGCGCTTGGCGTTCGCCTTCCCCATGATCTCGACGTGGCGCATCGCGCCTTCAGTTGGCAGCATCGCCACGCCGCGTGGGAACAAATAGTTGCGCGCATAGCCGCGTGCCACGCGCTTCACTTCGCCCGCCTTGCCGAGACTGTTCACGTCCTGTGTCAACAATACTTTGATTTGCACGATTCGCTCCCGTGTTAGCAGTTGGAGATTGGATGAAGGTCGTCCAACATCTGCCATCTCATCGCAAATGAAATGCCGCACGAGCGCGGCAGTATTAGATGATACACGAGAACCCGTTATTCACAAAACATTTCCAACGCCGAACGTCCAACGTCCAATTTCCAACTTCCAATTCCGCATGTTATAATCGCGCGCACTCTGAGGGAGGTCATCGCATGTCTGCACGTACGCTGATGGTGGTTTGCGCGTTTTGGCTGTTTGCGCTTTTGATGAATGGCTGCTCGTTCGACTTTCTGGCTCAAGCGCAACCGAGTCCGTCGCCGACGCGCACGCGCCGGCCCACCCTGACGCTATCGCCTCAAGACACCGAGACGCCAACTGCCACGGCAACCAGCGCGAGCACCGACACGCCGACCGCCGCACCCGCGACGGCGACCAACACCGAAGCGCCGCAAGCGCCGACGAATACCCCGAAGCCGGTCGTGATCGTGCCGACCAACACGCGTCGCCCATCGCCACCCACGGCAACCTTCACGCCCAAGCCCATCGTCCCGACCAATACGCCCGCGCTCGCGTTCCAACTCACATTCAACTGGATCAATCGCAGAGCGTTCTCAACCAACAATGAGTGCAATTTTGTCAACGGCACGCATGTTGAAGGCAAGGTATACAGAGCCGACGGCACGCTCCTAACCGGCGCGCGCAATACGGCCGCAATGCACATCTCGATCACCGGCGATGCGTCGGGACCCTTTGCCTATCCGGGCAAGTATCTGAACTTCCCAACGGAGAATGATGGTCGCTGGAACGCGGATATTCCGAAGCGCGCGAGCGACTTTGAATGGAAGATATTCATCAGTCCTCCGCTCTCAGACGAATCAATTTCATATGACTTGACGGCTATTGCCTCGGCCGCCAGCAAGTGCGGACAGCCCGGCACCTTCAACTGGTTCACCGCTGATTGGGTTGTCCACTAACCAATGTTCCACCGAACCAAAAAGCCGTCTCGCATCGAGACGGCTTTTGTATTGCGCGCGAGTTCAAATGGCCCGCTATTCACATCCAAACCCGCAAAGCGGATTTTCTGTTCGATAGCCGTCGGCTTGCAGCCGATGGCGTGTTTGCTTTACGGTGCGACCTTAATCACCACCGTGAGTGGCTGGCCGAACAGCGTTCCGTTCGGCGCGCGCATCCGCCACTTGCCCATGTAGCTGCCAGCGTTGCGTGGCGCGATCAACGGCACCGTCACCTCGGCGTTCGCGCCCGGCGCAGTGCTCGGCACATTTACTACAGCCAAATCACCCATCTGCGCGCCCTCGATGAAGGTCGCCTGATAGCCCGCATCCCACGCGCAGTTGCCTCCGTTGCGCACACGCCACGTCTTGTTGATGGTTTCGCCCGCTTTGAACGTCGTGCCATCGGGCACGCTCACGTCCGACACAAACACCGCGTCCAACTTGCACGACGCGGGCACGGTGCCGGTGGCGAACGCGGGTGCAACGAACGTCGGCGTGCCACTCGGCGTCGAACTGTTCGTACCGATCACGCTGACGCGCACCGTCTGCGGTCCGCTCGCGTTGCCATCCACATTGATCGCTTTCACCATCAACACGTGCGCGCCCGCATCTTTCGCAACCCACGCTTGCGAAATGGTCGCGTCGCGCGGCGCATCCGTCTCCTTCGCCACGTCGGCGCGATACAGCGCGCCATCCACCCACAACTCCACACGCAGCACGCCGCGCGCATCATGTGATGTGCTCTGCACCTGCACGGTCGCGCCCGCGATCACTTGCGCACCGTCGGCCGGCGCGCTGACGAGCAGCGTGGGACGACTGACCTGTGCCGTCGTGGTCGGCGCGCCCGTCGGCGGCGGCGTGGTCGCGCCACACGCCAACACCCACAGCGCAAGCATCAACAGTCCACACAATCGTACGCTAAATCTCATTACCCTCTCCTCGGCTGCAAATCGCGCAAGGCTAGCACGAAAGCGCGTGAGTAGCAAATGGCGGATGGCGCATGGCCGATGACAAATAGCCCGTGACCAACCGCGCGTAGCGGATTGCTGAAATTCCTGTGCAGATGGGATTCCGTGTGAACGAGACCTGAACGGAATACGCACCACGCACGACGCCATCGGCTATCGGCTATCGGCCATTTGCTATTTGCTATCCGCTATCCGCAATGTTATAACTCGCCTATGCTGGCTCCGAATTGGCGCGACACGGTTCCACTGCTGCACGCGCCGCGTCATCCGCTGTGGCTTGATGCGTACAGTGGCGCGTGGGAACTGCTGGCACGCGCGCCGATAGATCACACACAGCCTGATGCGCGTCTGCTTGCGATGTGCTTGCGCTACGCGCTGGATGCCGATGCGCTCGCGGACTGGCTCGATCAGTTCGACGCGAACGATCCACTGCGCCCGTGGTGCGAATGGGAATGCTACCAACACTCGTTCGATGCGGTGCGGCTTGCGCGCGTGCTGCCGCAATTGGTTGAGCAGTTTGCGCTGCGTTCCACACATACGCCGCGCTCGTCACTGCGCGCCACAACGCACGAAGCCCTAGCCGCCGAGTGCATCGCGCACGCCGCGCGCGCACTGGGCGATGAAAGACTGGCGCACCGCTTCACAGCGGAATGGCGCGCGCGTTGCACTGCGCTCAATCAGCAGTATTGGCAAGAGCCGCTCGGATTTTACATGGACGAGTCGTCAGCCAAAACGAGCACAGGCTTCTGGCCGCTGCTCGTGGGCGCACCCTCACAAGCGAACGCAATTACAAAACACCTCGTCAACCCGGACGAGTTCTGGCGCGTGCACGTCGCGCCATCGCTCAGCGCCGACCAGCCGCGCTATGCCGATCGCGGCGCGGCGCGGCGCGGCTCTGTATACCCGCAAGACAATTATGCAATCATCAAAGGACTGGAGCGTTACGCGCAACACCGTCTCGCGTTGCGCGTCGCCGACAATCACATCACGACCGTCTCGCACGTCTTCAAAGAGACGCGCGCGTTGTGGGATAACTACGCGCCCGACTACATCGAGCCGGGCAGTATCGCGCATCCAGACGAACCGCTCGCCGCGTTGAGCGCCATCGCCCTGCTGATCGAAACGCTGTTCGGGCTGCGCGTGGACGCGCCGCAACGCACACTACACTGGATGCCGCGCTTGCGCGAGACGCACGGCATCGAACGCTTGCGCGTGGATGAGGCTATCGTGCGCGCGCATGTGGTGGAACGCGATGGCGCTCTGCAAGCGCAACTTGCGACGAGTGCGCCGCTGCGCTTGCATTGGTTTGGCCCGAACGGCGAGCAATGGTTGGAAGTGCAATCTGAATTTCTCGCGCCGATCACGTAGAACCGACGTGAAATAACGGCAATCCTCGCGCCTACCCCGATCACAGTCAACGAAATTTTGAACCATCATTTGCAACTTCCATGCGCGCACATTACAATAACGCTCCGCGTATCGAGTGGAGGCATTTAATGGCACGCAAAATCAACACCGTAGAGCGCAAGCGCATTCAGGATGAGATTACCAATGTCGAGCATGAATTGCACAATCTCGTTCTGAAACTCGAAAACAAACCTGAGTGGTCATTGGGCGAGGGCGACCCGAGCGTGCACGAATGGGAGATGAACTTCGCGCTGAAGAGGGAAGTCGAGCGCCGTCTGCACTCGCTGCAAGCCGCTTTGCAAAAAGTAGGCAGCGCCTCGTACGCTATCTGCGAAGGCTGCGGCAAGCCGATTGATCCCGAGCGTCTCGCCATCCTACCCGAGGCGACGCGCTGCGTGGACTGCGCACGCAAGAAGATGATACGGTGAACGGGTGATAGGGTGATGAACTCACCGCGCCATCCCGTCACCTTGTCAGTGTATTGAGGTATTCGTGACGAACAGCAAACTACGAGTGGGATTGATCGGCACCGGCTTCGGGCAGAGCACGCAGTTGCCCGGCTTTCAAGCGCGCGCCGATGTAGAAGTCGTCGCCGTGTGCAGCGCACATCTCGCCAAGGCGCAGCGCGTCGCGGGCGAGCACAGCATCGCAAGCGCATACGACGACTATCGCGCGATGCTCATGCACGAGCGACTCGACATCGTGAGCATCACCACGCCACCGTCCTTGCACAAAGCCATGACCCTCGCCGCGTTCGACTCGGGCGCGCACGTCTTATGCGAGAAGCCGATGACGCTGGATGCGCACGAGGCGCAGGCGATGTGCGACGCGGCGCGCGCCGCAAAGCGCATCGGCATGATTGATCACGAGTTCCGTTATATTCCCGCGCGCCGCTATGTGCAGCAGTTGATCGCGGATGGCTACATCGGCAAAGCATATCACGTCAGCATCACGAACTTCGGCGGCGGGCGCGCCGATCCGCAGCGCGCCTTCAACTGGTGGGCTGACGCGAGTGCGGGTGGCGGCATGCTCGGCGCGATTGGCTCCCATTACGTGGACGCGATTGCAACCTTCGTGAGCGAGATTGTTGACGTGTGCGGCTTGGTGGACGCGCAGATCAAAGAGCGGCCCGACACGCAGAGCGGTGCGATGCGGCGCGTCACCGCCGACGACAACTGCGCGTTTCTCGCACGACTGGCTAACGGCGCAACCGCGAGCTTGCATCTGAGCAGCGTCGCACGTCCGGCGAGCGGCGAGCGCATTCAAATCTTCGGCAGCGACGGCTCGCTGCTGATTGACGATCACGGTCGAGTATGGGGCGGCAAGTCTAGCGACACACACCTGGGCGAGCTGCCGATCCCGGACTCACTCAAACCCGACGGCAAAGGCTTAATCGGACCCTTTACCATTCTGCTCGCGCGCATGATGGACGGCATCCGCTCTGGCGCCCAATCCATCTCGCCCAGTTTCGACGACGGACTGAAAGTGCAGCGCGTGCTCGATGCGGTGCGCCAGTCGAGTGAACGTGCCGGCTGGGTCAAGATTCAATAACGCAACTGCAAACGCAGAGTTCGTCGGCATCACCGCATTTCATCTTTAGCTTCTGAGCGTGTTGGCACGACGTGCCTTCGCTGCTGCCAACATTAATGTTGGGCTAGCGCTCTGTTCCTGAACTTATGCAAAGAGTCCAGCGGCCGCAACGTCTCGTGTCTTGCCTCGCCACAGGCATCGTCCTTTTTTTGTTTCTCAATACATGCAGCACCCGCGCCACATTATCGCCGACACCAACGGTTTTCGCGCCGAAGACCACATCCACGCCAACTCGACAAGCGGAACCTACTGCCATATCTACTCCGACTGAAGTGGCGCTCGCCCCGGCCACATTGACAGCGACGGCTACCACGCCGCCAACGCACACGCCCGAACCGACCAATACGCCCGAACCGACCAGTGCTCCCGAACCGACCGAAACGCCTGAGCCGCCGCCGACGGCCGCGCCAATCAGAAGTGAGCCGGCGATACTGCCCCCGCCGACGCCCGAAGCAGCGGTTGGCCGCTTGGATATCGCAGAGCCGTTCTTCGCCGAAGCCCTCAAGCTGCGCAGTCGCCGTAGGACAGCGGAGCCGAACCTGGCCAATCGCATTGACGAGCGACTGAACGAGAATCGCATCAGCTTCCTGCTGCTCGGCTGCGGCGAAACGTATGAGCCGCCGCTGGCGGTGGATTACATCTGCTCGCCGACGCACATCGTCTTGGAGCGCAGACGTTTTGCGAACGGCGCGACGCGAGTTTTCTATACAACGTTTTCATATACGCATGATCTGCGCGCGCCGGAAATCGAGCGCTATCGCGGAGAGAAGCCGGGTCACAAGAACCCGGTGAAGATTGACCAAGTTTTCCGCTCACGGAAATTCGAGCACGTGCGCGAAGTGTTTGAAAATGCTAGCGGGCTGTACATTGACTTTCCGCTCGTGATCGAAGATGTGCTCATCCAACGCTACGTTGATCAAGTGCCGGGCACGCTCACTGTCTATGCGCCGTGGGAACTGAAAACGCTGCCGATTTATATCAGTGCGAAGCGGCACGATGGACAGACGTATCCGCCCGGCAAGAATGTGCTCAACGGCTGGCAAACGCTTCAATTCTTAAAAGGACTCGAACCGACGGCGGACAAGCGGAAAGAACCGAACCGCAGAAAAGACATCGTGATGAAAGCGCTGCTCGGCACATTGGACGCGAACAAGACGGATGTCGGCTTCTGGGCGCGCAACACCGCCTTCTTCGTGAACCTCGGCGTCAATCCAAACGCATACGGCTTGTATTACGACGTTGACGTGCTGGCGATGACGCTGCAAATCGTCCAACGTGCAGTGACGAATCTGAACGAACGAATCGCGATGCCCGTGTCGCAAGCGAATTATTACATCGTGGATTCGGCCACGGGCGACGGCGGCGTGCTGTGGATCAACGCCAGCCCTAGTCCGATCATCCAAAAAGAAATCGCCGACGGCGTTTACCAAAAGACCACGACCGCATTCGAAGTGCCGAGTGGCGCGTTCGTCAATCCGTATGCCGACGACTTGATCAGCGGCTATTGGCGCTCGGTGCGCGAGTTCATCAAAGTGCGCCTGATGAGACCGGCGTCTTAGCGCGCGCCGGATTCATAACTTTATCAATACCACACTTGTACTGATTTTGTGATTGAGAAGACCCGCGAGGTCTCGGAGACCTCGCGGGTCTGCCCGCAACTGCCTATCTCCTGTACCGCTCAACCAAATTAAGAAAGCCCATCCAGAAGAGGATGGGCTTCGTTATTTTGCACGAACTTCGCGCTCACGCGCGGCTCATCACCGATCCAATCGCCGCTTTGATGTTCGACTCCGGCGTTGGGATGGAAATGACGCAGCCCGCGCTCACGATGTAGCCGACACCGCCGCCCGTCTGCGCGATGCTGTCGCGCACTTCGGCGGCAACGTCTTGCGGGTCGCCTTGCAGCAGCGTCGTGTAGCGCTCGACGCCGCCGACGAGCGCACCGTCAAATTGCGCACGTGCCTCGCGCAGCGACGGCGGCGTGGTGCGGTCGTGCCAGTTCACCGCTTGCACCGGATACTCGCGCGCGAGCTGGAACATGATGTCGTCGCCGTGCAGGTGCAAGAGATGGAACCAACCCTCGCGCGCCGCCTCGAAAATTTTCAAGTCATACGGCAACCCGAACTCTCGATATTGCGCTTCGCTCATCTGCCGATAGGTTGCGGACTGCGTGGCGAAGAACAAACCCGCCGCGCCCGCTTCAATGCTCGCGTGCGCGAAGCGCGCGATGCTGTCGGTCAGCACTTCGAGTCCCACATGAAAATCGTTCGGCTGCTCGTGCATGTCCACCAGCCATGCATCGCCGCGAATATAGCGCGCGGTCATCAAGGGGTTGAAGATCGTCTGAATGAACGGCACCTCGTCGCCCCAATGCGCTTTCAACATGCGCAAGCATTGCAGCTGTTTGCCCCACGCACCTTTGGTCACATCGAGTGCTTGCAATTTGCGCCAGTCGCTCGCGTGCTTCACGGGCCGATCCAGATAATCGCGCGTGCCTTCCATGTTGCCGCGATACGCATGACGCGCGCCCCAATCTTCGCCCGCGAAACTATTGGAGGGGCTGACCTTCACGAAATCGAAATTGTAGCGTTCCTGAAACGCAATGGTCGCCTGCGCTAAATCTTCGGCGCGCTGATCGTCGCCAGGGAAATGTCGCCAGAACGCAATCGGAATGCGATCCATAGGCTCACGGCGGCTGGCGGCCAGAAGGCGTTCGCGTTTGTTCATTGGGCTCCTCTTGAGACTTCAGATTTGCTTTACTCTTCAATCTGAAATTATGGCCGGTATCCGTTCCACTGATACAACACAATCTGATCGCGCCCTTTGGCTTTAGCGCGATACAACATGCGGTCAGCCAGATCAACCAAATGGTCGAGCGCGAGCGCGTGATCGGGGAACACGGCGATGCCTTGACTGACGGTCGGCTTCTCAATCGGCTGCTCGTCCTCGTCGCGCAGCGGGAATGCGGCGAGCGTCTCACGTATACGCTCGGCGACGAGCATGGCTTGCTCGGCTGTGGTGTTGGGCAGCGCGACGCCGAACTCTTCGCCGCCCCAACGGCCCACGATGTCGTCGCGCTTGATATTCTGGCGAATGGCTTGCGCCGCCGCTTGCAGCACGCGGTCGCCCATCACGTGACCGTAGCGGTCATTGTACTGCTTGAAGTGATCAATGTCGAGCATGATGAGCGCGAGGTGGTGCTCACGCTGACGGCTGTTCACGACAGCGTCGCCCAGCGACTGCAAGAAGCAACCGTGATTGTAAACTTGCGTCAGACTATCGGTGCGCGCCTGATACTCGACGGCCGCGTGCAGCTCGGCATTGCTCATCGCCGCCGCCAGTTGATTGGCGAGCGTCTGCATGATCTGTGCGTCGTCGTCCGTGAACGCACCGCGCCGCCGCGCCTGTACGTCGAGCGCTCCCAGCACGCGCCCGGCGACGCGAATGGGCACGACCAACTCGGACTCGATCTCGTTCATGCGCGGGTGCGCGAAGTAGGCGGGATTGGCGCGCACGTTGTTTTCGAGAATCGGTCGCTGCTCCGCGAGCGACTTTCCCACTAGGCCCTGCTCGCCGATGCGCAGCACGAATCCCTCCGCGCCAGATAGATGAGGAGTGCCAGCACCGGCGGCCAGCCGCGCCGCGCCCTGCGGCTCGTCGCACAGAAAGATGTGCACCGCATCATAGTTGAAGCGCTCTTGGATCAGCGCCGCCGTATGCTCCAGCAAATCGTCCAGATTCAACAGCGCGGTGATCTCGCTGCCGATCTGCGAGACCATCTTCATATATTGCGCGCGCCGCTGCTCATTTTCGTAGGCGCGCACATTGACGATGGCTTGCGCCGCCTGATCGGCGACGGTTTCGAGCGTGGTGATGTTATCCGCGCTGAACGCGTTCAGCACCGTCGCCGAGACCGCCAGCACGCCGAGCACCTGCTCGCCGTAGCGCAGCGGCACGCCGAGTTCGGAGCGAATGCCGCTGTGGACGCGATCTACGTAATACGGATCGGTCGTCACGTCCTGCGCGACATAAGTCTGGCCCGTGCGCGCAACCCATCCAACAATGCCGTCTTGCAGCGATTGCTCGTACTGCGGCGGCAGCTGATCAGCCAGCGAGCCGGCACACCCTTTCATCACCAGACAATCACCTTCGATCAGGAACGTCACCGCCAGATGATGTTCAGGTGATTCGACCACCGCCGACGCAATCGCCTGCGTGAGCGCGTTCAAGTTGTTGATGCTCAGGATGCGGCGCGCCACACGATTGACCAGCAACAACTGTTGTCGTCCCTGCCGCTCACGCTCGTACAGCCGCGCATTCGCGACGGCTTGCGCGACTTGATCGGCGACCGTGCCGAGCAGCACGACGTCGGACTCCGTGAACTGATTGGGCTGATTGCTGGCCGCGTCCAAGACGCCGATCACCTCGCCGCGCGAGATCAGCGGCACGGCGATTTCGGATTGAATCCCGATCCCTTCGGGGTCAATGAACTCAGCATCCGTCGCGACCTCGTTAGTCAGACGCGGCGCACGGTTGCGCGCGACCCAGCCGATCACGCCTTCGCGGATAGATTGGCGATAGCCGAGCGTGGCGGACATCCCGCCGGCGACAGTTTGCAAGTGCAGCTCATCGGCTTCGATCGTGAACAGCGCGATGGTATGGTAATTTAATTGCGCGCGAATGAACTCGATCAATTCTGGCAGCAGCACTTTCAATTCGAGCGACGCAGCCGCGCGTTGGCCCACCTGGCTGATCACTTCTAGTTGCGCGCGGCTAATGCGCTCCGTTTCGACCAAGCGCGCGTTCTCGATGGCGAGCGCCGCCTGCCGAGCGAACACTGCCAACAACTCACCGTCGCGCAAGCTGAACGGCGTACGGTCGGCGCGATTGGCGACGATGATAATGACGCCGAGCAAACCGTCGCGTCCGTGCATCGCCGCGCCCATGAAGTGTTGAGTCTTTAAGCGCAACGTGCGCGCGCGCAGTTTCGCGCTCAACTGTTCAGGCTCGTTGACGATCCAGAACGGCTTCATATTCGGGTCCCGCACCGACAGCGCGGTTTCGTCTAGTGCATACGAGTAGCCCCGCGCCTCCTCGTCCGGCAAGCCGAATGCCGGCAGTTGTGCGCGCATCTCGTTGCACTGCGCATCGTAGCGCAGGATCATCGCGCCGCGCGCGTTGAAGATAAGCGCGATGCGCTGTGTGACGTCGGCATACGTCGCGCGCACGTCGCCCATTTTGGCGAAGGCTTGCGAGACCTCGTGCAGACCCTGCAACTCGAACGTGCGCTGCCGCTCCAATTCGCGCGAGCGTGCGCTCTGCAGTGCCGCCGCCAACTGGGCGCACAGCGTCCCGACGAATTGCTCGTCGCGTTCGCTGAAAGCGTCCAGCTGCGTGCTCTCGATATTGAGCACGCCCAACAACTGCTCGTGCAGCATGATAGGCAAACACAACTCCGAGCGGATGTCCACGCGGCCGCGATAGCGCCGCTCGGCGCGCACATCGCCGATCCGGACTGCCTCGCGGTGATTCAGCACCCAACCGATCACGCCGTTCTGCTCATTCACGCCGACCTCGCGCAGCAACTTTGCTTCCAGTTCCGGCGAGACCAGCATGTGATCGCGGATCACGGCGAGCGGAGAGATGCGCGGCGGCTCGCCATTGTAGAGGATGACGCTCAACAGGTGCGCGCCCAGCACTTTGTCGCACGCGCTTAACGCGGCGACGCCCAGCAGATACGAATCGAAGGTCTGCGCTGCCTTGTCGCCGAACTCGAAGAGCGCGTCGGCTTCCTGCAAGTTGCGGCGCGTCGTTTCGTACAGCCGCGCGTTTTCGATGGCGAGCGCAATTTGATCGCCGAGCGTCAGAAACAGATCGAGGTCTTCTTCGTCGAATGCGGACGTGCGCTCGTAGTGCTGCACCACCATCACGCCGATTACACGCGCGCCTTTGACGAGCGGCACGCCCATCCACGAGCACGCCAGCAAGCCCGGCCGCAGTGCGTGTTCATCTGCGAATTCAGCCATGTGCTCTTTGATGAGCAGCGGCTTGCGCGTGCGAATCACGTATTCGGTCAGCCCATTGCCGCCGCGCCGCCGCTCGCGCGATTGCAGACGGCCCTGATCGAAGTAATAAGCGAATTCCACTTCGTCAAGTCTGTCATCGTACAGCGCAACATAAAAATCACGATAGTCCATCAACTGCTCGACTTGCTCGTGCACGGCGCGCAGCATCTGAGTCAATTCCAGCGCGGAACTGGTGGCTTGCGCCACACGATTGAGCGCACTCAACTGCGTGAGACGGCGCTGCGCTTGTTGGAACAACTGCGCGCGCTCGATGGCGGCGGCGCCTTGCGCGGCGAAAATGGAGAGTAGTTCGACGTGCTCTGGTTTGATGGCATTCGGCTCGGCGCAGTCGAGATTGAGCGAGCCGATCATCGTGCCGCGATTCCACAGCGGCAAGCCGACCCAACTGCGAATGTATTCGTAGCCCGTTTTACTTTGCCAGTTTGGATCGCTGCGCGTGTCGGCGACGACGACTGCTTTGCCGTCGCGCATTATCTGCGCCAAGTGCGTGTTGCTCGCCACATCGAAGTGGATCGCGTGCACATCCGCCTCGGGCGGATAGCCCCGCGCAGCGCGCACGTGCAGATGGTCGTCTTGCAGCAGCAGGATGGCTGCGCTACGATAGTTGAACACGCCCTGCAATTCACTCAACACACTGTCGAGTAGCGTGTCCAGATCGAAACTCGTGTTCAGCGCCTGCGCGACACGGTTCAGCGTCTGCGCCCATTCGCGCTGCCGCTGCTCTTGAGCGAAGTAGCGCGCCCGCAACAGCGCCAAGCCGACCTGCTCTCCGATGGCTTCGACGAACGACAGCTCATTCGTGTCAGGGGTGTGTGGCGCGGACGAGAGCGCGCTCAGGACGCCAATCACCTGCTCCCCGACCGTGAGTGGAATGGCAATCGCCGAGTGATAGCCCGCGTTCGCCAGCAGCCGCCCTGCCGCACGCGAGTCGTGCGCGATGTCTGCGCTGAAGATCGGCGCGCGATTTTCAATCGCCAGTCCGACCAAGCCTTCGCCCACGCTCAATGGTGAATGCGCGAGTTGCTGCGCGAGCGATTCGGAGAAGCCAGACTGCACTTCGAGGCGCACATCCTGATCGTCGCCATCCACGAGCGCGATGAAACCCGCGTCCATGTTCAACGCTTCAATCGTCTTGCGCACGGCGAGCGTGAGCACTTCGCGCAAGTCGAGCGACGAGCCGACGGCCGTGGCGAGTTCGTAGAGCGTCTGCATTTCGTGCAGCTGTTGCGCGGTTTGCGACGATCGCTGCTCGGCGCGCTGGGACGCCGCACGCCAAGTGCCAATCGCGCGCTCCATCACCGTCCAGACGATCACGCCCATCGCGCCGAAGACGACGAAGCGCACCACCGCTTCGATCCCGCCAGCCAGCAGATCGGTCATCGCCGCGTCGAAGGCGAACGTGACGAGGCTGCTCAACAGCGCAGCGTACAGCGACACTCTGCGCCCGCCGACAATCGCCGCCATGATGACGTAGAGTGCCAGCACGATGTCCAGCAACGGCTGCAAGAACGTCAGCAACTCGCCCCAGCCCAGCACGATGAGCGCGGTGAACGTGGCGAAGACGTAAAGCAGCCAGCGGTTGCCGCGATAGCGCGCGATCACGTAGTGCAGGACGATATAGTTGTACAGGCTTGTGCCGACCATCAGCAGCATACCCTGCCAACGGCGTTCTGTATCGAGGGGGATGAGCAACAGCGCAATGATGAGAACGAACGAAATCGCCCCCACGACTAACTCGAGCAGTCGCAGGTACGGCTTCAGATATTCGAGAGGAAGGAGAGCAGTTCGCATGACTCTATGTTCGATGTGGTGACGTCCACCGGTTCGCTGCATTCTATGCGGTACTGGTTACATCGTCAAACAGGTGGGACAGCTCGTGTTCATGCGTGATACGTGATGCGTGATGCGTGACGCGAAATGCATGATGCGAAAATTACGGATTACGCATCACGCACCACGCCGCAAAGTTGATCATGCATTCCGTTCAATGCAAGATTTGCGAGAGGAAACGCTTGGTGCGCTCATGCTCGGGCGTGTCGAAAATCTGATCGGGTGAGCCCTGCTCGACGATGGTGCCGTAATCGAAGAAGACCATGCGGTGCGCCGCGTGCCGCGCAAAACCCATCTCGTGCGTGACGACCAGCATCGTCATGCCCGAATGCGCCAGATCGTGCATCACGTCCAGCACTTCGTTGATCATCTCCGGATCGAGTGCAGAGGTTGGCTCGTCGAAGAGCATGATCTTGGGCTGCATGGCGAGTGCGCGCGCGATGGCGACGCGCTGCTGCTGGCCGCCCGACAGTTGGCCCGGATATTTGTCGGCTTGTTCGGGAATGCCGACGCGCTGCAAAAGTTCGCGCGCGGCTTGCTCGGCGCGCTCGCGCGACCACTTACGCACGTTGAGCGGCGCGAGTGTGATGTTCTCCAGCACGGTCAAATGCGGGAAGAGGTTGAACTGCTGGAAGACCATGCCGACTTCAGAACGGATCGCTTCGATGTTGCGAATGTCGTTCGTCAGCTCGATGCCGTCCACGATGATCTGCCCGCGCTGATGCTCTTCGAGGCGATTGATCGTGCGGATGAAGGTGGACTTGCCTGAGCCCGACGCGCCGAAGATGACGATTACCTCGCCGCGCTTGACGCTGAGGCTGATGCCGCGCAACGCGTGGAACTGCCCGAACCATTTGTGCACATCGCGCGCAATGATGATGTCGTTGCCGTTCGCTGATTCTGTCATAGGTTCATGCTCATTCCATCCATTGAACTCACCCCCGTTGCCATCTCACGCGCGGTGAGGGAGAGCTTCACAACCTCGTTCAACGTTCGCCCACCCCCAACGTCCGCTCCAAGCGGCGGCTCGCCCACGACATGCTGAACGCGCACACGAAGTAGATCGCCGCAATGAATAGATAGACTTCGCGCTGCAAGCCGAGAAATGCTTGCTGCTGCACGACCGCGTTAGCAATGCCCGTCAGCTCAATCAAGCCGACAATGGCGACGAGCGACGTATCCTTGAACAATGAGATGAATTGACCGACGAGTGCGGGGATGACGGCGCGCAAGGCTTGCGGCAAAACGATGAACCACAAAATTTGTAAGCTGTTCAAAGCAAGTGCTTTGGCCGCTTCGCTCTGCCCACGCCCGACGCTTTGCAAGCCGCCGCGCACGACTTCTGCGAGATACGCCGCCGTGAAAATCGTGAACCCGATGATGACGCGCACGACGCGCTCGACGCTGATGCTTTCGGGTAAGAATAATTGCAACATGATCTGCATCATGAACAAGATCGTGATGAGCGGCACGCCGCGAATGATTTCGATGAACAGCGTGCAGAAGACGCGCATCACGGGATAGCTGCTCTGTCGTCCGACAGCCAACGCGACGCCGAGCGGAAACGAGAGCACGATGCCGCTGACCGCGAGCGTGAATGTGAGCAGCAGTCCGCCCCACAAGTCCGTCGGCACGGTCGGCAGCGCATCGGCCACGCCATACAGCAGCACCGCCGTGAGCGGCAGCGAGGCGAGCCACGCGAGTGTGACGAGCCGCCGCGCGCGCATCACGTATGCCACGCCAAAGCCAGCGCCGATGAGCGCGATGTTGGCTGCGAGCCACAGCCGCGTATTCAATTCAAAGGGCAAGAGCGCGAGTGTGAGGAACAACGCGCCGATGCCCACGGCGACGGTGCGCATGATGCCGCGCCACGCGCCCCAACTCGCGCCGATCAGCAGCGAGAGCATGGACACGACGACTTGCACGCGCCACGCTTGTTCCAATGGATAGCGGCCGATCATAAACAGCCGCAAGTTCACCGTGACCACGTTCCAATTTGCCGTCGTGATCGCGTTCCACAGCGTCGTGGCGACGATGGCCACCAGCCACAGCACGAGCACGCTCAACAGCGCGTTGTACCAAGTGCTGAACAGGTTTTTGCGCAGCCAGCCGAGGACGCCGATTGACACGGCGGGCGGGCGGAGCGTCTCGGTCAGGATGGACATGCAACATCAATGCGTAGTGCGTGATGCGTAAACGTTTTGCCGGATAATAGATTACGCATTAGACGATTATCTCTCTATCAGCTTGAACCGTGCATTCACAAAATTCATCACAACCGAAATCGTCAGGCTCATCAGCAAGTACGCGCCCATCACCAGCACGATCACTTGCACGGTCTGGCCCGTTTGATTGAAGATGGTGCTGCTGACGTAAAATAAATCCGCGTAGCCGATGGCAACCGCGAGCGACGAGTTCTTCGTCAAATTGAGATATTGATTGGTGAGTGGCGGGATGATGACGCGCAAGGCAAGCGGCACGGTGACGAGCCGCAGCGTCTGCGCGTAACTGAGACCCAGCGCGCGCGAGGCTTCGTTCACGCCGCGCGGCACGGCGAGGATGCCCGCGCGCACAATCTCGGCGATGAACGCGCCGGTGTACATCACGAGCCCGAATAGCAGCGCGACATATTCGGGTGAGAGCGACAACCCACCGTTGAAGTTGAAGCCTTGCAGAGTCGGCACAGTTGGCGTGAATGGGTCGAGGACGATTGCACTCACGCTGGCGACGGCCAAGACGCTGAGCGCCGCCCACAAGACACGCTGGCTGAGATGGCGCTCGGCTTGCCAGCGCCGCCCGACGAGTTCATAGAGGACGATGCCAACGACCAAACCTGCGCACGCGGTGAGCAGCCATGTCGTGAACGAGTCTTTCGTCTCGAACCATGGCACGGTCAAGCCGCGATTGTTCAGGAAGACCGAGCCCGGCAGCTCAATGCTCTGACGCACGGCGGGCAACTTCAAAATAACAGCCAGATACCAGAACAGCAATTGAATGAGCAGCGGCGTGTTGCGGAACGCCTCCACGTACACGCGCGCAAGATTGGCGAGGAGCCAATTGGACGAGAGCCGCGCAATGCCCATGAGGAGTCCGAGCAGCGACGCGAGCACGATGCCGACGACGGCGACGCGCAGCGTGTTCAGCGCGCCGACGACGAACGCATAGCCGTAGGACTTGTCCGTGTCATAGGGGATGGGCGATTCGGCGAGCGCGAATGACGCCGCGCTCTGCAAAAAATCAAAACTGAATTTACTGCCCATGCGCGTCAGTCCGCGCGACATGTTGTCGGCGAACCACCAGCCCACGAGCAGAACGACGGCGATAAAAATAATTTGCGCGGCGATGCGCAGCACGCGCACGTCGCGCCAAAGCGGAACGGCGGGGGAACGGGAGAGGGACGCCATACTCAGTCGTCAGTCATCAGTCGCCAGTCGCCAGACATGTACATCTGATGACTGACGACTGACGACTGACAACTGCTTTTAGCGGAACGGCGGCGAGTACTGGATGCCGCCCTTATTGTACGGTTGATTGAGACCGCGCGGCACGTTGAACTTCGTCGAGGGTCCGAGCGTGCGGTCGTAAATTTCGCCGTAGTTGCCGACAAGTTTGATGACCTGATAGAACGCATCGTTGGTCAGCGCCATGTCCTTGCCGAGCGTGCCTGTCGCACCGAGAAGGCGTTTGACGTTAACGTCGTCGCTGCTCTTCATCTGATCTACGTTCTTGGAAGTCACACCCAACTCTTCGCCGTACCACGTCGCGTACACGACCCACGTGACGACATCTTTCCACTGGCTGTCGTTCTGCGCGATCATGGGCGTGAGCGGCTCTTTCGAGAGCGTGTCGTCCATGATCGTGTGATCGTCGGGCGTCTTCAACAGGCTCGCGCGCTGGCCCGCCAACTGCGACTTGTCGCTCGTGACGGCATCGCAGCGTCCCTGTTCGTATGCCTGATAGAGTGGCGCGGCGTCGTTGAACGTCAGCGGTGTGTATTTGATATTGCGCGCCTTGAACACGTCGGCGAGCACTTGCTCGTTGGTCGTGCCAGTCAGCACGCAGATAGTCGCGCCGTTCAAGTCTTCGAGTTTCTTGATGTTGTTCTTCTTTGGCACCATCATGCCGCCGCCGTCGTAGAACGTCGTGGGTCCGAAGTCCACGCCAACGGCGCTGTCGCGGTTCAGCGTGTAGGTCGTGTTGCGGAACACCACGTCCACTTCGCCGTTCTGGATCGCGGCGAAGCGCTCGGTCGTATTGAGCTTGCGATACTCGACGGCTTTGGGATCATTGAACAGCGCCGACGCAATCGCTTTGCAAAATTCCACGTCGAGCCCGCTGTAGTCGCCGCTCGCTTCGAGCGTGCTAAAGCCCGCCAGCGAGCCATTGATGCCGCAGACTAACTTCTTGCGATTGAGCACTGTCGCCAAGCGTCCACGCGCGACGACGGGCGTGGGCGAGCCTGCGGGCGCGGTGGCTTGCGCGCCGCTCGGCGTGCTTGCTGCGGGTGTGGTTTGAGACGCAACCGTCGTGCCCGCGCTGGTAGCAGCACTGGTTGCCGCACCCGATGGTGTCGTCTGCGCCGAAGCGCTGGTTGCCGCGCGTGTAGGCGCGGTCGTGGCTGCCGTCGTCGGCGCGCTGGTTGGCGCGGTCGTCGTCGCCGCCGGTGAGGGGGCGCCGCCGCAGGCAGCCAACGCAAGCACGGCAGCGATAACGAGCAAAAGTAGAATGGGTTTGCGCATAGAGTCTCCTGTGAATGATCTTGTCGAATGCCGCGCCATTGTAACATCGCGGCATACGAGCGTCAAAGTGATGCACGCGTAACGATGTGGAACTGCATGCAACGAAATGAACATTCGCGATTTCATTGCCTAGGCACCCACGGGAAGTACAGCACTACGCCCGGTATGCTCGTGCGCGCGCTGCGCGTGAACACGATGCCTTCGCCGTCGTCCACGCGCATTGTCGTCGTGAACGTGCTGCCGACGCCGAGCGCAGGATTGACCTGCACGGTAAATTGCAATGAGGGCGGTATGCTCACGTCTCCTTGCCAATAGAGTGTTCGCGCGGTTTCATCATAATTGAAAGGGAAAGGTTGAGATGAGGATGCAAGTGTAACTTCGGCGGGCAGCGTGATGCTGATGCGCGCGCTCGGCACGAAGCTCAGATTGCTGCTGCTCAACTGCACCTGATATGCAAAGCGTGCGTTCGGTCTGACGAACAGCGGCGCGTTCAATGTCGAATCGCCGAGCGGCGAGAGCCAGCCGACGATGCTGCGCATGACCGTTGGTTGTGCCGTGTTCTTGATCGCTTCAAATGGGAACGCGAAAAATACGGTCTTGAAGTTATTGCTCGTGTCGTGATAAATCAGCGCAGACGCGGCGACATCGTTGCCGATGAACGTCGGCTGCGCGCTCACGGTCGGCGTGAGGTAATCACTGAAGTTGCGATATGGATAGAGCAAGGGATACGGGCCCAATCCATCCGCGATGATGTTGCCTGGCACGCCGCTGACCGTCGTGATGGTCATGTCGTTGGTGTACGTGAGCACGCCGAAGTATTGACGCGCGAAGTTCGAGACGTTGCCGCGCACGTACAAATAATCTTGCGCGGAGTAAAACAAGCGGCCGCCTGCGTCGAGGTAAGCGCGCAGATTATTTTCGTCGTTGTCGCTCAGTGGATCGAACCAATCGTAGCCGCTCGTCCAAACGACGACGGGATACATCTGCAAGCGCGCGAGCGGCGGCCCCGCATAGCCGTGCGTGTCGAACTTGTCGAACGGTGCGCCATTCGCGTTTAGCGCGGCTTGATACAGCGGATCAATGTCGTACCAACGGTCATCGTCAACGAGCAGCACCGTCGCGGGCGTCTTGCTCGTGAGCGCGCGCGTCTGCGTCGCGTTCGTGCTGGCGGCCAGCACCGCGAGCGTGAGTGTGTCCGAGACATTGCGCGCGGCGTTGGCCGGAATGTCGCTGCGGATGCCGACACTCTGCCGCGCACACGGCGCGAGCGTGAAGTTGCTGGCGAGCGTGTTCGTGAATGCGCCGTTCCAGAACGTATTCGTCCACGCATTGCCCGACGGCAGCAATGCAAACGAATCGGTGAGCGCGCCCGTGTTGCGCAGCGCGAGCGCATGCGTCACGCTCTGTGTGGGCAAGCCAACGGCAATGTTATCGTCGTAACTCAGCGCGAAGTCGTGTATGGGCGGCGGTGACATGAACCACGTGATGAGGTTGTCCAATGCCGCCGCGCGCGCGCCGATAGGTCCTACCCCTTCGAGACCGAATCCGATATACGCGGCACGATATGGCAGGCACGTCGCCACCGCTAGCCCAGCCAACTCGCCCCCAGCATAGGTGGCGAGCGGCTTGGCTGTTTCATCGAGCAGCGCGATTTGATCCATCGTGGTCTGGTTGCGAGCGCTGTCGGTGATATTGACGGTGAGCGTGATGCCCGCGAACGCACTGCCATCCGTGCCGCGCACGAGCGGCGACGCGACGGTGTCGCCGACGTAGTGCGCGAAGAGCCGCTGCGGGAAGTACGTCGGCGGGAAGAACAGTGCGCCTCCCCCATCCCAGAACGCCACGTCTTGGCCGCTCAAGAACAAGCGGCCGCCTTGATCCATATATTGAATCAGTGTACCGCCCGCGCCGACGTATTCGGGCGAGTCCAGCGGCGACGACCACAGTGTGATGCTATACGCAGCCATCTCGGTGATGATCGGCGCAGCCGAGATGGGATTGGTGATCGTGTGCAGCGTATATGGATAGCCGAGCGCGTCGAGCGGCTGCGTGTAATACTGAATCTGACTGTCGTTGTACCACGCGCCGCTATCCACCAGCAAGATGCTCGGCGCAGGCGTGAGCGCGAAGTCGCGTGTCAGCACGTCACCCGCGAACAGCGTCACCGTCGTCGTGATGGCGCGGTGGGTTGGGTTGGAGGCGCGCAAGATGTAATTGCCAATCGGCAGCGTGAAGCTGTAGTTGCCCAGCGCATCGGTCGGCGCGCTGGTCGGCGTGTTGAGCGCGCGGATCGTCGCGCTCAATGGTGCGTTCGTGCTCAGTTCGCTCACGCGCCCGCGCACAGTCGCCGTCGGCGCAATACTGAGGTCAACATCATAGCGCGTGACTTGATTGCTCGTGATGAGCACGGAGTTATTTAGTATCGGCGCGTAGCCGAACGCGCTCACCGTGATCGAGTAGCGTCCTTCGCTCAACGGCAACTCGTACGTGCCAGCGCCGTTGCTCGTCGTCTGCGTCGTGCGCGTGAAGCGGTCGGTAGCGACGATGCTGGCATTGGCAATAGGCGCGCCGCCTGACGTGACGGTACCGCTCAACGTGCCGCGCGTGTTGACACGCAAGACGGCGGCATACGCATCCACGCGCCCCCAACCCGTCGCGTTGTTCGGCACGGTCGTGCTGAGTGGCGCGGCCGTCGAGGTGATGACGAACAGCGTGTCGCCGATACTGATGCTCGGCTGTGCCTGCATGATGAGCGCGGCCACGCCGGCGATGTGCGGCGTCGCCATGGAGGTGCCGCTCATATTGCGATAGCCGCCGCCCGGCGTGCTCGACGGGACGTTCACGCCGGGCGCAGATACGTCGGGCTTGATGTCGCCCGTGATCGGCGAGGGACCTCGCGCCGAGAAATACGCGACCACATCGTTGCTATCTACCGCGCCGACGCCGATGCTCTCCGCGTAACTCGCGGGCGAGCCGACCGTGCCCGCGCCGTTGATGCCGTTGTTGCCGTTAGCAAATACCATGAAGATGTTTGCCGCGCGCATGGTTTGCACGTCGGCGAGGAATGTGGTGACCGTCCCGTTGTCATCACCCCACGAGTTCGATACAATGTCGGGCGCGAGCGAGGGGTCGCCGGCCGGCGCGAGCGTCCATTGAAACGCGGCATGAATCCACGAGTCGGTGGCATAACCCGCGTTGGTGAAAATCTTTGCGGAGATCCACTGTGCGCCGGGTGCAACGCCGATGGCGTGATCCGCAGCGCTGCCGACGAGCGTGCCCATCGTGTGCGTGCCGTGACCGTAATCGTCAATCGGATACTGCGCGCCAAGCGTGGTTGCGTCGAACCAGTTGCCGTTGTGCACCGCGGGCCCGTTCGCGCGATAGCCGCGATATTTCGACTGCAAAGCTGGATGCTGCCAGTCCACACCCGTGTCGAGCGTCGCGACGACGACACCGCTGCCATCAATGTTAAAAGCGTTCCACACCTGATCGGCGCGAATTTTGGCGATGTTCCATTCGACGGTTGCAGGCGTCGTCGTATTCGAGTTTGGATCCGACGGTGGACCAAAGACGGTGGACGGCAGTTGAGCCGTGACTTCCGTGTCCTGTCTTCCGTCTTCAGTCATGTCGCCGTGATCGTCATCAATGACTAACGTCTCGTTGAACAACTTACGCGTGTGATCGGCTTTGACGACGAGCACTTCGGGGCGCGCAGCCACATCGAAAATCGTTTGCCGATCCGCGCGCGCGGCGATGGCGTTCGTGACCCAGAAGGCGCGAATGTTATTCGCTTTGCCGTTGCGTGCGCGCGCGTCAAGCAACGAGCGTACGTCACGCTGCGTGCGCTCGGCGTGCGCTTGCAGTTTTGCGACGAGCGCGCGACGCTGCTCGACACGACTCACGGTCTTCGCTGTGGTGAGATCAGTCGGCGCGAACTGCGCGATGAATGGGATGATCCCGTTCTTATCTTCCAGAATTTGTTTGAGCAGCGCAGGTTCGAGTTTGCGCGCCACGTCGGGCGGGATGGGCGTGGCTTGCGCGGGCGCGGCAGCGGGCGAGGCAGCGCGTGCATCGGGCGGTGTAGGTGCAAATAGAAAGATGAATGGAATGCAGAACAGCGCGAGGAGTAACCACCACGAGCGGCGTACGTACATTGCTCCATGTTACAGGCAATTGGGCGAAGGGGCAAAAATTTACAACTTACACGGGCCATTCACAACAGGGGAGAGACTAACGCAGCTGCTTACTGATCTCGCTTGCGGCAGAGCGTATGTTGAGGCGCAGTGTGCCGAACGGGATGTCGTTGCGGCAGACCGTCACCAACAAGACGCTCTCGCTCACATCATACGCATATAAATGATAGCGGTCGCCTTCGAGGTTCGATTGCTGGAAGCGGCTGCGCTCGCCGACGAACGACGACAACTCGCTCGCGGCTTTGCGCCAACGCACGATGCGCTCGACAAACATCTCGACGCGCGCACCGTTGAAGTTGCTGCGCTGCGCCAGCACCGCTGCGTCTTTGATCACGAGCACCGCTTCGGCTCGAATTTCGTTCGCCAGTTTCAGCAAGATCACGTCCAGCGCGCCGTCGCCGCTGCGCGCGGCGGGTGCTGCATTGGGCGGAAGCGCCGCCGTGAAAGTTGGGGTTGCGCGCGTGGGGGACGTGCTTGGGCGCACGCGCGGGCGTGCGAGCGATGTGTTGATGAGTGGTTCAGGTTGGCGCGTCTCAGGCACGAGCGGCGCGCGCGTGGGTGGCTCGGACTTGTGGCCATTCCCCTTGCCATTGGTTGGCGCAGCGGCCGTGGAACGCGTCGGCGTCGGCGTGCGCTGACGTAGGCGTGGTTTGCCTTTTGCCGTGCCTCGTTGCAGCACAGAAAAAGGCTTGCTCGCGTCGCTTATCTTTTCGGGTGGCGGCGGCAGCTCGACGAGCGGCCTGACAGGAATGCCAAGCACGTTCGCTATTTGCTCGCCGAGGTCGCCGATGAAGAACGGCTTGGTGAGCGTGCCCTGCACGTCGAGCGATTGCGCGTTGTTGGGCAATGCATCGCCCAACGGAATCAACATCACCCGCGTCTGCGGCGACGCGTGGCGAATGGACGCGACGAGCGTGGACACATCGGCAATTGCCATATCGGCGATGAGCAAGTCAGGGCTTTGCTTCTGCGCGGCAGCAACCGCAGCCGCACTCGTGCTGGCGTGCTCGGCGCTATAGTCGCCGTTCAGCTCCAGCACTTGCTTCAACATCAGCCCGAAGGCTTCGTCGGGATCGGCAATTAGAATACGCGGCAGCATCTTTCACTCCAACGGCGAGATTGTACCGATAAGCAGCCCACATTGGCAAGAGTACTTTTAGCGCGGACGTGACGCGGCTAACGCAGGGTGACGCGCATGATGACGAGCGCACTCACGCCGAGGAGCGCAAGCGCGAGCAGGCTCAGTTCGATCGGGTGCAGGTCGAAGGTGTTCGGTGCTGAGGTGGAAGGCACAGACTCGGCAGGAATGGCTGTGCGCGTCGGCGCGGTGGTCGGCACTGCGGTTGGCACGTTCGTAGCAGTCGCCGTGGGTGCGCGTGTGTTCGTCGGCACGGCGGTCGGGCTTGCAGTTGACGTGGGCGTGCTGCTCACGCTGGCGCTGGCGACGATGGGCGAGCGCGTTGTGGGTATCGTCGGCGTGGCAGCCAGTGTGGGCGCACTCGTCGGCGCGGCGGCTGCGCTGGTTGGTTGCGACGGCTGCTGCGGTGCAGTGGTCGCCGCCAGTGCGCCCGCCGGTGCGCTGGTCGAGGCTTTCGATTCATTCGTCGCCGAATCAGCAGCCTGTGCTGCGGCAGCCAGCGTCGGCGCCGATGCTATTTGTGGCGCCGATGCGCGAGTCGCAGAGTTCGATGAACGGTTGACCGCGAACACATCCGCGCCGACGACGACGACCAGCAGCAACACGGCGAGCGCGGTCATGCCTTGCAGCGCGCGATAGCCCCAACTGCTCTGCCAGCGCGGCAAGGTGTGCGCCGCCGTTTCGGGCGAGAGCGTGAACGAGCGCGGCGCGCGCACGGCTGGCATCGCCGCGACGAGCCGCTGTGTATATTGCAGCGATGCGAGGTCGCGCTGACACGCGGCACACGCGCGCAGGTGCTGGGCGACGCGCGAGCGTTCCGACGCGCTCAACTGGTTGTCGAGGTACGCCGATAATTGATCGGTGATATGCTTAGCGTTACTCATAATCGTTCACTGCTTAGACGAAACTGTTCGGGCAAATGTTCCTGTCGCTCCAGCAGCCAATCGCGCAGGCGCAGCCGCGCGCGATTGAGGCGTGACTTGACCGTGCCGAGATTGGTCTGCGTCGCCGATGCAATCTCTTCATACGATAAACCCTGCACGTCTGCCAACACGAGCACGATGCGCTGGTCGTCCGGCAGTTGGCTAATACCGTGCTGCAATAAGCGGTGCAACTCCGCGCGCGCCGCGTGCTCTTCGGGACCTTCGCGCGAGTCTACGAAGTCGGGCGGCTCGCGCTCCTCGTCGCTGTTCAGCATGTCTTCGAGCGAATCGGCGGGCCGACGCTTGCGCGCGCGCACGTAATCGTAGCAGGCGTTGGTCACGATGCGCAGCAGCCACGCTTTGAACGAACCGTCGCGATAATCTTTGAGGTGTTTGTATGCGGAGATGAACGCTTCTTGGGTCGTGTCTGCCGCCGAGTCGCCGTCGCCGAGGATGCGATACGCGGTGTAGTACAGCGCGTCTTGATATAATTCGACCAGACGATTGAATGCGCGCAGGTCGCCGCGCTTGGCGGATTGAATTAGTTCGCGTTCGACGCGCGCTTGGGCTTCACTCATGGGGGGCACAAGGGGGGCGAGATTCGCATTTTGTTTGACAGCGCAACTGTCCTCGCGTATACTTGCTTTCGTTCTTCGTTGCGCCGCGATGCCGAGGTGGCGGAACTGGCAGACGCGCTGGACTCAAAATCCAGTGCCTCGAAAGAGGCGTGTGGGTTCGATTCCCTCCCTCGGCACTGTGCTTATCCTCACGCTCAACCCGTTGCAGCAACTTCAGGGTTGAGCGTTTGCATTATATCATAGCCCTCGTCCCTCCTTAATAAGCTAAGCCTCTGAGCCTCCACTCGCGTTTATCTGCCGATTCGTCCGTCTAACTCCACAGAGCAGCAGCCTCTCAGCGTATAGCCTGTAGTTCTCAGTTACACCGCGCTTGTCCATGCTTATACTGTTCGCGGCGCATTGAACTTTGAACGGAAGGCGATGACTGATGGACGAACAGATAACCCCGACGCGGCGTTTTTATGTCATTTTGCTGAGCTTGGTGCTGTTTGCGCTGGTGGATGGATTCGTGTTCGGCGTGTTCGCGGCGCTGTCCGCCCAACCAGCCAGCGCGGCGACAGACACGCAAGCGGAGACGGACGATTACATCGCGCTCATCAGTGCGACGTTCCAATTCGATCAAGACCTTGCCGCAGCGATGCAGCGGTTGAGCGCGCTCAATCGGGATGCCAATGTCGCGAGCAAACTGGTCGTGGCGGCGCGGACACGCGCGACTGCTCACCACCTTACACAGCGCGCCGAGTCCATCGCGGCGCTCGCACAGGCTCTGCGTGCCGCCACTGCGTTGAATGAAGTCTCGCCCGAAACGCCCACGCCTACCTTCACACCTTTCGTGCTCGCTGCTTTGGATCTGGCTGCGCCTGCGCCGAGCACGCCGACACCGCAAAATACGCTGACGAGCGCGCCAGCCACGACCACTCGAACGAACACGCCAACGCGCGCGCCGGCCGCCACGCGCACGGCGACGCCGACACGCCTGCCAACTTCGACGCGCACGCCACGACCGAAGGCGACGGCGACGCAAGTCGTCGTTCCACAGAGCACGGCGACGGCGACGCCCAGCGTGGATTACAAAATTACACTCGTGCGCCAACTCACGCCGTGCGAGAACGAAGGCAATCACAACATCTACGTGCTCGTGCTCGATCAGCAGGGCAACGGCATCGCTGGCGTGCAAGTCGAAGCCGTGTGGTCGCCCGGCTCGATGCGTGCGTTCACAGGGCAGAAGGTCGAATACATTCCGTCGCTTGGCGTAAACGCGCAGACGACGGCGGGTTTCGTAAACCTGCCGATGTATAAAGGCAGCTATCGGGTGCATGTGCTGGGCGCGGTCAGCGAGTGGACAGACTGGCTGACAGTGGACATCCCGCGCGACGAGTTGTGCGCGGCGACCGATAACCCGCAAGCCAACTCGCTGTTCCATTATTCATATTTGGTGGTTTTCCAAAAAGTGAGGTAAAAGATTCACGCATGACGTATTCGTCAATCGTAATGCGTAATGCGTGATGCGTAATTTAACTCAGGACTACTGAATGAACCGTGTACTTGGTCCCGTGCTTGGGTTGATACTATTGGGCATCGTCATCGGCTTTGTGCTGGGCGTGGTGGTCGGTGTGTTTGTGCTGCCCGTGTCGTTTACCAATACCGACGTTTCCAATCTGCGTCCCGCGCAGAAAGATGATTACGTCGTAATGGTCAGCGCGGCGTATGCGCTCGACAACAATTTGTCGGATGCGAAGCAGCGACTTGCGCGGCTTGATAACGACCAGAGCGCGGCGGCAAAATACGTCGCCGATGTCGCACAGCGCTCGATTGACAAGAACGACACGCGCAACGCTCGAAACATCGCCGCGCTTGCTATCGCGCTCGGCGCGGGCACATCGTCGCTGCGCAATTATGTGAACGCTGCGTCGTCGCCTGCGCCGACGCCCATCGCCACGTTCACGCCAACAGCCGCCGCAACCGCCAAACCTGCCGCACTGCTCGAGGACAGGCAAACGCCGACGCCAACCACCGCCGACACCGACACCCCTTCGCCGACGAAGACAGCCGTGAAAGCGACCAGCACCGCGCGCCCGCCGACGGCAACATTCACGCCCGCGCCGCCAAAGGCGACCGCCACATCCGTGCCGCCGACCAAAGCGCCCCAACCTGCCGTTGCGTTCAAGGTCATCGAGCAGCGCATGTTGAGCATTACGGAGAATGGCGGCTGCGCCGGCAATCATACGTTCTACATCAAAGCGGTTGACATCAATGGCGTGCCTCTCCCGAACATCATCGTCGAACGTCGCTATGTGGCACAAGTGGCAGTGCCGCCGACGGGCGCTAAAGGGCCAGGGCGCACCGAAGACGAAGCGGGCGATGGCAATGCCTATCACGTGCTGCGCGATACTGGCGGCACGGCATTTACGAGCGATTGGACGCGCGAGATGAGCACGATTGACGAAGCCATCCCGAACAGCGACCTTATCGCGTCGGGTTATTGCGCAAACGACGCCGATTGCAACGCGCGCAAGGGCGTCACGGTCAACCTACTGTGCCGACGGCATTATTCGTATAGCGTGACGTTCCAGCGGCAGTGGTAAAAATGGTCGTCAGTCATGAGTCGCTAGTCGTTAGTTGCATATCGGGCTAACGACTAATGACGAGCGACGAACGACTACATGAAATACGTTCTCGCCTTTCTGTTCGGCGTTGCGCTCGGACTGGCGACGGCGCTGGCGATTGTGTGGGGACTGCTCACGCCAGAGCCAACGCAAATCGTCACCGACCCGTCAGGCTTAACCACCGAATCAAAAGAAGAGTACATCCTGCTGGTCAGCATGACGTTCGTGCAGGATGGCGACCTCGAACGCGCGAAGCAGCGGCTGGTGCTGCTGAACGACCTCAACTTGCAGACCACGCTCGCGCGCTTGGCGGAACGCTACATCTCAGACTTGCGACCCGAACCGCAGCGGCGCGCGCTGGCGAAGATGGCAGTGGCAATGGGCGCAGACTCGGCGGCGCTGCGCGTCTATATCATCACGCCGACGCCGACGATGACGCTGCCGCCCACACCGACGTCTCCACCGACGAACACACCCGAACCACTCACGCCGACCCCGACCGCAACACTCACGCCGACGCCGACCAGTACCCGAATACCAACGGCGACGCCAACGCAAGCGCCGCGCGTGACGTTCCGCTTGTTCGAGCAAGCGCGCGTGCCGTGCGATCAGGACAAGACTGGTCGCGCGCAATTGTTGATCTACGTCCAAGACCTAGCGGGCAAGGGCATCCCCGGCGTGAAGGTGCGCGTGCAGTGGGGCGAGGGTCAAGACGAGTTCTTCACCGGACTGAAAGGCACGGATCCCGGCTACGCCGACTACGATCTGCTGCCCGCCAAAAGCTACAGCGCGCTCGTCGTGGACGGCACCAGTCAGATTGCGTTTAACTTGGACAGCGATCAACTCGATCCCGAATGTCCCAACGACGGCAAGTCGCACTTCCGCGCGTGGCGCGTTGTCTTTCGCCGCAACAATTGAGACAGGAGAGAAGTCAGACTTCTTGACCAGTCTGCCTTCTGCTCTCGAGACTGGGACAATCGTACTAAAACAGAATATCTGTTCGCACCGACGGCTTGACCGATTTGCACATTTTCGCATTTACTGTCACAATCCCAACCTGAATCTGACGCTTGAGGTTAAACAACGATGAAAGAGACGTTCATCTCGAACGCCCCGTTGTTCTCATCGCTCTCGCTCGACGAGCAATCGTTGATCGGCGGTGCGATGAAAGCGCAGACCTTTGCCAATGGTGAACGACTGCTATTGCAAGGTCAGCCCGTGCAGCAGTTGTACCTTATCCAAGCAGGCTGGATCAAGCAGACGACTGCGCTGGATGGTGGTCGTACGCTCGTCAACAATCTCGGACCCGGCAGCCTCGTGGCCGAGATGGACGCACTCTTAGATCAGCCTGCGACCAGCAGTGCCGAAGCGCATAGCGATGTGTCGCTTTGGGCACTCAGCAAGACCGACCTTGATGAAATCCTCGCACAGCACCCGCTCATTGCCTTGAAGTTCAGCACCGCACTCGGCACACGGCTCCAACAAGTGGATCGCTATCTGATCAATCAGCGTCTGCGCGCCGCCCCGCTCTTCGCCGAACTGGGCGACGACGAGTTGAGCGCGATTGCCGCAAAACTGTCGCCGCTCGAAGTGCGGCGCGGCGGCATGATCTTCCGCGCCGGCACTGCCAGCGATGCGCTGTTCCTGATCGAAGACGGCGATGTGCTGCTCAGCACCGCACGCATCGAAGGCAACGACACGCGCACACTTCACGCCGGCGAACTGCTGGGCGAGATGGCGGTGCTGACCAACAAGCCTTACGACGGCGCGGCACGCGCTTCGTCCGAGTGCGTGTTGTGGATGCTGCGCCGCGAAGACTTCGGCGCGCTTACCGAACAGTATCCAAAGATTCGCGCCGCGTTGAGTGCACGACTCTCGCAGCCGCTCGGTCAAACCGATCGCGCGCTGGCGCGGCAGCAACTCGCCAAACTTACGTTGTTCGCAGACCTACCCGCCGAAGTTGTGGATGGCGTGGCGAGCGTGATCGTGCTGCGCCATGTCCCGTCGGGCGAGAAAATCTTCAGCGCGGGCGACAGCGGCGACTCGCTCATCATCGTCGAGCAGGGCGAGGTGCAGCTCGTCGGCGATGCGAAACTGATGACCCTGCGCGCGGGCGACTACTACGGCGAGCAGAGCTTGCTCACGGGCAAGACGCGCACCGAGAGCGCGCTCGCCGCGAGCGATTGCAACCTCTGGATTCTCTCGCGCAGCGATTACGATGAGCTGCTGGCACGCTTCCCCGCGCTCGGCACGGCGTTGAGCAAAGCCGTGAGCGCGCGACTGAGCGACGGCAGCAACTCCGCGTTCCTCCATCAGCAATTGAAACACATGCCGCTGTTCGCCAACTTGGGCGAGGCGGAACTGCAAGAGATCGCGTGTGCGCTCTACGCGCAGACCTATCGGCGCGGCGAAGTCATCTTCGCCGAAGGGCAGCGCGCCGACGCCGCGTTCCTCATCGAATCCGGCGAAGTCCAGTTGGCGACGCGCGTTGGCGATTCGTATCAGATGCACTTCGAGCGCATGGGCGCGGGCGACTTCTTCGGCGAGATTGCATTGCTCGCGGAAGGCGCGCGCAAATCCACCGCGCGGTCCATCGGCGACGAGACGCAAGTGTGGGTGTTGTACAAGAGCGACTTTGATCGCATCCTTGCCAAGTTCCCGCAGCTCGCGTCGCAGTTGAGCAAGGTGATGAGTGAGCGACTGGCGCGCGCCGATGAGCGTCCCGCCCCGCGACGGCAAGTCACGCCGCCGAGCAATGGCGCACGCCCAATCGCGCCGCGTCCGGTCAGCGTCAGGGCTTCGACCACGCCAGCGGTGAAGCGACCTAGCGCGCAGCCAAATAGTGCGCGCCCGACGCCACTAACATTGAAGCCGACGAGTGAGCCGAAGCCCGCGCGTCCAGTCGCGGGACAGCGGCAGACAACAGCCGTGTCTGCGCGACCGCTTGCAGGGGGTGTGCCACAAGCGATGCCCGTGCCCGCACGGCCACAACCGCGCAGCATGTCTGAGCGCGCCGTGACCCCGCTGCTGGTTGCCGGTTCCTCAGCAGCGCGTGCCGTGGCACCCCGAGCCGCCGCATCGCGCACCGCGGTGGTCACGGCGAGCAGCCATCAGGCGCAGAGCAGTCCAGTCACGCTTGCCGTGTATAACAGCATGAACTGGATGAAGGCGCGTTCGCTCGGTTTCAAATTCCGCATGGTCGCGGTCACGATGTTGTTCGTGTGGCTATGCGGCATTACCGCGCCCGTCGCGGTGCTGTCCGCGCTCAACTCACCGCAATCGGCGAACGCGCTCTCCGTTGGAGGTCTGGCTGTCGTGCTCGGCGATGGCTCGTCAGCCAATCAAGCAAACGCGTTAGCCACCTTCACCGCCACACCGCCCGCCGCATCCGGTCAGCAGCGCAACGCGCCGCCCGTCAGCGCGACGAAGGCAGTAGCGCAAGTAGCCGGCAAGACGCCGACGAAAGTTGCGGCTCGACCTACGCAGGGATCACCGACGAACTCAGCGCAGACGCTCAATCCGGTTCCGGCGGACGTGCAGCAACCGACCTCGACGCCGAGCGTGGATTACAAACTGGTGAAGGTGCGCCAGCTCACGCCGTGCGAGAACAACGGCAACCATCACATCTTCGCGCTCGTGCTCGACAAAGATGGCAAGGGCATTCCGAACGTAGATGTCGAGTTCATTTGGGACAGCGGCTCGTTCAAGGATCGCACAGGGCAGAAGGTCGAATACATTCCCGCGCTCGGCATCACGAATCAAACCACCACTGGCTACGTCAACTGGCCCATCTACAAGGGCCGCACGCGCGTGCGTGTTTCAAACAGCGCGAGCGATATGACCGATTGGCTGCGCGTGGACTTGCCCGACCAGCGCTGCGACGCGAACGACAACCCGATCGGCAACTCGCTGTTCCATTATTCGTATCTGGTTGTATTCCAAAAGGTACGCTGAAGCAGAACGTGAAAAAAGCGGCGGAGAAAATTCTCCGCCGCTTTTTTATTTCTCCGTCTGACGACTAATTACTGACGACTGCCCACTGCCTCCCGCTCCGCCATCTGCTCATATGTCTCACGTTGAGTGACGACGCGCCACTGATCACCCTGCACCACGACTTCGGCAGGCAGCGGCTGCTGGTTGTAGCGCGATGCCATGCTGAAACCATATGCGCCCGCGTCCATGATCGCCACCAAGTCGCCGCGTTTCAATAGGGGCAACTCGCGATCTTTGCCCAGCACGTCCGCGCTCTCGCAAATCGGACCCACCACGTCCATCGGTAGGGGCGCAATGAATTGCGCCCCTACACTGATCGCCCGAATCTCGTGATATGCACCGTACAGCGACGGACGCATCAGTACGTTCATGCCCGCATCGAGCACCAGAAAGTTTTTCGTCGGCGTGCGTTTTAGATGGACAACGCTCGCGACCAACGTGCCCGCCGATGCGACGATGCTACGGCCGGGTTCCAGCACCAGCTGCGCCTGGAGAGACGTTGCACGCAACGTCTCTACTACAACTTCCGCCCACTCGCGCGGCGTGAGCGGGCTCTCGTCGCGATAGGTGATGCCGAGTCCACCGCCGAGATTGACGAGCGAGAGCACGATGCCGTCGTCGCGCAAGCTCATCACGAAATTGCATACCGACTGCGCCGCCTCGCGCAACGGGCCCGCTTGGGTGATCTGCGAGCCGATGTGGCAGTGCACGCCGACGATTTGCAACTCGCCATGCTCGCGCGCGGCGACATACAATTCCTCCGCCTCGCCAATCGGCACGCCGAACTTCGACTTCTTCAAACCTGTGCTGATGTACGGATGCGTCTGCGGGTCAATGTCGGGATTGACGCGGAACGAGATGCGCGCGGTTTTGTTTTGCGCTCGCGCGACTTCCGCGACAAGTTCCAGTTCCTCCGCGCTGTCCACGTTAATGCACAGCACATCACTCTCAATCGCATAGGCGATCTCGGCCGCGGACTTGCCGTTGCCATTGAACACGATCTGGCTCGGCGGCGTGCCGACTTTCAGCGCGCGCCACAACTCGCCGCCGCTCACCACGTCCGCGCCAATGCCCAACGAGACGAGATGGCGAAGAATGGTCAGATTCGCATTCGCCTTGTACGCATACGCGATCAGCGCATTCGGAAACGCATCACGGTACGCGCGCGCGCGCCGCTCGATCTCGTCGAGCGAATAGACGTAGAACGGCGTGCCCACCTCGCGCGCGATGGCCGAAAGCGGAACGGATTCGCAGAAGAGTTCGTCAGCCTGATCGTGGAAATTCATGGGCGCGTCGTAGCAGTATTTTGCACCAAGAGTTTGCCCAACCGCTTTTCTTTTTCGATGCGGTCACGAATCGCGATTGGCGCAGCAAGATGACGACGGATCGTTGTCTCATTCAGATCAGGAGCATAGAAGTCCCGGTAGAGTTCGATGGCTGCCAGAGGTTCACCTTGGTAATGTTCGAGCATCACCGCATCGCCAATCTGAACATATCCCTCTGCAAGGACTCGGCAGTACAGTCCCGGACGCTCCGCTTCGCGAAAATGTTTGAGAAACGCCGGGTCGCCCATCCGTGCCGCAAGTGTCCTGCACGGAATACGCGGCGCCGTTACTTCCAAAATCACGGAGCCGATGTGCAAGCGATCGCCGATGAGCCTTTCAGCACTTTCCAATTCTGTGATCGTCAAATTTTCGCCAAAGGTGCCTGGCGTTAGCGCGCGCCCCAAAGCTCGTGACCACCACGCGTAGTCCGGAGCGCCATAGACATACACAGCCTGATCGGGGCCGCCATGATTTTCAATGTCGCAGACCGCATCGCCGTTGAGTCCATGCTGCGTAACCTGAACTGGTACGCTCACGGGAATTTTGTAGATACCCGTCTTACCTGACGACTTGGCGTTCTGAATCGTCCGCTCCTGACCAAGATTGACGCTGGAAAGTTGCATTTCAATTTCTGCCTCTCAAGTTCGTTCGCTGAAGAAGATGGTTCAGTCTGCGAAGCGTTCAACGAGCGTGGGAGTCACGCCTGCAACCTCACCCTGCCGAATGCCACACTACGCTTTCAAGTGCGCAAGCAGCGCCTGCACTAACCTACCCTTAAAAATGTCGCGCGCCCACTCACGCGCGATACAATCCTTGCTCGGTGATGAACTCGCGCACGGCGTCGGGCACGAGGTAGCGGATGCTCTGCCCGTGCCGAACGCGCTGCTGCAAATCGCTCGCGGCGATGGCTAACTCCGGCATCTCGACGAAGGTGAGCCGCTGCGACAGTGCGGGCAACTTGTGCAGCAGTGCAAGCATGTGTCCCACATCCATCTGGAACCCTGGCCGCGCGCACACAACCAGTTGTGCGAGATGCACAATCTCGTCCGCGCTGTGCCAGTTACCGAGATCGTGCAGGGAGTCAAGTCCCATAATGAAGAACAATTCGCCTTCGGGATTTTGCTCACGCAGCAAGCGCAGCGTCTCGAACGTGTACGAAGGCGGCACGCGATCCACGTCCACGCGCGAGAGTTGGAAGTGCGGATTGTCGGCGATGGCGCGCTGCACCATCTCGACGCGCTGCTCGGTCGTGCTCATTTCTTTCGTCATCTTCCACGGCGAGCGATTGGTCGGCACGAACAATACGCAGTCGAGCGATAACGTGACGCGCGCCATCTCCGCCGCCGTCAAGTGACCGACGTGCGGCGGATCAAACGTGCCGCCCATAATGCCGATGCGACGCATTGCAGTCCTGAGTGCTGAGTGCTGAGTCTTGAGTTGAGTTTTGTACTCAGCACTCAGGACTCAGCACTCAGGATTTCACTCTGCCCACTCCAATTCGCCATCGCCGATATGAACCATGTCGCCTTCGTGCACGCCGGCTTCGCGCAGCGCAGCGAACACGCCCATCTGCTTGAGGATGCGCTGCAAACGTTCGACGGATTCGGGTTCGTTCCAATACGTCATCGCCATCAGCCGCTCGGCTTTTTTGCCGCGCACGCGCCAGCCATCGTGCGCGCGCTCGACCGTGAACACCTCTTCCGGCAGTTCGGGACGGAGCACGGGCAACTCCTCCGTGTGCTCAATGGGCAATGTGGCTAAGGTTTCGGCAATGGTTTGCAGCAGCTCGCGCACGCCTTTGCTCGTCGCCGCCGAAATGGCTAGCACGGGGATGTTCTTGTTTTCCAACGTGCGCTCCACACGCTGCCACGCTTTGCGCGCCGACGGCAAATCCATTTTGTTCAGCACGACGATCTGCGGTTTGCGTGCCAGCGCAGGACTGAAGGCTTCGAGTTCAGCGTTGATCGTTTTGAAGTCGCGCAGTGGATTCTCGGATGCGCCGTCCAGCAGATGCACTAGCAAGCGCGTGCGCTCGACGTGGCGCAGAAACTTGTCACCGAGTCCTTGCCCTTCATGTGCGCCTTCGATCAGGCCGGGAATATCCGCAACGACGAACGACGTTTTGTCGTCGAGTTGCACGACGCCCAGATTCGGCGCGAGCGTCGTGAACGGATAATCGGCGATTTTCGGGTGCGCGTTGGAGATGACGGAGAGCAGCGTGGACTTACCGGCATTCGGCATGCCGACCAGACCGACATCCGCGATCAACTTCAATTGCAATTGCAGCGCGCGTTCCTCGCCGGGCGCACCGTGTTCGGCAATACGCGGCGCTTGGTTGGTAGGTTTGGCAAAGGCTGAGTTACCGCGTCCGCCGCGTCCGCCGCGCGCAGCCAGAAATTCTTGTCCTTCGTCCACGAGATCAGCCAATAGTTCGCCGTTCTTGGGATCGCGCACCATTGTGCCGAGCGGCACCAGCAAGTGCAAGTCCGCGCCGTCTTTACCGTGCTTGTTGCGGCCCGCACCGTTGCCGCCTGCCGCCGCTTTGTAGTGCGCATTGCGCTGGAACGTCGTGAACGTGTTCAGGCTCTTGTCGGCCACCAGCAGCACGTCTCCGCCGCGCCCGCCGTGTCCGCCGTCGGGTCCGCCGAGTGGAATATATTTCTCGCGGCGGAACGAGACGACGCCATCGCCGCCGTCGCCCGCTTTGAGGTGAATTGTTACTTCGTCGAGGAAATCAGGCATAGCATGTGTTTTTTAGTCGTTCGTCGTTCGTCATTGGTCATTAGTGCATCTTTAACATGGTTGTTGTGATTAAAGGTAGCAGGGCAGCCGTGCGGCCCGTATCCGCCCAGCACAGCTGGGCTACTACCCGATGCACAATGAGTTTGTTAAACATGCATTAAGCAATTGACAAACGACTAATGAGCAACGACTAACGACTACGTTACTGTAAATCAAAATACCTGTCAATGCGTTTGGTGCTTGTGTGTGATTGTGCTAAACTTTTTTTCATGCAGAGACGGAACGGCTCAAGCCTTAGCACTGCGAACGACATTCCCGACATTGCGATTCAGCGCCTGCCCTTGTACCTGCGCGCACTCTCGCAGTTGCACGAGCATGGACAGCGTATCACGTCGTCGCAAGAATTGGCGCGCCACTTGCACATCAGCTCGGCGCAGATACGCAAAGACCTTTCGTACTTCGGCGAGTTCGGCAAGCAGGGTACGGGCTACGAGATTCCCTATCTCATCGAGCAACTCAAAGACATTTTGCATCTGTATCACGACTGGGGCATGGCGCTCGTCGGCGCGGGCGATCTCGGTCATGCGCTCGTGCATTACAACGGCTTTCGCTCGCGCGGCTTCGTCGTCGCTGCGGTGTTCGACAATAACCCCGCAAAAGTGGGCCAGCACATCGGCGAGCTCACCATTCAGGACAGCACGCGCATTCCGAAAGCAGTGTCGGAAATGGGCTTGAAGATTGGCGTGATCGCGGTGCCGCCTGCCAATGCGCAAGCCGTCGCCGAAGCATTGGTCAAGGGCGGCGTGCGCGCATTGCTAAACTATGCACCGATCACGTTGAGTTTATCCGACGACATTCACATCCACTACATTGATCCCGTGATTGGTTTGCAGGCGATGACGTACTACTTGAATCAGAAACGTTAGTGACAATCGCATTCACTTGATGGACGGGTCAACTCACAGTTGACCCGTCTTTGTTTATCGAGTGATTTCATTGCCAAAGTTTTCTTGCGGCGAATTACACGAGTTCACACGAATAACAATCTCAAAATTCGTGAGCATTCGTGTAATTGGTGGCAAAGATGGAGATAGTCGGCGTGACATACGACCTCGCAATTGACTTCGGCGGCTCGACCACCAAACTGATTGTCGCGCGCGAGCAGCGCATCGTTCAGCGCAAAGTGATTACGACCGTCGCGCGGCCAGACCCACAGACGGTGCAGCAATTGATTGCCGACGCCGGCTTGAGCATTGCAGACGTCGCGACGCTCTTCGTCACCGGCGGTCTCAGCCGTCATCTGCCCAAGACGCTAGACGACATCCGGTTTACATATGTCGGCGAAGTCGAAGCGATTGGGCGCGGCGGCTTGCGGGCAGCGGGTGTGAGCGAAGCACTGGTCGTGAGTTTGGGCACCGGCACAGCAATGGTCTTGTCGCGCGGCGATACGTTTCAGCACATGGGCGGCAGCGCAGTTGGCGGCGGCACGCTGATCGGACTCGGACGATTGCTGTTGAACACGAGCGACGCACGCGAGATCGCGCAACTCGCATCACACGGCGATCTCGCGCGCGTTGACCTCACCGTCGGCGACATCATCGGCGGTCCCATCGGGCGCGTACCCGCCGAATTCGCCGCCGCACACTTCGGCAAATTAATGCGCGCCGATGCAGCGCCCTCGCGTGAGGACATCGCGGCGGGCTTGTGCAACCTGATTGGCCAAGCAATTGCGACGACGGTGCTACCGACCGCGACGACCACACAACAGTCTGCCATCGTGCTGACCGGACATCTGATTGAAGCGCCTGCCGTGCGCGCCGCTCTCGAAGCAGTGGACGCACTCGGCGCTGGCAACCGCTTCCGCGTGCCGCCGCTGCCCGGCTTCGCGACGGCGCTTGGCGCGTTCAGTTACAAGCCACAATAGTCTTTTGCTTGGTGTCCTTGTAGGGCGCGTTCGTTGCGTCGAAGCAATCTCCCATTGGCAGCCAGAAGATAGCCTCACTAGCCTGCGGCTCCAAAGCGCAGCCTCTGCGTTCCCCATGACTGAGGTGTATCCCATCAAAACGTGATGTCCAACTCTTTAGCCAGTCCGTCCAGATCAGGAAAAATGGTCGTGTGCGTAATGCCGAGCATCTTCAAATCGTCGAGGATGTTTTCGACTTCGCTGGTCGGAAAAATATATTTGCGGAAGAAGCCTTTCTGTACGAGCGGCGCGACCACGAATAACTCTTCAAAGTTTCGTGTGTCCTTGCCGTGAATGGTGAACGACGCTTTCTGCGCGCGCAGCCGCTCATGGACGTACGTCGGCTGGATGGCGATGGGTAAGTCGCCTGCGTGACCATCTTTGAACGCAAGCCCGACACGCTCCGCAAATTCTTTGTTACTCGCGGCGGGAATGTGGCGCTTGCCGTTGGCGGTGCTGATGAATTGCTCGACGGAGTTCACGTGCTCGAACGGAAACTGATTTGGCATTTGTGCTCCATCAATTTCAACCGCAGAGGGCACAGCGATGGATAAGATTAAATCTGCGTTCTCGGCGGCTCAAAAAGTACGTCAAACAAAATGCGCCAGTGTCGAATCACTGGCGCATCTTAAATTCATTGTAACACGAATCAACATCATGCCACAGGCAGACTCGTTTCCAGCGCGGTCGGGTTTTCGAGCGCGCGACCCGCGCCAAGCGCGACACACGCAATGGGATTCTCCGCGACGTAGCACGGCACGCCCGTCGCTTGCGCCAGCATCACGTCCATGTTGCGCAAGAGCGCGCCGCCGCCGGTCAGCACCATGCCGCGATCAATCACGTCGGAGGCGAGTTCGGGCGGCGTTTTCTCCAACACCGACTTGACCACGCTCACGATGGTCGCCAGCGTCTCCGCAATCGCTTCGGTCACTTCATCCGAGTTGATGGTGATCGTCTTCGGCAGTCCGGCCACCTGATCGCGCCCGCGCACGTCAATCGTCAACTTCTCTTCCAGCGGCAGCGCACTGCCGATCTGAATCTTGATGTCCTCCGCTGTCTGCTCGCCGACCATCAAATTGTATTTGCGGCGGATGTAACTAGAGATCGCCTCGTCCAACTTCAAGCCGCCGACGCGCACCGACGACGCCACGACGATACCATTCAACGCGACGACCGCCGCCTCGCTCACGCCCCCGCCAATATCTACGATCATGTTGCCCGTCGGCGTTTCGACCGGCAACCCGGCGCCAATCGCAGCCGCGAGCGGCTCTGGAATCAGGTGCGCCGTGCGGCCGCCCGCCTGAATCGCCGCATCGTGCACAGCGCGGCTCTCGACGCTCGTCACGCCGACGGGCACGCTCACCATCAAGTCGGGTTTGGGCAACGCGAAGCGACCACAAATTTTTTCGATGAAGTAGCGCAGCATCGCTTCGGTAATCATGTAATCGGCAATCACGCCGTCGCGCATCGGGCGTGCGATCTCGATGTTCTCTGGCGTGCGTCCGAGCATCGCCCGCGCCTCTTCGCCAATCGAGACAATCTTGCTGTCGCTGATGCGCAGCGCGACTACCGACGGCTCCTGCAGCACAATGCCTCTGCCTTTGACGTGAATAATCGTATTCACCGTGCCGAGGTCAATGCCAATCTGCTTTGCAAACAGCATAGTTCTCCACTTCAGTTCCCATCACAACCGCACCACAATTGCATCGCATTGTATCTGAAATCGGTCATTCGCCCAAACGTCGAAACAAAAAGGCAGGGCGACGATCACAGCAGCGTCGCACCTGCCTTTCATTAACTGCATTCCCAACACGAACTTACTTCTTCTTTGGCCCCTTGCCGGGCTTGGGTGTGGTTGGGTTCTGCTTCTTGCCACCCTTGCCATATCCGCCGCCGGGCGGATTGTTGCCACGATCACTCTGCGATGGATTCGGTTTTCCGGGATTCTTTTCGGGCATCTCACTCTCCTCTGGGGGTTTCAAATTGGAAAATTGAAGTCTGAAGAACCTGTTTGGTTAGCGATTTCTTCGAGCCTTTGCTCGGCTTCAGCCTCGCGGCGCGCGTGGCGCACTGCTTGTTGGGATCGCCGCCGCGTTTGAGCGTCGTCGGTTTCTTGGCAGGCAGCTCATTCTCCGAGTTGATCGCCGCGCGGGCGATGCCGACGCGCGACGCGCACACGCACTTCGGCGCGGCGCAGTGCGATTTCGAGTGCAGCCATCTGCGCCGCATCGGATGGCGGCGTCTCGCGCAAGACTTCTGCGGCGCGTTGGCGCGCTTCTTCGGCACGCGCGACGTCAATCTCGTCGGCGTGCTCGGCGGTATCGGCGAGGATCGTTACTTTATCGGGGCGCACCTCCATGAAGCCGCCACCAATGGCGACCAACTGATCGGGCAAGCCGCGCTTTTTGATGCGCAACTCGCCCGGCTTCAAGCCGGTCATCAACGGCGCATGGTGCGGCAAGATGCCGAGCATACCTTCGGTGCCCGGCGCGACGACCATATCCACGTCGTCAGAATAGACTTGGCGTTCGACGGTTACGATGTCTAATCGGATGGGCATAAGGCTTCGTGACGGCGGACGGTGGACGAGAGACGACTTGCTGCCGTCCACCGTCCGTCGTCCACCGTCGCATTATTTCTTGGACTTTGCGAAATCTTCCTTCACCATGTCGAGGTTGCCCTGCAGGAAGAAGAACGGTTCTGGAACGTCGTCCACCTCGCCGTCGAGGATGGCGCGGAACGAGCGAATGGTTTCTTCCATCGGCACGAACACGCCGGGCTTGCCCGTGAACACTTCGGCGACGCGCATCGGCTGCGACAGGAACTTCTGAATCTTGCGCGCGCGCGCGACGGTGAGCTTATCGTCCTCCGACAACTCTTCGATGCCGAGAATCGCGATCACGTCTGCGAGGTCTTTGTAGCGCTGCAACGTGCGCTGCACCGCGCGCGCGACTTGATAGTGATCCTCGCCGACAATGTTCGGCTGCAACATGCGCGAGGTCGAGGCGAGCGGGTCAACGGCGGGGAACAATCCTTGCTCCGCAATCGAGCGCTCAAGCGAAATCGTCGCGTCGAGGTGCGCGAACGTCGCGACTGGCGCAGGGTCGGAGTAGTCGTCGGCGGGCACATACACCGCTTGCAGCGACGTGATCGAACCGCGCTTGGTCGAAGTGATGCGCTCTTGCAGTTCGCCCATTTCCGTGGCGAGCGTCGGCTGATACCCGACCGCGCTCGGCAGGCGGCCCAACAGCGCCGACACTTCCGAACCCGACATGACGAAGCGGAAGATGTTGTCAATGAACAGCAGCACGTCCTGTCCCTGATCGCGGAAGTATTCCGCCATCGTCAGCCCGGTCAGCGCGACGCGCAAGCGCACGCCCGGCGGCTCGTTCATCTGGCCGAATACCATCACCGTCTGCGGCAGCACGCCCGACTCTTTCATTTCGCGCCACAGGTCGTTGCCCTCACGGCTGCGCTCGCCAACACCCGCAAACACGGACACGCCCGAGTGCTCCGTCGCCATCGTGCGAATCATCTCTTGGATGATGACCGTTTTGCCGACGCCCGCGCCGCCGAACACGCCAATCTTGCCGCCCTTGCGGAATGGCGCAATCAGGTCAATCACCTTCAAGCCCGTCTCGAACACCTGCATCTCGGTGACCTGCTCCTCGAACGGCGGCGCAGGGCGATGGATCGGGTAGTTCGTCTTCGCGGTCACAGCGCCGAGATTGTCGAGCGCATCGCCGGTCACGTTGAAGATGCGGCCCAGCGTTTCGGGCCCGACGGGCACAGTGATGGGCTTACCGGTGTTGACGACCGGTGTGCCGCGCCGCAAACCGTCGGTCGTGTCCATCGCGACGGTGCGCACGGCGTTGTTGCTCAAGTGCTGCTGCACTTCGCAGATAAGCGGATTCGGATCGCGTTCGACGCGCAAGGCGTAGAATATTTCAGGCAACTCGCCTTCGGGAAATTCAATATCCACGACCGGTCCCATCACTTGTGAGACGCGCCCGCGGCCGTTGCCGTGTCCATTGGTTGACATACGTTCCTCCTCGTTGGCGGATGGCAGATGGCTGATGGCTGGGGTTGAACCGCAAAATACGGTTCGCCATCGGCTATCAACTATCCGCAATACTCACATCAATTTCAATTTTGTGGCGCGCGGATCAACGTGAATCTCGTCATGTTCAAAATCGAGCGTAATGCGCCACTTCTGCATTGTCGTTGCGCCGATGATGACTGCTTCCGACAAATTCGGCACAATCATGAATTCATCAGTAAGGCGGACTTCATTCAAGTAGAAATCAAGTGTAACGCGATGCGTAATTCGCACATAGTGTTCTTCATCAGCTGTTTCTAGGTTGATCGGTCTTGGAAGCGGCACGGGTTGGTCAAGCGGACTCACTTCACTCGGATGAATGCATGAGTACGTCGCGCCACTGTCGAACAACGCTTGCAACTGCGCCTCGCCCTTCGAGCCTTCAAACCGAAGCGTGCGTTCGAGAATCATCTGCTTTCGCTTGTCGTGCACACTGACACTCATACATTTTTCGCTAACTTCTATCCCGACTTTGCTTCAGCGCTTCCACGCCGCCGGTGATGTCGAGCATCTCGCGCGTGATGGCGGCTTGCCGTACAGTGTTCAATGTCAGCGTATAACTGCTCACCAGATCTTTCGCGTTGTTGGTCGCGTTGCGCATCGCCATCATGCGCGCACTGTGCTCGCTGGCGAGCGATTCGAGCAAGCCTTGATATAACTGCGACTCGATCAAGCGCGGCATTAATTCTTCGAGCAGCGTCTCTTCGTCAGGTTCGTAGATGTAACTCGGATAGAACGTCGCGCCCCCAGTCTCTTCCGGATTCACCGGCTGCACGGGCAAGATTTGCCGCACGACGGGCCGCTGCTGCGATGGGCTGATGAAGTCCGTATAGCCGAGATAGACCGAGTCGAATTCGTGTTTCAGAAAGGCATCAATCACTAAGCGCGAGATGGGCGTGACCTTCGACAGTGGTGGATTGTCGCCCAAGCGCGTGAACTCGGCGACGATGCCGCCGCCGTAGCGCGCGAAGAAGTCGCGTCCCTTGCGCCCGACCGTAATCAAACCGAGCGGCTTCGTTTGCTGGCGCTTAAAGTTGTTCGCCGCGCGAATGATGTTCGCCACCATGCCGCCCGCCAGACCTTTGTCCGGCGTGATGATGACGAAGCCGACGCGCTGCACCTCGCGCTGTTCGAGCAGCGAGTGCGGCGCGCGTCCTTTCTGTGCCTGCCGCGCGAGGAACGATGCGATCTCCCACGCCTTCGTCGCGAAGGGGCGCGTTGCCAGCACTTGCGCCTGCGCGCGGCGCATCTTCGACGCGGAGACCGCTTCCATCGCGCGGGTCACTTGCGAAATATTTTTGACGCTCTTGATGCGGCGTCTGAGTTCACGAGGAGTAGCCATAGTTCAATGCGTGAGTTGCAATTACGCTTTACGGATTGCACGATTGACGCGCTTAACTTTGCTGACTGATTGATCGGGGTGGGCGGGATTGGGCATCAGGCGTTGACCGCGCGCATCCACAAATAGGTCGAGCTTTCCCAAAATCGTCTGTCCGATCAACACTTCGTCACCCAACACCAATGCTTCGTCGTTCGTGTGTCTGCCCATGATTTCGATGCTCACAGGCTCAGTCACGCCCACCGTTTCGAAGCGACCATCTGCATATTGCGCGACCTCCTGATGCGGTTGCGCTAATCCGAGTTGTTCGACCACTAATGCGGGCAGCACCAGCCGCACCGCGCCCGTATCCACCAATGCCATCACATCCATCGCGCGCAGTTTGTCGGGCGCGAGTTGGTCGCGTCGCGCCAACATTTCATCCAGCGCGCTAGCAATTTTGACTTTGACTCGCACTTCGCCCATTGGCTCGTCCTCCTCTGTCTCTACGACGCGCCAGTTGGGTCGTGCTTTCGATTTTACCTTGATTTTTGAAACGTGAGCACTTTTCACTTGACACCTGACACGACTTACAGCGTCACCGTCTTCTTGAATTCCGCAATCGCCGCTTTGAGTTTGTTGATCGTGTCGGGACTTAGTGCTTTCTCTTTGGCAATAGTCGCGCCCAGGTCGGGATAGTTTGTGTCCATGAACTTGTGCAGCGCGTCTTCCCAGTCGCGCATCTTCTCGACGGGCACATCGTCGGCAAAGTCGTTGGTCACGGCGAAGATGATTTCCACTTCGTCGTCGAGACCCATCGGCTCGTATTGCCCTTGCTTCAGAATTTCGGTGAGGCGGCGACCACGTTCCAGTTGCGCGAGCGTGGACTTATCGAGATCGGACGCGAACAGTGTGAAGGCGGCCAATTCGCGGAACTGCGCCAACTCGCCTTTCATACGGCCCGCGACTTGCTTCATCGCTTTCGTCTGCGCGTTCGAACCGACGCGCGATACCGACAGACCGACGTTCATCGCGGGACGGATGCCCGCATAGAACAGGTCAGACTCCAGATAAATCTGCCCGTCGGTGATCGAGATGACATTCGTCGGAATGTATGCCGACACGTCGCCAAGCAGTGTCTCGATGAACGGCAGCGCCGTCAGCGAGCCGCCGCCGCGCGATTCGTCCAGACGCGCCGCGCGTTCGAGTAAGCGCGAGTGCAAGTAGAACACGTCACCCGGATACGCCTCGCGGCCGGGCGGGCGGCGCAAGAGCAGCGAGACTTGCCGATACGCCCACGCGTGCTTCGACAGATCGTCATATACGATCAGCGCGTCGCGCCCCGATTCCATGAACTCTTCGCCGATGGCGCAACCCGCATACGGCGCGATGTATTGCAGCGGCGCAGGCTCGGACGCGGACGCGACGACGACGGTCGTATATTCCATCGCGCCTTCGCGCTCCAGCGTCGCGACCGTCTGCGCGATATTTGCCAACTTCTGACCAATCGCGACGTAGATGCACCACAAGTCTTTGTTGCGGCGCTGATTGATGATCGTGTCAATCGCGATGGCGGTCTTGCCCGTCTGGCGGTCGCCGATGATCAATTCGCGCTGACCGCGTCCAATCGGGATCATCGCGTCAATCGCTTTGATGCCCGTCTGCACGGGCGTGTTCACCGGCTGCCGTGCGACCACGTTCGGCGCGATGATTTCAATCGGGCGGAACTTGTCGGACTGGATCGGGCCCTTGCCGTCAATCGGCTGACCGACAGCGTTGATGACGCGCCCGATCATCGCATCGCCGACGGGCACGGACGCGATGCGTCCCGTGCCGCGCACCAAGTCGCCTTCAGAAATTCCGGTGTAGTCGCCCATGATGATGACGCCGACGTTGTCGTTCTCAAGGTTGAGTGCGATGCCGAGCACACCCGTCTTAGTGAACTCGACAATCTCAGACGCCATCACGTTCGCCAGACCCGACGCGCGCGCGATGCCGTCGCCGACTTCGAGCACGTTGCCGACGTCGGCCGCAACGGTCTTCGGCGCTTCATACATTTCAATCTGCCGCCGTAGCGTCGCGGCAATATCGTCAACTCGGATGCCCATATTTCTCCTCTTACGACGACAGACGGCAGACGGCGGACGGCGATTCGCGGTCTGCCGTCTGCCGTCGAGCGTCATCTCGCGCCCAACAACATTTCCTGCATGGCGTTCAGTCGGCTGGCGAGCGAGCCGTCAATGATCTTGTCGCCGACCTTCGCCACGATACCGCCCAGCAGCGACGGATCGGTGCGATACTCGAACGTGAGGTCGCGCCCGAACTTCGCGCCCAACTTCTGCTCGATGGCGCGCCGCTCATCGGGCGTGAGCGCAACCGCGCTCGTAATCTGCGCCATGCTTTGGTCGCCGCCGCGCAGCATCTCGTCGAGTTGACGCAGCACGTCGCGCTGCAAGTTCGGGTCATGCGTCGCCTGCAACTGCTTGACCGTCTCGTTGTAAATGGCGTGCGCGACACTCGCCGAATCATGCTGGCTCGTCGTGCCGCGCCCTTCGACCGGAGTTTGCGAGCGCATGGTATCCGCGTTGGGCGGTTGGACTGGCTGGCTCATCATGCCCTCTCGACTTCGTTCAGGAACTGCTGCACGAGCGCGCGATGCTTCGCGTCGTCCACGCCGCCGTTCGCCAGCACCTTGCGCGTGATCGCGAGCGACAAGTCCGCCACATCGCGCTGCAACTGCACCATCGCCTGCTTGCGCTCATATTCGGCGTCGGATAATGCTTTTGCTTTGATCTGCGTCGCCTCTTCGTTCGCCTTGTTGATGATTTCCTGACGAACTTTTTCGGCTTGCGCTGTCGCGCTCGTGACGGCTTGCTGACGTTCGCGGCGCTCGGCTTCGAGTTGCTGCTCGAATTTTGCGCGCTCCGCCGCCGCATCCTCGCGCACCTTCTCTGCGTTGGCCAGCGCGTTGGCGATGTCCTGCTTGCGCTTGTCCATCATAGCCAACAGCGGCTTGTACGCATAGCGCTGCAAGACGAACAGCACCACTAAGAAACTGATCAGCTGTGTCAGCAGCCATGGCAGGCTGACGCCAAGTTTATCCATCGAATCCCTCCGAGAGTGACGAGTGATAGGGATACAGGTAGGCAGGTACACGGGCAGACAAGCACGGTCAGTTGATTACCTGTGTACCTGTCTAACCGTGCACCGCTGTACCGATAACGTCACAGAATCTTGAAGCCGATCAGCAGCGAGATCAGCAGCGCGAAGATGCCCAAGCCTTCGGCGAACGCGATGCCGAGAAACATGTTGATCGTGACTTGACCGGCGGCATCCGGATTGCGACCGATGGCTTGCAGGGCGGCGTTCACGACCAAGCCCACACCGATACCGGGCCCAATCGTGCCGAGACCGATAGCCAGACCGGCCGCGACGAGACGGAACGCGAACTCCATGTCGTTGGGCGCTAACAATGGAAGCAACATTGAAATTCCTCCAAATGAATATTTTTGATTTTTGGTCTTTGATATTTGATTGGAAATCAAGAATCAAAGACCAAACAATTCTTTAATGATGTTCTTCTGCCGTGTGCGGCGCCGTCGTCGCCTGCGTCATGAATACGAGCGTCAGCACCGCGAACACAAATGCTTGAATCGCGCCGACCATCAGTTCGAGAAAGTAGAACGGCAAGGGTAGCAGCGGGAACAGCACGAACATGACGAGCAGCAGCACTTCGCCTGCAAAAATGTTGCCGAACAGACGGAAGCTCAGTGAGATCAGTTTGGACACTTCCGAGATCGCTTCGAGGACGCCGACCAGCAAATCCAGAATGCCGAATCCGATGTTGCCTTTGCGCAATTTGTCGAGCACGATGTATTTGCTCAGGAACGTCCGCACGCCGAGGCTGCGGATACCGTACGCCTGCGTCATCACCCACGAAATGATGGCGAACGCGAGCGGGGTGTTGAAGTCCGAGGTCGGCGCGCGGAAGAACGGGAAGAATTCTGCCTTGTGTGGCTCAGTCGTTTCCGTCGCGGGCGCAGTCTCCGTCCCGCACTTGGACGGCACATGCGCCTCACACGGCACGTCGAACGCTTTGGGCAAGTCGAACAAAGCTACGACGCCAGCGGGCGGAACCTCGCGCTCATTCTCGAAATGCACGACGCCGATCGGTCCGAAGCCCGGCACCAAGCCGAGCAAATTAGCGACCAAGATGTATAAGAGGAACGTCATCACGAACGGGAAGAACCAGCGCACCAATTTCTCGTTGCCACCCGTCGTTTGCCGCACGAGGTTGCTGATTGTTTCGATGGCGATCTCGAACAGATTCTGCAAGCCGCTCGGAATGAGTTGGGGGTTGCGTCCGACCGCGAACGCGGCCAGCATCAGCAGCAGCGCGACGAACCAACCCACCAGAATGGAGTTCGAGACGGCATAGCTGCCGATCATGAATACCGGCTCGGCGACGACGGACGGGCCAATGCGATCGGCCGGCAATAGCAGCTTGATGGCAAAGCCGATCAGTAGAAAAATTAGGATGGTTCCCCAAAGTCTAGGGTTTCTCACGACTTCCCTCCACCCAGTTGGGCGTATGCGTCTTTCACGATGCGATACACGGCGAGCGAGCCAATCGTCAGACCAATCGCCACGACAATCACGATTGCAATCGGTCCTAACTTAAACGTGCTACTAATCCAAATGCCAATCAACAATGGCACCACAATCGAAGTGACGATGGCGAAACTCAACTGCGCCAGAATGCCCGCGCTGACAATGGTCGGCGGCTTGTTGCTCATAACTTAGACGGCGCACAGTGGACGACGGACGGTGGTCTGCCGTCTGCCGCCTGTGGTCAACTCTTGAAGATTGCCTTGACCGATTCTTGGGCAAACGTGATGAACGGCTGCGGCACGATACCCATCAGCAGCGTCATCGCCGTCGCGAACGCGAGCGACACGTTCAGCGTCGGCGTAACGCGCACCGGCGTCATCTCTTTCGGCGGCATGAAGAACATGTAGCGCACGATGTTGAAGTAGTAGCCGACCGAGACGACACTGTTGACGGCGCCGATGATGGCAAGCCAGATTAGCAGTTGACTAGGCCCGCCCGCCTTCGCCGCGTCGAGCGCCGCGCCGAACACCAGAAACTTGCCGATGAAGCCCGCCGTCGGCGGAATGCCGGCCAGCGACAGGAAGAAGATCACCATCGCGAGCGCGAGCGCCGGCGCGCGGCGAACCATACCGGCATAGTCGGCAATCTCGTCCGAGTGGATCGCGTTCGAGTATGCGATGACCGCGATGAACAGGCCGAGGTTGGTGAAGATGTACGCGATCAGGTAAACCAAAATGCCGCGCAAGCCTTCACCCGTCGCGACGTTCGCGACGATGCCGATCAGCATATAGCCCGTCTGCGCGATGGACGAGTACGCGAGCAGGCGCTTGATGTTCGTCTGGCGCAGCGCGACCAGATTGCCAAGCGTCATGCTGATGGCGGCGATTGCCCACAGCAGGTTCGTCCAGTCGGATGCAAAGTGCGGCAGTGCGGTAATCATCACGCGCGCGAGCACGGCGAAGCCGGCCACTTTTGGACCGACCGAGATGAATGCAGTTACGGGCGTCGGCGCGCCTTCGTATGCTTCAGGCGACCACTGATGGAACGGCGCGAGCGCAATCTTAAAACCGAAGCCGACGATGGTCAGGATGATCGCGATGACTATCAAGTTGCTGGTGCCGGCAGGTGCGTTGGCGAACGCTGCCGCGATGCGCACGAGGTTCGTCTCGCCGTTGCTCGCGCCGTACAGCAGCGACATGCCGTACAGCATGATGGCTGACGCGACCGAGCCATACAAGAAATACTTGATCGAGCCTTCGGACGATTTCACGTCGTCGCGTAAGTAGCCGACCATGATGTACGACGTGATGCTCAGGAACTCGAACGACAGGAAGATCATGATCAGGTCAATCGAGCCTGCGAGCAATATGATCGAAAGCGTGACGAACAGGAGCAGTGCGTAGAACTCGGCAACGTACTTCGTGCGCTGTTCGACGTACTCTTTGGACGCGAACACGATCAGCGCAGCGATAACGAGCGAGGCGATGCGAAAGAACGACAGGAACTCGTCCACCGTGTATGTGTTGCCGAACACATTCTGCCGCGCGTAGAAATACCACGCCGCGTCGGCGATGCCGAGCACGAGCGCGAGCAGCGTCAGCCATGGTGCCCACGTCCGCCCCGCGCGATCCGACACGAGGTCCACCGTTAGCACCAGCATTGCGGCGGCGGTCACGATGATTTCAGGACCGAGGAGGAGGAGTTGATCCATAAGTATTCGTTGGTTGGTTTGCTGGTTTGATGGTTGGTTACAAGCAGCCAACCATCAAACCAGCAAACTTACTTCATCCCATCAAATTGATGATACTCACCGCAGCGCCGTTGATGATGTCAATAATCGGCTTCGGGTACAAGCCGATCAGAATCATGAACACGGCGAGCGGTACCATCGAGACGACTTCCCACGGTGTCATATCTTTCATGCGCCCCGTCGCACGTTCCCAATACTCCGCGACTACTTGCGGTGTCAGGTGATGTTCCATCTCGGAATATTTTTCTTGATCGAGCGGACCGAGGAACACCATCTGAATAATTTTCCACAGGATGAACGCCGCCGTGATGACGATGCCGAGCACGCCGATGGCAGCCAGGCCTGGGATGATGGCGAACGCCCCGCGAAAGATCATAAACTCCGAGACGAAGCCGGCCAGCGCAGGCAAACCGAGCGACGCGAACGCAGTCAGCATCATCAAGCCGTAATAGCGTGGCACGGCCGCTGCCAATCCGCCGAACGCATCCACGCGCCGTGTGTGCGCGCGCTCGTACAACATGCCGACGAGCAGGAACAAGCCGCCGGTGATGATGCCGTGATTGAACATCTGCAAGACCGCGCCGTTCAGCGCAATCGCGCGCGCGTCGGCGATACCGGGCGCGGTATTGCCGACCGCAATCGCAGCCGCGCCGATACCGAGCATCGTGTAGCCCATGTGGTTAACCGACGAGTACGCAATCAATCGCTTGAGGTCGGTCTGCGCCATCGAGACGAACGCGCCATACACGATGCTGATCACAGCCAGCACCGCAATGATCATGCCTGCATAACTGGCGAGCACGCCGGGAAAGACCGGCATGAGGATGCGAATGAAACCGTATGCGCCCAACTTCAACAGCACGCCGGCCAGAATAACAGAGCCGGCCGTCGGCGCGGCGGTGTGCGCGTCGGGCAGCCACGTGTGGAAGGGCCACATCGGCACTTTGATGGCGAACGCGGCGAAGATGCCCCAGAACGCCAGATTGAGCACGAGCGGATCGGTGACTGCTTTGATTTTCAACGGCAACAGCAAGAGATCGAATGTGCCTGTCTGGAAATAGAGTCCGAGAATTGCCAGCAGCATCAGTACCGAGCCGATCAAGGTGTAGATGAAGAACTTCAGCGCGGAATACTGCGGGCGGTCTTCAGCGTGGCCCCAAATGCCGATCAGGAAGTACATCGGCACGAGTCCGATTTCCCAGAAGATGTAGAACAGGAAGAAGTCGAGCGAGCAGAAGACGCCCAACATGCCCGTCTCGAGTAAGAGGAAGAGCGCGAAGTATTCCTTCACGCGATTGTTAATCACATACGATGAGTAGAAGAGCGCGATCACGGTGAGCAGCGTCGTGAGGAAGACCATCGGCACACTCACGCCGTCCACGCCAAGATGGTAGTTGATGTTCAGCGTCGGGATCCACGGTGCTACTTCTTCCTGCTGCATCGTGCCATTCGGCGTAAAGCCGAACCACAGCAGCACCGACAGCACCAGCGGCACGAGACTGACCAGAATCGCCCAGCGTTTGATGAGCGACTCGCTGCGCATGAACAAAATCGGCAGCGTGCCGAGGATGGTCGGGATGAAGATGATGTACGTGAGCAGGTATGGAATATACATTACGACTCCAGCACGGTACTCAGCCGTTCACCCTGCGCTACAGCCATTCGGCTGTCCGCACGCGATTGCGTGCAGCGCAGAGCATGTCGCCGGTAGCCAGATCGTTCACATGCTGGCGACTGACGACTGACGACTGGCTACTTCTCTATTGGCCTCGGTGGTTCCTCTTTGGTCGCGCGCGAGAACACGTACGCACCCACGCCGAACAGTCCAAGGATCACAAGGGCAAACAGCATCAATTCAATATTGCCGCTCATGATACGATAGCCCGCGAGCGCGATGACGGCGAGCACGACGACGAGCATATAGTTCTGCGTGTGGCCCGTCTGGATGCCGCGCAGCAGTTGTCCGCCGCGCACCGACAGTTTGCCCGCGCCGTTGACCAGACCTTCGATCACGAGCGTATCGAAGTAGTCGCGCAGATCGAGCGCAATCGCGCGCCCCGCTTCGCCGACGGTATTCACGCTGCCATCAATGATGTCGTGGTCGAAGCGCGACGACACATTTGCAATCGCATAGGTCAGCGCGACGAACGTGCGCTGATACAATTCGTCAATGTACCATTTGTTCTTCAGGAAGTGATAGCCCGGCATCCGCGCCAGCGGGTCGGGTGCGCCCACGCGCAAGCCGCGATAGATCACGAAGCCCAATCCGAGTCCAAGCACCGCAGCCGCCGTCGAGATGCCCGCGACGACGAGGTTGAACGGCGTCGCCTCAAAGTCTGCCACGCCCTTGATTTCACTCGACTCGAACACCGTCGCAATCATGCGATGCAGGAAGCCGCCGAGCGGAGCGGGTACGACGTTCTCAGGCAAGTTCATCGCGCCGAGCACCAGCGTAAACAGCGCGAGCACGATGAGCGGCAACGTCATCGTGAGCGGCGATTCTTTGGCGGCTGCTGATGCTTCGTGGCGCGCCCTGCCGAAGAACGTCAGCGCAATCTGTCGTCCCGTGTAGAACGCCGTCAGGAACGCGGCGATGGTGCCGAGCAGCCACACGAAGAACGGCAGACTGAGCGCGCCCTGCGTCGTGAATTGCTCGAAAGCGTGCGCGAGAATTTCGTCTTTGCTCCAGAAGCCCGCCAGCGGGAAGATGCCGGCCAGCGCGAGCGCGCCGATAATAAACGTCCAGCCCGTCTGCGGCATGCGGCTCAGCAGCCCGCCCATATTCAGCATATCGTTCGGGTCGAACGGCGCGGGATGCGGCTGCGGCGGATTCGGCTCGTGGCCTGCGGGCAGAATCTCTGCCTTGTGCTGGTCCGCTTCGTGACCCAATGCGGGATGCGCGGTGTGCTTGCGCTGCGCTTCGCTCTGGCGCTCGGCCGTGTGGCTGGTGTGTCCCGCTTCGGCGAGGTGATGCCCGCGCTCCATGCCGATGATGACCGAGCCTGAGCCCATGAACAAGAGCGCCTTGAAGAACGCGTGCGTCAGCAGGTGGAAGATCGCCGCTATGAATCCACCCACGCCCAGCGCCATCACCATATAGCCGAGTTGCGAGATCGTCGAGTACGCCAGCACGCGCTTGATGTCGTTTTGCGCAACGGCGATGGTGGACGCGAACAACGCCGTGAACGCGCCAAGCGCGCCGACGACCAGCAGCGGTGTCGAGCCTTCCAGTCCGCTCGCAGCGAAGATGGGCATCATGCGCGCGATCAGATAAACACCCGCCGCCACCATTGTCGCCGCGTGAATGAGCGCGGAGACAGGTGTTGGACCTTCCATCGCGTCGGGCAGCCAGACGTGCAGCGGGAACTGCGCGCTCTTGCCGACCGCGCCGCCGAAGATGAGCAGCGCAATCAGTGTGGCGGCGCTCATGCCAAAGATGGTCGCCGTCGTCAGTTTGCTCAATACGTCGGGTTTGAAGATTTCAGGAAACGTGAGTGTACTCGTCTGACTGTAGAGGAAGAGCATGCCCATGAACAGCAGCACGTCGCCGATGCGCGTCGTCAGGAACGCTTTCTTGGCCGCGTTCATCGCGCTGGGTTTCTCGAACCAGAAGCCGATCAGCAGGTATGAGCATAAGCCCATGATTTCCCACGCGACGAACAGCACGAACAAATTATTCGCCACCACCAGCGTCAACATGCCTGCGGCGAACAGCGAGATGTAGGCAAAGAAGCGTGAGTAGCGCGGGTCGGTGTGCAGGTCGGGCGGGTTCATGTAGCCGCGCGCGTAGATGAAAATCAGCAAGCACACGAACGGCACCATGAACAGCATCGCCGCCGTGAAGCCATCCACCATGAAGCCAATGTCAAACCTGCTCCTGCCCATCGGAATCCATTCAAAGGGAACGTTGCGAAACTTGTCGCCGCCTAGCACCTGCGCGACGATGAGCCACGACAGAATCCACGACAGCCCGATAGCGAGGATAGCAATGGATGAACTCAGTTGTTTATTCGGATTGGTGAAAAAAACGATCAGCGCAAACGCGAGGAGCGGGAATAGAGGAACGAGATACGCCAGACTCATGAAGTCCATTACGGTGACTCCTCCGACACCACACTGACGAGTGGAACAAAGCGCGACATGAGTAGAGACAATATGACCGCAAGGCAAGCGAAAGCCGCGCCCTCAATTAGTCGTTCGTTATTCGTTGTTAGTCGCTAGTCACTTACGGCCCATCGCTAATGACGAATGACTAATTGAGGGCGCGGCTTTCACGTCCGCCCAAATTATAACATAGGGCTATGCGGCTTGCCAAGCAAGAAATTTCACAAACTCTGGATTTTAAGGTTGACGGTGCACGCATGCTTTGCCGGTGGGCGGCAGACGCTGCACTGCGGTTCGTACCAACACATCGGAAACAGATGAGCGCGAAGCCGCTGTAAGGTAAAATATAAATGTATTACTTTTTTATCTTTGACTTACAAATCTATCTGTGGTATATTTCAGTTCTTCAGGAGGAGTTATGGAAACCACTTCAACTACCAAGGGGCAAATCGTGATTCCATCACGTCTGCGCAAGAAGTATGGCATCAAGGAAGGCACGCGCATTCGGATCGTGGACGATGGCGAACGCATCATCCTGCAACCCATCACACGCGAATACATTCACAGGTTGCGCGGTTCGTTGCGCGGCAACGGAGGCATGAAAGCGTTGATTGAAGATAGGCGCAGGGAAAGAGAGGTTTAAGTGGCAAAGCGACCGCGAGTGCTTGACAGTTGGGCTGTGATTGAATTCTTTGAAGATCACCCAGCCGCCGAGAAAGTGGAAGACCTGATCGCAGAGGCACACGAATCTGATATACCCCTACTGATGACCGTCGTGAATCTGGGTGAGGTTTGGTACAACATCACACGCGGCCACTCCGCCGCGCAAGCCGATAGAGTAATTCAAGAAATTGAGCACTTGAGAGTTGAGGTCATTAGCGCGGATTGGGAGTTGACAAAGCAGGCGGCGATGTTTAAAGCCAAAGGCAATATTGCGTATGCGGATTGCTTCGCCGCCGCTCTTGCAAAATTGCGCCGCGCGGAGTTGGTGACCGGCGACAAGGAATTCAAACAACTTGAGGGAGAGGTGAGGATACTATGGCTATAGCTCCAACGGGTGTAAAGAGCACAGACACAACGAATATATGCCCCATTGTCAATTCGGCAACGCGGCTGGCGTCTCAGTTTGCGCGAACTGTGGGAAGAAAATGTACACTGAGCCGCGAACAGTATGGCGTGCCAGAATTGACGAGGTAGCTAAGGGGTATCGCCAACCACCAGCCAAAGGCATTCCACACGGCGTTCAGAAAGACGCTATCCAAAATGACTGGGGAGCGCGTCAAAAAACCTCGGGCTGGGGCATGTCGTTCGAGCAGCTGACAGGCCGTGATGGCGTAACCTACCTTGCTATGTCTGATTGGGGCACGACTGGACTTACGGGGCAAGTATACGACGACCCGGACAGCATCCCTGATGATCTTCCGCCAGAGGAAAAACTCGCCCGTTTTGAAAACATGAACTTCTCGGGCGGCAATATCGGCGCAGGGTTATATGGGCGCGGCAAGCTCATTTTTCAAGCCGCCTCGAAAACGCGACAAATCATCTATGACTCACTGACGACTAAGGGCATTGGTCACAAGTTAGGGGTTGCTTGAATATGTCAACTCCGGAGCGGCGCGTGTTTTTGGTTTGCGTTTGCGTTTGACGATGCCCAACCAATCGGCGTTGACCGCCAAATACTGCACGACATGGCTGGCTTC
>JBBPZQ010000022.1:0-46285 GCA_038198935.1 Anaerolineae bacterium
AGCACACGCGCCATCGCAGCCCATTCAACTTCCTGGTCAATGTGCTCTGTGGGCTGATTGCCTACTGTCATCAGCCCAAGAAGCCGTCCTTGCACTTGGCTGCTCGACCCGTGCTGCCGGCTTAAACCGAACTGACGTTACTTTAAGCTGAACTGCTTCAGAATTGAACGAGTTCAGGACTTGAGCAAGTTCAGAAAGTTGCTTCTTCAGTTCATCGAAGTCTTGAATGACAGCCATTTATTTCCTCCTTGTAATGTGGAACTGGGAAAGAGCATGAGTGAGTGCGTTGCGTCAAACGACGTAGCACACCGACCACGTCCGACGCCGCGCACGAAACGCAACCACGTTCAACTACTCCAATTGAACAACCCGTGAGGCGCGCTCTCACATGCCCCACGGGTCACGCTTCACGCGTTACTTGTACTTATCGTAAATCGCCTGGCAGGCGCTCATCGTTTCTTTGATCGCGTCGTCAAAGCTCTTCTTGTCCACCACGACCTTCTGCACCATCTTCGGCGTCAGGAAGTTCGTCTCGTACTCGGCGAGCGCGGCGTTGGCAACGTCGGGCCAACCGGGCGCAGTGCCGTTCAAGGCGAGGTCGAGCAAGCCCGCGTGCAATGGACTGGTCTTGTAGATCGGGAAATCTTTCTGCGTCGTCAGCACCGGACCATAGATCGCGCTGGCGAAGTAGGTTGTCATGTACTTGTCGTCGGCGAGGTACGCGATCAGGTCTTTCGCCAGTTCCTTGTTCTTGCTCGTCGCAGAGATGGTGCGGTAGTTCGGACCCTGCGGCGCGACGCGCAGTTTGGGTCCCTTCGGCAGCGCCGAATACTTGCTGCCCTTCGCCAACTCGGGATCGTTCTTGAGGATGTTCAAATAGACACTGCCGGGGTTGGCGATGAAGACGGCTTGCCCCGACTGGTACGCGTTGTTGTCGCCCGCGCCATCCCACGTCGTGTTGCCGGGCGGGAACAGCCCCGCGTCCCAGTTGGCTTTGACCCACGTCAGGAACGTGCGCGTGTCCGCGCTGTCAATCGTGCATTTCTTGCCCGCGTCATCCGCGACGCGTCCACCCCAGGCTTGCATCCACGAGGTCGTGATGTTGCCATCGCCGACGTTCGAGAGCGCGAAGCCCATGCCGTACGTCTTCGGCGGCTTCTGTGTGGCGGCAGCCATCTTCGCTAATTCTTCCCATGTCGTTGGTGGATCCTTGAAGCCGGCCGCGCTCAGCAAATCGTCGCGCCGATTGAGCACGTTACCCGACGTGCCGAACGGGACGCCATAGATTTTGCCGCCAAAATCTTTGGGATTGGTCGCCGCATCCGTCGCGGCCAGCCAGCCGCCGTGCGCCTTGCCGACCGCCGCGTACACATCGTCGAGCGGTTCGATCTTGCCGCTCTTGCTCAACAGCAGCATCAGGTCGCGCCCCATGTCGAGCGCGTCGGGCATCGTGCCCGCTTCGATGGCGGCGGAGACGCGCTGCACGGTCTCGTTCTGGTTGATCATCACGACATCCACTTCGACGCCGCGGTCTTTGCCCCACTGCTGGATGCGCGCGACCTGCGCGTTGTTCGCGTCATCCGAGAAGATGAGGCCGCCCCAGTAGGTGACCTTGCCGACCGCTTTGGGCAAGGGTTGGTTCACGGCGCCCGGCGCGCTGGTCGCGGCCGGCGCGGTCGTGGCAGCGGGCGCACAGGCCGCCATCACCGCCGCGACGAACAACAACGATACAACGACGAACAGAAATCTGTGTTTCATTTTCTCCTCCTCGAAAATTTTGTACCACAGAGACACAGAGACCACAAAGAGTCATTTCAGTAATTCACGAAAACGATTTTCATACTGAACGCGACCGAACATTGTCATTCTGAGCGATAGCGAAGAATCTCTGAAGCCTTGCCCGCAGAGTCATGTCGCTGTGGGCTGTTGAGCATTGCAATTGAGGAGTGCTCAGCCCCAAAACCGCGTGGTATGCTGAGCAACATATCAGAGATTCTTCACTTCGTTCAGAATGACAACACAGCGCGACATTCAACACAAACAACCGTTTACATGAACGACTGATTTTGAAAACTCTGTGTCCTCTGTGCCTCTGCGGTGAGTTTAGTACCCGTGTACACTTCCGTCTGCCCGGCGCGGCGCGGGCAGATACTTGCGTTGCCATGTCGTTTTCTTCGCCAGTTCTTCGTTGATGTCCACGCCCAAGCCCGGCGCGTCGGATAGGATCAGATAGCCATCGTCGAACGTCAGCGCAGGCGTCATCACCTCGCGCACCGCGTCGGGATGCGGCGTCCACTCCTGAATGCCGAAGTTTGGAATCGCCATGCCGATGTGCGCGCTGGCCGCCGCGCCAATCGGCCCGACATCGCCCGGCCCGTGGAACGCGGTCTTTACATCATACGGTTCGCCAATCGCCGCCAACTTTTTCGCTTCGGTGATGCCGCCAATGTGCATCGGCGAGCAGCGCATATAGTCAATCGTCTGCTCGACGATCATCGGCAGTATCTCGTACTTGCTGCTGACGATTTCGCCGATAGCGATGGGCGTCGTGCCGCCCGCGCGCACGCGGCGCATCGACTGTGCATGTTCGGGACCAATTGGGTCTTCGAGGTACATGAGTTTGTAAGGATCGAGTTCGTGGATGAGACGCGCGGCCTCGCTGGGCGTGAGGCGACCGTGCGAATCGTGGAAGAGGTTCACGTCCCAGCCGACATGCACGCGCAGATAGTCAAACAGTTTGGGGATGATGCGCAGATATGGCTCGGGCTCCCACGTGCCTTCGTAGGGCAAACGTTCACTCTTTGCTTTTTGAAACGCGGGGTCGCTCTGGTCTTCCGCGCCGTATGCGCCGGGCGCGCCGGGCACTTCCACCTGCGAGCGAATGACTTTGTAACCGTTGGCTTGCGCCTTCAACACTTCGTCGGCGGCTTCCTGCATATCGCGCCCGTGCGTGTGCGCGTAGGTCAACAACTTCGTGCGCGTCGGTCCGCCCAGCAACGCATAGACGGGCATGCCCGCGAGCTTGCCCTTGATGTCCCACAGCGCCATGTCTATCGCGGCGAGCGCGCTCATCTGCATGGGCCCGCCGCGCCAGTACGCGCCCTTGTACAAAAATTTCCAGATGTCTTCAATCGCGCCGGGCTCGCGCCCAATCAACGTCGGCGCGATGTGGTGTTCGAGCAGCGCGGCGACCGCGAGTTCGCGCCCGTTCTTCGTGCCTTCGCCCACGCCATAGACGCCGCTATCGGTGACGATTTTGACGACGACGAAGGTCTGTCCGGCGGGGCAAGTGACGATGACGCGCACATCCGTAATTCGCATGGCGGCTTTCTCTTGCTTTCGGTATGACAATCAATCTGGCCTGGTTGGGGAGAAGCAGAGTCGGAGCGGGTGGATGGCTTACTGTATTACGCTCGATTATAGGACTGCCACTTGGGAGCGTCAAGGTCAAAAAAATATCACTCGCAGTCGAGCGCACGCATGGCGGCGCGCATCCAACCCAACGCATACGCCATGCCCGCGTGCCACGGCGCGGCGCATGAGAACAGCGGTGTGTGATCGGGAATCAACACGCCATCGAATTGGTTGTCGCGCAAGATGCTGAGGATGCGCAGCATGTCGGTGTCGCCCTCATCCACAAACACTTCGTGGTAGTGTGGCGCTTTGCCTTGCACATTGCGGAAGTGAATATACGCGATGCGTCCCGCGCGACTGTAGCGCTCAACTGCTTGATAGATGTCGCTATCGGGGGCTTCGGAGAGCGTACCGATGCAGAATTCGAGCGCGTTGGCGGGACTGGGGTTCACATCAATCACGCGCTGATACAGATCGGGATGATAAACTAGGCGCGCCGCGCCGCGCAAGGTCGGCAGCGGTGGATCGTCAGGATGCAACGCCAGTCGTACACCGGCTTCTTCCGCGACAGGAATCATTTCGTTGAGGAATTCGCTGAAGCGACTCCAGATTTCTGCTGCGCTTACCTGGCCGATCGTGCCGGCGTTTGATTGATAGAGTTCGAGGTCGTAGATCATGTTCCACACCATCCCCTTCGGAATGGGTGGCTGTGCGGGGTTTTCGTATCCGACCGCAATCGCGCCGCCGCGCGCGAACGGGCCTTCGGAGCGGCCCCACACTCCGGCGATGCTGAAGTTGTAGCCCATGATCGGGATGCCGACGCGGCCCACGTCGCGGATGATGCGCTTCAAATGTTCCAACTGCTCTTGCTTGCGCGGGCCGTCCAGCAACACATCGTACCAGTGCGCGGGCGCAAAATTTTCCAATGCTTCTAATTCCAGTCCGGCGGCATTGATTGCCCGTTTCAGATCACTCATGCCCGCATACGTCCAAACCGGGTCGTTCGGATCGGAGATGCCCCAATGCGCGCTCGGCCCGCCGGAGGTGATGATTTTTTGTTCATCTTCTTTGAAGTGTCCGGGGATGTGCGCGACGATGTGGGTCACGCCGGCCTGTTTGGCAAAGCGCAGGTTGTCTGACGTGATGATGTCGCCGTACAGATCGAGTCCGAGTTTCATCGGTTAATCCTTGTCCGAAACTTGAAGCACCGCTGGCCCGCGCTGACATTAGCAGAATTGCGCAGGCGCGTCAACGCTGTGTCGCTGCATGTGCAACTTGATTCGTTCATCCACCATCCTGCTGTTTTTGCTCTCACAGATGATTTCAGCGGCGGGCCAAAACCGCTCAATCACGTGCTCAACAGCGCCCGTTGAATGTAGCGCGATGCGCCGCAGCGCACGTTCGAGATGATGCAGTCCTGGACAGCGAATGGCTACGCCTCGTGGGTAATGGCGCCGTGAGAAAGCGTAGAGACGTTGCATGCAACGTCTCTACGATCGCATTCGTTGTCATCTTTGGTTCATCGAAATGTTCGCGGCTTACACACGGCAGGCTTGTAGGTATTCTGTGACTAACGATCTCATCGAGCCAGGCCCAGGTATGGCTCTGATGGTTGCTGCCGGGTCTAAAGGTGAAGAGCGATGCGTTGGTTCAAGGGTATTCAGCGAGAAGTACTGCTGCTGATTGTCTTTGCCCTGCTAATGTGGGAGACGAGGACTGTCTCCGCCGCAAGCTGGGTCGAATTTCATCCACCCAGCGCAGCAGCGGGCGAGGTCGTCGAAGCGCGCGCATACGGCTTTCCAGCGTCATCCTCACTGGCGGTGTTCCTGGCGCCGAAGGCTGTGGCTAATTCGATCCAGACACCCGATGACGCTCGGCTGATTCCGCTTGGCAAATTAACAGTTGCTCAGTCCAACGAAGGCAGGCTGCGGTTCGTCGTTCCAAACCTCTCGCCCGCAGTCTATCAAGGCTTAATCCATTGCGAATCATGCGCCTCTACTCGTTTGCTGCCCGGTGATTACTTCAGGATCACCGCGCCTGTCTGGCAGAGCGTCGGAATTGTCGCCACCGTTGCAGGGCTGTTTTTGATTGCGGTCAGCGTGTGGAGAAGACATCTACACCAGATACATTTTCAGTAACCACTCCAACCTTTCGGTCTGGGCACGCTCAGGGCGTCGCCGTCGGCGGAGGCGGTGCAGGCAGCGCGCAGTCGCGCACGATAGTCAGATTGGTATCTGTGCTGCTGGCGATGTACACGCGCTCGCCCAGCGCTGCCATGACCGTCGGCCCGCGATTCAGTGCCAGCAATGCCACACGACCGAGCGTGCGTGTGTCCAACACTTCGAGTGTGTTGTCTGCCTCCGTCGTGTTCACGTAACGGGCGTGAGCCAGAAACAAGTGATGCGTGTTGGAGTTGAGCAGCATGGTTTTGACCCACGTCCGCGTTGGCAGGTACATGGCAGAAATGGGTGTCAGGTTCAGCGCATCGAAGACTTTCAGACGTGTCGTCTCGGTATGTTTCACGTACAGCGTTGCGTACAGTCGCTGCGCCTCGTCGTCCAGCGCGATGTTCGTAACGGTCCAGTCGAAATCACGAGACAACTGTTGGAGCGTGTCGCCATCGAGCAGGTAGATGATATTTCCATCGTTGCCGCCCAGCACGCCGTTCCACCCGACGGCATAAATGCGCGGCACGCTCGGGTTGACGAGCAGCGCTTCAGGCGGCCTGAGATAGATGACCCCAGGCGGTGGTGTGAACGGCGTGACGGTGTACTGCCCTGTCGGCGCGAGCGTGTCGAGCGCGTAGGTGCGATTGCTCACGAGCAGGCGGCTGCGCGCCTTGTCCACCGCGACCACACCTGACCCGTTGATAGATTTCCGTTCGACCAGCTTGCTCGCTGCTGCATCCATCACGTTCACGCTGTTGCCGCTGAATTCGCTGATGTACAGTTTGCCCGCCGCCTCGTCCAGCACCATCTGAAACGGCGCGCGTTCCAATGACACTTGCGCGAGCACCCGCTGCCCATCGCTGGCGACGACCGCGCGCGCCGCGGGCATCAGCGCGTAGAGGCGATTGCGCGTGGCGTCTGCAACGAGTTGGCGCGGCTGTGCGCTCAACGGAATGACATGTGCCACAGCCATGCGCTTCAGGTCAACCACCTCAATGCGACTCGCCTCGGGCCAGTAACGCGCGCGCACGGCGATATACAGGCGCTCGTGCGGCGCGTCCACCAAGAGGGCGCTCACCTCAGGTGCAGCGTCCACGTCAATCGTGCCCATCGTTTGAAACGTTTGCAGGTTCACCATCAGCGTCGAACTGTAGCTGTTCGTCAGGTATAGGCGCCCACCGGCCACCTGCGCGGCTTGCGGCTGGCGGTCAATCGTCAGTGAAGAGACGAGCCTGCCGCTGTCAATAACCCCAATGTGGTGGTCGCTCCACATTTCGGTGTAATCCGTGTACGCGCGAGACGATTGCGGGTCGTAGAGCAAGAAGTTGCTCACACCCTTGCCGGCCATTTTGATTTCGTCCGTCCATCGTAAGCTTTGCAGGTCGAGCGTGTTGATGTAGCCTGTGCTGTGGGTCGCGTCGTAGTCGGCGACGAGCAGTTCATTCCTCGCCGTATCGAGCGCCATCTGGTTGATGGAGTTATTGCGATTGAACGGTACGCGCGTGCTGACCGTAAAGGCCTGTGTATCCACTACGACGATTTCAGGGTCGGGGAGCGGTGTTCGGAGGGCGACATACAGCCGATGGTTGAGCGGGTCGCCGACCATGCTCAACGCCGATTGAAATTCGCCCTTCAATGAATTGCTCAACGGAATTGTCGCCTGCACGCGCTCGCCATCGAGCATGGAGAGCAGCAAGCCCTGGCTGTGCAGGACGAATAGTTTGCCCGACGCTTCGTCCGCGACGAGCGCCGTCGGCTCGGAACCGACTGGGATAACTCGGCTCAACTGCTCGTTCTCAATCACGCCGACGTTGTGGCTGCGCTGCCCTGCGACGTAGAGGCGCCCATTGAGCATCGCCAGTGCGACTGGCTCCAGCACGTTGTCTGGCAACGGCAGCAGATTCAGTTTGCCGACGACCGCTGGCGTCGTACACGCTGCGGCTGGCTCGCTCGTCGCGGGCGGTGTTGGCGTTGGGGTCGCGCTGAGAGTCGTTGGCGTGCCCAAATCCATCGGTGGCGTCGGCGCGGTATCGCAGCCCAGCAGCGAGGCGAGCAGGCCAATTAAGCACAGCATGGAAAGCAATTTTGAAAGCGTGTGTGGCATCGAATCGTTCCTGTTCTAGTTCTTCAGAAAATGATTGGGAATCGTAGTAACGACCCTTCGACGCTGTTCAGGGCATTCTTTAGTCGTTGCTCTGCGACCCTCCCGCAGGTTGATAGACAAGAGAAACGTGCTGAAACAAAACCTGCGGGAGGATTAACCAAGGTCTTATGGCGCTGAGACCAAACGCAGCGTGTTGACATAGCCGAGCAGGTCGCCGCCGCGCGTGAGACCAACCTGAATGAATGGGTGCATACCGAAATCAAGGCTTCGGTTGTTGTCTTCCCAACGAAAGAAATAATTGACGCCGCCCTTGTTGCCGTGATTGGCTGTAAGAGTATCAAGATGGACGTTGCCCGCGCAGCGAGCGATGAACGCGCGCGCCATCGTCTCCAGTTGCGCTGGCGTGTAGCGCGCCGTGGTATCGTATGCTTTGGATTGCGACGCAGGGCCGATCTGAATCACTTGATTCGTGCGGCGATCAACCTCGATGTAATCGCCACCACTGACGTAAATCTCGGAGACGACATCGTACTTGTCCGCGGAGCGCACGGTGCTCTTGTACTCAATCGCCAGGTCAGGCTTGCCCAGACACGCACGGATGTTGGCGATGGCGGCCTGGCGCTCCGTTTCTGAGCGCGCGCTGGGCATTGGTATGTGGACGAAATGCAACGACGCGATCATTTGCTCGACGATAGCGGCGTTCCGTTCGGCGGCGTGAGTTCGCGCACTTTGGCGGACAGGAAAATCTTGATCGGGTACTGCGCGCTTGGTGCGAGGTAGGCGGCGCGCACCGCCAGCGCCGTCTTGCCGATGCCGCCGGGTCCGTCAATCAGCGCGCCCCAACTGCGCGACTCCGGCGCAAGCGCATCGGCAATCGTCGCCAATTCTTTGGCGCGCCCGAAGAAGAAGGGTTGGTGCGGCAGGCTGGAGTATGGCGATGCTTCGGGTTGCGGATTGACGATGATCTGGTCGCGCCCGACCATATCGCGACCAACTTTAACTTTGCTTTTCTTTGCGTTGATTCCGCCGGATTGTTTGGCAGGCATCGCGCGCTCCTTCCAAAAAACGAACCGCGTGTATTGGCCAGCAGCATGGTGTACACGGCGATTGCGCAGGGGCGACGCATTCGCCATTGGACTGCGTGATTGGACAGGCATTCGGTAGCGAATGCGTCGCCCCTACGACGGCTTGCAAAGCCAGCGAAAAGGTTTGACGAACGGAGGGAAATCTGAAATCAAATATGAATCGCCATCCCATCCACCGCCAACGCCGCCTCGCCCATCGCTTCGGCCAGCGTCGGGTGCGCGTGAATGGCGTGGCTCACTTCGGCGGGCGTTAGTTCTGCGCTCTTGGCGAGACCAATTTCGTGGATGCCCTCGGTCGCGTCGGGCCCGATGATGTGCGCGCCGAGAATCTCGCCGTACTGGGCGTCCACCACCAGTTTGACGAAGCCATCGTAGTCGCCAATCGCCAGCGCCTTGCCGATGGCGCGATACGGGAAGCGTCCGACTTTGTAATTGAGTCCCTTCGCCTTCGCTTGCTGCTCCGTCAAGCCGATGCTGGCGACCTGCGGCGTGCAGTAGGTCGGATGCGGCACGAGGTCGAGGTTCATGGGCTGCGGGTTCTTGCCCGCGATCAGCTCGGCCGCGATCTCGCCCTCGCGCATCGCTTTGTGCGCGAGCAGCGGCGTCTTCGTCACGTCGCCAATGGCATAGATGCCCGGCACATTCGTGCGCGAGTACTCGTCGGTTACGACGAAGCCGCGCTCGACATTCACGCCGAGTTGCTCCAAACCCAGGCCCTTGCCGTTGGGCGAGCGGCCCGCCGCCATCAGAATCAAATCACCTTTGAGGGTCTGCTCACCGTCAGTGCCGCTCACTTTCACCGTCACACCGTTGTCGTTGGGCGTGATGCTCTCAACCTTCGTCGTCGTCAGAAGCTTGATGCCCTGCTTCGTCAATTCTTTCGTTAACGCCTCGGCGATCTCGTCGTCTTCGGGCGGCAGCACATGCGGCAACATCTCGATGAGCGTGACCTCACTGCCGTAGGTGCGGAAGATGGACGCGAATTCCGTGCCGACTGCACCCGCGCCCATGATGAGGATGTTCTGCGGAATCTCTTTGATGACGACCGCTTCGTTGCTCGTGATGATGCGCTGACCGTCCACCTGATAACCAAACGTGTTCGCGCTCGACCCTGTGGCGACGATGATGTTCTTGGTCGTGATTTTTTGCCCGCCCTTGAGTGCGACCGTATCGGCGGCAGCGACGGTTGCCTCGTCCTTGAACACGTCAATCTTGTTCTTCTTCATCAGCGCGCCGACGCCCGTCGTCAAGCGCTTGACGACCTGACGGCTGCGCGTGATGGCCGCGCCCCAATCCACCTTCAGTTCGCCGTCGAAGGCTAAGCCCCATTTGCTGGCGTCTTTGAAGTACGACAGCACTTCGGCGTTCTTCAACAGCGCCTTGGTCGGGATGCAGCCCCAGTTCAAGCACACGCCGCCGAGTTCATCTTTCTCGACGAGCGCAGTCTGCAACCCCAGCTGCGCGGCGCGAATCGCGGCGACGTAACCACCCGGCCCGCCGCCGATGACGACCACATCATATGTCTTGCTGTTGCTCATGGTATCCTCACAAAAAGTGGCGAGTGACGAGTGACAAGAAACTGCGCTCGCCACTCGTCACTCGCCACTCATCACGTGCGATTAAAAATCAATTCCCTTTTGCGCGAACAATCCTTTTTGATAGGGGTGCTTGATCTCGCGCATCTCGGTCACGAGGTCGGCGCGCTCGATCAATTCGGGTGGTGCGCCGCGCCCCGTGAGCATCAGATGCAGCCACTTCGGCTTGAGCTCAATCAGTCCCAGCACCTCGGCGCTCGTGAGCAGTTCGGTCTGAATCGCGTTGTTGATCTCGTCGAGCACGATCAGATCATACGCGTTCGATAGAATCTTCTCGCGTGCCAGTTGCAGTCCGTGCTGCGCTGCCTGCCTGTGAACTTCTACAGGCAGTTTGTCATTCATTATTTTGTAGAAACCTTCACCGGCCTGCATGAACTCCACGTTGGGTTCGAGCCGCTTGATTCCGTCCATCTCGCCGTAGTGCCACGAGCCTTTGATGAACTGGATCATGCACACGTTCCAACCGTAGCCAACTGCGCGCACCAGTGTGCCGAGCGCTGCGCTCGTCTTACCCTTGCCGTTGCCCGTGTAAATAATGACCAGTCCGCGGCGTGATTCTCTCGCCATGCTACTCGCTCGGACTCGCGCCGTCTTTCTCGCGCGGCTTGCCGGGCGGGTCGCCTTGCCGCTCTATGATGGCTGCTTCCGCGCCCGGCACATCACGCTTGAAACTCGGCTGTGCTGCGCCTTTGGCCGGGTCTTTCATCGGATTGGCTGCCTTGCCCTGCACGACTTTCTTCGGCGCGGCAGTCGCGGCTTCTTCCGCCTCTGCCTCTTCTGCGAGCGAGCGTCCCGCAGGCTTGAATGTCACCAAATCACTCTCAGCACGACGAATGGTCAATTGCGGTGCAGCCACTTCGAGCGCCTCTTTGTACGGCAGCATGAATATCGTGTCCCACGGGCAATATTGGGCACAGAGCGTGCAGCCGATGCAGCGGTCGTAATCCACCTCGACGACGGGATTGACGCCGTTGCCGATGGGCGCCCAGTTGATGCAGTCGGCCGGGCAGAACACGATGCACACTTCGCAGCCCGTGCAGCCGTTCTGGTCCACGACGGCGAGGTTCTTCGGCGGGCGGCGCTTGCGCACCTCGATCATCTTTTTTAGTTGGGCATCAGTAAATTCGCTTGGCATACACCCTCAATCTGGCTTCGATACTCTGCGCTGATTATACTGAGTTTGCATCGCACCTGCAATCAAAACGATGGCGAACCCTGCGGCTCGCCATCATATCATCTGTAGGGACGAAGCATGCTTCGCCCTTATACCTTTTCGATGCGCACAGCTGTTGCAGTCTGCCCGCGCTTTAACAACACGCGCGTGTCCACCGGCCCGAGATTCATCGGCGCGATGACGACGCCGAGCGGCGCGCGGCCATCCACACGCGCCGTTACGTCGGCAGAACCGTTATCGGTAGTGAGCCGCACCTTATCGCCGTCTTTCACGTTCAGGCGCTGCGCATCGCTGCGACTGAGATCGGCGTATGATGTGGGCGTGACCTGATGCAACAACTCGGTCTCGCGGATAAGCGTGCCGTTGTCGTAAAGCACGCGCGGTGCCACCATCAATAAACCATCGGACGAACCAAAAATTGGCACCGCAAACTTCACGTCGAACTTCGTCTCGTTGTTTTCAGCCGCGCTCGCATACACCATGCCGCCATCGCCGCGCGTCTCGAAACTCGTGCCGTCGTACAGGAAGTGCAAGCGCGAGCGATGTTGCCTGCCCGACAATTTTGCGAATGATATGCCCGCGTATGCAGGTACGTGCGCAGCCAAGTCTGCAAACACTTCTGCAGTCGTCGTATACTTCCAGTTGTGGTCGAGTTCATTGGCGAGGTCGCGCAAGATTTGCCAGTCGGCTTTGCTCTCGCCAATCGGCTCGATGGCTGTCGTGAAGTGTTGCACGCGGCGCATGAAGTTGGTATAAGTACCGTCACGTTCGGCGAACGACTGCGCGGGCAGCACCACGTCGGCGTTACGCGCGGTCTCGGTCAGGAACATGTCCTGCACGACGACGAACTCTGCATCACCACGCGCGCGCTCTGCGCCGAGGATGTACCAGACCCCCACCCCAGCCCTCCCCCGCTCCGCAAGGGAGGGAGCACAGGGCAGCAGCAAGTCACGCGCACCCTGCGTATTGTTGTGTTCGAGAATCGGCAGCACGCCATTGTTCTTGCGTCCGACGTGACCCGTGATGACGGCGAGCGTCTTGAGAAGCGCGCGCGCATCCGCGTTCAACTCGCGCCCGTACACGAACACCACGTCGCCTGCTTTCGCAATCGTGCGCGCGGCGAGCTGGAGCACATCCGCCGTCAGACCGAGTTGATTTGCAATCTTGTCAGGCTCGAAACCCGCGACGACTTTATTCACATCGTCAAATCCAGTCGTCCGAGCGTTTACAAATTCGGCGTTGTGCAAATTCTCGTTCACGACGACGTTCAACAGCGACGCAATCAGTCGTCCTTCGTCGCCGTAGCGATAGGGCAGCGCCGTGCCGTAGCGGTCGAGTTTCGTCTTGCGTCCATTCGCCACGATGAGCGTCGTGCCGTTGTTCACGGCTTGCTTGATCTGCAAGAACGCGACGGGGGCTTCCTCTTCGACATCGCTGCCAATCACAAAGAAGACATTGCCCTTGCCGAGTTTGCCGATGTCGCTGTCCGCGCTCAGTCCAATCGTCGCGTTTAGGTCGTCGGCATCGAGCGTGCTGCTGTAGTTGTCGCTGCCGAGCACCTCGCGGAAGAACTTGCCAAACAGATACAAGTCTTCATTCGGCATGCGGTCGCCCGCCAGTCCCGCAATCGAGTTCGGGTCTTGCGACTTCGCCTCGCCAAACTTCTGCGCGACGAGCGCAATTGCCTCATCCCATGTCGCTTCCACCAATTCACCATCGCGGCGAATGAGAGGCGTCGTCAGACGATTCGCGCTGTCGTCGGCGAAGTGATGAGCGAAGCGGCCCTTGTCGCAAATCCAGATGTCGTTGACCGCGTCGTTCTCGCGCGGCAGCACGCGCTTGATGTCGGCGTTGTTGCGCACCGACAGCGCGAAGTTGCAGCCGACCGCGCAGTGCGGGCACACACTCGGCACGTACTTCATCTCCCACGGGCGCGCTTGGAAGCGGAAGTCCGTCGTGGTCAGCGCGCCGACGGGACAGATGTCGGTCGTGTTGCCGCTGAACTTGGAATTGAACGGCGGGTCGGAGAAGGTGATGATCTCCATGCCGCGCCCGCGCTCGTTGAAGCCGAGCACGTGGTCGTCCGCGATTTCATCCTGATAGCGGATGCAGCGCGCGCACTGCACGCAGCGCTCGCGGTCGAGCACAATAAGTGGGCCAAGCGGCACGTGCTTTTCGTTCTGAAACTTGTCGTCGTAAAAGAAGCGCGATGCGCCCGGCCCATAGGTGATTGCCTGCTCTTGCAGCGGACACTCGCCGCCTTTGTCGCAAATGGGGCAGTCGAGCGGGTGGCTCGTCAGCAGCATCTCGACGACGCCGCGCCGCGCGTCCTGCACTTCCTGCGACGACGAATCCACTGCCATGCCTTCGCTGGCGATGGTCGTGCACGCCGTCTGCAAGCGCGGCATCCACGCGAGCTCGGGCGTGCCGTCTGCTTTCAGCACGGGCTTGCGGTCGGGCCCCAGCTTCGGCGTCGCGACGCGCACCAGACACATGCGGCACATCCCGACCGACGCCAGCCGCGAGTGATAGCAGAACACCGGAATCTCGACGCCAAGCATTCGCGCAGCCGGAATCACGCCCGTGCCGTTCGGCACGGTGATGGGTTTGCCGTCAATGGTGAGGGTGGGCATATGTAGATCTTACCAAACTGTTTCGACGCTCTTCAAACTTGACACGCTTCGTCACGCGTAATCAATTTCATTTCCAGGTGGATGGCTGTGGCTTGGATGAATCTCTCGGAAATTTCAAATGGTGCTATAATGGCGACCTCAGTACACCTACGCGTTATCGAATCTGCCAATGAGTATCAAATTTTTCTGGCTAACGACCTTGCTCCTATTGTCCGCGTGTGCGCCGACATCATTGCCGACTACTAATCCTATGCCTATGGGTGAGCCAACTGTAACGCTCACTGCGACAAGTACGCCAACTATTTTGCCAACTGTGGCTCCAACATCCACGCCACGTCCAACCGAAACACCGAGTTCAACTGCCACAGCTACATCAAGTGCCACCCCTGATTCAAAATATGCTAGAGATCATATCGTAGATAATCTGCGTTTTTCAGAAAGCACTAAAACTGGAACTTTTACAATTTCTATGGCGAAAGATAATCCTTCCGACCATAATCTTTACATTAATAATGGTGAAGCCGGGATGGCTATAGTTGATAAATTTATCAACGACCTTCTGCATTACAAAAATGACAAAAGTCAAATCGGCGTACCTGATCAATTAAGATTCCCACGTTACGGCAAATCAAGCCCGGCATCAAGTGAACCTATAAAGACCACTGATGTCAAACAAATTCAAGCTATTGTTGTAGGAAATGGCAATATCTCCGGATATTACAAATTGGATAATTTGAAAAGCATGGATGTTTATTTTAAAGACGGAAAATTAGTCTATATATTTTATTTCAAAGAACCTTTATACAGCATTGTCATGAGTACTGAAAACAAAGGCGTAGGAGTTGCTAATAGTATTATGGCGTATATTGGACAATCCCTTTTCCTATCAGGTTTCCAAAAAAGTGGAACATATTTCAATTCTGAAGATTCCGATCAAAAAGAGTTTACCGCCTTTAATGAAGTTTTAGGTTTGGGTAAAGATGACGGAATGTGGACAATGAATCCAAATCCTATTTATGGAGCTTATACTTCAATAATCGCTGCCCGATAACCCTTAGTTGATTAAATCGTAAACCATTAAATATTGTGCTGCGCAGATTTCATCGTGCTGGTAAACATGCGCCTTAGCTCTTGAGCCTTGAAATCCGCCAACGCCATCATGGAATCAGAACAAACCCCATCGCACGGAAATGGTGGTCGCCCGTGAACGCCTCTATCAGTCCGAGTTCGCGCATCACCACAAATGACGTGCAATCAGTGATAGACAAATCCATACTGTCGTAGCGGTCGAAGATTTCGCCTGCGGCTTCTTCGTGGGCTGTAGTGATGCGAACAACTTGCAATATCTCATCGTTCACCATCTGACGAATCATGCGACGAAAAACAACAGCGGCGGGGTGATACACTTTGTAGCGGATTAATGTCGTCGCTTCGGCGAGCACGAAGTTCGTCGTGATCAGAGGGATTTTTTGCTCAATAAGGTCTTCGCTGGCGACTCGAGCCACAACATGATTGTCATCACGCTTATCCACGAACGCGAGCCATGCCCAAGTATCCACGAAGACAGCCATTAAGGTTTACCGTAAAGGTACTTATCGTGATTGCGTGCAGCGTCGTGTGGTGGCTCACTCTCGCCGAGTCCTTTGCTCAACTCGCGCAAAATATCCCACCCGTGCTGCCGCTTTGCTTCTGCATCTAACCAGTCTGTGATCGCGTCTGCCAAGACCTGATTCACATCCCGCTTGCGGGCACGCGCAATTTCATTGAGGCGTTCCACTTGTTCGTTTGGTAGTTCCAATTGAATCGTCATACATGCACCTCAACTCTCACGCATTGAAGTCCGACTGCACGCGCGCGTCGGTCTGCGCGTGAGCGTTGCGCTGGGTCGCCGTCTCATATTCGGGGCGGAACAACTTGATAGATGACGTGATGGAACTCGTGGCGAACTCGCCAAGCAAGCAGAAGCAGCGACCGCCGAGCATGTTCTTGGTGATGTCGAGCAGCAGATCAATGTCTTGGGGCCTGCCGCCGCCCGCACGTATGCGCGACAGCTCGCGCGTGAGCCAGTGCGTGCCTTCGCGGCACGGCGTGCATTTGCCGCATGACTCGTGGCGGAAGAAGCGCACCATCTTCTCCGTCGCCCACAAGATGTCCACCGTCTCGTCCATCACGATGATCGAAGCCGAGCCGAGCATCGAGCCTGCCGCCGCCACCGACTCGTAGTCCATGTTCACGTCGAGCACGGTCGGCGGCAGAATCGGCGCGGACGCGCCCGCGGGCAAGATACCCTTAAGTGCTTTGCCGCCGATGACGCCGCCGCCGAGTTCTTCAATCAGCACGCGAAAAGGCGTGCCGAGCGGCAACTCATAGTTGCCCGGCCGATTGATGCGCCCGCTCAAGCAGAACACTTTGGTGCCGGGCGATTTCTCGGTGCCAAACTTTTTGTACCAATCCGCGCCGTTCATCACGATGGGAGGCACGTTCGTCAGCGTCTCGACATTATTGATGACTGTCGGTTTCGCGTACAAGCCTTGCACCGCCGGGAACGGCGGGCGCTGGCGCGGCTGTCCCAGAAAACCTTCGAGCGAATTGAGCAGCGCCGTCTCTTCGCCGCAGATGTACGCGCCCGCGCCGAGATGCAGTTCGACATCAACGTTGAATTCAGAGCCGAGGACTTTGCTGCCGATGAAGCCCGCACGCTTTGCGTCGTCAATCGCGCGCTGCATGATGCGCGCGGGCTGCTTGAACTCGCCGCGCATGTAGATGTACGCCTTCGCCGCCTGCACCGCGTAGCAGCATAACAGCACACCTTCGATGAACTGGTGCGGGTTCTTCTCCATGATCTCGCGGTCTTTGAACGTGCCCGGCTCGGACTCATCGGCGTTGACCGCGACGTATTTGGGGAAGATGTCTTTCGGAATGAACGACCACTTCACGCCGGCGGGGAAACCCGCGCCGCCACGTCCGCGCAGCCCCGACGCCTTCACGACATCAATGACCGCATCCGGCTTCATCGCGCTCACGGCCTTGCGGAACGCCTCGTAGCCGCCGTGGTCGCGATACGTTTTGATGTCCGCGATATTCTCGACGACGCGATTGCGCAAGACGACGTATTCCATGTTCATCTCAAGCAAACAACTCTTTCAATGCGATCACAAAGCCAGACAGCACTTCTGAATGCGCTTCGCCCGCCGCGCTTTCGACCTCACGGTAATGTCCCGCGTCCAACGTGAAGATGTCAATCGCTTCCGTATCACGGTCAACGATCCAATATTCGCGCACGCCAAAGCGCGCGTACAATCTGAATTTTCGGGTGCGGTCCGTGCGCTGCGTTGAAGGCGATGCGACTTCCACAACTAAGTCAGGCACACCCGAAATGTTTCTTGTGGTGATAATTTGCGCGCGTTCGTGCGAGATGAAAATGATATCGGGTTGTGTCATCGCCTTCGGTGCGAATACCACGTCAAGTGGCGCAATGTAAACCTTTCCGAGTTTTTGCGCTTCGACAAATTGGCTCATGCGCCTAAAGATGAAACCAACGATTTCCTGATGTGTTGGTGTCGGCGAGTCCATAACGACAAGGTCTCCGTCGAGGATTTCGTAGCGCAAGCCATCCTCGTTGTCGGGCAAGGCCAGATAATCGGCGTAAGTCCATTCTCGAACGGGAGTCGCAATCGCGCTCATGCTCAACTCACTTCGCTCTTCACCACTGCCGCCGGATCAATCTTGATTGTGCCCGCGCGGATGCCGGACAAAATCTGATCGAGTTTCTCTTCCGTCAAATTCTCGAAATAATCCAAATCGACCTGCATCATCGGCGCTTTGTCGCACGCGGCCAGACACATGGTTGGCTCGACGGTGAACATGCCGTCGGCCGTCGTGCCGTGCGGCTCGATGCCCAGTTTCTGACACAGCCGATTCAGTATCTCGTCCGCGCCGCGCAACGCGCACGGCAGGTCGTTGCAGAAATGGATGACGTGCTTGCCGACCGGCTCTTTGTAAAAGAGCGAATAGAACCCCGCAACGGAGCGCACTTCGGTGGGATCGAGTTCGAGGATGTGCGCGACGGCGGTGATAGCGTCGTCGGTCAGCCAGCCATGCTCACGCTGCGCGATGTACAGCGCGGGGATAATGGCGGAGCGTTTGGTTGGATACTTTTTCAGATGCGCGGCGATTTCGGCGTGCGAGGCTTCTGATAACATGCTCGGGCTCAAGTGAACCGCAGAGGCGCAGAGGACACAGAGAAAGATTGAAAAACTCCGCGTCCTCGGCGCCTTCTCCCTATGCCGCAGGTATTCGCCTGCACACGCGCTATCGCGCGTGGCACAGGGCTTGCGGTAAAATTTACGCTTTCGTTTCTTCTTTCCTGCGCATGAATGGCGGTAGCATGTCGCTGACGATTTCCTTGGGCGAGCGGATGGCTTGCTTGCGATCGTCGCCACGCTCGGCGATTTGCTTCTGCAAGAGCAAGATGCCATCAATTAGGGCTTCGGGGCGCGGCGGGCAACCCGCAACATAGACATCCACCGGAATGATTTCGTCCACACCTTGTACGATAGCGTAATTGTTGAACACACCGCCGCACGCGGCGCAGTCGCCCATCGCGATCACCCACTTCGGGTCCGCCATCTGATCGTAAATGCGGCGCACGACGGGCGCCATTTTGCGCGAAACGCGACCCGACACAATCAGCAGGTCTGCTTGTCGCGGCGAGGCGCGATAGACTTCCGAGCCGAAGCGCGCCAAGTCGAAGCGCGATGCGAACGCGCTCATCATTTCGATTGCGCAGCAGGCCAGACCGAACAACAAGGGCCAGACCGAGTTCGAGCGCGCCCACGAAACGGCCGTCTCGACCGTCGTGAGCACGTATCCCGACTCAGCATCTTTGGTGTGCTCTTCGGGTCCTTGAACGTGAATCAATTCTTTGGTTGCCATATAACGACTCATGGAGGCAAGTGACTAGAGACGAAACCAATCTCCGATCGCCGGTTTCTACTTCGGGATCAAATCTGTCTTGTCTGCTAGCGTCTGAATATACGCTACCAATAATTTTACACAATTGTCGAGATCGTCGAGGTGAACCATCTCAGTCGAGGTGTGCATGTAACGATTGGGAATGCTCACGACCGTGACCGCGATACCACCGCCGCGATCGGCCATCACGTCCGCATCGGTGCCTGTGCGGCCGGTCTCGACTTCGACTTGATACGGGATTGAATGTTGCTTTGCCGTTTCTTCGAGCATCTCATAGACGAGTTCGCTCGTCTTCACGCCGCGCGTGAGCACGGGCCCCTTGCCCAGCTCGACATTGCCGAAACGATTCTTTGAGAGCGCAGGATAGTCCGTCGCGTGCGTCACATCAATCGCGATGCCGAGCGTCGGCTTGAGCGCATACGCAATGGGGCCCGCGCCCCACACGCCGCATTCCTCTTGCGCCGACGAGACGCCGAACACCGTCGCCTTCAAGCCTTTGACTTGACTCAACGCTCGCAAGGCTTCGGCGACCACGTAGCAACCGACGCGGTTATCGAAGTCGCGCGCGACGGCAAAGCCGTTCTGCAGATCCTCGAAGTCTTCGCCAAAGACAACCGGGTCGCCGACGCGTACCTTGCTCAGCGCGTCAGCCTTGTCGTTCGCGCCGATGTCAATCCACAGTTCGTGAATCTTCGGCGGCTTCTTGTCGTCCTCGTCGAGCAGGTGCGCGGGCTTCTTGCCGATCACGCCCCGCAGGCGGCCGTTCTTCGTGAGCACGCGCACGCGCTGCGACGGCAGGATAGTCGGATCAACGCCGCCGATTCGGTTGAAATATAGGTAGCCGTTGTCGTCCACGTTCAGCACGACCATGCCGATCTCGTCGGCATGTCCTGCGAGCATCACACTGAAATTTTCGACGCCGCGCAACGTCGCAACGACATTGTTGTGCACGTCGGTGCGAATGTCGTCACAAAACTGGCCGACGTAATCGCGCCAGAGTTTCTGCACATTCTGCTCGTAGCCCGACGGGCCGGGCATGTCGAGCAGTTGCTGCAAAAATTGCTTTGCGGACTCCTGCATTACTCTGCCTTGCTCGCCTTCGTCGCGGGGTCTTCTTTCTGATTTGGGTCTGCCGATGCGCGCGATTCTGCGGTTGCGGTCGCAATGCTCTGCTCGTCGGCGGGTCGCTTTTGCTCGGCAGCCGGACCGGTGTTCTGAAACTGTGCTTCGGGTGCAACGGCGGTCTGCGCCGCCTTCACATCAGCGCGCGATTCGGCAGTCGCTTGCTTCTGCTCGGTCGAAGGCATAGCGGGATTGGCTTTGACCGTTTCGGATTTGCCCGGCGCTGTGGGTGCGGCGTTAGCAGCGGGCGTCGCCTTTGGTGTGGGCGTAGTTTTGGCTGCCGACTCCGCTTTAGCCTCCTTCGATGCGCGTCCACCTTTCGCTTTCTTCGCTTCCTTTTCGTCGCGCACGGCTTTCTCGGCAATACCTTGACGGGGATGCGTCTGCATGTAATACGAATTCGGTTTCGTCAATTTCTCTTTGTCGAAAATCCACGCGTCCCACCGCTCTTGTGTCGGAATGTCGTAGATGTGATCCATCTTGATTGCGTCGAATGGGCAGTACTCGGCGCAGTAGCCGCACTGCATACAAATCGAAGTGTCAATCCAAAAACCTTCGGGCACGGGCATGGGCTTGCCGTCGTCCTTCTTCGCGCGCACGATCCAAATGCACTGTGGCGGGCAGACGCGCGCGCAGATGCCGCACGCAGTGCACCAGTCTTCGCCGGTCACGTCATCTTTGATGAGGAACGGCATGAAGCGGAAATTCTCCGGGACCTTCAGTTTCTCTTCGGGATACTGGACGGTGACGAAACCCTTCACGGGTCCTTGATGCTCTTCACCGTGCGGCAAGTAGCGCGTGCCCAAGCCGCGCCGCCGATCCGCCTTGTAACTATCGAAGAAATGCTTGAGTGTGATGCCCATGCCGGTGATGATGCCCTTGCCAAACATGCTCTCCTCCGTTACCGATCCAGTTCGCCCAACACGATGTCAATCGAGCCGAGAATGATCACGACATCCGCGACCTTGTGTCCGCGCACCATCGTCGAGAGCGCGCCGATGTTGACGAACGACGGCGCGTGAATGTGATAGCGATATGGATTCGTGCCGCCGTCGCTCACGACGTAGTAGCCGAGCGCGCCTTTCGGATTCTCGACGCGACCGTATGCCTCGCCTTTTTGAATCTTGACCTGCCAGCCCTTGCGTCCGCCAAAAATCATCGCGGGGTCGCTTTGATATTCGTGTCCGCCAGGGATGCCGACAATCGCCTGCTTCAAAATCCGCACCGACTCGCGCATCTCCGCGATACGCACGAGGTAGCGGTCATACACGTCGCCGACGGTGCCGATGGGAATGTCGAAGTCGAAGCGGTCGTAGATGCCGTATGGCTCGGCGCGGCGCACGTCATATGGAATGCCACTCGCGCGCAGCACGGGTCCGACCGTGCTCAACGCAATCGCGTCTTCAGGTTTCAAGATGCCGACGCCTTGCGCGCGCGCGAGCACGATTTCATTCTGCGCGATGTATGCATCAAAGTTGTCAATCGCGCGCGGCAGACGATTGGCCACCAAGTCGCGCGCAATGGGCCAGAATTCGGGCGGCGGGTCTTTGGCGACGCCGCCGAAGCGCAAGTAGTTGCACATCATGCGCGCGCCTGACGACATCTCGAACAGGTCGAGCACCCACTCCCGCTCCTCAATGCCGTACAGCATGGGCGTGAAGAACGCGCCCATGTCCGAGAGCAGTTGCCCTAGCGCGAAAAAGTGATTGACGATGCGCGTGAACTCCGCCATGATGACGCGCAGGTACTCCGCGCGCTCAGGCACTTTGATGTCGGGCATCAATTTTTCGACCGCGAGAGCGTAGCCGAAATTGTTGCCCATCGAGCATAGGTAGTCGAGCCGGTCGGTGAAGGGCATGTTCATCAGCCACGCATTGCGCTCACCGATCTTCTCGTGGTTGCGATGCAGGTAGCCCATCACTGGCTGCAAGTCCACCACTTGCTCGCCGTCGAGCATGACCCTCATGCGGAACACGCCGTGCGTACTCGGATGCTGGGGTCCCATGTTGACGACGAAGGTCTGCGATTTCAGCTCGCCGCTGTGAATCGCTTGGGCATTGTAGTCAATCAGCGGAATGTTGTCTTCTTTCGGGAACTGGTACTTCGTCGGGTCGAAGCCTTTCGGCAGCACCATGTTGTCTTTGTATGGATTGCGCTCCTCGCCGCGCACGAAATCGCCTTGCGGCCAGCGCTGATCGTACGGTTTCTTCTCTTCCTCGAAGTAGCCTTCCTTCCAATCCTTGCGCAGCGGATGACCGTAGAATCCTTCCCACAACAAGATGCGTACGAGGTTCGGATGGCCCTCGAAGCGTACGCCCATCAGGTCATACACCTCGCGCTCCATCAGGTTTGCGCCGGGCCAAACCGACGTAAGCGACGGCACGCGCGGATCCGGCTTATTCGTATCCACTGTCTTCATGCGCAGCGGACCTTCCTGCCGCGTGAGGTTATACAGATGATAGACAACCTCGAAGCGGTCGGGCCAGTCCACGCTCGTCAGGTCTTCGAGGAAGTTGCAGCCTATCGTCGGCTCGTCGCGCAGGAACGTCGCCACTTCGACCAGTTGGTTCTTGTCCACGACGAGCGAGCCGTCCACGACGTTCGCAGCATTCGCAAACTTCGCGTTGACCTTCGCCGCAATCGCGTTCGCATCGCGGAGTGGCGTCGCTTCCAGCATGGGTGCGGGTGAAACGGTTGTAATCGTGGGTGTGGTCATTCGTGTTCCTACTTCTTGCCCTGCTGCGCGTCAATTTCTTTCAAGCGTTTCTCACGATACGCACGAGCGATGGCTTTCGCGGCGGCAAGTTCTTCGGGCGAGTGTTTGCTCTTGCGCTCGCCGTCGGCCTTGGGTGCAACGGCTTGCTTCGGTGCAAGTTTTTCAGCAACCGGCGCGGGTGCTTCAGCGACGGGCGCTGCAACTTCGACGGGTTGTGTTACAGCTGCGCTGGGTGTCGGCGTCAGCGTACTTTGCGCTGTCGGCATCGGCGGCACCGGCTTGCCTTCGCGAATAGCCGCATTGCGCGCTTTGAGTGCAGCCAGTTCTTCGGGTGTGCGCTTGGCTTTGCGCTCGCCTACTTGGGCGGTCGGTTTCGCGCCAGCCGTTGCAGGAGCAGCCGTCGGCGTTGCCTTCGGCGCGGCGATTGGCTTCACGCCGTCAATCTGCGCGAGCGAAATCTTTTTGATTTCGTCGAAGCGGCGGCGGTCAATCAAATCGGGACCCAACACAGGCACCGGAATCTCGCCCTTGTCCTTGCCGTGATACCATTTCACGTCGCGGATGGACTGATGCTCGATCTTGTCCTGTAATTCGAGCAGACCTTGCAGCAGTGCCTGCGGTGTCGGTGGGCAGCCGGGCACGTACACGTCAACGGGAATGAATTTGTCAATCCCGCTCACGACGTTGTAGCCTTCCTTAAACGGACCGCCACCTGTTGCGCACGCTCCCATCGAGATAACGTAGCGCGGCTCCGGCATCTGGTTGTACAGGCGCACGATGTTCGGCACCATCTTTTTCGTGACCGTGCCGGAGACGATCATCAAGTCCGCCTGACGCGGTGTGGCGCGGAACAGACCCGCGCCGAAGCGATCAATGTCGAAGCGCGAGGCTGCCATGCAAATCATTTCAATCGCGCAGCACGCCAAGCCGAACTGTACGGGCCAAATCGAGGACTTGCGTCCCCAGTTGTAAACATCGTCCAGCATATCCACGACTTTACCGAACGGCGCAATCAATATATTTCGCGAGACTTCTTCGGTTGTGGCTTCGGCGTCGTCATTGATCAACTGAATCGTTCGTGGTTGCACGAGACTCCCTCCTGCAAGCGACCAAAAGAGCAAAGAGCAGATGAGTTACGGAGATTGTGAAGCAATGAACATTATAACATCCTGAATCCGATGGGTCAATTTGTTTGCAGATTTTCTGAGTGCGACGGTAAAATTCTATATCAATCTGCGCCAATTACTATGCACTCTTCGATTTCCGTTCGCAAAGTCTTTGCACTCTGGTGGCCCCTCGCCGCCAGCAGCCTGCTCATGTCCGCCGAAATACCGTTCGTCAACGCGGGCATCGCGCGCACGCCGAACCCGGATGTCGCGCTGGCGGGCTTCGGTCTCGCCATCTCGCTCGCCATTCTGACCGAAGCGCCCATCTTGATGCTGAACGGCACGACGGCGGCGCTGGCGAAAGACAAGCCATCGTTCAAAGTGATCGAACGCTTCACGATTCATCTCGGCATTTTTGTCACCTGCTTCGCTTTCCTTCTGAGTTTCACGCCATTCTTCGATGTGGTGCTCCGTCAGTGGATGGGTGTACCCAACGCGGTGGCGGATGTATGTTTACCCGCGCTGCGCATCATGCTTTTCTGGCCCGCGCCCATTGGCTGGCGGCGCTTCCATCAGGGCGTGCTGATTCGGCTGCGGCGCACGCGGCTCATCAGCTTCGGCACCGTCGTGCGGCTCGCCATCAGCGCATCGCTCACGCTCGTCACGATTTTCGTTTTGCGCTTGCCCGGCCAGTCTGCGGGCGCACTCTCCATGGTCACTGCGGTCATCTGCGAATCGTTGTTGATTTCGGTCATGGCGCGCAAGTTGGTGGCGACCGACTATGAAAGCACGACGCGTGAGCCGAACCTTGCATACTCGCAACTATTTCATTTTTATCTACCGCTCATGATGGTGTCGGCAATGGGCATTCTCGCACAGCCGCTGATCTCGACGGGCTTGGCGAAGGCATCGTTCCCAATCGAGTCGCTGGCGAGTTGGCCTAGCGTGTGGGGATTGACGAGCCTCGTGTGCAGTTTGTGTATTCCCATTCAGGAAGTGGTGATCGCGCTCGCCGAACGGCATGATGCCCTGCGCGTGCTGCGCGACTTCGGGTTGTGCGTCGGCGCGATTGCGTCGAGTGTGCTCGCCCTTGTCGCCTTCACGCCCGTTGCGAATGTGTACTTCGGCGACTTCATCGGCTTGTCGCCCACGCTGCGCGCGTTCGCGCAAAATGCGAGCGCGCTGATGATGCTGTTTCCGTTTCTGATGTCCAGCGAGATGATTTTGCGCGGCGTGCTCATTCGCCAACGGCACACGAGCGCGATTCGGCTCGCGATGGGCTGCTTCGTCCTCACGCTGGCGGTCGCGCTCATGCTCGGCGTCGCGCTCAACCTTGGCACGGGCGTGCAGATGGCGGCGCTCGCCATCAACCTTGCCCTCGTGAGCGAGGTCGTCGTGCTCGCGTGGCAAGCACTGTCGGTCACACGTGCGATGCGCATCGTCGTGAGCGCGTCTTGAAGTCAGACCTGTTAGGCTTGAGTGCCTCACCCATTTTCTTTCGATGAAAACGATTACCTATGAACTATCCATTCCGCGCCTCGCGTTGACCAAAGCACTCGGCACTATCTGGCGGGGCGCATACTTCGCGCCGACCTCTGCGCTGCGTATGAACGAACTGCCGCATACGCCGTTGTCGCATGAGCGCTCAGTGCGCGTGCAGCCGACGCTCGCAGGCATTTGCGGAACGGACTTGCATCTCGCGTTCATTCAAGGCAGCCCGCTGATCGCGCCCGCTGCGTTGCCCGGCAACGCGAAGACGTATCTCGGCCATGAGGTCGTCGGCGCGGTGGTCGAGGTCGGCAGCGGTGTTCAGACGTTGAAAGTGGGCGACCGCGTTGCCTTGCAGCGCGGCGACACGTGCATCGTGCTTGGTCGCGAGCCGCTATGCCGCCAATGCGCGCAAGGCAACTACTCGCTGTGCGAAGCCAGCGAGAAGCGGGGGCGCGTCGAATCGGTCGGCGGTGGTTGGAGCGAGGAGATCATCGCGCACGAACTGCGCTTCTTCAAAGTGCCCGACGACATCCGCGACGAGCAGGCGTGCCTGATTGAGCCGGGCGCAGTCGGCGTGCGCGCGGTTCTGCGCCGACCGCCCAAGGCGGGCGACAGGGTGCTCGTCGTCGGCGCGGGCACGATTGGTTTGATGACGATGCAAGCAGTGAAAGCCGTTCAGCCCAACTGCAAATTGGTCGTGATGGCGAAGTACGCGCATCAAGCCGAGATGGCAAAGCAGAAAGGCGCGCACGAGATCATCATGGCACGCGATGGTTATGCAGGTATCGCTCGCGTGACGGGCGCGGAATATCATCGCAGCAAGTTAGGCGTTGAGAATCTGGTCGGCGGTTTCGACGTGATCTACGACACGGTCGGCACCGCGCGCACCGTGACCGATTGCCTGCGCTGGACGCGCGCGGGTGGCGTGGTCGTGCTCGTCGGCGTCGAGTTCAATCGTATGAAGGTGGACCTGACACCGGTGTGGTATCAGGAAGTGGACTTGATCGGCATCCTCGGCCATGGCCGCGAGACATGGGACGGCGAGGAGATCGAGACATTCGCGTTGGTGGTGAAGTGGCTGCGCGAAGGCAAACTGAATTTCGACCGCTACATCAGTGCGCGCTTCCCGCTCAGTGACTATCGCAAGGCGCTCGCGCATGCTGCCGACAAGCGAAACAAGGTGATTAAGGTGGTGTTGCAGCCGCGGCGAAAAGTTCAGGCGGTGAGTGGCACGTAAAGGTGCGGGCGCACCTCGGCCAAGTTTGATGTGTTACTTGTGTGAAGACGCGCAAAAACAATCGGCTTGCCTTCACGGCCGTATTGGTCGAGCAGTTCAAGATTGTACTGTCGAACCTCCGGATCATTGTCGGGCAGAATCACCAACTCAAAGTTTTCTGGTAAGCAGTTGAGTACCTGCGGTTCGGCGAGCAAATGCCGCATCAATTCATCCAACAGGTTCAGGTTACGCTCGGCAATGATGCTCGACGTTTCAGGATTCATTTTTGTCTTAGCCATTGCTCATACCTCTGCCGATACTCCTGCCAGTGCGCTTTCAAATCCTGAATGGCGAAGGTTAATGCCTCATTGTAATCTTGCGTGCTCATTTCAGTTTTCTCGACTTCGCCCCATGGACGTATCAGATCACGATGCGCGAACTGATGTGCTGTGTCGTAGCGTACGATGGGATGCCATTGGTCATCAAACCGACATTCGAGTTGTACGGTGAATCTTACTACCTCGTCGCGCTCAAGTTCAAAGCGCACGCGCGCTGCATTTTGTTCGTCGAAGCGTTGTCGGAATTCAACCGTGCGCAACATTTTGCTCACAGCAGATGTTCGATTCAATCCAATCATAGCATAAGGAAAATAAAGCGCAACTGAAAATTCGCCTTACCGTTCGAAGCGTTCAGCCATGAAGTTGTAAGCGTTTCAGCGTTGAAAGACTTTCGCCCTACTGCACAATGAAACCGCGAGTATAATGAACGCTAGTTAAGTTGGGCGGACGCGCTTGAAACTGGCGAAGGACATGAACGGGCAAAGCATCTTTGGTAAGACGTTGATCGTCGTCGGCACGCTGGTCGGGCTGTATTTGCTCTTCCAGATGCGCCACCTCATTCTGCTGTTGTTCGGCGCGATCCTCTTCGCGTCCACCGTCCGACCGCTCGTCGGATTGCTCGAAAAAGCTCGCATCACGCGCGGCTTCGCCATCCTCATCATCTATCTCGTCACGTTCCTCGTCGTGATCACCATCGTCGCCTCCGTCTTGCCAACTGTTGTCACGCGCTTCATCGAATTGTCCAACTCGCAAAGCCAGATCGTGCAGAGCGTCGAAAACTTCCTGCGCCAGTTGAGTGCGCTTGCGCAGAGCCAAGCGAACGTCACCGTGACGGTGCCGACTGACAATGAGTTGAATGCCGCCCTCGGAGAACTGCGCAAGCGCATGAGCGATCAGTTGCTCGGCTCGTGGTCGCTCAGTTTCCAACTCATCACCGACTTGCTGCTCATCTTCACGATGGCGTTCTACTGGCTGACCGAGCGCGACCGCTTTCAAACGTTGATGATGCGGCTCGTGCCGCTGGGCCGGCGCGCACACGTCGAGACAATCTTCAACGACATCGAGAGCGCACTCGGCGCATACGTGCGTGGGCAGGGCATCATGGTCGCGACGGTGGGTGCGATGGTATTCCTCGGCTTGACATTGCTCGGCGTCCCGTATGCCGTCTTGCTCGCCGCGCTCGCGGGCATTGCCGAGGCAATCCCGATTGTCGGTCCTATCCTGGGCGCAGTGCCCGGCTTGGTGATCGCGATCATCACCCAGCCGCCGGAGAAAGTGTTGTTTGTGCTGCTGATGTATGTGCTCATCCAGCAGATCGAGAGTTCGGTGCTTGTGCCGAAGATCATGGAGCGGCAGGTCGGGCTGAGTCCACTCAGCGTGATCCTCGCGCTCGCGGCCGGCAATTTGCTCGGCGGACTGACGGGCGCGCTCATTGCGGTGCCGGTGGCGGCGGCGCTGCAAATCCTCGCGCGCGAGTTCGTCATCGAGCCGACCGTGCAAGCCAACATCCCCAAGACCGAGGCAGGCGGCGCGATTCTCGTCGGCGCAAGCACCGAGCCTGCAAAGGTTGAGCTTGCGCCATCCATGAGCGTGGAAACACCGCCGTCCGCTTGAGGTCACACGCTCCGTCCGCTCATTCACCCTGCTGTCAACTGCGAGGTCTGTGATGCGTCTGCGCATCGTGTTGAGTTTGTCCACCGCACTGCTGCTGTGCGCCGCCTGCGCGCCCGACGTGCCGCCAGTCACATCCGTGCCAACGGCTGCGTTCACATCTGCGCCGCGCGCAACGAGCGCGAGCACGCCGTCCGGCAAGACGCCCATCGAGCACGTCATCGTCATCTTGAAAGAGAATCACACGTTCGACCATTACTTCGGATCGTTCCCCGGCGCTGACGGCGCAACGACGGTGACGATCAACGGCGTGGCCCAAGCGCCGCCGCCAGCGCCCGATCGCCCGGCGCGCGACATTACGCATTCGTGGAACGCCGCGCACGAAGCGTATGACGGTGGCGCGATGGACAAATTCGCGCAGGTCTCGGGTGCCATTGTGAACGGATTCCCGCAAGCGTTCGCGCAGTACAATGCGCTGACTCTGCCCGCCTATTGGCAGTACGCGAGAGAATTCGCGCTGTTCGATCACTACTTCACGTCGCTGCTGGGACCGAGCGGACCCAATCACTTGTATTTGATTGCCGCCGATGCGGGCCGCGCGATCTCCAATCCGCGTTACGATGACTTCCAGCCGTCATGCTCAAAATCGCAAGCCGTGATTGACATTCTCACGTCGCGCGGCACCGTCACGACACAGCCCGCGTGTCTCGACATGCCATCGCTGCCGAACACGCTCGCGCAGCGCGGCATCAGTTGGAAAGGCTACGGCTATTGGGTGATGGGCACGCTCAGCCGCATCTGGAATGATCCGACGCTGCGCGCGAACTTTGTCGGCGAGCGCGAGTTTACTGCCGACGTGCAAGCGAGCAAACTGCCGGCCGTTTCGTGGCTGGTCGGCCAGCGCGACGAGCATCCGGTGAAGAGCGTGTGCGACGGCGAGAACTGGACAGTCGAGCAGGTCAACGCGATCATGAATAGCCCATATTGGAATTCGTCGCTCATCATCATCACGTGGGATGACTACGGCGGTTTCTACGATCACGTCGCGCCGCCGCAAGTGGACGAATTCGGCTTGGGCTTTCGCGTGCCCGCGCTGGTGGTCTCGCCGTATGCGAAGCGCGGCTTCATCGGACATCGCACCACAGAACATTCGTCGGTGCCGAAGACGATTGAGACGCTGTTCGGTCTGCCGAGCCTCACGGCGCGCGACGCGAACGCGAACGACTTGCTCGACGCGCTCGACTTCACGCAGCCGCCGCGAAGTCCGCTGCTGCTGCAAACGCGCGCGTGTCCATAGCAACCATATTGAAAAGTAAAGGAGAGCGACATGACTGACATGCTGCGAGCCAGTGTTATTTTGGAAAGTATCAGCGTGCGCAGCCCCGGCGTGGGCAGCATGTGGGAGTTCACGTTCAAAACAGGAGACGCTACTCTCAGCCCATTTCGGCAAGACATCCACGATGGTCGGACGGCGACCTTTCGCAAGACGTTGTACGTGAAAGACATTGCGGCGAAGTCGCAGCCAAAGGTTATGGTTGAGGTCAACGTCATTGAAATTGACCCCAAGCGCTCCGACCCGAGTTATGGCGCTGGCATGATCAGCCTTGACGGCTTGTTCCGCAGGCAGGAGCATGCGAGTTTTGACGCGATGGTCGTCGAGCAAGGGGGAAACCGTGCAGGCGCGATGGCTACGCTCACGTTCAAACTCGTGTCTGAGGTACGCGAAGGCGCGGCGTGCGATGAATGCAAGATGGAATTGAACGCGGCCGATCCGATTCGAGAGGAGTTCGCGATGGCTGCCGCCAATCTGATGGCGGCCGTCGGCACGCAATTGAGCGAAGCGTTCGGGAGCGCGCGCGACGCTTACGTCCGGGCAGCCAACGATGCCACCCTCGCGCGTCAGGGCTGGGATGACGCGGCTGCACAATTGCGCACCTGCGCTCAACAGAATGCGAAGGCTGTCAAGCGCACCTGCTTGCGCTACGTGGATCAGATTGCCAATGCGCACGCACGCTTCCCTTCGCTGGAGCAGCAATTGATGTCCGCGTTGGACCAGAACGAGCAGGCGCTGGCAGGTCGCTATGAATCGTTCCAACGGCAGGATCAAATCGAATTGGATTTTGCGCTGTACGATGCGCAACTGAATGCGAAGTGTGAGTCTAATCTTGACAAGATCAGAGAACTCTATGATCAGGCCAACAAGCAGTTGCAAGACGAAGCCGCAGTCGGCGGCGGTTATGCTCAGTCGGAAAGGCAAGCGCAGAAGGATGGCACGGCGCGGCTGCTACAGTATCAACGCTTGATGGGCACGCGCGGTCGCTATGCGTCGCGTCTGAGCGACTGCGCCACCGCCCCGAACAACTTCGGGGTGTGCGCGCCGCTCGTACAATCGCTGCTCGTGCAGGATGCGCAAGTGGCAATAGCGCTACTAAATGTCGCATCTGCTTATCAAAATACGGTCAGCCTGCTCAAGAGTTTTAACGATCAACTCAATCAATTGGACGACAAACTCGAACTATTCATCGAAAACTACACGGACGCGCTGAAGGAGTATACTGCGTGCGTGGAACGACAGCGGGCGTAGCATCCCATTGGCAAGCGAATTGCAGATGGTATAATCAAAAACACTGACACGTCTGTGTGTCAGTCATTCTGGCTGAAAGGTTCGTATGCTCAATTCCACAAGTGAAATCCGCGACGCGCTGAGCAAACAGCAGTACATCGCGTCGGATGAAATCAATACGGTCATCTTGCTGGCCGAAAAATTGCAGAAGCCGGTGCTATGCGAAGGACCCGCAGGCGTGGGCAAGACTGAACTGGCCAAGGCGTGGGCGAGCGCGACGGGCCGCCGCCTGATCCGCTTACAGTGCTACGAAGGACTCGACGAGACAAAGGCGCTGTATGAATGGGAGTACGCCAAGCAGATGCTCTACACGCAATTGCTGCGTGACAAACTGCACGACGTGCTGAGCGACACGACGACGCTCGCGCAAGCGGCGGATCGCATCGCGCAAGAGGAGGACGTGTTCTTCTCGGAGCGCTTCTTGCTGCGTCGCCCATTGCTCGAAGCCGTGACCACGACTGACAACGTGCTGCTGTTGATTGACGAGATTGACCGCGCCGACGCGGAGTTCGAAGCGTTCCTGCTCGAAGTGCTGTCGGACTTTCAGGTGAGCGTCCCCGAAATTGGCACGATGCGCGCCAAGCAGATTCCCGCCGTGATGCTGACCTCGAACAACACGCGCGAGCTGTCTGAAGCCTTGAAGCGCCGCTGCCTCTATCTGTTCATTGATTATCCGACGGTTGAAACCGAATTGCGGATCGTCAAGACGCGCGCGCCCGAACTGTCGCCGCAGCTGGCCAAGCAAGCGGTGGAGCTGGTGCAGCGTCTGCGCAAACTCGATCTCAAGAAGTCGCCGAGCGTGAGCGAGACGATTGACTGGGCGCGAGCGCTGGTTACGCTCAACGCGCACGCGCTCGACAAAGAGACGCTCGACAACACGCTCACCGTCTTGCTGAAGCACGAGCAAGACGTGCAGCGCGCCAAGCGCGCGCTCGGCTCTGGCGGCAGCACGCGCGGCGGCGACGACGACAACATTGACTATCGCGTGATTGGACGGTCGCGACGGTAAATATAAAATCCTGTATTGGCCAACATGATGTTGACCAACTTGAATCAAGGGTAGTAGCCCAGCCGCGCTGGGCGGATACGGGCAGCACGGCTGCCCGGCTACCCGACGGGATGTTCAAGGTGTGTTTGACCCCAACAGTAAATAGAAAATCCCAAGCCCCAAATCTCGACGGGTTCGTCCGCGAATAACGCGAACGATGACGAGGCAAGAATTAGCGACGATTCGAGTCGTTTGCGTATAGATGTGTTGGGACTTGGAATTGAGATTTGGGAGTTTTCGCGGAGCGAGTAATGGAACAACGAATCGTGGACTTCATCGCCGCACTGCGCGCATCGGGCGTGCGTGTCTCGATTGCGGAGAGCGCGGATGCGTTTCGTGCGGTGGACTTTCTCGGCGTGCTGAGCAAGAACCTGTTTCGCGAGTCGCTGCGCGCCACGCTCGTCAAAGACTCGCGTGACAACCCGACCTTCAACACATTGTTTCCCATCTTCTTCGGCAACGCCACGCCGCCGATGTTCAACCCGACGGGCGAACTCACGCCCGAAGAGCAGCAGATGCTGATGGACGCGCTGCGCCAAATGCAGAATGATCTGCGCAAGTTGTTAGAAATGTTGATGCAGGGCCAGCAGCCGTCGCGCGGGCAGATGCAGCAAACGGGCCAGCAGGTTGGCTTGCAATATGCCAATCGCCCGTTCCAGCAGGAATGGTTCACGCGGCGCATGTTACGACAGATGGGCATGGAGCAGTTGCTCGATGCACTTGAGAAATTGATGCAGCAACTTGCGCAGCAAGGCATGAGTCAAGAGTCGCGCGAGCAACTGCAAGAGTCGGCGCTCGGCAACGCGGCTGCGCTCGAACAGCAAGTCGAGCAGTTCGTCGGTGAGAACATCGCGCGCAAGGCGACCGAAGAATTCCACGAGCCGCAAGAATCCGACCTGATGCAGCGACCGTTCTCGCGTCTGTCCGAAGCCGAAGCGCGCGCGATGCGCGAGTTGGTGCGGCGCATGGCGGCGCAGCTGCGCTCGCGCGCATCGCTGCGACAGAAGAAGGGCAAGATTGGCACGCTGGACGCCAAGCGCACTATCCGCGCCAGCCAGCGTTACGGCGGCGTGCCGATGGAAATTCATTTCAAGACGAAGCGGCTCAAGCCAAAACTGGTGCTGGTGTGCGATGTCTCAACTTCGGTGCGCTACTGCTCCGAATTCATGCTGCGCTTGATTTACGAATTGCAAGATCAGGTCAGCAAGGCGCGCTCGTTCACTTTCATTGACGACATCAAAGAGATCACTTCATACTTCGACGAGTCGCGTCCCGATGTCGCAGTCGAGAATGTGTTGAACGACACTCAGCCCGGCTATTACAACACCAATCTCGGCAACAGCCTCAATACGTTCATACACGACCACCTCGACGCGATTGACCATCGCACCACGCTCATCTTCATTGGCGACGGGCGCAACAACTTCAGTGACCCGCGCTGCGATCTGGTGGATCAGCTCAAGCGGCGTGCCAAGCGCGTGATCTGGCTCTCGCCCGAATCGCCGTACATGTGGGGTACGGGCGACAGCGACATGCACGCCTACGTGCCGTTCTGTGACGCGGTGCACGAAGTGGCAAACTTGCAGCAACTCGGCGATGCGGTGGATCGCTTGTTAGGTTAGCCAAAATCTGCTCGCCTGAATTTGAAGACGCCGTTTTGACAACGGCGTTTTTTTTCACTACTATTGCGCCAGTTGATTGGTGGCATCGGACCACCATCAGCGCGCATGGCTTGTTGTGTCGCGAAGCCTGAGTGCAGTTCCATTTGCGGGCGACACACCCACAGATGGAACTGCACTGCGGGCACTCGTGGCATGACCGACCTGTGTTACAGGTGAGTTGCCTTTGCCGCTCTGCTTCGTTTGCCGTGGCAGAGCACCCCCCCTCCGTTTTTGCAATGCTGATCGCCATTCAATTTCCGCTCGCCGATGCTCGTTCGTTCCTCGACACGAGCAGCCGTATCAGTAAGCCGCTCTGGCACATGCCCGAACCCGATTCTGAATTCGTCCGGTTCTTCGGCATCATCCGCGAGCGGCCCGCCGGCGGCATCATCGGTTGGGGCAGCGAGAACGAAAATTTCGTCTGCGAAGCCAATCGCGCGCTCACGTTTCAGCGCAGCCTCTCGTTCGTTGACCGTCCGGCAGCGTACAAATTGATTTTGCGCCGCGCGTTCGAGCGCTTCTTTTTCGATGGCACGGCCGTCGGCAAGTTTGAAGTCGGCATTGCCACGAAGACGCGCACCACCGTCGCGCTGCCAGCCGATCACGTCAAGAACGTATTGCAACACTTCGTCAAACTGCCGATCACCATTCGCAACCCACTGGACAAACCGATCACGCGCGAGTTGGCAGATGCGGGCGACTCGTTGGCGAAGTTATATCTGATTGCGAGCTCGCCCTATCAATCCAAGGCCAATGTCATTGACTGGCACGTTCAAGCGGGCCGCCCGCTGCTGTTCATGGAATATCACGACGGCGAGAACGTCGCGCTGCCCAACGGCGCGAGAGCGGTCGCGCTGCCGGAAGCGTATGGCTTGCGGCTGCATCAATACGCCATGCCATACAAAAATCGCAAACTGCACATGTGGCTGCTGGGGCTGAGCGCACAGTGCGACCCCGAAAAGGCGAGAGCGCTGCGGCTCTATTTGCTGCGGCTGCATTCTGAACACGAGTGCTTGCGACTGATGCTGCGTAACGTGATGACGAACAACGTGGCGCCCGTGCGCGATTCGTCCGCATCGAACCAACTACAACAATATTTTGCGGACGCGACTACCCGCATCAAGAAGTGGGAAGCCAAATCGGGCGAGCAATTCAGCGGCGACATTCCCGCCCTCGCGCGCGAAACCGCCGACGCGCTGAACCCCGGCGAGGTCGAGGCGCTCATCGCCAGCGTCGAGAAACTCGATCCGCGCCGCAATGTGAAGCGCACTTTGAAAGAATACATAGAGGCGGTTGGTAGCACGCCCGTTATCAACATCACCGAAGTGCAAGGCGACTACATCAGCGCGGGCAACATCGGCGCGGGCGCGAGCGTGGCGATGGGGCGCGATGCGAAGGCTACTGCCAACGCGCCGAATACTCCTGCGCCAACCCAAGACGTAGCGAAACCATAAGGCGAGCCATTGCACGCGCGTATCGGGATCAATTGAGCCTTGCATCATGCAAGGCTCTTTCAGTCTGCAACCGATTACTATGCCAAACTCAGCCAAAGTCTGGACCTCAGCCGAAGCGAAAATCATGTCACGCCTGAGCACGCCACGCAAGATTCAAGACTTCCTTGATTCGATTCCGTACAGCACCGAAGACCGCTACCACTCGCCGCGCAGTGTTCTGCGCGATCGTGTCGCGCACTGCTTCGACGGCGCGCTGTTCGCGGCGGCGGCGCTGGCATATATTCACCATCCGCCGCTGCTCGTGAATATGTTCGCCGAGCGCGATGACGAGCATCTGCTGGCGGTGTTCAAACGCGACGGACATTGGGGTGCGGTAGCCAAGTCTAACTTTGTCGGCTTGCGCTACCGAGAGCCGATCTATCGGAACTTGCGCGAACTGGTGATGTCGTACTTCGAGGATTACTTCAACAGCGCGGGTGAGAAGACACTGCGCGCTTACACGCGCCCGCTCAACCTCGCGCGCTTCGACCGATACGATTGGATGGTGAGCGACGAGCGCCTCGACAAGATCGCCGACGCGCTCGATGGGCTGCCGCGCATTCCAGTGTTAAGCAAAAGGATGGTTGCGTTGCTGTCGCCCAAGGACGAGCGCGCGTTGCGCGCGGGCATGGTCGGCGCCGACCCCGAAGGCTTATGGCAGCCAAACGTCTAATACGCGTGGGGGGACACTGCGATTGTCGGCTGCACCTTCAACTAATGATGTGATACGACGAGCGTGCCTATGGGTGTCCACCCAAAAAACCACTGCGCATCAGCTAGCGAGATATTGACGCAGCCGTGACTCATCGGACGCCCGAAGTTGTGATGCCAGTACGCGCCGTGAATCGCGTAGTCCTGAAAGAAGTACATGACGTTCGGCACGCCGGGCAGGTCGTAATAATTTCCCTCTTCGCGTGAGCCGCCCGTCATGCGCTGCGCATACAATTTCATATAGACATGGAAGCGTCCCACCACGGTCGGATGCAGCGGCAGCCCGGACGAGATGAGCGTAGTTCTGATCGCGATAGGTCCCTCATAAGCCGTGATCGTCTGCAGCGAGAGATTCACGTCAATCCATTTGTCTGCTGGGCCCGGCGTCGAAGTTGGTTCTTCGGCGTTGAAGAGTTGCGCATCGGTGGCAATCGCCAACGCGGAGTAGGGGTCGTCGCTGGCGGTCTGTATCTCTTGCGAAAAAAACGGCTGGCGTGGAACGCGCGGCAAACTCGTTTCGGGCACTTCGAGATTGGCTGCCTGCAAGACTTCATCAGAGAAGTACGCTGTCGAGGTCGCATCAACGGATGGCGTCATGCTCGCGTCAAGCACGTCGTTCGTCGGCGGTGCGCTGACAAGAGCGCTGACCACAACCTCATGTGCGCTGATCGTCGAAGGTTCTGTGGGGAATGTTCCGACGAGGAGGAGCAGCAGCGCAACCAGCACGAACGCAGGAATGCGGAAGAACGTTAGACCGCGCATCGAACTCTCCGTGTAGCAAGAAATGAAAAAGGTCGTGCTGGTAGAGCCTGTCGTGACACATGGCATTCGATGGCCCAACGTTCACCATCGAATCTCAAAACTACAGATTGATTATACGACTCCGCAAATCGCGTTGCAACGCAATTACAAATTTTGATCCAGCACGTGCCTGCTAAGCGTGTCGGCGTGCCGAGATAAAAAGATGAGCCTCCAGAGTGTCTGGAGGCTCATGCCTTTTTGCGCGCGCAGAGCAATTGCTAGGGGCCCGCGCCGTGAAACTGTGGCACGTGTTCCGCGTGCGTGGTCAGATAATCGTCGAGGATGGCGTGCGCCATGTCAATGTCGTTCACCATCGGATCGAGCAGCAAAGCTTGCAGCGCGATTTCGCGGCTGCCCGTCACAGCAGCATCCACCACCAACTCGACTAGCGCGACTTCGCGCCGCAGCAACTCGGCAATCGCATACGGCATCGCGCCCATGCCGAGTCCGCGCACCGCGTTAGCACTGACCACCGCGGGCACTTCGACAATCGCGCCGTCGGGCAGGTTGCTGATGTAACCGTCGTTCGGAATGTTGAGCGCGATGTGATACGAATTGAGATTGCCCGCCAAGCCTTCGATCACTTCGACCGCGCCTTCACTCGTCACCTGCTTCAACTCGTTCACCGATTCGCGGCCCGCCGCCATCGCGTCGGCGCGCTCCCACATCGCATCGCGCTGCTGCTCCGCCTCGTCCCAGTCCCACAGTGCGATGCCATACTTCTCCCACGGCTTCGTCTGCGGCTCGTGTCCCCACGCCAAATATTCGGATAGATGGTCGTCGCCCGGCACGGGAAATAATCCGAAGGCATCAATCAGCGCGCGCGAGAGCGGCTGCACGGATGGATCGAATGCGCGCAGGCGTTCCTTAAATTTTGGATAGAGGTCCTCGCCAGTGCGCTTATCGTGAATGGACTGCACCCACGTGAAGTGATTCAGTCCCGCCGCTTTGATGTCGAGCTTCTCTACGGCTTGCTTCGAGACGACGTGCCGGGTCGCGCCCCCAGATAGCGACGGCTTGAGTGAAAGATTGGCTGGAATCTCGATTCCCAACTCATCTGCCAGCACCCAACCCGCCATCACGTAGGCGCGCAACACTTGATGACACAAGCCGACGGTTTTGATCTTGGTGTATTTGGTCACCGCGCGGCAGATGCGCGGCAGTGGATTGCTGAACACGAGCAACCACGCATCGGGACAATGCGCTTCCATCTGCCGTGCGATGCGCAAGATGGGCGGCACGTTGCGCGCGGTGTGCGCGAAGCCGCCGGGTCCGCCGTTCTCGCCGTATGGCTGACGCAGACCGTGCTTCAGCGTGACTTCCCAATCGAGCCGCCACAACTTTTCGCGCGGCGGCACTTCGATGGATACGATCACGAACTGCGCGCCGTCGAGCGCTTCGTCGGCGTTGGTCGTGCTTTCGATTTTAAGGTTCGCGTGCCACTGCTGATTGAGCTCGCGTGCGAGGCGCGTGATGGTGTCCAAGCCTTGCGCGTTGATGTCCACAAGCGAGAGCGTGCTGCCGCGCAGTCGCTCGCTGCGAACGATGGTCGCGAGCGAGTTCAATCCGAAGCTGGCGCTGCCCGCGCCGATGACCACTATTTTTGTTGGGAACATGCGCTTAGTCTAGCACCACTAATGTTTGAGCCGATCGAGCACCGACTGCGCTTTGCACTTTGCTCCGCCGATGTCCACAGCACCGAACGTCGTGTACGTCGGATTGCCGATGAGCGCACCCGCCGCACAGTGACCCCCGATGTCGGCGACGGCGAACGCGAGCACGCGCTGATTCGTTTCGGAGGGCGCTTGCTTAGGGTCGAATGCGTTACGATAAACAGAGACGTGGCGCGAGTCGGCGGCGACTGAGTAGCCGCTCAAGCCAAGATTGGGGAAGCGCGTTCGCCACGCCGGATAGTCGCGGATGTCAACCGCATTGCTTGGCTCGTCCCAGGGGCCTGCTTTGGAAACATCCAGCAAAATATCGCGCGCGAGAGCCGCATCGGTGAACGGCACGACCTGAATGGCGTTGACAGGCAGCGCGGCAATTGGCGTGGGCAGCACCTTTACGATGCTGTCGCCCGCTTGCGCTGGTGGCGTGAGCGGCGCGGGCGATATATCCGAGGCGCTGCCTTTATTTGCCATCATCATTAATGCGCCGAGCAGCACCAGCACGAACGCGCCGATTGGTAGTGCAAACCTTTTCATCATGCGAGAGTCAGTCCACATTCTCCGCCAGTCTCTGACGTAAGTCAATCGGTTCTTATCTTGATTTTACATGAGAAGACCCGCGAAGCCCTTGCAGGGTGGCGTTGGGATATGTTGCACGATGACGGTCAGCGCTATATATGCGATTCTGTTCGGTAGCATGGCCTCGCGCACGCGGAGGGCGGGCGCGGTGCAATGAGGCACACATCAAACTATCTCACCACAAGACCATAAAATATTTTTGACACTTTGCGTTCTTGACTATGAAAAAGAAAAGAGCATTCGCCAACTGAGAATGCTCTTTATCGTTGCTGACGCGCAGCCAATTATTTTTGATACCAGTCCATCACTCCGTGTCCACCCTCATCAGAAATTTTCTTCACCTCGTTCGTCTGACGATCAATCAAGTACAAGCCATTGAATGAGATGAACGCGAGATAGCGGCCATCTTTCGAGAACGCGGGCCACGGACTATCGGTCTGTAGCTTCGTCAGCTGCTTATAAGTCTTGCCGTCTGCGCTGACCAGCCACACTTCCCACGGCAAGCCGTTCGCGGACGCGCGCGAGACGAAGCAGATGAACCAGAAGCCGAGCGCGCACGAACTCGGTCCCGATTCGGCGACGGGCAATGCGCTCGTCGGGATTTTTTTCTGCGGCGGACCCGACGCGGCGAACGCGATCCATTGATTATCGGGCGAGATGCGCACGCCCGTGATCGCCATGAATACGTCTTCGGGCACGATGTTCTTCGCACCGCTGCCATCGGCGTTCGCCAGCCAGATGCTCGCAAAATACGTCTTGGGCGTGATGCGCGCAAACGCGAGCAGTTTGCCGTCGGCGGAGAGGGCGGGCATATGCCCATCGCTCACGATCACATTCCAACTGCCGCCCGTCGCATCACCGCGCGCGACTTGATAACCCTGCGAGTCGCCAGCCGCGTTGACGAGCGAGAAATAAATCGCCTTGCCGTCGGCGGAGAAGCGTGGGAACGTCGGAAAGACGCGCGATGCTTGCGCGGCCGGCGGCTTGAACAGCGTGCGCACGTTGCTGCCGTCGCTGTTCATCGCGCGCACTTCGTTGGACGGTGCGGTGGCGCTGAGCACGTGCGCGATATAAACGATTTGAGTACCGTCGGGCGAGAACGATGGCGAGTCGTTGATGAGGTCTTGCGTTCCAGCCTGAATTACTTTCGCCTGTAGCGTGGCGGCGTCGCGCGCCATGATGTTGCCGTCGCCGCTTGCATAGACGAACGTGCCGGCATTCGGCGACGAAGCGGCTGCCGTTGATGCAGCCGTGCTGCCGCTCGCGGGCGTGATGGCGGCGGACGGCGCGCTCGTGTTCGCAGGCGCACTCGACGGTGGCACGATGGTCGGCGTTGTGCTCGCGCCGCAAGCCGCGAGCAATGTGAAGACCAGCAGTGCAAGCAACAGACGCATCGCGATTACCATTCGCAAACCAGCACTCACGTCCATTAGCGACAATACGCATCGCCCGGAGCGGCGACGACGGCCGGGTTGTAGGTGCAGCGCACGACCAACGCGCCCGTCGCGTTGTACAGTTCGACGCTGCCGCCCTCGACCGACCATTCTTCCTTGTCGCCGGGCAGTCCCCAGGTGAAGATGCCGCGATTGGCGTCCTCGAAGCCGGTCTTGTGCGTGTTCACCGTGACTTGCACGGCGCCGCCGCAGCCTGGCGTGGCGACAAAATTCGGAAACGTGAACACATGACCCGTGCGCGGATTGCGTACCTGCCAGCCGGTGATGGCGATCGGCTTGCTGTCGCAGTTCACCAGATGAACATGCTCGTAGATTTTGCCGGCCGACGGTTCGAAGCCGACGAGAAACACGCGAACGTCGCCTGTCGTAGCGATGCCTTGCGTGGGCGTGCTGGTCGGCGGCAGCGGTGTATTTGTCGGCGGACGCGGCGTGTTGGTTGGCAGGCGCAGTGTGTTCGTCGGGCGCGGCGTGTCGCTGGGTGTGCTCGTCGGCGTGCTCGTCGCCGTATTGGTGGGCGTGTCGGTGGGCGTGTTGGTCAGCGAGGCTATCGCACTCGGCGTGCTCGTCACCTCAACGATGACGCTGGCTGCTTCGGCGGTAATTTGTCCTACAGGCGATGATACTGGCGCAGGCGCACTCGTATCGCAAGCGGTCAACAGCGTGACGCTTACGAGCAAACTCAACCACCACTTGACTCGCACGTTCATCGTCGCCTCACCCTATCGCTAATCAATGACATGATGCATTGCCGTTGTCGCCCAGCGTTGGCGTGTACTGGCACGTATCCACCAGATAATTATCCTGATCGTATAGATACCCGACGAAGCTCACGCCAATTGTATCGGGCCACTCGTCTTTTTCGAGCGGCTTGCCCCACGTGAAGTAAGTCACGTTGTCCTCAAAGCCGGTGATGTGAGTGTTCAGCGTCGTCGCCGGCCGTGCGCTACATAAATACGTTGTCGCCGTCGGTGGAAATGTGAAGCGGTCGCTTGTCCACGCGCTGACAACCGACCAGCCGCCGATGGACGTTTGCGCTTGAGCCGTCTCACACACATGCATATGCTCGTAGAGGTTGTCGTTGTTCGTCTTGTAGCCGACCAACTCAAAGCGGACAGTGTACGTGGGCAACGCGCGCAGCACGAGCGGCAGGAACACGGTTGCTGTGAGCGCGTCGCGCGGAGCGGCATGCGCGACACTACTCGTCGGCATGTTGCGCGCGGCACTCAGCACGAGCACAGTCGCGGTCACGCACAGCATGACCCCGCACAACACGCCGACGAGTTTGATGCGACAACTCAATAAATCTTTGCTCTGACCGTCCATGTCGGAGCGAAGTATAGGCGAGGACATTTGTTTCCTCAAATACCAAGCTCAGCGCACCGCCGCGTCGAGCTGCCGCGCCACGCGCGCGCAGTCAAGCCATTCATCGTCCCTCAATACCGCGAGCGATGGCCGATGCGTCTTGAGCGAGACGGTGTAGCGTCCCAGAAACAATTGATCGTATGCGTAGCGCACTTGAGTTTTCCGAGCGACATGTAGAGACGTTCCGGCGGAACGTCTCTACGATGTCGAGGTCTTTTCGTCACGGCGCGGGCGTCGGCGCATTCGTCGGCGCGGCCGGCGTCTGAGCGCCAAGCGAGAGACTGCGAATGAATTGCACCACCTGCCAGCGTTGCGTGTCCGTCAATTGCTCCTGCCACGCGGACATCGCCGAGCCTTTGATGCCGTTCGTCACCCAGTAGTGCAATTCGCCCTCCGTGTGCAGCCGCGCGTGTACGGTAAGGTCCACCGGGCGCGGATTGAGATTCACGGCGAGCGGTCCGTTGCCTTTGCCCTGCGGCCCATGACACGCGACGCAGTTCTGCGCGTAGATTTGTCTGCCTGCGTTCAGCGTATCGGCGTTGCCAGGCATGGGGCTGCGCAAGAAACGAAACTGCTCCGGCACGAACAAGCTGGCCGCCGTGACGGTGTTCGACGACGAACTGACGACCAGCGGGTTCTGCCATACGACGATCAAGCCGAGCACGGCGACGCCGATCGCGCCGAGCAGCGTCACGCGGCGCTCGCGCGTTTTCAGTTTGCCGACCATCACGCTCGCCGTCCCGACGGCGAAGGCAAGTGCCGTCAGCGCCAAGCCGAGCAAGACTTCGGGCTGGTGCAGCGCGAGCGACAAGTATGATGGCTCCGCTTTCGGACTCTGACTGAGCGCGGCGAAATTGAAGGTCGTGCGCGCGTCGTCAAGCCCGTCGCGTCGAATCAGCACCTCGACCTTCCAGCGGCCCACCATGCTCAACAAATCGCCACGCAATGTGTAATGACCAGCGCCTTGCTGCGTGAGCGTCGTCTCCTGCGTGCCCATGTCCATCTCTTGCATCGTGCCGAGCAAGCGCACGACCTGTGCGTTCGACACCGTCGTGCCGTTGGCCGCTTCCTGCACTTTCACGTCGAAATCATTGGTGCCGACAGTGCCGGGTGCAACGCCGAGCGTGACTTGCAAATCGTCCACACGCTGCGTTTGCAACAGCAACTTGGGTGTGGACTCGTATGCCGCACGCGCGGGCGCGACGCTCGTCATCAACCCGACGAGCACGATGATCGCCGTCGCCGTCACGACCTCGACGACCGTGGCGCGGCGGAATGCGCGCGCAATGCGCAAGCCGCGCTGTGATGTCGCTTGCGCCAAGGCGGGCCGCACCACGATCAAGTTGAAGGCGGCGACGGCGAGCAGCACGCCGACGAGCGCGAGTTTGATCAAGAGCGAATCGCCGTACAGCGTCCCGAACAATGCTTCGATGGAGCCGACCTGCACGAGCATGGAGTATGCGCCGCTTGCGACGATGATGCCGACGACGAGGAACGCGATGAACGAAAAGCGCGCGATGACGATGCCGAGCACGCGTCCTTGCTGATTCGCATCGAGCGCGCGAATGAAGATGGGCAGCGTGGTGAGCAGTTGCAGCAGACCGCCGAGCCAGATCGCCGTGCCCGCCGTGTGAACAAAATCAATTACCAGCGCGAGCAGCGGCGGATCGTCCAGCGCCGCGTTGTGGCTGTTCAGGCTCTGCGTGAGGATGAGCAGCACGCTCAATCCCGCCGCGAGCAGCAACGTGCGCGCTGGTTTGATGTCTGTCGTCCACCCGCTGCGCGCTTTCACGATCAGCGCGCCGAGCGCGAGTAGAATGGCGACACGCAGCGACCACAGCGTGCCGAAGCGTGTTGCGGTTAGCACGCGCGGGATCGCTTGCAGTCCCCCGACGGTGAGCGACTGCATCACGAGCATGCCGAGCGTGGCGATGGCGTACAACACCCAGGCGACGATCACGACTCGCAGCCATCGCTGCGACCATGCCGCGCGCGCGCTGTCTAAAATTTTGGTGGGCACGATTGGCTTTTGCGTTTGCGCGCTCTGAATCGCGCTGAACAAGACCAATAGCGGAAAGAAAAAACTGCCCGCGAGTGCGACGAGCGCGAGCAGATTGAATGCGCGCGCGACGACTTGATATGCGGGCGGCGGCGCGTTGTTCGCCAGCGTCGTGTCCACCAGCGCGATGATCTCGCGCGACGACGATTCAGAGAGCGGCACGTCGCCGACGGTGAAGGCGAAACTGCCAGTGGTCGCGTGCCCGTCCACCGCGCTGAGCGCGTTCCACACGACGGTGTACAGACCGAGCGGCAGATCAGGCGGCAGCGACACGTCCATCTCTTTGGAATCATTCGGCGCGCGGTGACTGTCGCCGTTGTCCAATTGCGCGCCACGACTATCGAGCACGCGCACCTGTGAGAAACTCGGCTCGACCTCCTCGCTGTACCACAAGCGCACGACCGTCGGCGCTGTTTTCTGCGCGGAGTTCGCCGGCGGGTCCGAGCGTACCAGGTTCGCATGGGCGAGCGCGGGCTGCGCGCCGACGAGCAGTGCGAGCAGCACTACGATCAAACCAATTGCCTTACGCCGATTGATCACTTTCTTTGTCACTCATTTCTGATTCACTTGCTATGCTCTTTGACTCGTCGTTTCCTTTGCGCATCGCATTTACGAAATAAATAATCAAAATGACGGCGAGCAGTCCGCCACATCCCAGCATCTCGTCGAGCAGACCGGCTTCACCATGCAACAGCGGTTCGAGCAGCACAGAATCTTTCGGGCTGTAGGGGCGCGGCTCGTGCGCCCCTACGACCAGTAATCTATTGCTTTCGCATCCAGCCGAGCGCGCCAATGATGATGCCGAGCACGCCCAAGCCGATGCCCACATACGCGAGCGTCTGCGCGCTGCTGGCTGCGTCCTGCGCGGCTTTCAGTTGCGCCGCGGTGTCGCCTGCGGCTGGCGCTTTCTCCGGGAACTGCATCTCGGTCGTGTCCTGCACGTCGTTGAAGCGGCCGGGACCGGACTCGAACTTCTCGTCGAATTTCGTATCTTCGATCTGGCCCGTGAAGTGAAAAATGTAGGTGCCCGCTTTGGTCGGGATGAAATAACCCGCATACGCGCCGTGCTGCCCAAAGCGTGAAGCCAGCGCGACCGGCAGCGTCCTGCCGCCGAAGATCACTTCCGCCTTCACGGTCTTCTCCAAGCCTTCGACAGGCTTCTGCGTGTCGCTGACGACCACGCGGAAGTCAATCGCGTTGGGCTGGCCCATCAGCGCAGGCTCCGTGACGAAACCGACAGTCACGCGATATTTGCCGACGGCGCGATTCTCGTGCGCCAGCACCACGCCCGATGCGAGCAGCGTGAGCGCCAGCGCGAGTGCGATGGACGCAATCAACGAGCTGCGCATCAGTTTTAGCGATCGTATTTTGTTTTTCATCGTATCATATTCTCCTCAAAGTTGGAGACCTCGCGGGTCTCGGAGACCCGCGAGGTCTATTCATTATGCCATCACGCGCCGCAACAGACGCGCGATGACGAGCAGCGCGACACCTTCAACTGCGAGCAGCGCCGCCCATCCCAGATCGCCAGTGTTGTCCGCGCCGGTCTTGGGCATCGTCCCGGGTGATTTCTCTGCTGCTTCTGCGCCGACCTGCACGTGCGTGCTGTCGGTCGCCACGACGTTGCTGCCGGACAGCAGCACGACCTTGATCAGATGCTCGCCTTGCCCGACATTCTTCAACGTTGTCGTCGTGCTGTTGTCTTTCACGGCGGCGACGAGTTTCAGTTCGTCGTCCATGAACACCTGCCAGTGCTGGTTGTTCTGGCCGAGCGTAAAGTTGCTGAACTTGATGCTCACCGTCACGTCCGACGGCAGCTTGTCGAATTTGGCATCCATCGTGGGCGTGGTGATGCTGACGGACGGCACTGCTTGCGCTTGCGCGCCGACGGAGAACTGCCACTGCCCGTCAGTCTTGTCGCCGTCCGAAGCGATGGCTTCCCACTTCACTGTGTACAGACCACCGCTGAGCTTCGCTGTGTTCAATATGACGAACAGCGTCTTAGAGCCTGTTTGGAAAGTCGAACATAAGCACTACATCGCAGGTTGATGAGTCACGCGCCTGAGCATGAGACGAACCATCGCTGCATAAATGAACGATTCACTCGTCTCCGGCAAGCTTTCATAATCCTTGCTTAAGC
>JBBPZQ010000023.1:0-19459 GCA_038198935.1 Anaerolineae bacterium
CACGCGGCAGATCGTCACCGAGTTGCACGGTCACACGGCGAAGGTGAACAGCATTGCCTTTAGCCCAGACGGCAAGCTCATTGCGACGGGCAGCGATGACGGCACGGCACGAGTCACCACCTGCGAGTGGTGCGGACCGCTTGATGACCTGCTGCGCATCGCGCAGACGCGAGTCACGCGCCCGTTGACACCCGCAGAACGGCAGCAGTATCTGCACGAACAGCCGACTCGGACGCCATGATGAAAATCGTGAACTGCGTGATGCTCTGTCTGGTCGCGTTGCTCGTCGCGTGTGAGCGCACGCCGACAACAGCGCCATCAACCGTTGCGCCGACGGCAAGTCTTTCGACGCCAGACCAACGCGTGCTCGCGACGGCAACCACGACGCCGTGCGTGCAAGCGGGCAACATCGTCGTGCAGTTCGCGCAGTATGTCTCACGCGAGCGCGTGAGCGACATCTTGATTGAGTTGGGCTTGTATTGGTCGGTATCAGGCATGAGCGTGACTGCAGGACCCAATCCGTATTGGTCCGCACGGATTCGCGTGCCTGCGGGCGCGGAGCAGGACACGATGCGTCGCTTGCGTGCGTATGCTGAGGTGGATGATGTGGAACGACTGCGCTGCGATAACGTCGGAATGCTTACACAATCGACGCTCGCGCCGACGCCGACGCGTTCGACATCACCTGAGCCGACGCATCTGCCCATTCCACCGTCGCCCACGCCGAGTTACTGGCCCACGCTCCAGCCCATCCCAATCCTTACGACGACGAGCACCAAGACCGTCGCGTTCATCGCGGGCGACAAACCCGACGGCAAGCCCGACGCGCTGTGGCTTGCGAATCTCGACGGCAGTGGCCAGGAAAAACTGCTCGACGATGTGACGCAAATCGGCGCTGGGATTTCCAATCGGCTCGCGTGGTCGCCAAATGGCAAATGGCTTGCGGTGACTCGGCGCGGTGGCTTGTGGCTGCTGGCGAACGATGGAACTCAGGGGCGCGAGGTGGTGGGCTACGATCAACGCAAAGGGCCCGTTTATCTGTTCGCGTGGTCGCCCGATAGCCGGCGCATCGCGTTCACGCAGCAGCACGGTTATGATCCGAATGATCATCTGAGCCTCGCTGTGTTCGAGCGTGCGACGAATCATGTTGTCACGGTCGGAACGCAAAGTCCGCAGTGGGCATGGGCGTCGCACTTGTCGTGGATGGCGGATGGTTCGCGCATCGCGTTGCTAAACGGCGTTGCAGGCAGCGTGTTCACCCTCTCTGCGCAGTCGAATGCCTTCGCCATACCTCACTGTCTCGGTGAATTCCGAGACGTGCAGTGGTCACCCGATGGGCGTTGGCTGGCGCATTGGGAATACGGCAACGGCCGCTTCGCGGCAGGCATGGTCTGCCTCGACGACTTGCATGGGAACATCATGCCCATTGCACTCGAGCGCTCAGATGTAAATCGGCATTACACCAATCCGCTCTGGAGCCACAACGGCCGTTCGCTCTATCTGCTCGCGATGAATCTGAATGAATATCCACCGCAACGACGCGAGCCGCAGCTGCTGCGCTTCGACGTGGGCACGAAGCAGTTGCTCACAGTGGCATCGCTGCCCGAAGACAGTGTCAGCAATTTGGGCTCACAGATTAGCCTCGCCCTGTCGCCCGACGGTCAGTGGGTGTCCACGCTGAACGTGCCGTACGATGTGGCACAGGGTCGGGCATCCAAGCGCGGTTTCACTGTCATCAGCACCGATGGGAAGACGATTCGTGAGTGGGCTATCCCCGCCGCGCTCCATGCGAGCGCGAATCATCACTGGTCAGCCGACGGTCGTCGCATCATGTTCAGTGCGGCTGATTCGCTGGAGGTGGATGGCCATTGGATCGAAACGCACCAATCGCTCTACAGCCTCGACGTGGTGACAGGACAGATTGCGATGGTGACGGATCAATACCAGATTCCGGCGTGGGTCGTATCGCCAACAAACGGCAACGCCGAATAGAAACCGGCCGAGCATTGGAATACGTGGCTTGAAACGCATCACGATTGCCACGGGGTGATGTTTCACCAATGGCGCGACGATGTGGAGAAGGTTCGAGCAGGCATCTACTGAGTTATCGCAGTCAAAGGGCATTGCTTTGTTTCACGAACGTGAAATGTCAGGGCAAACATGAGCACGCATCGAATGCGGTAAAGCCGATCAATCTTTCATTTGGCGAAGGTTTTGATGCGCGCGATGCACAAGCAGCAGCGAGGCTGTTGTGAGGCGACTATGGAAGAATGGGCGCCCGTGTTTTTCACACGGGCGCTCTCATGTCAGCCAACTGCCACAATCTGTTCGAGAATCACCGAGTCTTTGATCTCTGTATCGCGCGCCAGCAGTAGAATCTTGGAGAGCACTTCTGCTGTCGTGGGGTCATGATCTGCGAACGGCAAGAATAGTCGCCCGTGCTGCTGCGCGTGCACGGGCACGATGCACAGCGCGCCACCAGGCTGCTGATGGACGACCGCGCTGCCCAGATGCACCGAATATTTCCCCAGTTGTCCCTCAATGAATACGCGCTTACCTTGCACGCGCACATTCATCAGTTTCAACATGGCGCACGTTTCCTGCACGAGCGCCACGCGCATGTCCACTGTGGACGCGCTCGCTTCGGGGTCCACGCCACCCACGTGCGCGACGCTCACGACCAAATCTAGATCGCGCATCACCTCGCTGAAGATGCGTGGCGGCACATCGGTCAATGGCATCGGATGAAATGCGCCGCGCCGCTGGAAGCGCACACCTTCGAGCGTGTAGCCTTCCACTTCCGCAGGCGTCGCCCAGCCTGAGAGAAACGTGAGCCACGCGATGATGCCCTCGTCGTGGAACACGCGCTCGGCGCCTTCGCCCACATTCGCAATCCAGTTGCGCTGTCCCAAGAGCGCCATCGCTTGTCGCGGATTCACTTGCTGACCCGCGTAGCGTCGCGAGATGCCGCCGTCGTTTTTCTCTGTCTCGGTGAGTGTGTACAGTTCGCGGAAGATTTGCTTGAACGGCTGGACGCGTTCGGCGGCAAAGCACTCCTGCTGCCACCGATGCCAGTCTTTGCGCATGAGCAGGTCGTGCGGGTGTGCGAGGCGCAGCAAGACACTGGCTTTTAAGGTGTAATGACGACCCGCGTAATCCTGTAATGCAATCCCTTCGTCAACAAGATAGCCAATCGCATCATCGCCGATGAACACCAGTCGCGCCAGCAAATTCGCCAGCAGTGGATGACGCATCAAGCCTCGCAGTTCTGCGCCCGTGAACGTGTCGCCGCGACACATCGCCTGCTCCAATGATGAGCGCATGCGCGCGACTTGCTGCTCCAGTTCGCGCTTGCGTGCCTGCAATGCCTTGATATGCGGGTCGCCGCGCGCCTTCGCGGGAATCGCCTTGAGCGGTTTGTTCTTGCACGTGATTAGCCCGTAACAGTCGGGCCGCAGGCGACAGGCTTTGTCGTTGTAGTCGCGAAAGTGAAAGATTTTCCCAAAGTGTCGGGGCCAACACCATTCCACGTTCAAGCCGCCGAAGTGTGCGGCCAGCTTGCACAGCAGGATTTCGCGAATGCGCCAATGATGCGGCAGGTCGTTGTGAATGCGGATGTGCGTGGCCCGCGAGCACTTGTAGTGCGCCGCCATCTCCGCCACAGTTCGGCGTTTGACGCGCGCCATCTCGCGCAAGCCCTCATCGGTGAGCGCATAGACCAACGCGCGTGGCAGCTCCGGCTCGTGCGGCGCGAGGCTCTGGACCCAACCTTTCGCTTTCAATTCAGCCAAATACGTCGTCGCGCTATCAGGCTTGCAGCCCAACACCGCACCCATTTGCGCGCTGGTTAGCCATGGATCCCTTGCTAACCAACGTAGCATCAGCCGCTGACGCTTTGCTTCTTCCACGCCGCAAAGCATATAGGAACAGGCTCACCATGTTTCCAGAAACTTTCCAAATATCCTCCAGCTTACCCTCTGAGTTTGTTCTACCAGCACACAACTACATCCGGCCCGATCGCCGCCGGTGTCCAATCGCGAGGGGCGGGCGCCGTCGAATATAGTGATGCTCATCAACCATACGCGCGTTGATCCGACCATCACGGCGCCAAACATCTGCATCGCTTGGAAACAGATTGGAAACGATCTGGAACTGGCACCCGCGTTTCTTTGTACACTAGCATCTGGCAGTGAGCGGACATGGGCAAGAGGCACGGCAATCATCCAGAAAGGAATGCAATGATCATACCAGCCGACGATATGCTGACGACCGAAGAGGCATTAACCGCTGTCATGGTGATCTTCGCGCAGCGCGGCCGCGCCATCCGTGAAGCGCAACAGCGACAGCATTCGCACGCGCCAAGCGTATCTGATTCAATCATGTCAGATCAATCGAGCCACATCGTTGAACCTGCGAACGATCAAGTGTCACTAGAGCTGTCTCGGATGTAGCCCATTCCATTTCGCACCTTCACAACTTATCATACTCAGTAAGGCGTTGCAGGCACCCAACCGAATACGGTAGAATGCTCGCGGAGGCTTCCGCATGGCAGATTGGATTACAACGACTGAGGCGATCCAACTCAGCGGCTTTCACCCCGACCACTTACGCGTCTTAATGCGCGAGGGGAAAATCAAAGGTCAGAAATGGGGGCGCACATGGCAGGTCAGCCGCGCATCGCAGCTGGCTTATTTGCGGCTGCAGCAATCAAAAGGCGAACGGCGCGGACGCAAACCGAAACGAACATCTTGACAGACGTGCTATAATTCTCTTGTGACAAGCGAATAGGTCCCAAAAAGCGAGCCGCGCGAGTGTTGCAGCACTCTCACGGCTCTGACCTAATCCGCTAGTATGAATAGCGGCTAGCAGCCTGTCGGAGAGAGCCGCTTTTCTTCGGAAAACGGCTCCCGCCTGTTTCGCGAAATGCCTGGAAAACAAGGACTTTCGAAATCCTCTCCGACAGACTGCTAGGCTGTCCACATTTTAACACAATGCGGACAGACTGCCCTTCACCAGCGGTCCGTCCGCCTTTCTTTTTGTGATGGTTGATACACTTCATCAAGTGTAATCAGGAGATTGAACATGACCAAGCGTGCCATTCTCTATGCCCGTGTTTCCAGTGAAGAACAAGCAGACAAAGGCTACTCGCTGCCGACGCAGTTGGACGCGTGTCGCCGCTATGCGGAGCGGCTTGGCATCTCCGTTGCCGCCGAACTGACTGAAGATCATAGTGGCGCGACGGCGATTGCCGAACGCCCCACGGGTAAGCGGCTCGTCTCGATGCTCAAACGTGGAGAAGCCAACACACTGATCGCTTATCAGGTGGATCGCCTCTCGCGAGACATCGTTGACCTCTTGGCGAGTGTGCGCGATTGGATCCGCGCCGGCGTCGAAATTCACGCGTGCGACATTGGGCGCATCGAAAGCGAACTCGACATCGTGCTGGTTATCAAAGGCTGGCAAGGCAGTGACGAGCGCAGAAAGATTATCGAGCGCACGTCGCGCGGGCGAACGGGCAAAGCGATAGCAGGCAAGGTCGTCGGTCAGGGGAAGCCGCCATACGGCCTCGCATTTAAGGACGGGTCATTCGTCGTCGTGGACGCCGAGGCGAAGGTGGTTCGCCTCATCTATCGTTGGTATGTGCTGGGTGATGAGCACGGGAAAGTGTTGAGCGAGTGGGCCATTGCTCGCAAGCTCAGCGAAATGGGATTAGCGTCACCCGACGCGTCAAGAAAGCGGACCAGGAAAGTCCACATGTGGTGTTCAGCCACTGTGCACATCATCCTAACGAATGAAACCTATGTCGGCGTCTGGCGCTACGGGAAGCGTATTGGAAACGAAGGCAGGCGCGGCAAGCGCCCGATTGCAGAGCAGATTCCGGTCAGTGTGCCCGTGCTGATTGAGCGTGAACTGTGGGACGCGGCACAAGCGCGACGTGAGTACAACAAGCACATGTCCAAACGCAACTGCAAACGAGAATACTTGTTGCGCGGTATGGGGCGCTGCGGTGAGTGCAACTATGCACTCGGAGGCGAATACAGCAAGGGGTATACATACTACCGCTGTTCGCGGCACGCAAGTCACTTCGCCGGACTTGAGGAGCGCTGTAGCCAGAAAGCCGTGCGCGCAGATAAGCTTGAGGCGATTACCTGGGGCTATGTGCTCGATCTGTGGAGCAACAAGGAGAAGTTCGAACGAAAACTGCGGGAGGCTCAAGAATCAGAACGCGCCACCCTGCATCCGAAACAGGAACAGCTCAATGTGATACTCGAAATGATCGCCGAAGACAAAATCAAAATGGACAACTACGCAGAATTGTTGGAGGAAGCGAAGCGGGCTAAGAATACACTAGCCCAAGAGACATATCAGGCGAAAATTGACGAACTGGGCCAACGTCACGCGAAACTAATTGAGAGGCGAGACGAGTTGCAGGTTGCAGTGAACTCGTCTACCCTTACCGACGAGGGTATTGCTATCGCGCTTCAGTATCGTGACGATGTGACCACTGGGATGAGAAACGCTACGTTCGAAGACAAGCGTCGCACCATGGAGCTTCTACGAGTCAGCGTTATCGTGAAAGATGGACAGGCACGTGTGTGCTGCCGTGTGCCATTGAGCGAGCGTGTGTTTGCACTGAGCATTTCGTGTAGTGATAGCTGCCTGAGCGCGCCACTTGCGCGACAGTTTCAGCATAGCGCGCTCGGCCCGCTTCGTCAAAAATGTGCATCACACCGATGTCATACACGAAGTCAAATAGTCCACGCGCAGGAAAGTGTTGGCTATCGAGAATGTCCGCAACGTAGAGCGGGATGTCTAATTGCGCCGCTCGCACTTTCTGACGCGCTTTTGCAATCGCGCGCTCCGACCAATCCACGCCCACCGCTTCGAAGCCGTGCTGCTTCAAGTAGATGACATTCGTGCCGGTGCCGCAGCCGAGATCGAGCGCGCGCCCAGCTGCGATGCGGCCGCCCTCCACCAGCGACACGATCTCCGGCGGCGTGATGCCCGAATCCCACGGCGTCCAACCGAGCATATAGAGGATGTCCCAGAAATTCATCATGGGTGACCGTGTGCTTTGCTATTCGACGCAATGAACGTCGCTCATTCTAGCATCAAATATCAAAAACCAGTGTTGGGCGCGCATCAGAATTCGGCGAGCAGATGCTTGAGGTCTGCGCTCGCCTGTTCAGCCAGCGCGAGCGTGCCCGCGATTGCCGCCATGTCACCCAGCACCTGCGCGACGAGCCACGTTCGCGCGAAGGCATCAGTCACAGGCTGCGTGGCCGTGTAGCCCGCGCGCAGCGCCTCACGTTCGGCGCGCGTGCGCCAGCGGCGCAGGTCAAACGTCGGATGGCTGATGTAGGCGTCCCCGAAATCTATCAGTCCACTGTACGTACCTGTGTCTGGATCAACGAATGTATGCTCGTGATACGGATTGGAGTGCAGTGCCACGCGATCCAGCTCAGCGGGCAGCAACGCCAATGCCCGCGCACTCGCCTGTTCGGGCGTTAGTGACAGCGACCACGCGCGCTGCTGGTCGTGAATGCGCACGACGATTTCATCGAACCACTCGGCGAAGCGACGACGCACATCGGCTGACGTTTGATCGGCCGGCAGCATGCCGCTCGCCACAAATGGCGCGAGCGGCAATTGATGAATGCGCCGCAGCGTCCAGCCCAATTCGCGCATGACGGCGTTGCGCTGCTCGGCGCTCAATCGCACGTGGCGCAGTGCGACCCCGCTCATGCGCGTCATCACCGTGTACTCGACGAACGGCTCTTCACGTCCATATCCCAGCACGCGCGGCACCGACAACTCCGGGGCGCGCTCGGCGATTTGTTCCAGGAAGAAAACTTCTTTGGATAGACTCGTGCGCGGGCGCAAGCGATTCGGTCGCTGCGTCTTGACCACGATGTGCTCGTCCACAAAATACGTGCGCGCCTCGCCGCCCGATTCGTCTATCAGCGTCACAGTTTGCGCATCGGGCACGTGACGCCGCGTCAATGACAAAATCAATTCGTCATCCAACACATCATCAGGCGCGTCGGGTTGCAGGTAAATATCTTTCGGCATCGGTCTGCTCCGCAATCATGTCAAGGCAAATGTGCGCGTTCGCCCCGACCGTGTCGGTGGGAGCACAGCGCCTCGCCCGTCGCTCCAACTATCAAGTTTGAATTGGTACTAACAACGTTGGCGCTGCGCCCCAGTCCCAGCCGGCCGCTTCCAATTCGATCAGTGCGGCGAAGCGCCCGCCGCGCGCGATCAATTCGTCGGGTGTGCCTTCCTCGACAATGTGCCCCGCATCCATCACGAGCACGCGGTCTGCCTCGCGCGCCGTCGAAAGGCGATGCGCGACTGTGAGGACGGCGCGCTGATGCTGCGAACGGTCGGCGCGCAGCGCAGCGCGAAATGTGGCGTCGCTGGCGTTGTCAATAGCCGCCGTCGCCTCATCCAGCAGCAGCACTTGCGGATTCCACACGAGCGCGCGCGCGAGCGCAAGCAATTGGCGCTGGCCCGCCGAGAGCTGCGCGCCGCCGCCACGACCTGCACCGCTCAACGGCGTGTCGTAACCCTGCGGCAGCGCGCGGATGAATTCGTGCGCGCCGGCGATGCGCGAGGCGCGCTCGACCGCCTCGCGCGAAACCGAAGGGTCGCTCAACGTAAGATTGTCGCATACGCTGCTGCTGAACAACTGCACCGCTTGCGGCACGACGCCGAGGATGTGGCGGCGTTCGTCGGCGTCCAAACTGCGCGTGTCTCGCCCGAACACGCTCACGCTACCAGACCACGGCGCGTATAAGCCCGCCAATAATTGCAGCGCGCTGGTCTTGCCCGCACCGGTGCGCCCGACGAGTGCGACGTGCTCGCCAGCGCGCACCTGAAACGAGATGTGTCGCAAGACTGGCGTGCCCTCACGGTAGCCGAACGTCACGTCGTCTAATGCAATCGCTAACGACAGGTGACGAGTGATGAGTGGCGAGGGGCGCATTGCGATGTCATCCGTCTGCCGTCCGTCGTCCGCCGTCTCGACGTTGGACAAATTTTCGGCAGGCACAGCCAACACTTGCGCGATGCGCTCCAAGCCCGTGAGCGCGCCCTGCACCGTCTGCCAATTATCACCGACGTCAATCAGCACGCCGAAGAATTGCCGAAAGATCAGCACGAACGCCGTGAGGATGCCGAGCGTGATACCCCACTGTTCGCCGAAGCCGCTCGCGCCGAACCACAACAGCAGGGCCACGATCACGGATGCTACAATCGCCATCAGCGGCGGATAGAACGAATTGTAGAGCGTCGCGCGATTGTACGCAGCTACGACTTGATGCAAAGCATCGCGGAAGCGCGCCACGAAAACCGGTTCGCGTCGGAATGCGCGAATCACTTCGACGCCGCTCAACGTCTCTTGCAGGTGCGTGTTCATCAGTCCGGTGGCGATACGATTGGCGCGCTCGGCATCGCGCACGCGCACGCGAAAGAATTGTGTGATCACGACGAGCAGCGGCACGATCAGCACGGTGATGGCTGACAGCGGCAGACTGAGCGCGAGCAGCGCGGCAGCCGTCGTCAGCAAACTGAATAGACTCGACACGAAGATCGCCGCACCCGACGTGAACAGTTGATCCACTGTTTCGATGTCTGCCGTGCCGCGACTGATGATGTCGCCCATCGGCGTCTGGTCGAAGTAGCTCATGGGCAGCGACTGCAAATGCGCGAACAGCCGCACGCGCAATGTGTGCAGCACACCTTGCGCGACGACCGAAATGCGATAGATCGCAAAGCCGAGCACGCTGCGCATGACGATGATCGAAGCAAAGTAGAGCAGCGCGAGCGTGAACAGTCCGTCGCGAACGCCCGTCGTCAGATGTTCATCCACGATTTTCCGCGTAAGCAGTGGCGGCACGACGTTGAGCACCTCTGCCAGCAACAACAGGCACACGATCAACGCGATCCACCCGCGCCATGGGCGCACGACGGAACGAATCACGACAGCGCCTCGACCGTCTGCTGTGCTCTGTAGATGCGCGCGTACACACCACCGGCGCGCATCAACGTATCGTGCGCACCGTGCTCCACAATGCGCCCGTTCTGCAACACCACAATCAGATTGGCGGATGGAAACGCCGCGAGCCGTTGTGAGCACAGCACGATGGTCGCGCGCTGCGCCGACGGTGCGTTGGGCCCGAACGATTCGCGCAGCGCGGCGACGATTTGCGCCTCGGTGTTCACATCCACCGCCGAAAATGGATCGTCGAGCACCAGCAGGCTCGGCGCGTGCGGTGAAAAGCTTGCGACGGCGCGCGCCAATGCGATGCGCTGGCGCTGGCCACCGGAGACGCGCACACCCAATTCGCCAATCTGGGAGTCGAGCCCGCCCGGAAACGCGCGCAGGTCTTCGTTCAGTGCGGCGACGTTCAACGTTTGCTCACTCACATCGGCGTGATTCATACCAAACAAAATGTTCTCGCGAACGCTGCCCGAAAACAAAAATGGTTCTTGCGGCAGGTAGCCGATTGCCGCTGGTCCGTCGGATATTTCAGATTGGAACGGCAGTTGAATGGTCGCGCCAACCTCATCACTCGCCGCACGTTGCGACGGCCGTTGAGCATTGGACGCAAGATCGTCAAAGCGAATGCAGCCAGCTTCGAGCGGATAGACGCCGAGCAGAGCGCGTGCGAGCGCACTCTTGCCCGAACCGACGGGTCCCGTCACGGCGACGAATGCGCCTGCGGGGATGTCGAGCGAGATGTCGTCGAGCGCAGGCTCGCTCGCGCCCGGATAGCGGAATGTGACGTGCTGCAAAGAGACGGCGGACGGTTGACGGTGGAGGGCGGCAGATGTGAAACTACCGTCTGCCGTCTGCTGTCTGCTATCTGCCATCCCAACGATGTGCCTGGTGCGAAACGATGCGAGTCGTGGCTCGCCTCGCATGGAGAGCGGTACCGCCGTCATGGATTGCAGGCGTGCGTACGCGGCGGCGCTCGCTTGCACTTGATTGATGACGGTCGGGATTTCTCGGAAGCCGCGATTGATCGCGCGCAGATACAATTCAAGATACGCGACGAAACTGCCGATCGTAAACGCGCCAGTCAATACGCGCTCGCTGCCCTGCCACACCAGCACGATCACGCCGGCTGCCATGATGAAGATGTAGGGCACTTGCAAGCCGACACGCAAGCGTTCGCTCGCGATGTTGGCGTCGGATTGCTTGCGAGATAGCTGCGCGATGTGAGCAGTCGCACTCTGCGCGCGGCCAAACAAGCGCAGCACGCGCACGCCCGCGAGTTTCTCTTGCAGCGCGGCAGTATAATCGGCGTTCGCCTGCCGCGCCTTCGTCGTGCGCGCGCGCACCCAGCGGCCCGCTGCGTATGACAGGAACACTGCCAGAGGCGTCGTCGCGAGCACAACCAACGTCAGCCCCGCGTCAAACCACAGCATGGCGACGACGAACGAGACGGTGAACAACAGCGTGTCCCACAGCTCGATGACGAAGCGCCGCACGCCCAAGCCCCATACTTCCACATCGCCATAGATGCGTGCCATCAAATCGCCGATGGGCATTTGGTGCAAGCGCGTCATATCCCACGCGAGCACGCCACGCAGCAAGTCGGCGCGCAGGTTGGCTCTCATGCGGCCGTTCGCTGTGATTAGAAACCAACGCTTGAAGACGCGCGGAATCTCGGTGGCGAGCGTGCCAGCGACGAACAGCAGCGACGCGGACGTGACGTCGTTCATGTCCGCTTGGCTCCGCGCGAACGCGAGCGCCGTGTCAATGGCGCGGCCGAGCAAGATGGCCGGCAGCACCACGGCGGTGTTCATCAGAATGCCAGCGATGGATCCGAGCAGCAGTTCGCCCGCGACCTGTCGGAAGTAAGGTCGGATGCTCCAGAGGAAACGAATCATGGCGTGCTGTGCGCCAATTCGCCGACGAGTTGTTCGACGCGCGCACGAATCGCATCACGTGCGGCGAATGGCTGCTCGCTGACGGCGGGCAAATCATCCCAGCGTAGGATCGCTTTGCCGGTCGGCAGTTGAGTCACGTCGCAGCCCATCGAGACGATGCACGCTGCCGATAGCAAATCTTCAGCGGCTACGAGGCGCGGTTGCTGCGCGCGGACGTCGAAACCTTCCGCGCTCATCAACTGCACAACGGTCGGGTACACTGACGACGCGGGCTCAGTGCCCGCCGAGTCGGCGCGCCAGTCAAGGCCACGCGCGTTTGCCAATTGTTGAAAGTAGGCAACGGCGATCACACTCTTGGCCGCATTGTGCGGGCACAAGAACAAAACGGTTTTGGTCATCACGCACGCCTTACGGCTCCACTGGTGCAAACACGCGCAGAATGGGCCGCCCATCCATATTTTCGAGCGGCACATAGACGCGATGCGTCTGCGAATCTACGGCGATGGTATGTGCGTTCGGCGCGAGATAAGTCTGTCCAATTTTCTTCAGCGTGTTGTGACTCGTGTCGAACACGGCGACGATGCCGCTCTCGGCGGCGACGTACAGGCGACGCAAGCCTGCATCGAACGCGAGCACATCGGGAATGTCGCCCACGGCATCAGTCGCGACGATTTGCTTCGCCTGCAAATTGAGCATGAGCAGGTTCGCATTAGCCGCGCACGACACGAATGCGATACGTGACGGCGAGTCCACGCTGAAGCCGTGCGGCTCATTGCAGCCGGGCAAGTCGTATCGCTCGACGATCGTTTCACTCTGCGGGTCAATCGCGACCAACTGGTTGCGCGACTGCGCGGCGGAGAGGATGCGATGCGCGTTGGCATCGTATTGCGTGTTACCGACTGCGCCGCCAAGGTCAATGCGGTTCGTGCGCTGATTGGTGCGCGCGTCAATCACGATCACGCCGCCGCCCGATTCGTCGGAGACAAACACTTTCTGCGTATCAGGCTCATACGCCAGTCCGTCGGGATACTGTCCCGCATCGGCGCGCGCGATCACGCGAAATGTTTGCGCGTCAATCACCGCCACTTGATGCGTACCCGTCGCCGCCGCAAAGACGCGGCCGATTTCTGGCGCGGCAACCACGCCGTGCGCGCTGGCCACATCCGCAATCGTGGCGACGACCTGCTGCTGTTTCACATCGAAGACGACGACTTCGCCCGCGCCGAGATGCGCGATGAACAGCAGACCCCGCGCCGCGTCGAAACTCTGGTAGTCGAAGCGCGATGCGCTGCCGCCGAGTGGAATGTCGGCAACCTTGCGCAAGCCTAGCAGCGCCTCGTTCTCGCCCATGCTGACGTTCAGCTTCGAGAGCACAACGAAGCGATATGGAAACGCGGCCACGACGACAATGACGAGCACCAGTAGCGTGACCGCGAGCAAAACGATGCGTCTGTCGAATTTCATGTCAGTGCAGCCACAGCGCGCGAACTGCGGCATAGACTAAGCCCGCCACCATCGCGACGAGCGCCACACGCGCCACGTCCACTTTGCGAACGACGATGGCGAGAAACGCTACGAGCGCGATGAGGATGGCGGGAATGCTGATTGCACCGTCGCGCATGAGTGCGTCGGGAATGAGCGAGAGCGACACGACGAGGATGACGCCGACGACGGCGGCGCTCGCGCCGGCGAGGAACGCCTGAATCGGTTTGTTGTTGCGCACCTGCTCGACGTATCGCGCGCCGATCAGCACCAGCACGAACGACGGCAAGAACACAAACACCGTCGCGATGATAGCGCCGGGCAATCCGCCTGCGAGGTAGCCCGCGAACGTCGTGAACAGCATGAAGGGGCCCGGCGTCGCCACGCTCAACGCGACGCCATCCAGCAACTGGCCGCTCGTCAGCCAGTGAAAGTCGTCCACCGCGCCGCGCTGCAAGAATGCGATGGACGCATACGCGCCGCCAAAACTGAACAGCCCTGTTTTCAAAAATAGCCACGCCATTTGAAGCCAGGGCGAATCGAGCAGCCCTTGCGCCACGACACCAGCGATGATTGCGGGCGCGACATGCGCACGACGGAGGCGCGGCAAGCCTTGCGCGTACAGCAGATGAATCGTGCCGGCGGCCAACAGCACGATCAGGAAGTCCACACCGAACAGCAGCGTGACGATGCTCAACAGCATCAGCGCGGCGAGGAACACATTCTTGATTGCGGCTTGACCTAATTTGATGATGCCCGCCGCGATGATGCCAAGCACGGCTGGCTTCAAGATGAAAAGCACGTCATTGACTTGCGGCAAGTTGCCGTAAGTCACGTACAGATAACTGAGCACAATCATCACGGCTGCCCCAGGGATGATGAACATCAGTCCCGCGATGATGCCGCCGACGATGCCGCGCTTGAGGTATCCGACGTAGATGGCGAGTTGCAGCGCTTCGGGGCCGGGCAGCATGTGGCAGAACGCCATGATCTTGGTGAAGCGATCTTTCGAGAGCCAGTGCGCCCGCTCGACCATGTGATTGAACATCATCGTGATCTGCGCGACTGGGCCACCGATGTTGACGAAGCCGAGATAAAAGAAGTAACCGAACACTTCGCGCGCGGACGGCAACTGTTCGTCAGTTGCGGCGTTAGTAATTGTCTGTTCGCTCATCGCTTGCCTCGCGCTTGGGTCTGACGGGCTGCGCGCCGTTTGGGTGTGCGCTTCGACAGCGCGTGATAAAGGCCGTCGAACAGCGCGACCCCGTGCGATTCGAGTTGCGCATCGGAAAAGCCGGCTTGCCACCAGCCGTCGAGCAGTGCGTTCACGCCGGCGATTTCAGGCCGCGCCGACTTGCCGTCGCGCAAATCAATCGCGTGCACGATTTCGGCCAGTAGCCGCAGCGCTGCCTCGTTCAGCCCAAACGCATCCAGCATCGTTTCAAAGCTACAGCGGTTGCCAACGTGGCCGAAGCGGGCGCCGCCCATGTCAAACGCTATCTCGTCCGGCTCAGGACGCGCCGCATAGCGCACGACGGCGCGCGGATTGATGAAGCGGCGGATGAGCCAAATGCACGCGAGCCGATCCACATGCGGATGCGGCCGCGTGACCCAGTGCGTGTGTGTGTACTCGGCGATGGTCGCAGACGCGGGGGCCGCGCTGTCCGTGGCGTGCGGCGCAAGCGACTGCGCAACGCGGTCGAGTCTTGCTGCGAGAGTTCTGGCGTCGGGGCAATCGAAGTAATCCACGCGGGCGATGTCGTCATAACGCTTGCGCAGTTTGGCGAGGCTGTCCTGTAAGTTAGCGCGCGCTCGTGCGGACTGCTTGGACTGAGCGGATTTTGCCAGCGCCGTCAGCGGCTTATCTAGACTTTGATAATCGTTGCGCCGTGCTTCGTTGAACATTTCGGTGAGCTGCGCGTCGGGCAAACCCTCGAATTGTTCGACGCGCATCAGCACCGCGTCGCCGCCAGCCGCGCGCGTCTCCTGCGCGAGCCATTGAAACGCTTCGACGCACTCGTCGCGCGCGGGCAGGACGTACACGCCGCTCGTCGTAGAGAGCGCGCCAAGCCGCCCTAGCCGCCGCCAGACGGCGACGCGTGGACCCGAACGGATGTGACGCGGCAACGAATAGGAGAAGACAACCCAGTGCATGTGCACCCTTGTGATAACTATTGTAACAATAGTTTCATTCAGGCGCAAATATTGTTACCGCGAAGCACAGGGAGGAGCGCGTGGTTAGTTGACCAACTCCCAGACCCACAAATTCAAATCGGCGGCGTTCAGGAAGACGATGCGGCGACCATCGGGTGAGAGCGCCCAATCGCCATTGGCGATCCTGAAGGGCGTGCTGGTCAGTTGGCGCGTGGCGTTGGTTGTTGCATCGTATTCGTAGAGGGCGTGACTCGGCTTGTTCAGGTCGAGTGGGATGTAAATGAACCGGTGGCTATCGCGCCATTGGAGCGCGCCGAACAGATCCAACTTTTGCTTAGCGCTGCCGTCGGCATGCATCAGCCACAATCCGTTCTGCTCAGAAGATTTGTCAAAGACAATCGTGTACGCGATCCACTCGCCGCCCGGCGATGGCAGCACCGTGCGCAGCCGCTCCGATTTCACTAACTCTTGCTGGCTGCCATCGGCGAGCGAATAGACGAGCAGCGAAATTTCTTGCGTGCTGCGATTGAGCCGCGCCGTCAGCAGCAAGCGTTGATTGTCGAGCCACGCGACGATGCCTGCACGCAACAGTGCCACGACGGGCCGCGCTTCGCCCCCGTCAATATTCGCGCCCATAATAACGGTCGTGCGATTCTCGAACGCGCCGACAGTCGCCGTCTCGCTCCACAGCACGCGCGTGCGGTCGGGCGATAGCGACACTGTGCGTCCGCCTGTGCGAATTCTGAATTGTTTGCCATCACTCACGCGCGTGATGAGCGTGAACGCGCCGTCCATCAGCTGCGCGTACTGCATGTCGCTCGTGTAGAATGCGATGCGCTCGGTCAGTAGTTTCGGCGGCGCGGGCGCGTCAACGTCAACCGCATAGATGCCCGTCACTGCATTCGCGTTTGGCTTGTCAATGAATAGCACCTGCTTCGAGTCGGGCGACCAGAAGGGCTGCGTGCAGCATTGACCATCGGTCAGGCGTTTTAAACTTGGCGCGGGAGTGGGCGTTCGTGTTGGCGTTTGAGTGGGGGTTGGAACGGGTGTTGCTGTGCTGGTTGGTTGTGGAGTTGGAGTGTTGGTGGGTTCGGTTGTCGGTCGGTTGGTTGGTTGGGTAAGCGGAAGCGTTGTCGCAATCGGCGATGAATTGGGTTCGCAAGCGATGAATATCATCACGCACACAAGCAAGACAAGAAGCGTTGCTAGATTCCGTCCACCGTCCACCATCGGTCGTCCGCCGTCGTTCATCGTGTCGCACTCGGCGGCCAAGGATGCGCGTACTCGTTGAGGAAGCGTCCGCCCGCGTCGGCTTCGGGCTGATCGTAGAGCGTTTGCCAGCGGCGCGGGTTGTCCAAATCTTTTTCAAAGCCACGACTGAACGAGCCAGTCAACGCAAGCGTGTCCCAATCGGCTTCGATGAACAGCACGGGGTTGAACCAGTGGACGTAACTGCGGCTGCGAATTTCGAGATGCAGGTGCGGACGCGAGTAGCACGTCTCGTCCGGGTCGCCGCTAAGGGCAACGGGCTGGCCCTTCTTCACGGCTTGGCCGGGTCGCAAGGACGACCGCTGCAACAGATGGCCATACATCGAAGCATAGCCGTTCGGATGATCAATCATCAGGTTGTGTGGCAGCGATCCCCAAGGACCATCGGTGCTGTTCACCACGCCGTCGCCAATCGCCACCATGGTCGTGCCGCATGGCGCGCTGAAGTCCAAGCCGAAGTGGATGCCCTGTCCTGCCGAATATTGCGAGAAGCGCGTCGCGTACGCGCCCGTCGTGTTGCCATATGCCTGTGCGATCAGCCATGTGTTGGGGCCAGGCGGCTCGGCAAACGGCAAGCCGAACGGTTTCTCGCCCTCGGCGAACAGCGGCGGCGCGGCATCCTCGATGATGAGGCTCGCGCTGAGCGTGAGCAGCAGGAGCAGCGCAAAAAAAAGTTTCAGCATTCGAATATGTGACGCGTAATGCGTGAACCATCATCCCTTATTGCATATCACGCGTTACGAATGAAGTATCAAGCCTCCGCACCAATCGAAAACATATTCTCCAGATCGTACTTCGAGAACACCTTGAACGCGATGAGCGTCTCGGTGCGCGAGATGCCCTGCACGCCGAGGATGTGTTCCGTCACCAACTCGGCGATTTGGTCGTTGTCGCGCACGCGCAGAATGGCGACCAGATCGTATTGGCCCGCGACCGAGAATACTTCGGTTACGCCGTCGAACGTCAGCAATTGTTGCGAGACGTCGTTAATGTGCGCGCGCTCGCAATTGATCAGCACGATAGTTGTGACCACTCACGCCTCCTTGTTCTGTGCCAAGACGAATAGATGTGCTGCGTTCGCATCCAGCATATCGCTCACCGTCTGCGCCCAGATGATCGCGAATCCGGCATCACGCAGCAGTTGCAGGTTCGTCTCCGCATCGAAATGACTCCAATACATCGGCGCGCCGAGCCAATCTTGTTCTGTCCCGCCACTCGTGTCACCGTTGCCCATGCACAACAGCGTGAAGCCATGCGGTTTCAGCATACGTTGGAAGTCTGCCAGCAACTGACGGTGCTCATCGCGTGGGACGTGGATAATCGCGTAGTACGAGCAGATGGCATCGAACGATTCGTGTGCAAAGCTCAACGCCGCGATGTCCGCACATACCAATTGCGCCTTCGGCACCAATGTGCGTGCAAGGGTGAGCTGAGTCTCGGAAAAGTCAACGCCGATTACAGCGCACTGCTCATTGAGCAGGCGCGTGATGGGCACGCCTGCGCCGCAGCCTGCGTCAAGTACGCGTGCGCCCCGCGGCAGTCGCGCGAGCAAGTCGTACAAGAGTTGCGCGTCGTCGCTATCCGCGCTGCGCGTGGCGAGGTATTGTCGCGCGATGCGGTTGTATCCATCGCGGACGATTTGCTTGCGCTCGCCCATCACACCCCGCGCAGGTTCGCTTGCGCTGGATTCGGCTGCGGCAGCGGCGGCTCGTTCTGATTTGGCACCTTCAAGCCGCCGAACACTGCGCGTTCGACGTGGCGATAAAACACGTCCACTTCGCCGAAGCCGACCGCGCGCATCCAGCGCAACTGATCTTCGACCGTGTCGGGTTGGTCGCCGCGCAAGGCACAGCGCGCCAGATAATCCGCGAACGAGTAGCCCACCGACGATGGCTCGGCACCCGCCAGCGTTTGCAAGCGATCCCACAAGCGCAAGTGATAAGAGAATAGCGGTGCGGATGTGAGCCTGATGCGGTCGGCGAGCAAGAACAAGCCGCCATCGCGCAGCGAGAGGCTCACCCACTGGAACAGCGCGCGCTTCTCCGCCGCGTTGAGATGATGCACCGACTGGACACCAATCGCCGCATCGAACGTGCCGATCTCGACCACTGGCTCGTGTGTGTCGCACAGGTCATGGTTCAGCAGTGTGAAGCGACCGCTGAAGCGCGACAATCTCAAGCGCGCGGCGGCGAGCATCGGCGACGACGAGTCGAGTCCGACCACGTATGCGTTCGGGAATCGTTCGAGCAGCAATTCCGAGATTGCACCATCGCCGCAGCCGAGATCGAGAATGCGCTGGCCGTCCTCCTGCAAGACGGAGAGCAACGCCAAGACAATCTCAATTTGCTCGTTGCGCGTGCGGTTGCCGCTGCGCACCGTGTCATGAATCCACTCGCGCACCCGCACCGGGTCGTGCCAATCGAAGAGGGCTTGGCTCATTGCTTTCACCTGTCGTACCACTCGCGCGATTGTAGCATAGTTGATGATGGGTCGCAACGGGAATCGCAGGCAAAGAAGGGCTTTTCCAAAGTCAGGTTGGGAGACGAGTGAGCAGGTTGAAAGCCGTATCGAAGTGGGCCGCATAGTAGCGACGAGCGGCGGCGAGATTGGTGAACCCTTGCTGTGAGATCAAGCCAATCACGAAGTTGTTGAA
>JBBPZQ010000024.1:0-7052 GCA_038198935.1 Anaerolineae bacterium
CGTAGCGCGGCGACTTCATCGCCGCGCGGTCAGCCGAGTGCAAACCGTCCGTCAAAATGAGAATTGCTGCCTGACGACGCGCATCTCGAGTAGCGTCACGAGAAAAAGATCGTTTCGACGAATCGTTACCTCACGAGAAAAGGATACTCAGGCGTGGCTGGCAGGAATGCGCGCGATCAGATGATCAATCTGTTGCTTCAGTTTGACGACATCGAGTGGGGCGGGAGTCGCACGCAGGTTAGCTTTAGCTTCATCACTGACATGCGGTGAATCCAACACAGGTTGGTAAGGCGTCTTCGGTTCATCGAAGCGACGTTTCACCCGACTGCCCTCGCGCACTTTGCTGATCAGTTTCGTGACGGGCAAGAAGTGATTGGTGTACAAGCGATTGACTTCGTACAGCGCATTGAGTTGATCCACTTGTCGCTGCGTGTCGTAACGCTCGTAACCGACTAAGCGCCGCGCGATCGACCAATTCTTCTGTTCGACATAGGGGTTATCATTCTTGCGCCCCACGCGGCCGCGCGTAAAGGTGAGCTGTTCCTGATCACAGTAACGCCACAGTTGGTCATTGATGAATTCTGCGCCGTTATCGGAATCAATCCCCAGCAGCAGAAACGGCAGCGCGGCCCGCAGGTACTTGAGGGCGGTAAACACATGCAACTGGGCTTTGGTTAGCACCGCGCGTAATTCGGTCCAGCCCGTCGCGACGTCAGTCATGCTCAGGGTACAGGCGAAAAAACCACTGGCATTACCGCCATCATGTTGCACTAAATCAATCTCCTCAAACCCGCGTTGTTTATTGTCCGACTCAGCAAAGGTGCGAATGGGAATTTGCGCTTTGAGCAGCGTACCAGGCTTCGTGCCGCCGCGCGTGCGGGCGACCGCGCGGCGCTCGCTGCGACGCAGGCGATCCAGGGTGGAAGGGCTGATGATTTGCAAACGTTGATAACAGGCCCGCGTCACTCGCAAATGTTTTTGTCGCCACAAGTCAGCCAGTTCATTGTTCAATGCGACGCGCAGCCGTCTGGAGCCAATTTGATCAAACAGGTCTGCCAGCCAGAGCACGGCGCGCTTGTCTTCATCATTATAGATCCGGCGCCGCTCGCGACGAATGACTGGCGTCGGCTCGCGCCAGCGCCGCTTGCCACGCAGCAAAGCGATCGCGTACTTGCGTTCATAACCACTGGTGGCAACCAATTCATCCAACATCTTGCTGCGTTCCTGTTTGCGGGCTTTGCCATAACGCTGGCGCAGTTGCGCTAAATATTTTTCACTTGGTTTGGTATGACTCACAGACTCCCTCCACTTTTGAGGCGTCGTGTGGGTCACTTTACCCAAAACGATGGTATCTTTTTCTCATGACGCGACGAATCGCGCAAAGTATCTTTTTTAATGAGGTGACTCGCATCTTTGACACGCGGCACGCGTCTGTTTATAATGTCTGCATGATGCACTACGCTGAAGGGCTGATCGTGATTCGCACAGCCGACGAGGTGAATACACCAGCGTAGTGCGCCTTGACGACGACTTTTTGTGCAATGCCGCGGGCGCGAGCCTGCGGCTTTTGTTTTTTGCAGGGCGGATGGTTGACGGTTGACCGCCGTCAAGACGCTCCGCCGTCAGTCGCCAACCGTCAACCGTCGGCATCAATGGAGAATTATTCGTCATGATCATCTACTCCGTCGCCAAAGTTTCTAAATACTGGGGCGCGTCGGTCGTGCTCGATCAAGTCTCACTCGACATTGACGAGTACGCGCGCATCGGTCTCGTCGGTCCCAACGGCGCGGGCAAGTCCACGCTGTTCAAGATTATCGCGGGCGAGTACGAGTCCGACGGCGGCTTCATCTCGAAGCGCAAAGATTTGAGCATCGGCTATATGGAGCAGGAGCCGCGCCCCGATCCCTCGCACACGATCATTGGCGAAGTGCGCAGCGGCGCGGGCGCGCATCTGGCGCGCATCGAGCACGACATGAAAGCGCTCGAAGCGCAGATGGCAGAGTCCGACGTATACGGCGACGCGAAGAAACTCGCGCGCGCGCTCGATCAGCACGCGAAGTTGGTGGATGCGTTCGAGCGGCAGGGCGGATTGAATTTCGACAATCGCGTGCTCTCCACATTGCGCGGACTCGGCTTCGAGGACGACGACTTAAATCTCTCATGTGCGATCTTGAGCGGCGGCCAGAAAAAGTTGGTCGGGCTTGCCAAGCTGCTCGTCACGCAGCCCGACCTGTTGCTGCTCGACGAGCCTGACAATCATCTCGACTTGAAGGGCAAACAATTTCTCGAACAGTTCATCGCGGATTATGCGGGCGCAGTCGTCATTGTCAGCCACGACCGCTACTTGCTGGATGTCGTCGCCGAAGACATCGTGGAGATCGAAGACCACCGCCTCACGCTCTGGTCGAACTGCAACTACTCCGAGTACGCATACACGAAGAAGATGGCGCTCTTGCGCCAACAGCAGATGTTCGAGTTGCAGCAGAAAGAAATCGCGCGCCTCGAAATGTCCATGCGCCGCTTGCTCGGTTGGGCCGGCGGACAGAACGAAAAGTTTGTGCGGCGCGCGCGCAACATGGAGAAGCGCATTGACCGTATCGAGCGCATTGACAAGCCGATGCTCGAACGCAGGACGATGGGCTTGGAACTCAATGCGGCCAGTCGTGGCAGCAACAAGGTGTTGGAGATCAAAGACTTGGGAAAGAAATTCGACGGTGATTGGGTGATTCGAGATTTGCACTTGCTCATCTGGCAGGGCGAGCGAGTCGGCATGATTGGGCCCAACGGCGCGGGCAAGTCGGTGCTCTTCCGCGCTGTGCTGGGCAAGGAGCAGCCGACGCGCGGCGAGATCAAGTTGGGCCCGAGCAGCGTCATCGGCTACTACGCGCAAGAGCACGAGACGCTCGACTACGGCGCGACGCTGATGGCAGAGGTGCGCAAGCTGCGACCGATGAGCGAGCGCGAGGCGGCCGGCTGGCTGGGCCGCTTCCTGTTTGGCCAATCGCGCTGGCATCAAAAAGTGGCCAGTCTGTCGGGCGGCGAGAAAGCGCGCCTGCAAATGTTGAAATTGATGATGGGCAATTACAACTTCCTGCTGCTGGACGAGCCGACGAACAATCTCGACATCGCCTCCGCCGAAGTGCTCGAAGACGCGCTCGACGATTACACCGGCACGGTGCTCATCATCAGCCACGACCGTTACTTCCTCGACCGCATCGTGAACCGCATCGTCGAACTGGAAGGCGGCAAGTTGAACGAGTATCTCGGCAACTACACGTACTATCGCGAGCAGAGGGAGCGACGAGGGACAGGAGACCCTTCGACAGGCTCAGGGCAGGCTGCACGAAGGACGGAAGCAAGGGAGATCAAAGGAAAAAAGGGAGATAAAGGAAATTCAGGCGAGCGGGTCGAGGTTGTGGTCGAGCGGGGAAGGGAAAGGAGGTAAGAAGCGACTAATGGAATGGCGCACTTGCCGAGCGGTGACGACAAGACGCACTCGCCAACCCCAACCAACGTCGGCAAATCGCGCCGTGCACCTCCGGGAGAATGTGACTGTTCGCATGATGGGTCTTGTTCAAGTATCATGTGTCATGTGTCATGTACATGACCCTTGACACTTGATACTTGGCACTTGATGCCTGACACTCACGGAGTGAGCAGCACCTTTGCTACTCCGCCCGGCTCGTCAATCAGCCGATCAAACCACATGCCACCCTCGCGCATCGGGGCTTCGACAATCCATGGATCGAGATGGACTTCATCGCGCGCTAATCGCCCAAGCGCGTCAGCAAAATTGGCTGGCGAGTAGGAGAACGAACCGCGCAGCGTGACCTCACGCCGAATGACATCCGACACATGCAGCGCGCTCGTCTCTTCGTGTAAGCCCGTCAAAATCACTGTACCGAGCGAACGCGTCGCCTTGAGGGCATGGTCGCGTGTCATGCCTGTGCCCACTGCTTCAACTGAAACGGCAACCCCTCGCCCACTCGTCGCGTCGCGCACGGTTTTGAGCACATCCTGATTGCGCGCATCAATCGGAACGCCGCCTAGCTGCTCAACCATGGCCAGCCGCGCCGATTCGAGGTCGGACACGAAGATGCGTCGTGCGCCTTTGGCGTGCAGCGTTTGCAAAGCCAACAACCCAATCGGGCCCGCGCCGACGATGAACACATCTTCGCCGGCGACATGGCCCGCCAGTTCGGCAATGCGCACCGCCACCGCGACAGGCTCGGTCAGCGCGCCGATGCGCGGCGACAGACCCTCTGGCAGGGGCAAGGTGTTCTCGGCCGGCACGCTCACAAACTCCGCATACGCGCCCGCGCGGTGCGCACCGATCAATTTCCGTGACGCACACAGTTGATTCAATCCTTGCCGACAGAACTCGCAATGACCACAGTAGGCGAGTGGATTGACCGTGACCACCTGGCCCAAAGAGATCGAGGGATTAAGAGATTGAGCATCGGCGCCGAGCGCGACGACCTCGCCCGCGAACTCGTGCCCCATCACCAACGGCGGCACGCGCAGCGCGTTGTGTCCCAGATAGCCGCTCAACTCCGAGCCGCAGATACCCGCGTATGCAACCTTGACCAACACCTCATCAGCCGCGATGCTTGGCTGCGCTTGCTCGCGCATTGCCATGACGCGCGGCGCTTCCCAGACGAGTGCGTGCATAGCACATCCTCCGAATCAGTCCTGAGTCCTGAGTGCTGAGTGCTGAGTCCTCTGTGTCAGGTGTCAAGTGTCACGTAACACTTGATACATGACACTTGACACTTGATACATGACACTTGCCTTTTTCACCAATCCGCCACCGCGCCATCCGGGTGAAAATATCTTTGCTCGGCTTCGGGCTTGAATGGATACTTCGCCGCTTCACTCTCGTTGATCTCGACGCCAAGTCCGGGTCGTGTCGGCGGCGCGATGTAGCCATCAATCACTTCGATGGGCGAGTCGAGCACGTCATTGCGCCAGGGCACGTCGCTCGTGAGCATCTCCTGGATCAGCCAGTTCGGCGTCGCGAGCGCGAAGTGAATCGCAACGGCGGTTGCCAGCGGGCCGTTGGGATTGTGCGGCGCGACGGCGATGGAGTACGTCTCCGCCGCCGCCGCAATCTTGCGCGCCTCCCACAAGCCGCCGCAGTGTGAGAGGTCGGGCTGAATGATGTGGCACGCGCGCTTCTCGAACAGCTCGCGGAATTGATAGCGCGTCACCAGTCGCTCGCCTGTCGCAATCGGGATGCGCGACTTGCGCGTGACCTCCACCGTCGCGTCAATGTCTTCGGTCGGGCACGGCTCTTCAAAAAACAAAAGTCCGTATGGCTCGAAGGCGTGACAATATTGAATCGCCATCGCGGGCCAGCAGCGCGCGTGCAAGTCCACCATCAAGTCCATCTCGTCGCCCACGGCCTCGCGCACCGCGCGCACCAACGTCTCCGCCAACTTCACGGAGCGCACGCCCTCGACAGGTTCAGTGCGCGGCACCGCCATGAACTTGAGCGCGCTGTAGCCCATCTCCCTGACGATGAGCGCGCCCTCTACGAATTCTTGCGGCTCGATGCTTTCGTACATGCCAGTCATCTTGCCGCCTTCGAGATGATTGTACACGCGCACCCTGTCGCGCACGCGCCCGCCGAGCAGTTCATAGACAGGCACACCTAATATCTTCCCTTTGATGTCCCACAGCGCCTGTTCGATGCCGCTGATCGCGCTCATGCCCTCAATGCCGACCTTCCAAAAATATTGGCGGTACATCATCTGGTACAGATGCTCGATGCGGCGCGGGTCTTCGCCGATGATGAAGCGGCTCACGTCCTCGACCGCGCCGACCACGCTCTTCGTCTTCCATTCGAGCGTCGCTTCGCCCCAGCCGTGCAATCCGTCCTGATCGGTCTCGACCTTGACAAAAATCCAGTTGCGCATGTTGGCGTTGACGACGAGCGTTGAGACGCGGGTGATTTTCATAGTAACTCCAGAGAGATAGCCCTGAGTCCTGAGTGCCGAGTGCTGAGAAATACTCAGGACTCAGGACTCAGCACTTCAAAGTGGCGCTTCCACAATCTTCGTGCTGACCTTCTCATCGTCCACCGTCACCACCCGATAATGCGGCGGGCGCAGGACGGCGAGCAGTTTGCCGTCTTCGAACGCGAACGAAAACATCGTCGAGCGCAAGCCAAAGACGGGCACGCCCGCGAGCTCTCCTTCAAAAGTTGCGTGCGTGTGTCCGTTGAAGATGGCAAGCACGCTGCGCCCAGCGATGAGGCGCGCAAACTCGTCCAGCTCGTCGGCGAGAAACGAATCCACATACGCCATGCCCGCGGGCGTGACGTGATGATGCGTCAGGATGATGCTGGGCGCGTCGCTCTGCAAGGCGCGCGCAAGAAAATCGAACATGCCCTGTGAGGGAACTGCCTTGTTCGCCGCGCCCCAATCTACGCACACGAACTGCACGCCCTTATGCATGAACGCAACGTTGAGTGCGCGCAAGTCCGACGATGGGAACATGTTGCGGAAAAAGTTATCGCGCGTGTCGTGGTTGCCCGGCAGAAAATACATCGGCATGTCGCGTATAGACGTAGCATCCCTGCGTTGAGCATCGCTGGGACTTTGCAACGTCTCTACAAAATTGACGCGCTGCGGCCCTGGTGGCGCAGATGTTTCGCGGATGCCCAACGCCTCGCGCAAGTGTTGGTACTCGGCGTCCGTGCCGCCATCAACGAGGTCGCCCGTCGAAACGATGAAGTCCACGTCGGCGTGATGCGCAGCGATGTGGCGCATGACCGCGCGGAAAGCGTGCCACGGCGAATAGCCGCGCGTCAGTTGCGCCTCGGACGCGGGCAGGTGGTGGTCGGTGATTTGGATCCAGGTAAACATCATTCCGCTTCCCATGCCGCGCGCATCCGTGCGACCGTGCTGACTAAGTACAACCAACAAAGTCTTGACGGATTGAAGTACACTGGGAGGCATGCAAGCAATCCACGTGCCTCCGTTGAATGAACAGCAGCGTCGAGAGCTCGATGAACTCTATCGCAAGAGCAAAGACCCGAGACTGCGCAC
>JBBPZQ010000025.1:0-16503 GCA_038198935.1 Anaerolineae bacterium
TCTGCGGTAACACCCAGGTCTCCAACACTTCTGTGCTATGATTCATCCTGACCTCCCGCGGTGGACTGTGTTTTGCCAGACATCAGTTTAAGCGCGAGAGGTCTTTCTTGCTACCTGTCAATAGACTTTTGAATCACCCTACGTGCGACTAGGGCAATCGCATCTAATTTCTCATGATACGTTATTGGGCCGAATTCACTGATATTTTTCGATAATCAGCCCATTCGTTTCCGAATCAAGTAGGATCGCGATTTGGTTGGAAAACAAGTGCGAAAACAAATTAGATGCGTTTGCCCTATCTGCCACCGAGACGATTGACATCGGTTTTGTTCTTGCCATCTTGCATGTTCCCCATTCTCAAAAGTTACAGTGTGTTGGGCGTCTTAAAGCCTTGTGACTGAGGTTATAGGCCAGCTTAGAAATTGCTATAGGTCAAGCAATGGTAAAGCAGTCGTCTGTTTCTGAAGATGAAATTTCTACGAAAAAGGAGTGGGCAGACAAACGAATAGCGCGTCCGAACACTCCAGACGCGCTATTTGCTGCTATGAAAAACTTGAGATTATTGGTTCACTAATGCGCCCGGCGGGACTTGAACCCACAACCTTTGGGTCCGCAACCCAACACTCTGTCCAATTGAGCTACGGGCGCATACGCAACGATTATTATAAAGGCGGCGCACGAAATGTCAAAAAACGAACCGAGACCCAGAGTCCAACACCTGCGGCCCGAACTAATCTTGTCAACCATCATGAAGCCCGACAACTTGTAGCATCGCACGTAGCCTTCCACGCTTACTGATGAGCACATACACTTGGGATTTGCCAATTTCAATTTGGGCGTTGCTCTGTTCTCTTGTATAATTCTTTTTCGGTATAAATTATTTCACACACCCACCGCAGTCCTTGTGCGCAGCATGCGCGTGTTCTTGGTGGGTGGCGGATTAACAAGGAGAAAAGATTGTCATGCCAGTAACCTCTATGAAGTCGCTGTTGGAATCGGGCGTCCACTTCGGCCACAAGACGGGCCGCTGGAACCCGAAGATGCGCTCGTTCATTTTCACCGAGCGCAACGGCGTGCACATCATTGACTTGCAGCAGACGATGACACGCCTCGATAAAGCCTACGAAACCGTGCGCGACAGGGTCGTCAACGGCGGTGTGGTGCTATTCGTCGGCACGAAAAAGCAGGCGCAGGACATTGTAACGGCCGAAGCCACGCGCGCGTCCATGCCCTATGTCAGCCAGCGTTGGCTCGGCGGCACACTCACGAATTTCAAGACGATGCGTGCGCGCATTGATTACCTGATCAATCTCGAAACGCGCAAGCAGATCGGCGAGTTGGAACGCCTGACGAAAAAAGAGCAATTGATGCTTGAGCGTGAGATGACGCGCTTGAACATGCGACTAGGCGGCATCAAAGCATTAACGCGCTTGCCCGATCTGCTGTTCATCATTGACACGCGCCGCGAAGACCTGGCTGTCAAAGAAGCGTTGACCCTACATCTTCCAATCGTCGCCATGGTGGACACGAACTCGGACCCTGATCCGATTAATTTCGTGATCCCGGCGAATGACGACGCGATTCGCGCGGTGCAGTTGCTCACGGCGAAGATCGCCGATGCGTGCATCGAGGGCCAGCAGATGCGCGCCGCACTCGCCGCAGAGCGCGACGAAGCGGCTGCGCAAGAACGGGCCTCGCAGCACGTCTTCGAGCCGGACATTGAAGAGGGCGAGCCCGAATTGGAATTGGCGCAGCCAGCGATTGCCGGCGAACCCGTCGTTTATGGAACGGTGTTCGAGCCAGACCCCGAAGACGAAGAGTTGTAAAATTAGCACTGCTCAATATGGCTAGGGGCGACTCGCGGGTCGCCCCTACGTTTGCGTAAAGGAGAGTAGTCGTGGACATCAGTACTGAGATGGTGAAGGAGTTGCGCACACGCACGGGCGCGGGTATCCTCGACAGCAAGAAGGCGCTGCAAGAAACACACGGCGACATGGAGCGCGCCATTGACTTGCTTCGCGAGCGCGGACTGGCGCGCGCAGCCAAGAAGGCCGGCCGCGACGCCAAGGAAGGCGCAATCGAAGCATACACCACACTCGACGGCAAGCGCGGCGTGCTGGTCGAAGTGAACTGCGAGACGGATTTCGTCGCGCGCACGGATGACTTCAAAGCGTTGGCGCGTGAAGTCGCGCAGCAAGTGGCCAGCGCCAACCCGCCGTACGAGAAACCTGAAGACCTGCCGATGGCAAACCAGATTCAACAGGCGATTGCCAAACTCGGCGAGAATATTCAGGTGCGCCGCTTCACGCGCTACGAGTTGGATGGGCGCACCGGGGTGATTGACACGTACACGCACGCAGGCGGCCGCGTGGCCGTCATGGTCGAGGTAGAGGCAGACAGCGCGAGCGCGGCGCAGTCGCCCGAATTCAAGACGCTCGCGCACGAGATCGCATTGCAAATTGCGGCAGCCAACCCGCGCTACTTGACGAGCGTCGACGTGCCGCAGGACGTGCTCGACTCGGAGCGCAACGTCTATCGCGTGCAGCTTGCGGACGAGAAGAAGCCGGCCAACATCATGGATAAAATCATCGAAGGCAAAGTGCAGAAGTTCTACGAAGAAATGTGTCTGCTGAATCAGCCGTTCATCCGCGACGACAAACTGAAGGTGCAAGGATTGATCAAGTCGGCCAGCAGCAAAGTCGGCTGCGACATTCAGGTGCGCCGCTTCGTGCGCTACGAACTCGGTGACTAGCACGACCCATTGAGCATTGGGTCACTGGTGAATCGGTCAGCCATGACCCAACGACCAGTGACCCAATTTTTTTATCGCAAGGACTCGCTCATGCTTGATTTGAAATATGATCGTATCTTGTTGAAGTTGGGCGGCGAGGCGCTCGCTGGCAAAGGCGGCTTCGGCATCGAGCCGGACGGCGCGCGCCGCGTGGCGAACGTCATCAAGGGCGTGCATTCGCTCGGCGTGCAGGTCGCGATCTTGATCGGCGGCGGCAACATCTGGCGCGGCAAAGATGGCGAAGCGCTCGGCATGGATCGCGTGCCGGCCGATCACATCGGCATGTTGGCGACGGTGATGAACGCGCTCGCACTGCAAGACGCGCTTAATCACGTCGGCGTGCCCTCGCGCGTGCAGACGGCCATCGAGATGCGCGCCGTCGCCGAGCCGTACATTCGCGGCCGCGCGATCCATCATCTGGAGAAAGGGCGCGTGGTCATCTTCGGCGCGGGCACGGGCAATCCATACTTCACCACAGACACGGCGGGCGCACTGCGCGCAAACGAGATCAACGCCGAAGTGTTCATTAAGGCGACGAAGGTGGACGCGATCTACGCCGAAGACCCGCGCAAGAATCCCGACGCGCAAAAGTTTGAGACGCTCAGTTACATGGATGCGCTCAATCTGCGCGTGGGTGTGATGGACGTGACAGCCATCTCGCTGTGCATGGAAAATGGTCTGCCCATCGTCGTCGTGGACATGTGGCAAGCCGGCAGCGTCGAGCGTGTCGTGCGCGGCGAGAAAATTGGCACCATGGTTTGTTAGTCGGCGAGCTGGTTCGTTAGCTTGTGGGTTCGTTTGTTCCTCCATTACAATTAACCAACTAACCGATCAGTCAACTAACGAACTTTCAGGAGAAGATCATGATCAAAGACTTGCTCAAGGACGAAGAAAGCAAAATGAAGAAGGCGATTGAGTCGCTCAAGCACGACCTGACGGCGATCCGCACGGGGCGCGCAGCACCCGCGCTAGTCGAGGAGTTGCCCGTCGAAGTGTACGGCTCGGTTTCGCCGCTCATTCAATTGGCCACCATCTCCGCGCCGGAGCCGCGCCTGCTGACCATTCGCCCATTCGACGCGAGCACGATGCCGAGCATTGAAAAGGCGATTATGAAATCCGATCTCGGTCTCACGCCAAACAACGACGGCAAGATGATCCGCTTGCCGATTCCGCCGCTGACCGAAGAGCGGCGGCGCGAGTTTGTCAAGCGAGTGCACAAACGCGTCGAGGAGGCGCACATCGCCATCCGCAACATTCGCCACCACGCGCTCGACGATTTGAAAGAAATGGAAAAAGAAAAAATGATTTCTGAGGACGATAATCGGCGCGGACGCGAGTCCCTGCAAGAGATCACGGACAAGTTTATCGCGCAGTCGGATGACATCGGCAAGGCGAAAGAACGCGAGTTGATGGAAGTGTAAATCACGATCAGCATGTGCAAGCGGCAAGAGGAGATTCACGGAGATTGCGTGAATCTCTTTTTTGCACGCAAGGGTTTCGGCAACAACAATTATCGTGACGCGGGCGGCACCTATGCCCTGTGCTGCCATCGCACTCGGCGATGAAATTGGGGCTGCGCGAAAGGAGAAATAATCGCTTGCTACACCTTCGCGCTCTGTGGTATGATTCGCGCGCCGATTGCCGACACCGACCCGCATAACAGCGGCTCTCACCGTTAGGAGACCCATGACCACTCGCACGCTTGGGCGCACACCGCCGCTGCTGCTTCCTTCGCCGCTGAACCGCGCACGCAATCTGCTTACCTCGTACACGTTTCTAAAATTTATCAAAGCCTTGCTCACCATTTTCTTCGTGACCTCGCTGACGTTCTTCATCGTGCACCTGATGCCCGGCAATCCAATCGACGTCTACATCCAGGACCTCCAGAACCAGCAGGGCATGTCGTACTCCGATGCGCGCGACCAGGCGGCGTCGCTGTTCCAGCTCGATTTCAACCAGCCGATGTACTTGCAATATTTCGAGTATCTCGGCAATTTATTGCAGGGCAACCTCGGTCTCTCGTTTCGCTCGACGGGCACGCCCGTCAGCAAAATCATCTTTACCTTTCTACCGTGGACGGTGTTTAGCGTTGGCACTTCGCTGATCATCAGTTTCACGCTGGGCATTCTGCTCGGCATGGTGGTGGCGTACCGGCGCAACGGCGTGCTCGACAATGTCTTGTCCGCGATCGCCTCCGTCCTCAGCGCGATTCCCAATTACCTGATCGCGATCATCGTTATTTCGCTGCTCGGCGTGCAAACAGGCATCCTGCCCTACACCAGGATGCGCGGCTCGCTCTCGCCGGGCATTCAGGTCGGTTTCACAGCCGACTTCATCGGCGACATTTTCTTTCACGCGTTCATGCCGATGCTGGTCTACGTGCTGACCACGCTCGGCACGTGGATGCTGTTCATGAAGAGCAGCACCGTCAGCACACTCGAAGAGGACTACGTGACGGTGGCGCGCGCGCGCGGCTTGAAAGATGCGCGCATCGCGACGTCTTATGTCGGGCGTAATGCGGCGCTGCCGCTGTTCACACAGTTGGCGATCAGCATTGGCTTTGTCGTCGGCGGCTCGATTGTGATCGAGCAGCTCTTCGCATACGAAGGCGTCGGCAAGCTGCTGTTCAGCAGCATCCAGGCGCGCGACTATGCGGTCATGCAGGGTGTGTTTCTGATCATCACCATCGCCGTCGTCGGTTCGAATTTGCTGGCGGATTTGTTGTACAGTCGCCTCGACCCGCGCATTCGCGTCAAGGGAACGGAGTGACGGATGACGAAGGACGGAAGACCGAAGCCAGGTCTCCGTCGTCCGTCTTCAGTCCCCCGTCAAGGGGTTAAATGCAAATCCTCAATATCCTCAAACTGCTCACACGCAATAAGGTGGGTCTGGTCGGCCTAATCGGGCTTACTCTTTTCGTGCTGCTCGTGCTGCTGGGCCCCCTGTTCATCCCACTCGACGACGAGGCGCACGTCACGCAGATCTATCAGCCGCCGTCGGCGCAGCACTGGCTCGGCACCGACCGCCAGGGCCGCGACACCTGGTCGCACATTGTCTATGGCGGCAAAGATATTCTCTACATCGCACTGGTTGCGGGCGCCATCTCGACCAGCATCGCGGTGGTGGGCGGCGCGCTGGCGGCGCTCATCGGCGGCGTGCTCGACACCGTCATCATGACGCTTTCAGACATTGTCCTGACGGTGCCGCGCTTTCCAATTCTCGCGGTGCTGGCAGCCGTCGTGCGCTTCGACAACCCGTTGCTGCTCGCCGTGCTGATCGGCGTGCTGGCGTGGCCGCCGCTGCTGCGCGCCATCCGCGCGCAAGTGCTCTCGCTGCGCGAGCGCGATTACATCGAAGCGGCGCGCGCGCTCGATCTGGGCACGCGCCACATCATCGCGCGCGAGATTCTGCCAAACCTGATGAGTTATATCCTAATCAGTCTCATCTTTGCGATGACCGCCGCCATCTACGAGCAGGTTGGACTGATCTTTCTGGGACTGGCGCCGCTCTCCGGGCAGAACTGGGGCGTGATGATCAACTACGCCTACGGCGCGGGCGCGATCTGGCAGAAGGACAGCATCTACTACATCATGTCTCCCGTGCTGGCTATCGCGCTGTTTCAATTGCTGCTCGTCTCGACGGCGCGCTCGCTCGAAGAGATTTTCAATCCGCGGCTGCGGACGGGAATCTGAGCGGATGTTTAAAGAGTCGTTGTTTTAACCAGCAAGCAACCTGAGAATTCCCAGACCGCGCGCGGTCTGCGTGCGGACACGGTTACACCGACTTGAATACGCGCTTACCGTTCCCGCAGGGGTTGTACCCCTGCGGCGGCGCGGCGAGGGTGCAACCCTCGCCTGAACAGAACAACAAGTTTCTGGGTAGCGACATTGATGAAACGTCGTCGAAGGATGCGCGATTCTCTTCGGCAAACGCATGGTTCGACGGCGGTGTATCAATGCCGCTCACCATGCTTTTTTTCCATGTATGAGTACCTTCTAAGTGATTAACCCAACCCTTTCCGTACAGCATCTCTCGGTCGAGTATCGCGCGCGGCGCGGCACGGTCAAAGCAGTGCGCGATGTGACATTCGATTTGCGGCGCGGCGAATCGCTCGCGCTGATCGGCGAAAGTGGCTCGGGTAAGACCACACTCGGTCTGGCGCTGGTGCGTCTGCACGTGCGCGCCGCGCGCATTGCGCAGGGCAAAATTCTGTACCAGGGCGACGGGCCGCCTTACGATGTGCTCACGCTGAATCACGAACAGCTGCGCCAGTTCCGCTGGCGCGAGTGCGCGATGGTCTTCCAGGGCGCGCAGAATTCGTTCAATCCCGTGTTGCGCATTCAGGCGCAGATTTACGACACGGCGCGCGATCATGGTCTCAACTCGAACGACGAAACGCGCCAGAACGCACTCGAACTGCTGCGCGTGGTGCAGCTCGATCCGCAGCGCGTCTTTCGTTCGTATCCGCATCAACTGAGCGGCGGCATGCGACAGCGCGTGCTGATCGCGCTCGGCTTGCTGTTGCAGCCCAAGGTGCTCATCCTCGACGAGCCGACCACGGCGCTCGACATTCTCACGCAGCGCGCGATCATCGACGTGCTGCGCCGCTTGCGCGGCGAATACCAGTTCTCGCTGATTCTGATCTCGCACGATCTCTCACTGGCGGCGGAGCTAGCTGACCGCGTGGCGACGATGTACGCGGGTCGCATCGTCGAGCTCGGCGACGTCGAAGACATCTTCTATCACCCGCGTCATCCGTACACGCTCGGTTTGTTGCAATCGGTGCCGACGATCACGGGCGAGTTTGAAAATCTTTCGTCCATCAAAGGCTCGCCGCCTGATCTGATCGACCTGCCGAGCGGCTGCAAGTTCCACCCGCGCTGTCCCTTTGCGACCGAGGTGTGCAAGCAAGTTGATCCGCCGCTGGTCGCGGTCGAGCGCGATCATCAGGTAGCGTGCCATCATTGGGAACAGGTGAAAACCGTGGTGGAAAGCGATGGCGGAAGGGTGGCGGCAGACGGAAGCCGAACATCGTCCACCCTCCGTCCGCCGTCTGCGGTCGCCGCATGAGGTCATGTTTTGTCTGCCTTGATTGAACTCGATCACATCAGCCGCACGTACAGCGTTGATCGCCAGACGGTTAAAGCGGTAGACGATGTGTCGCTGGTGATTGCCGAGGGCGAGATCGTGTGCGTCGTCGGCGAGAGCGGCTGCGGCAAGACGACGACGGGCAAGATGGTCGCGGGCTTGATCACGCCGACGGGCGGGCGCCTCCTGTTCGGCGGCAAAGACATCTGGGCGATGTCGCGTGGTGAGTTCGCGCGCTATCGCGAGTCGGTGCAGATCATCCATCAAGACCCGTATGCTTCACTCAATCCAGCGCACACCATCGGGCAGATTCTGAGTTACCCGCTGCGCCGCCACAAACTGGTGAAAGACAATCAGCACGAACGCGAGCGTATCCGCCAGTTACTCGAAACGGTTGACCTGACGCCCGCCGATGATTTCGTGGACAAGTATGCGCACCAGTTGAGCGGCGGCCAGCGCCAGCGCGTCTCGGTTGCGCGCGCGCTCACCGTCAATCCGTCGTTCATTGTCGCCGACGAAGCGGTTTCGATGGTGGACGTTTCGATTCGCATCTCGCTGCTCAACATGCTGACGCGGCTCAAGCGCGAATTGGGCGTGACGTTCCTGTTCATCACGCACGACCTCGCCATCGCCAAATATTTCGCGCAGGAAGGGCGCATTGCGGTGATGTACCTGGGACGCATCGTGGAGATCGAGCGCACGGAGCAACTGATTCACTCGCCCGCGCATCCGTACACGCGCGCGCTGCTCTCAGCCATTCCCGAAGCCGACCCGCGCCTGACGCGCGCGAAGGAGCGGGTGAAATTGCGCTCGCTCGAAATTCCGAGCCTGCTCAATCTGCCGAGCGGCTGCACCTTTCATCCGCGCTGTCCGCTGTTTGAAGCAGGACTGTGTGATGTGCACGTGCCGCCGCTGTACGCGCTGCCCGACGGACACCACACTGCTTGTCATGTCGTCGCGCGCGAGTTCGTGCCCGCACAGGTACCTGCGCCGGAACCATTGCTCGTCGCTTAGGATCGTCAAGGACCAGCTCGCGTCTCGCGTCTGAGTGATCACTGTTCACTGTTCACTGCTGAGCTCTAATGAACTTTGACAATCAAAATCGGTAATGGGCTACTTGGAGTGGAGGCTTCAGCCGACCGATTACCACGCCATTGCTATCGGCTAAAGCCTCTACTCCGGTTACCGAATTTGAGAATCAAACTTCATTAGAATGGACCCACGACTCGGCAATGCCGCTTTTCGCCTGGGCATGTTCATGGCGCTCACCGCAGGGCTGATGCTGTTCGTGCTGGATCGCAGCAGTCCTGAGTTCGTCGTATCGGTGTTGACGCTCGTCATCGCGCTGTTATTCCTTTCTGCGATCACGCTGATCGTGCGCAGACTTGAATAGAAGAAAGGGGGTGAGGCACAGCATCCGAAAGAATGGAATAAAGGAATGAATCGTTCGACTACCGTTTAAGGAGGAGACTAGAACCATGAAGTTCAAATTTGTATTACTCTTAGCCGCGCTCGCACTGCTGATTGCCGCGTGCGGCGCGCCAGCTACATCCGAACCCACCAAACCAGCGCCTGCCGCGACCAGCGCAGGCACGCAGCCAACCGCTGCCACGCAGCCGACCGCTGCCAGCCAGCCGACCAGTGCTGCGCAGCCGACCGCCAGCACCGCCAAGAAAGGCGAATTCCACGGCGGCTGGCCCTACTCACTGCCGCCCGAAGGTCACTTCAATTCGTTCCTCGCGGCGAAACAGATCAATCTCGGCATCTACTTTGATCTGATGGTGCAGCCACTCGCCATGTACAAATGGGCAGACGGCACATGGATTCCACTGATGGCGACGAAGTGGGAGAACAAGGGCGGCACGTTCGAGGTCACACTGCGCGACGCGAAGTGGAGCGATGGCAAGCCGTTCACGGCAGCGGACGTGGTCACTACGTTTACCATTGATCGCTTGCAGAACCTCGCGGTGTGGAAGTACATCACCAAGGTCGAGGCGAAGGATGACAAGACGGTCGTATTCACGGTCGGCACGCCATCCACGCTGCTCGAACGCCTGATCCTGCGGCGTGGCATCCGCGACAACGCGACCTACGGCGGGATTGCGACGAAAGCCAACGTCTTGTTCGCCAGCGGCAAGGATCAGAACAGCGACGAAGGCAAGGCGATTACCAAAGAGTTGAACGACTTCCGTCCCGCCGGCTTCAACGCCAGTGGGCCCTACAACCTCGACGTAAAATCGTTGACCGCCGCGCAGGCGACGCTCAACAAAGTGGCGACGGCGTGGAATGCGGACAAGGTCGCGTTCGATAAGATCGTCGTCTATCAAGGCGAGACGGCAGAGGTCACGCCGCTGGTGTTGTCGAAAGACATTGACTACGCGACGCACGGCTTCCCGCCCGCGACCGAGAAGTCGTTTAGAGATGGAGGTATTCGCATTCAGCGTCCACCATTGCTGACGGGACCCGCACTGTACTTCAACTACAACACCTACCCGTTCACGAAAGTGGAAGTGCGGCAAGCGATGGCGTACGTCATCAAGCGCAGCGATGCGGGCACGGTATCGCTTGGCGACTCCGGCGTCGCTTCGAAATACCTGGCGGGCTTGAGCGACAACTTGCTGCCGATCTGGATGTCCGACGCCGACATCAAGAAACTGAACACCTATGACAACGACCCCGCCAAAGCCGAAACACTGCTGAAGGGCATCGGCTTCACGAAGGGTGGCGACGGCATCTGGGTGGACGACAAGGGCAAGAAGATGGACTACGAGTTGACCGTGCCATCCGACTTCGCCGACTGGTCAGCCACTGCTGACGTGATCTCGACGCAGCTGACGAAGTTCGGCATTAAGATTACGGTTCGCGGCATTCAGTCGCAGCAGCAGTTAGCGGACGTGAACGACGGCAAGTTCACGCTGGCGATTCGCGCGTGGGGCGGCGCGAACCCACATCCGTTCTACTCGTATGAGCAAGACCTGCTCGTGCACAACTACGTGCGCAACGCAGCCAGCAAGGGCATGAACTTCGATCTGAAGCAATCGTCGAAGGCGGCTGGCGGCGACGTTGATCTGGAGAAGCTCACCACCGACACAAGCGCGGGCACCGACGTGAATGCGCAGAAGGCAGTGGTGACCAAACTCGCGCTGGCCTACAACGAACTGCTACCGCAGATTCCGCTCTGGGAGCGCTACGGCAACAACCCGTTGGGCGAGACGCGCACCACCTGGCCCCCAGCCGACGATCCGATTTTCAAGAACAATCCGGGCGGTCCTCCCGGCGGCGACAATTTCGTGATCATCATGATTCTCGACGGGCGCCTGAAGCCGAAGTAGTGAGTATAGATACGACCCGTCGGGTCGTCTCTACCATAATCGTAATTCCGTAGGGGCGGCTCACGAGCCGCCCTTATGCTTGTGAGGATAACATGACTGCACCACTTGAAATGGTCGTCGTCGGCGCGGGACATCGTGCGCGCGATGCGTTTGGTCCGTATGCCAAAGCGTATCCCGACGAGGTGCGCTTCGTCGCCGTGGCCGAACCGAACCGCGTGCGCCGAGAACAATTCGCGAAGCGATTCAATATTGACGCGACCATGTGCTTCGAGTCGTGGGAAGAGTTGCTCGCGCGCCCGCAACTCGCGCCCGCGCTGCTCAACTTGACGCAAGACCAGCTGCACGTCGCATCCACCATTCCGGCGCTGGAGCGCGGCTATCACGTCTTGCTCGAAAAGCCGATGGCGCAAACGCCCGCAGAATGTGTCGCACTGGTGCAGACCGCCGAGCGCACGGGACGCATGTTGCAAATCAGCCACGTCTTGCGCTTCACGCCGTTCTTCAGCACGCTGCACGCGCTCATTCACTCGGGCCGATTGGGCCAGATTATCTCGGTGGAGCATCGTGAGAACATCGTATATTGGCACATGGCGCATTCGTTCGTGCGCGGCAACTGGCGAAAGCTTGCCACGTCGTCGCCGCTCATCCTCGCCAAGTGCTGTCACGACATGGATATCTTGTTCTGGAATCACGGGCCCGCCAAACGCTTGAGCTCGTTCGGTTCGTTGATGCACTTCCGACCTGAGAACGCGCCTGCGGGTGCGCCGCCGCGCTGCACCGACGGCTGTCCCGCTGCGGACGATTGTCCGTTCTACGCGCCGCGCATCTACGCGGGCCCCGACGGCGCTTGGCCCCGCGCGGTCATCTCCGAGCATGACAGCGTCGAGGCGCGTATGGACGCGCTGCGAACGGGCCCGTACGGACGCTGCGTCTATCATTGCGACAACGATGTGGTGGACCATCAGGTGATTGCGCTGGAGCTGGAGAGCGGCGTTTCGATTTCGATGAACTTCGTGGGCCACTCGCACCGCGAGGGACGCACGCTGCGCATTGACGGCTCACGCGCGACGCTGCGCGGCAAGTTCATCGCGGGCGAATACGCAATCGAGATCGCCGATCATCTCACGAACACGACGGAGGCGATCAAGGTCGAGGGGGCGCGCAGCGGGCACGGCGGCGGTGACTTCGGACTGATGCGCGCCTTCGTGCAGGCGCTGCGCGCCAATCAAAGCGAGACGCTCACCTCGGCGCGCAACTCGCTAGAGAGTCACCTGCTGGCATTCGCCGCCGAAGAGGCGCGCGTCAGCGGACGCGTCGTGCAGATGAACGACTATCGCGAGCGGGTGCTGCGTTGATGCGCGCGTTGTTGGCGATCATGCCGCCGATGCTCGCGTTCGCGCCGGGGTCGGGCGCGAAGAACAAGCCGTGCTGCGCGAGCGACTTGTTCATGTCTTTGTAGAAGATGCCGGGCTGCACCACGATTTGAAAATCTTCGGGATAGACCTTGAGGATGTGATTCATGCGCGCGAAATCCATCACAATGCCGCCGCGCAGCGGAATCGAGTTGCCTTCGAGGCTGCTGCCCGCGCCCCAACCCGTGACGGCGATGCGCTCGCGGTTGGCAAACGCGACGATGCGGCTGACCTGTTCGGTCGTGTCGGGCCACACGACCATATCGGGCATGTGCGCCGTGTGCGATGATTGATCGCGGCTATGCAGACTGCGGGCCGACTCGCCAGTGGAGATTTGGTCGTCGCCCATGATGGACTTCAAGAATTGAAATTGTGCATCGGTCAGCATGTTCGATATACCTTTGTTGAAATAATCAATGCCGCCATGCTGATGGGCGGCATTGAAATGAGATGAGGGTTTGTGGATTCAAGCAGCCGTCGTCGCTGGCTGCGGTTCGCCCTCGTTCGCGTGACGCATCAGCAACTCGATGGCGTCGCGCAACCCTGACAGATAGCCTTCCTCGTAATGTGCGCGTCCGTATCGCTGTGACTTGTCGCCGCGCGGATACCCAGTAGCCTGCGATAAAAACGCTTCCGACTCTTGCGCGGCGGCGAGCAGCACGCCGACATGCCCTTGACACTTGCGCGCAAACGTAAACGCGTCGCTGCGCGCTTTAGCGATGGTGCGCTCATAATGGAGCGCGTCCGCCAACGTCTCCGGCAAAGTATCCTCTGCGCCGTTCTTGCTGTGCGCGCGCGCTTGCTTGATCATCCTTAAGGCATCCTTGAGAGAAGGGAGCAACCCATCTATGTGATTACGCACCGACATGCCAACGGCAAACGGGTGTCCGGGTGTGGCATGAGATGGATTGGCAAGCAATTCTTCATACCACTGTATCTCCTCTTCGAGCGTGCGAATGTCTCCCTTGTGCTCCAACGCAAAATCAAACGCATCGCTGCGCCCACCTGCCCTGTTTGCTTCGCGCCGCAGCGCTGATTGCACCTCGATGGACATTTTAGGGATGTGATTATCAATTTTCATTTCGAATCACCTATTTCTACAGCGCTTGGAGCGTGATAATCTTAATGCCGTTAATCAACACATCCGTTACACTGCCAACAGCCTCATTGTAAGCGCGCAGATAGCCGACTCCATCTATCGTCCATCCCGCCATCCCGTCAGCAGATTGCAACAGCTTAAACGTGCGTTCGTTCACGTAGATACGTAATTCGACACTGGCGTTTGGATACTTGTCGAGGAGTTTGAGCAGTGTATTCTCCAGTTGATCAAATGCGTGGTTGAGATTGGTGCCCTTGCTCTCGGCGATAAGCCACTGTCGCGCCTCGGAGTTGTAGCCGAGAAAGTCGGCCGTCTTGCCCTTGAAGCCCAGCAGGTCGTTGATGGCTTTTTCTGTAGTATAGGACTGATTGTACTCGTGCGCCAACATCTGTCGCACGCGCTCTTCCTGATCGGCGCCGCGATTGCTGGGATTGGGGCTGGCGGTCTGGCCGCCCGTATCGCTGTGATGCTGCGCGATAGCGTCTTGCGCGAGTTGCAACATGTTCGTGCGCGATGGAGACCATACGAAGAACAACAACCCTGTCGCGATCAGGAGCAGGGTCGTCGAGAACTTGAGAGTGGCCAGTCGCATACGTCGTAAGCCTCAAACCGAATGAATGACAAACGATGCTGCGGTATGATGCGCTATTCTACTTGAGTTCGCCAGCCATTTTCAAATGAGCGCACGATGAGCCACTTCGTGCACGACGGGCGTGGTACAGAGAGCACGAACGCGGATGCGCGGATTGGAGCATTGAGGAAAGGAGCGGTTCAAGTTTGGTGCGCTGTGCTATAATTTCGGACACTACTTGCAGCACGGAGTCGAAATGACACAGCCATCTGACGTGAAACTGTTTTTCGTTGACACCGCTACATTTGAAGATGGAGCCACCATACGGGGCGGATTGCTCGTTTCGGACATTGAGACCAAGCCTTACGAATTTCGCTGCACTAGCCCCGTAAAGCCATCCACCATGCAGCGTGTTCTGTATGGTGACACACTGGATGAGTACATCAGCGTTGAGTTGATGGGTGTGCCATTGGTAAAAGCGGCAAAAGAAAAACCCTCATTGATCTTAGTGCGCAAGCCGGTTCTCCTCCGTATGCGCCCCAAATTAGATTGCCCAGTTGTTTTGATCCGACCCGATCAGAAAAGCGCCATGCGCGACGATAGTGAGTCGGATATGGGTATTAAACCCATCGTGCTTACCGCACATAAAGAGTTCCCGACAGATTCAACCACGGCGAACGCGATGCTCTCAAGCCTCATACAAAGACGTGATTTGCTGGAGCCGTTTGAACGATTAAGTGTTGCACTGAACGAAGCACACAAACAAAAGATTGGCGAGACCTCAACTGGAGGAGCGCGTGGGTAGGCTACAGCAGCAGTTGGCTACCGTTGCAGCCAAACTGTTTCCTTTGCGTATCTATTCAGGGAGAAACATCGAACTGCGATTACCGCAGACCTTCGATGCCGCACCTTTGAGCGCAGATGTCAAACATGATCCGTTCACGATTATCTTACCCAGTACATCATCTGATTTGCTCCAGCCCGTGTGCCTTGCGGTCTCAGATAACATGCTTCTGCGCTTTTTTGAGAGCGATCAAGACAATCGGGACGGCCTTGTTTCGGAAAATCTATTGCCTTATGCGGCGTTAGAAATTGCTGATGTCACGAAAGACTTGGTAACGCTCCCATTATCAATCGAGCCTGACACATTTCCACTCTCACCAGTGAAGCAATACGAAGTTCTGCTTGGGCTGAGTAGTCAAACGTATGTAATCACACATTTGCTCTTAAACCCTATCTGCTCAGATAATCTTTTCCGAGTGCTTCTGCCTGCTCGTCTTTTTGGGATGAATTATCGTGACCGCATCTGGAAGGAAATACGCCCCAAACCAACTCAGCCACAGTTGTTGGACTCGCAAGTCCGTGCGGTTCGACCATTGCGCAAATCGTATGCCCAGACGGTCTCACAATCTGGCAAACTCGTACCACGCGGTCCTGATTTTTGGGACTTGGTGTACGTCGTATTGCAGCCACCGCTCGTTTTGCAGCAACTCGAGAATCTGTTTTTGCCGCATCAACTCTTTCCATACCAAGTCCCAGGCGTTGATTTTCTGAGAAGTCGTGATGGCGCATTGCTTGCTGATGAAATGGGTACGGGCAAAACGGTGATGACCATCGTCGCGCTTCGCATTCTCTTTCAGCAAGGCAAGATCCACAAGGCGCTAATTGTAAGTCCTGTCAGTGTGCTTCGAGAGTGGGATAAGCATTTGGAAGAGTGGTCACCAGAACTGAGCGTGACATTTGTGAGAGGTACTCCTGAAATTCGTACACTAGATTGGACAGTAGAGGCGCACGTATATGTGACCACATACGATACGATTCGCAAGGACTTGGAAGAGTATAGACTTCCGGCCGAAAAATTGTTCGGGTTCGACGTAGTTGTGTTGGACGAAGCACAAAACATCAAGAACCCCGGAAGTGGACGCTCACGAGCCATCAAGCGGTTGAAAGCAAAGCAGCGATGGGCACTGTCGGGCACACCTGTTGAGAATAAGATTGATGACATTGGATCAATCTTTGAGTTCTTGCGTCCTGGCTACCTGATGCCGAGTGATATGTATCCCGCGAGAGTGAGGGTATCATAGATTTTGTGTAAATGGTCATCACTCAGATAATCCGAAAGAAGGAGAATAGCGATGACCATCCGACCGGAACTGTTAGACGAACTACTGAAAGAGTATCAGAAGCCTGAAGATCTGTTGGGCGAAACA
>JBBPZQ010000026.1:0-12033 GCA_038198935.1 Anaerolineae bacterium
TGATTACGTTGCTCGCCTATGGTTGTCCCTTGCAAGCCATTGTGGTTGCCTTCCATTTAGATGAACGCACGGTGCTGAACTGGCAAGCGCGCGCCGGTCAACAGTGTGAGCAAGTGCATGAGCAGCTGGTGCAACAACCGCGTGACTTGGGACAAGTGCAACTGGACGAGTTGCGCGTGAAAAAACAAGGCGGTATCGTTTGGCTGGCGTGCGCCTTGCAAGTCAGTACACGCTTGTGGTTGGGTGGTGTCTTGAGTGCGCAACGCGATAGGGTCTTGATCGTGCAACTGGTGCAAAAAGTTCGAGCCTGCGCGCTCTGTCGGACGTTGTTGTTTTGCACCGATGGCTTTCGTGCTTACGTCGGCGCGATTCAGCAGGTCTTTCGTGAGCCGCTGCCAAGCGGCCAGCCTGGACGCCCACACTTACGTCCGTGGGACGGTATCCTGATCGCTCAGGTCGTGAAGCAATATGCTCAGCAGCGGGTGGCCGGTGTACTGCGTCGTGTCGTGCAAGGAACCACCAGTCAAATTGAAGCGCTGTTACAGCAAACCCAACACACGGCCACCATCAACACCGCCTACATCGAACGCTTGAACGCGACCTTCCGTTCACGCTTGGTTGGCTTGGTGCGACGCAGTCGCGCCTTAGCCCAGCAGACCGTGAGTTTGCAGCATGGCTTGTATTTAGTTGGCACGGTCTACAACTTTTGCACTGATCACCAGAGTCTGCGTTTGGCGGGTATCATTAACGGTCACAAGTGGATCCCGCGCACACCGGCGATTGCGGCAGGCATTACCGACCACCGCTGGACCGTACACGAACTGCTGGTCTATCAAGTTCCGCCGCCCCGATGGACGCCGCCCCCGCAACGCGGCCGACCTTCGCTGGCCCGTAAACAACTCATTGCGCGCTGGGCCACCTGACCACAGTTTCATGGAGTGCTACCACTCTATGCCTGCGATGAGTGCAATGGCTTAAAAGGTAACGATTGGCAACCTGGGGACCCGACCTCAACTGGGCGTGGTTACTTGGATCCTTGCAAACATGACTACGATGACCATTTCAAAATATGGGATGATGGAATTGTGGAAGGACTAACAGCTGTCGCTGAATACATGATAGAGCATTTGTACTTGAACCGAAGGTTCGTTATTAGGATACGAGCAAATCGTATAAATGATGAAAGGGTGTTGATTGAATACGATCGCCTAATCGCACAAGCAAACCGAACTCTAACTGTTGTGGAAGATATTGAAATGAGGAGTAGAATCCGAAAAACAATTCAGGACCTTCAAATGGCGCAAGCACTTGTCCAATCTCGTATACACGAGATTCAAGTATGTCGTCCCCTATCCTACTGGCGAAGTCAAATACAAAAGCGCGTAGTTCCACTCGCGGTCAAGAAAACTCGGCAGGAAAGTCCTATGTTGCTCCGCAAACGGACCTTATGAATGTTTCATTTCAAAATGATTGGGACTTAATGGCTGATGGCGTTTTTCAACTCCACGACGTTTGGGCGCAAACCAAATCCGAATTGCTCGCGTTTGTCGAAGGCTTGAACAGAGAATAAGCGATGAATTACAGTCACGTCCGCCACCTCTCCCTCGGTCTACATGACGAAGACGTGCACGAGTTGTATTACAAAATGATGCTGACGCGCGCGATGGATAATCGCTTTGGCCAGTTGAATCGGCAGGGCAAGGTGCTGGCGTTCGCGTCGTGTCAAGGGCAAGAGGGCGCGCAGGTCGGCAGTGCGTACGCGCTCGCGCCTGACGATTGGATCGCGCTCTCCTATCGCGAGCACGGCGTGGCGATCACGCGCGGCATGAGCATGCGCGACATTTTTGCGTACGGCTATCACCGCGACAACGACCCGAACACAAAGGGCCGACAGATTCCCGGCCACTATGGCTCGCAGAAGTTGCACATTCTGACCGGCTCCAGCCCCGTCGGCACGCAGCTGCCACACGGCGTCGGCAGCGCGTATGCCAGTTTCTACGAGGACAAGCACGAAGCGACGATCATCTACTTTGGCGACGGCTCGACCTCGACGGGCGATTTTCATGCGGCGGCAAACTTCGCGGCGATTCACAAGTTGCCCGTCGTGTTTTTATGTCAGAACAATGAGTGGGCCATTTCCGTTCCGACCAAAATGCAGTTCGCCGTGCACAGCCTCGTCGAGCGCGCGCACGGCTACGGCATCGCAGGCGTGCAGGTGGACGGCACCGACACGCTCGCCGTGTTCGACGCGACCAAGCAGGCGCTCGCGCAGGCGTATGCTGGCGAAGGTCCGACGTTCATCGAAGTGAAATGCAAACGCCTCAATTCACACACGACCGAAGACGATCAGAGCCGCTACCGCACCAAAGAAGAAATCGAGTCCGACCGTCCGTTCGATCCGATCAAGAAATTCATCGCCTACATGCAGTCGGCCGACCTGTGGGACGAGAGCCTCGCGAAGCAAGTGGACGAAAAAGTGAACGCCGAGATCGAAGACGCGCAGCAGTACGCCGAACGCTCGCCCACGCCGAAACCCGAAGAGGCATTGACGCACGTGTTTGCCGAGAGCTGACGGCAGACGGCAGACGACAGACCGCCGTCCATCGTCCGCCGTCTGAATTGGAATTACCATGCCCATCAAAACTCTGATCGAAGCCATCCGCGACGCGATGGACGCGGAGATGGCGCGCGACCCGCGTGTGTTCGTGCTCGGCGAAGATGTGGGCGTGAAGGGCGGCGTGTTCCTCGCGACCGATGGCTTGTACAAGAAGTACGGCATGAAGCGCGTGCTCGATACGCCGCTCAACGAGATCGGCATCGCGGGCATCGCCATCGGCGCGGCGATGCGCGGCTTGCGTCCGATTGCCGAGATGCAATTCGCCGATTACTCATTGCCCGCCTTCGATCAAATGGTGAATGAAGCGGCGACGATTCGCTGGCGCACCGCCGGCGAGTTGTCCGTGCCCATGGTGATGCGCGCGCCGTTCGGCGCTGGCGTGCACGGCGCATTGTGGCATTCGCAATCGGTCGAGGTGCTGTACGCGCATCGCCCCGGCTTGAAAGTCGTCATTCCCGCGACGGCATACGATGCGAAGGGGTTGCTCATCGCCGCCATCCGCGATCCCGATCCCGTGGTTTTCTTCGAGCACAAGAAAGGCTATCGGCTGATCAAAGACGAGGTGCCCGACGGCGATTACACGGTGCCGATTGGCAAAGCACGCATCGCGCGCGAAGGCGCTGAGCTGAGTGTTATCAGTTATGGATTGATGCTACACTATTGTGTGCAAGCGGCTAACGAACTCGCACAGGACGGCATCAGTGCTGAGGTGATTGACTTGCGCACCATCTCGCCGCTCGATAAAGAGGCGATCATCGCGTCGGTACAGAAAACGGGTAAGTGTCTGATCGTCACCGAGGACACGAAATCATTCAGCGTCACCGGCGAGATCACCGCCATCATCAACGAGGAAGCATTCGAGTATCTCGACGGGCCCGTGATGCGCGTCGCGACGCCCGACGTGCCCGGCATGCCGCACAACCCTGAGCAGGAAGAATGGCTGCTGCCCAACGTGGAGAAGATTCTCGTAGCGATGCTGAAACTGGCGCGGTATTAATTCGATGCGTGACGTGTAATGATGACGCGTCACGCGTTTTGCAATACGCATTGGAGATTTTCATGGCAACGAACGTCACGATGCCGCAACTGGGTGAGTCCGTCACCGAAGGCACGGTCGGCAAGTGGTTGAAGCAGAAGGGCGACAAGGTGGCAAAGTACGAGCCACTGGTCGAGATCATCACCGACAAGGTGAACTCGGAAATTCCGTCGCCCGCCGAAGGCACACTGCTCGACATCCTCGTGCCCGAAGGTGAGACGATCAAGGTTGGCACACTAATGGCGGTAATTGGGAACGCAGGCGAAACCTCCACTCCGACGCTCCCCCGCGCGCAGGGGAGGGAGAACGCACACGCCGCGCCGACGATTGAGCAAATGCCGACGGCTGCACCTGCACAGCCAACCAGCCAACCAACCACCCCATCAACCTCAAAATCTACGCGACTCTCGCCCGTTGTGGCGCGTTTGGCCGCCGAGCATGATGTTGACGTGTCGCAGATCAGTGGCAGCGGCGACGGTGGGCGCGTGACGAAGCAGGACTTCGAGAAATTCCTCGCCCAGCGCGCGAGCACACCGCAGCCCACACCCATACCGCAACCTGTGCCAACGCCATCACCGACTCCACCGCAACCGACGCCGATTCCCACACCACCATCTCCACCGCAACCAATCAGCCAACCAATTTTAAGCGGCATGGCAGACGAAGAACTCGTCGCGCTCACGCCGATGCGTAAAGCGATTGCCGAGCACATGGTGCGCAGCGTGCACACATCGGCGCACGTCACGACCGTCTTCGAAGTGGACATGAGCAAGGTCGCCGCGCATCGTGCTGCCAACAAAGAAACGTTCGCACGACAGAACGCGGACTTGACCTTCACCGCGTACTTTGTCGAGGCGACCGCGCGTGTGCTGCGCGAGCAGCCGATGCTGAACAGCTCGTTCGGCGACAAAGGCGTGCTGATGAAGAAGGCGATCAACATCGGCGTCGCCGTCGCCATCGAAGAAGGCTTGATCGTGCCGGTGCTGAAGAACGCCGACGAATTGAACTTGCTCGGCGTTGCGCGTGCGGTCAACGACCTGTCGCGCCGCGCGCGTGCGCGCCAACTCGCGCCCGACGACGTGCAAGGCGGCACGTTCACCATCACGAACCCCGGCGTGGGCGGCTCGCTGTTCGGCACGCCGATCATCAACCAGCCGCAAGCAGCCATCATGGGCGTCGGCACCATCACGAAGCGCCCCGTCGTGATTGACGATGCCATTGCGATCCGCCCGATGGTCTATCTCTCGCTCACCTTCGATCACCGCATCCTCGACGGCGCTGATGGCGATCGGTTTCTGGCGGCGGTGAAGCGTTATTTGGAGACCTATAGGTAGAAAGCAAACCACGAAGACACCATGAGCAATACGAATTCCCGCGAACGCGATCTCATCTACGACTGGAACGTGCACGGGCGCACGACATCGTATCCGTCCGCAGTCGAACTGGACGACGAGACGCTGCGCGACGGCTTGCAGTCGCCGTCGGTGCTCAACCCACCGATTGAACAGAAGATCGAGCTGCTGCACCTGATGGATACGCTCGGCATCCACACGGCGGACATAGGCTATGCGGGGTCGTCGGCGTCGGCGCAGGCCGATGTGGTTGCGCTCGCGCGCGAGTCGGCAACGCTCAACATCAAAGTCAACGTCGCATGCCGCACCACGCTTGCCGACATCAAGCCGACGGTTGATTGCGCGCAGCGCGCAGGTGTCGAGATCGAAGTCGCGGCGTTTCTCGGCTGCTCGCCGATCCGCCGCCTTGCCGAAGATTGGGACGTCGAGTTCATGATGCAGTGCGTCGAGGAGTCCGTGACGTTCGCCGTGCGCGAAGGGCTGCCGTGCATGTTCGTCACCGAAGACACGACGCGCGGCGACCCTGACACGATGCGCATGCTGTACAGCAAAGCCGTCGAGTGTGGCGCGAAGCACGTCTGCGTTGCCGACACGGTCGGACACGCCACGCCCGACGGCGCGTACAACGTCGTCGCGTTCGTGAAGAGCATCATCGCCGATCTAGGCGCGCGCGACGTGAAGGTGGACTGGCACGGTCATCAGGATCGCGGACTGGGCGTAGCCAACTCGCTCGCGGCGATTGCGGCGGGCGCGCAGCGCGTGCACGGCACTGCACTGGGCATTGGCGAGCGCTGCGGCAACACGCCGATGGACACGCTGCTCGTCAATTTGAAATTGCTCGGCATCGTGAACACCGATCTAACGATGTTGCGCGACTACGTGAGGCTCGCAGCCGAGATGACGGGCGTGCCAATTCCGGTGAACTGGCCCGTGTTCGGCGCGGATGCGTTCCGCACGGCGACGGGTGTGCATGCGTCCGCTGTCGCGAAAGCGATCAATAAAGGCGACCCATGGCTTGCCAACCGTGTCTATTCGGGGGTGCCGGCCGATTGGTTCGGCTTGCAGCAAGTGATTGAAGTAGGCCCCATGAGCGGCGTGAGCAACGTCATGTTCTATCTCACGTCGCGCGGCATCAAGCCGGCGCGTCCGATTGTGGATCGCATCATGGCGGCGGCCAAGCAATCGAAGCGCGTGCTGAACGAAGCTGAAATCTTGAAGCTAGTGAACGCGTGAGGATCGGATGACCCAACCTCCTTTTGCTCCGCCACCGCCACCCTTTGCTCCGCCACCGTCTGCGCCGCGTGGCGGCAATCGGCTACCGCTCATCATCGGCGCGGTTGTCGTGCTGCTTTGTATTGGCGCGCTGTGCGTCGTCGGCATCGCCGTGTTCGCGTTCAGCCGGCTTGCGCCGAGCGTTGCGCCCACAAGCACCTCACCAGCGTTCTCACTCAACCCGACGGCGACGACGCGCGCCATATTGGTGACGAGTGTCGCACGGCCGACGCTGGCGGTCTGCCCGACACAGACGCCGGAGCCACTCAATGGGCCCGCTGGGCAGCCAACGACCAGTGGGCCGCAGCAGCTGGCGCAGCCGGCAGCAGTCTGTGTGACTGTCACGCCGCTGCCGACGCGCACCCCCACCGTGCCGCCGCTGCCGACGATTGGCATCCTGGCAACGCGCGTGCCGACGACTATCGTGCAAGCGGGCCGTACGCCGCTGCCAACGGTTGCTTTTAGAGGCAGTTGCGCGCGGCCAATCGCGGCCACCCTCACGCCCTCGCCGTACATCACGAGCATCGCGATCGCCAAAAATGTGCAGGGCGACAACAAAGACCCCGTGAATCCGACGCGCACCTTTGTGCCCAACGCCATCTTCCACGCCGTCGTCGCCATCGAGAATGCGCCCAGTGACAGCAAGTTCAAAGCAATATGGTATGCGACCGACGTGGGCTCGGCGGCAGCGTGCAATACGCTGATTGACTCATTCGAGCTGACCAGTCAAGGCTCACGCAATCTTGATTTTAATCTCACGCCGAACAGCAAGTGGCTCACGGGCTTGTACCGCGTCGAGATTTTCGTGAATAGCAAACTGGACAGCATCACCGATTTTACGGTCCAGTGATTTTCATACCGTGACGCGTAGCCTGTGACTACAGGTTGAGCGCGAACAGGCACGGCTTCAATCATCGCCGAGTGCAAGCTGCTGATTGGAGCCATTTGATTCGCAGGGACGAGGAGGAGAGCTATGTCCAAAGTTCTGGTCAACATTCACGGCGCGGGTAAGGAAATGAGCAACTTCTATGTCGAGGGCTTGAACGCGCTCACGAAGATCATGGGCAGTCAGCCCGCGTGCCTGCCCTGTTGGTACGCCGACCTGTCGAACATCGGGGGGCCCGTCTCGCTGTCAAAGGCGAAACCGCTGTCACCGAAAGCGCGCAAGTTTCGCGCCGACTTCACGGAGCAGATTCGCAAGCGACGGGTCGCCGTCCAACGCAAGCATCCCAATCGTCTCCCGACGGGCCCGATTGACGATGCGCTGCTGGCTGCGGATGTGATTGCGGATGTGACGCGCTATCTATTTGATGCGGACTTACAGCGCGCAGTGCGAAAGCGTTTGATTGACGTGCTGAACAAAGCGAAGCAGAGCGCCGACGAAACGATTCTGGTCAGTCACAGTCTCGGCACCGTTGTTTCGTTCGACGTGCTGCACGACGGCGCACAGAACTACAACGTCACGGACTTTGTGACGATGGGCAGTCCGCTGCACAAACTCGTCAACGTCGGCGTGCGCTCGTCGGATGTGGGTGCGATCCGACGCAAGACGGTGCGGCGCTGGCGCAACATTTACGACACGACCGACGCGGTTGCCGATCCGATTCGCCCCGCGTTCACGTCGTATGGCATCAAAGATATTTTCGTGAACATCGCTGACGATCCAATTCCATCGCATGACTACTGGCGCAACGACAAAGTGCTGAAGATGCTTGCCGACATGCTGGGTTGAGCCGCGTGCGTGTTCGGTTTCGACGAGGCGTCTCCAAATTGGAGACGCTTCTGCATTTGTCTCGTTGTACAATTAGGCTGTAGAGACGCTGCTCCGCAACGTCTCTACTCAGCCATCACTGAATCTGAGGAGGTCAGCATGGGTCAGTTCGAGGCACAGCCAGCCGAGTCGTTCGATTTCAAATACATCTTGTATGAAAAGAAAGATTGGGTCGCGCGCGTCACCATCAATCGTCCGCAAGTGTATAACTGCCTGAACACGGAGACGCTGCTCGAAATGCGCGATGCCTTCCGCGACACGCTTTACGACGACAGCATTGCGGTGCTCGTCATCACGGGCGCGGGCGACAAAGCGTTCAGCACCGGCGGCGACGTGAAGGAATACGCCGATTCGTTTACTCAGCACCCGCGTGATTACTGGAAGTACATGGATGCGTTCATCTCATCGTTCGAGACGCTGCGCAACATCGGCAAGCCGACCATCGCGCGTATCAACGGCATCGTCGCAGGCGGCGGCAACGAATTGAACATGGCATGCGACCTGGCCATCGCCGCCGAGCACGCGACGTTGCGGCAAGTCGGCGTGCAGGTCGGCAGTGTCGCGGCGGCTGGCGCAACGCAATGGCTGCCCATTATGATCGGCGACCGCCGCGCGCGCGAGATGCTCTTCACCTGCGAGCCAATCAGCGCACAGCAGGCGCTCGACTGGGGCTTAGTGAACCAAGTCGTGCCCTATGAAAAATTGGATGAGGCGGTGAACACGCTGTGCCAGAAACTGATCAACAAGTTTCCCGAATGTCTGCGCTACACACGCTCGCAGGTCAACTTCTGGAAAGACCTCGCATGGAGCGCGACCATCCGCCACGCGCAAGACTGGCTCACGCTGCACTTCGCCACCGTCGAACCTTACGAAGGCATGAAAGCCTTCGTCGAGAAGCGCCCCGCCAACTACGTCGGCTTGCGCGAGCGCGCCGCATCGGGCCGCGCGCCCGAATTTCTATGGGGCGCATACACGCAGACCTGTGGCAACTGTGGCGCGAAAGGCATCCCCGCCGACTTCACGTTCTGCGGCAATTGTGGGAATAAGTTGGAACAGACATGACGCCGCGCATACATTCAAATGTAGGGGCGCAGCACTGCTGCGCCCGTTTCTTTTGATGCGGCAAAGTTTTCAAATCGTGTATAATGCCGCCACTAATGTGAAAGAATGATGCCGCGCACTGCATTATAGAGATTAGACCTATTAGGATTCCTCTATGACTCAGATTCCCGAAACTCCAAAGCAAGTTGAACAGCTCGATTTGATGCAGCGCCTTAATGCCTATGCCAGAGGTGAGGCTTCTTGGCAGCCAGACGGTGCGAAGCTTGGCCCAGAAATGCGGAATGAGTACGCGCTTCTGCACGCGAATTTGATTCACCTCGTTGATCACATGCTCGCACCTCTGCTCGACCGTATCACCGCGCGAGAGATGGAAACCTTTACCATGCACGACCGCATGCATGGCCAAAAGGTCGCGCACTTGATGTGGCACATTTTGAGGCAAGAGCGTCGCGAAACGCTCACACCGCCTGAGATCGGCATGATGGTTGCCGCCGCATATCTACACGATGTCGGCATGGCGCTCAGTCCGTCCGAGCGTGCGGCACGCCTTGAGCCCACATCTGATCTGTGGGATCGGCTTGAGATTCAGGATTCCGCGAAGGAAATGCTCAATCAGTTGCGCGCACAGGTCGGTAATCCCAATGCGCACGAGACTGTCAAGCGCCGCGCCGAACAGAAGATTGCTCAGGCTGAAGAGGCACTGCTCAGTCAGGACACGCGCGAACGCCATGCCTTGCCCGAACGCTATCGAGAAGTCTTTAAACAGTTGAATGATTTTCATGAGAAGGATCGTGCTCGCGTGCCCGACATCGAATCGTGTCTATCGTTTGACGGCGATTCGTTCCGCGCCAAATTGATTGCCGTATGCGTCAGCCACAATCAAGACGCGGAAACATTGGTGCAGCGCGATGAGCATAACCCTGCACATCCACGCTTCCCATCTGATTACCCAGTCGGTCGCTGCAATGCTGACCTGCACATGATCGCGGCCGCGCTGCGTCTTGCCGACATTCTCGACTTCGACCGCGAGCGCACGCCCTCTGTCTTGTTCCACTACTTACTGCCGGGCAATCTCGACCCACAAGACAATCGCTCGGTGTTGGAATGGGGCAAGCATCTGACGATTTCAAACTGGCAAATTGAGCCAGATGCCATTGTCTTTCGCGGACGCAGCAAGAGCCACATCTTGCATCATGCTGTCGTGCAGTTCTGCGCGGCTATTGCGCAGGAGATCCAAGCCACACGCGCGACCTTTGGCGCACTGCAAGAAGTCAACACATTTCCTTTTGCGCTGCTGTCTGAAGTCAAGCCCGAAATTCACGAAGAGGGCTATCATTACGTGCCTTATCAGTTTGAATTGGATGATGAGCGCGTGTACAACCTGCTAATGGGTGGCGCGATTTACGATAACCCGCTTGTCGCCGTGCGCGAGTTGGTGCAGAACGCCGTAGATGCCTGCAAGTTGCGCGACTCCTTGTCCGAGATGGCGGATACTTCAATCATACCCAACACTACCGATCGGATCTTCATTCGTTACGAGGAACCGATGGCTGATTGCCCGCAGCCCAAACTGATCGTCACGGACACGGGAACGGGCATGGACGCTCTGATTATTGATCGCTACTTCCTCAAAGTCGGACGCTCTTATTACAACTCGTCGGAGTTCAATCAGTATCGCATCCAATTGCGTAAGAGCAATCTCGACTTCGCGCCCGTCTCGGAGTTTGGCATTGGCTTTCTCTCATGCTTCCTGCTCGCCGGCCGCGTCGAAGTCGAAACCGCAATGTGGGAATCAGTGCGCGGTGATACTTACAAGCGCACACTCCAAATTGATGGGCCGACACGTCTCATTAGATTAGACGAGCAGAGCAATCAAGGCGTGAGACGTTTCAAAGGCACGCGTATAACGCTTTATATGACTCGCGGAGCAATCAGGAATAGCAAAATTGTTCCACCTAACTGGAATCAGGTTAAGAATTATCTGATTCATGTCTGTCAGGAATTGCCTTACCGCTTGAATCTTGAGTATGTTGCAGACGCCAAGACATCACAAGAGTGGATAGACCCACTCCCTCTAAAAGTCGAACTACCTTCCGAGCTAGAAACCATTGCTCTTCGTATCCCACTAAATGATGAAGAAGCTGGATTGGAGGGCGAAATTGCATTGCTTAATCCATATCTGGCAAAACAATTAGAAGAGAGCGCTACAACCAAAATCTCAGTATCATTATTGGAGGATGATATCGCGGGTAGAGCCAGCAATACACTGCTGCGAGGCGGCTTTAGAATCGGTGGTGTTCCCGGTTTGCCTGATACATTCCTATTCCGTTCCGTGGCGCGAGCAAGACTGCGCTTGAAATGGGAATCGAGAAAGAATCGCCGCTATATCTCTCCAAAATTAGCAAGAGAGAATCCAGCTAACGAGCAGATATTAGCAGAACATGTGGTTCACACTTGGCTGAAATATTTTCTTGAACACGTTGAAGACATACCAGCAGGTCAGCTCTATTACTTACAATTCGGGCGGAGAGCAGGGGTTAAATTAGAGACGTGCGCATGGTTGGAGGAATATGATGCATTGAGACTGTACCAGTTGGCCAAGCAAGGCTGGCATTTTATGCTACAGAATATTAGAAATCCTGTGAGCGACGATACGATAGAAGAATGGGAAAGTGGTAAAGGGAAGTCGTTATGGTTAGGTTCTATGCGGGATGATTTACACGATGCACTGCTTGATTTGGTTATGCCTCGCGTAACAACTTTGCAAATGGGCACAGAAGCTCGATTTTACGGCTCTCCCGACTTTGACGGGAAAATCAGGTAATAGACAGGGTGCCATAGTCTGGTAAGATGGCTGCATCTTCTTTCAGGTGGAGCCTCCATGCCAGATGATCAACTGCTAACCGAATTACTGGGTCTGCCA
>JBBPZQ010000027.1:0-5919 GCA_038198935.1 Anaerolineae bacterium
CCACGCCTGATAACCGTGCCGCTCTGCGTCAAATGGTTGATCGTGGTTTTGCGCGACTGCGCCATCGCCGCGATCTCCTGCTTGGATTCTTCCATCAAGCAGGTTTAGTTGTTAAGCAACTTTGGTGAAAAGGAATAACTCAGGACTCAACATGAATTCGATTGACGACGTGATGCAGGCGCTCGCTGCGCAGCGCTACATCGCCGAGCGCGGACTGGCGACTGCGATCTTTCTCGCGCTCAAGTTGCAGAAGCCGCTTTTTCTCGAAGGCGAAGCGGGCGTCGGCAAGACCGAAGTGGCCAAGGTGCTCGCGACGATCCTCGATACCGAGTTGATTCGCCTGCAATGCTATGAAGGGCTCGACGTCAACAGCGCGGTTTACGAATGGAACTACACACGGCAGATGCTGGAGATTCGTCTGCTCGAAGCGCAAGGCGCGGCGCGCGCCGAGACCTTGAAAGAATTGTTCTCGCCGCAGTTCCTCATCCGCCGCCCGCTCTTGCAAGCCATCGAAGATTCGCGCGAGCGTGCGCCCGTGCTGCTGATTGACGAAGTAGATCGCGCCGACGAAGAGTTCGAAGCGTTCCTGTTGGAACTGCTTTCGGAATGGCAAGTGACGGTGCCCGAAGTCGGCACGCTCAAAGCGACACACCCGCCGGTCGTCGTGCTCACGTCGAACCGCACGCGCGACATTCACGACGCGCTCAAGCGCCGCTGCATCTATTATTGGATTGATTATCCGTCGCTCGACAAAGAGTTGAACATCGTGCAGACCAAAGTGCCGCAAGCCGCCGAGCAACTTTCGCGCAAGGTCGTCACGTTCGTGCAGGAATTGCGCAAGCTGGAACTATACAAAGTGCCCGGCGTCTCCGAGACGATTGATTGGGCTGCCGCACTGTGCGCGCTTGAGCAGCGCGACCTCACGGCGCAAGCCGTTGACGACACCATCGGCGTCGTGCTGAAATATCAAGACGACGTGCAGAAGGTGCAAGGCGCGGTCGCGCGCGAGTTGGTGGCGCGAGCGAATGTCTGACGGAAGGCGGAGGACGATAGACCGATCTCAACTTCGGTCTCGCCGCGTGCTGACGCAGCGCGCGACATAGTGCCCGTATCGGATGCGGATTCTGTAGTCCGCCTTCCGTCTGTCGTCAGCCTCATGAACGAATCATCCTTGATCACTCAGCCTTCATACTTCCTCAAGAACCTCCTCCTCTTCGGTCGGCTGCTGCGGCTGATGGGATTGGATGTCGGCGCAAGCGAGATGATTGACCTGACGCACGCGCTTGCGCTGATTGACGTCGGCAACAAGCAAGACGTGTATCAGACCACGCGCGCGATCCTCGTGCGCCGTCACGAAGATTATCCGTTGTTCGATCAGGCGTGGCGCGCGTTCTGGCGCCAGCCGACTGACCCGACGATGCAGCGACTTGAGATGATCGCCGATCCGCGCTTGCTGCCGAAACCGTTGCGCTTGCCGCAGAGTCGCTTTGGGGCAGGCGAGGAGGGCGAGCCACGCGACGAAGAGGCCGTCGAGGTTCATGCGCTGCAATCGTACAGCGCGAACGAAGTGCTGCGGCGCAAAGACTTCTCGTCGTTCACATGGGAAGAGGTGCAGCAAGCGAAGCAGTTGATGCAGCGGATGCAGTGGCGCGTCGGCGAGCGCCGCACGCGCCGACGGCGGCCGATTGACACAGGCGAGTATCTCGACCTGCGCCGCATCGTGCGCGGCAACTTGCGGCACGGCGGCGAACTGCTCGCGCTCGCATGGAAGCGCCGCAAGACCAAGCCGCGTCCGCTCGTCATCCTGTGCGACATCAGCGGCTCGATGGAACAGTACACGCGCATGTTGCTGCACTTCGTGCACACGATTTCATCAGGCTTTGACTTTGATAAGGTCGAAGTGTTTTTGTTCAGCACGCGCCTGACGCGCATCACGCGCCAACTCACGTTCAAAGACGTGGACGACGCGCTGGATGCCGTCGAGCGGCAAGTCGAAGATTGGGGCGGCGGCACGCGCATCGGCGTGGCGATTCATCAATTCAATTTCCGTTGGGCGCGGCGTGTGCTCGGACGCGGCGCGGTCGTGATGATGATCTCCGATGGCTGGGATCGCGGCGAGCCGGAGCAACTGGCCAAGGAGATGGAGCGTCTGCAAAAAAGTTGTTATCGTCTCATCTGGCTCAACCCACTCATCGGCTCGGAAGGCTATCAGCCATTGACACAAGGCTTGCAAGCCGCGTTGCCGTATGTGGACGACTTCCTCTCGGTGCGCAACCTGAACAGCCTCGAACAGTTGGGCCGCACGTTGTCCGAGATCAGCCACGAGCGGCCCGCGCGCCGGCAGCGCGTTGTCGGACGGCAGACGGCAGACCCTTCGACAGGCTCAGGGCAGGCTCGACGGCAGACGGAGGACTTGCCGCAACAGCGCGCGAGTGCACGGGCGGAGTTGCTGAAAAGGATGCAAGGGCGGTTTGAGTAGAACATATCCGCTTTGCGTTGCATCCGCTGCCGAACATCCGCGCGGCAACGCGGTTCGACATTCAATTTTGTTGCGTATTGCAATGGCCGTTACGAGCATTTAATTTTTCACTCAATAACTTCGTTCAATGACCGACCCTTTACTCGAATCCCTCAACCCCAAACAACAAGAAGCCGTGAGCGCGGGCGACGGGCCCATCCTCGTGCTGGCGGGACCCGGCTCGGGCAAGACGCGCGTGCTGACGCATCGGGTGGCGTGGCTCATCACGCGCCGCCACATCGCGCCGTGGAAAATCGTCGCGGTCACGTTCACCAACAAGGCGGCGCGCGAGATGAAAGAGCGACTCGTGCGCATCGTCGGCGAGCAGGGCGTGGCGCAATTGACCGTCGGCACGTTCCACGCCATCTGCGCGCGCTGGCTGCGCATTGACGGGAAGCATCTCGGCATCGCATCCAACTTCGTGATTTACGACTCGGACGATCAGCGCTCCGCCGTCAAGCAAGCCGTTGAAGAATTGGAGTTGGACGAGAAACGCTTCCGACCCGGCGCGGTGCTCGCGACCATCTCCAGAGCCAAGTCGGAGTTGAAGGACGCGAAACAATTCTCGCAGAGCACGCGCGACTACTGGGAAGAAGCCGTCGCGCGCATCTACAAACGCTACGCCGACGTCCTCGACCGCAACAACGCGCTCGACTTCGACGACCTGCTGATGAAGGTCGCGCAGATGCTGAAAGAGTTTCCTGAAATCTTGCAGCGCTATCAAGAGAAGTACAAGCACATTCTCGTGGATGAGTTTCAGGACACGAACCCCGCGCAGTACGCCATCGTGAAACTGCTAGCGGCAAAGCACAAGAACATCCTCGTCGTCGGCGACCCCGACCAGAGCATCTATGCGTTTCGCGCAGCGGACATCCGCAACATCTTGAACTTCGAGCACGACTTCCCGCAGGCGCGCACGATTCTGCTCGAACAGAACTATCGCTCGACGCAGACGATTCTCGACACGGCGCAGTCGGTCATTATCGCCAATCGCAAGCGCAAGAAGAAAAAACTGTGGACGGAGAACGACGCAGGCTTGCCCGTCACATTGTTCGAGGCGTACAACGAAAACGAAGAAGCCGATTTCGTCGTGAGCGAGATCAAGCGGCTGGTCGCGCGCGGCATGGTGCGTCCGCGTGAGTGCGCGGTGATGTATCGCACCAATGCGCAGTCGCGCGCCATCGAAGATGCGTTCGTCAAGCAGGGCGCGCCGTATCGGCTCGTCGGCGCGACGCGCTTCTACGAGCGCAAAGAAGTGAAGGACGTGCTCGCCTATCTGCGCGTCATCGCCAACCCCGACGACAGCATCAGCCTCAATCGCATTATCAACGTCCCGCCGCGCGGCATGGGCGCGAAAACGATTGCGCTGCTTCAGCAGAGTGCAGCGCGCAGAGATGTGTCACTCGTTGAAGAGGTACTCGCGCTCGCGCAGACGGCAGACCCTTCGGCAGGCTCAGGGCAGGCTGGACGGCAGACCGCAAATAATCAACCGCCGCGTCCGCCGTCACTTGAGGGTCGTGCCCGCCGCGCACTGGCCGACTTCGCACATCTGCTCGAAGAACTGTTCGCCGCGCGCGACGTGTTGAACGTGCAGGAGTTATTGGACTTGCTGTTGGAGCGCACGGCATACGGTAAGTTCGTGCGCGACGGCACGGACGAAGGCGAGAGCCGCTGGGAGAACGTGATGGAGCTGCGCACGAAGGCGCAGCAGTTCGATGAGTTCGAGCCGCCCGATGGCTTGCGCACGTTGCTCGAGGATGTGTCGCTCACATCCGACGTGGACAACTACGACCCAAACGCCGACGCGACAACGCTGCTGACGCTGCACACGGCGAAAGGCTTGGAGTTCCCCGTCGTGTTCATCGTCGGGTTGGAGGAGGGCATCATCCCGCACTCGCGCTCGCTGGAAGATCCGGACGGGATAGAAGAAGAGCGCCGCTTGTTCTACGTCGGCATCACGCGCGCGATGCAGCGCTTGTATCTGCTGTACACTTTCAAGCGCTCACACTTCGGACGCAGCGACACGAGCGAGCCGTCGCAATTCCTGCGCGACATTCCGCAAGACTTGCTGAAGAGTCTCGACACGCGCTCGGCGCTCGTCACGCACGGCACTGCGCCGCGCAAGAGCCAGACGAAGTGGGACGCGACCCCCACCCAACCCTCCCTCGTTCGCAAAGAACGCGAACAAGGGAGGGCTAATGGCAGCACGCAATTCCGCCCAGGCGACACGGTGCGGCACGCGACGTTCGGCGATGGTCTCGTCATCCAGAGCGAGTTGCGCGGCGACGACGAAGAAGTCACGGTCATCTTTGTCGGACAGAAGCCGAAGAAGTTGTTGCAGAGTTTTGCGAATTTGAAGAAAGTGGGAGGTGCTTGACACATCGTGCTATGATCGTCCTCACGGAGCTGCGACATGAAACTCAATTGGCTTTGTCGTGACTTGTGGCTCAAATTTCAGGTGGCCACGCTTCCATGGAGTGCTACCTCGAGTAGAACTAGCAGTCTGTCGGAGAGGATTTCGAAAGTCCTTGTTTTCCAGGCATTTCGCGAAACAGGCGGGAGCCGTTTTCCGAAGAAAAGCGGCTCTCTCCGACAGGCTGCTAGGTGATTAAAACAACTGGATATTGGCAAGGAATTGAACATTAATAAGCATCATGCGTCCGCCTGAAGGCGCGCGCAAAGGGCCTCTCCGCCGGAGTGGCAAGTGGCTGAGACGACGGGAAGGCGAAAGCGCAGTCTACGGTGGACAGAAGATCGCCAGCAATTCGGCGTTGCTGATGCCCTGCCGCAGCAAGTCTGCGAGCTGTGAAACCATCCGTCGCGCATGCGCGCGCTGATGAGCGCGCAACACCTCGCCCAGCGGTTGCAGGTGTGCGGTGGGCTGGTCGAGCAACGGCTGAACCCGTTGTACTTGAATGAAGGCGTAGGCGCTGAACACCAGCGTGTGCCAATGTGTAATCGCCTCGACCGAGTGCAAGCGGTAATCGCCCAACCCGAAGCGTTCCTTCAAGAACCAGTTGTCCACTTACGCCTGCACATCCTGTGCGCGGCGGTTGCACCGCCGCCCACTGCGCAGCAGCGGGGCACAGGACATGCGATAGCCGTCGTACTTCAAGATGGTTCGCACGCTCATAGTCGTGTCCGAACACAAGAAGTACGCAGGCTGTGTATCCCGCTTTTTTCGTTTGGAGATAATCGCTATCACCGGGTCGGGATAGCGGCGCAGTCGGCCGCGAATGAAGCGGGTTGAGTAAGGGTTCGTTAGGAAATAACTTCCCGACCAACTGTCATTGCGAGGCGCGTCCTTCGCGCCGACACCTGCGTCGAGCGACGCTGGCGCGTAGACGAGCAATCTCTACGCTGCGCTATAGAGATTGCCACGCCCGCGAAAAGCGCGCGGG
>JBBPZQ010000028.1:0-6713 GCA_038198935.1 Anaerolineae bacterium
CCGGCAAAACTTAACCCGAAATGGCTCCAGAAACTCGTCCAGTTCGGCAATCGGCTCCGTTGGTACTTGCGGGATGCGCACGGCTTTTTCCATGCGCCCCAGTCTAGCCGATTTTCCCTCAATCTAACAGAGTAGTACTAGTAGACAGGTACACGGGTGGAGAGAGTGAGGTCGTTGTTTACCTGTCTACGTGTGTACGTGTGTACCCATCTACTTGCTTACTCGTTCCTCGTCAACTCGTCTGCCCTTAGCGCTTCCCCTCTGGCACACCCTTCGCTTTCAGAAGCGCGCGATACTCGTCGAAGTTCGAGACTTGTGATATGGCGTCGAGGTACGCTTTGAGCGAACCTGTCACGCCGCGCAGTCGTTTCAACTCGCCGCCAATCGGATTGACCGCACCAACACCGCCATCAGCATACGAGCCGTAGAACGCGAAGTAGGCTTGATTCAGTTTGCGGATCGCGTAGCCCTTTGCAACGAATTGCTTGCGCCGTTCCTCCATGTACCTCTCCGCCGCTTGCACGTTGCCGTCGGCGAGCAATGTATCAACCGTGAGGCGCGTCAAGCGCATCTCGCGGTTGAAGTCAAAGCGGTTCAGGTCGGGCGCGGGCTGTGGCGTGCTTGGTCGCGCGGCAGGCTCGTCGTCGTAGCTGGGCACAGGCAGACTGCGCACCCTGTTCGCCAACTCGTGTCCGACGAGGTTCGCCGTCGTCTCGTTGATGGCTTGCATCGCGCCACTGTCGCCGTAGTGCATGCCGAGCGGACGGATATCGAGATAGTTGTGCGTCCATTCGTGGCTGACGATTTCGAGCGAGGTGTCGTAGGATGAATTCTCGACGACCATCGTCGGGTACGTGCCGATGCCGCCCACAGGCACGACCAATGAGACGACGCCGAGTCTGTCCGCCTCCGCCTCGATCTGCTCGATCTGGCTCAGGCTCAAGCCCGGCAGCAGATGAAGGCTCGTCTTCGTCGCAATCTTGGCGTGTGGCGACATCACGAGCAGCAGCGGCGGCTCTACGTACTTGAAGGCGACCGGCGGAAACACGAGCTGCGCATAGAACGGCGCATCTTGCGCCAGCCCTTCAGTTTGCGCCGCGTGCTCGACGCGCTCGGCGATGATCGCTTCGACATTATGTTCGAGCGCGAGTTTGTCGGCGCGCGTGCGTTCGAGCTGCACTTGAAGCGATTCGAGTTCCGCGCCCTTCACGGTGCCCGCGCGTTTTTGCAGCACCTCCGAGCGCAGCTGTTCTTCGTCGCGCGCCAATTGGAAGTACCGCTCGATGAGCACAGTGCGATCAGTATCGTTGATCTTTGCCGCGTCATTGCGCGCACGATCCGACAGTTTGCTGACAGCCGCACCGAGCAGCCAGTTCGACCAATCGAAGCGCTGCGTGCTTGCCACCGTCGAGAGGTGGATGTCGAACGCATCGGCGGTCGCGATATGGTCGGGCGAGGCCAACAAAATGAGCGCCAGCGCGATGCCGACGCTCACCAGTATGTTCAAGAAAAATCGGATAAGTCGCACGAACATCTTCCTTCATCTATTGTCACTTAGTGCGGCGAGGATTGTAGCAGAAACAGTCAGAAAGGCAATTGCGCTATTGTACCTACAGCGTGTTTTTCTGAAAAAGTTCAACGGTTTGCGCTACGTGGAGATCGGTGATACAATCGCGCATTCGTTCGCACGTCCCCTGCACTTCATCAAGGTGACCAATGCAATCCGTGTAGCGTATCACGAAACTGCTCGCGAGTGTCGTTATTCCCATGATCGTGATCATCTTGCTCGTCGCCTTTGCCGATCAGCAACGGTCAGTGATGGATGCTTCGCTTGAACTGTCAGGCGCACCATACCCGCTTCCGCCGCAAGCGACACGCCGACCGTATCCCTGGCCGGGCGGCACGCCGACAGCACTGCCAAATGTGCAACGGCCAGCGACGGCGACGCCGCGCAGTGCGGTGAGTGCGGCGTATCCGCTCCCTGGCCCTGGTGGCAATCCAACGCCAGTGTCGTATCCAGCCCGCGCCTATTTTCCGCTGGTATTCGGCAAGCCACCGTACAAAGGCACCGCCGAAATCAGCCGCTCCGTATCGGACTTGGGTTTCACGAAAGCAGTGACGATGGGGGTGCAGTGGGGCTACTCGTGGAATCATGTGTATGCCACCAGCAGCGGCGTCTACACCTTGCCCTATCAGATCGTGCATGATGTCCGTTCAAACGCCAATCCGTTTGCCACTTCCCCAATGACTTGGGCGGTGTGGGTGGATTACGAGGGCGCCACCTGTCCTAACTGGCGTGACACATCAGCACAACCCGCGTTGCGCAATTGTGTGGCGTCGGTCGCCGCCGCGCATCCTGGTTCCTACTGGATGATTTGGAACGAACCGGATTGGTGCACCACACCACCTGACGACCCGTATGACAGCGATTGCATCTCACCACTACAAGCCGTGCGGTATTTCAACGAGATCAGCGGTACCATTCGCGGTGCTGACCTCAGCGCACGCATGATTGTCGGCAATGTATTCAATCAATATCAGACCAATCCGCAATCGAGCTGTGGTTATCAAGGTAATAGGTTTGGATGCGGTGTGTACTGGCTCACTCAGTTCATCTCCGCATATATCACGATGACGAATGGGATTGATCCGCGACCCGCCATTGCTGGCTACGGCTTTCACGCATACGGTACGACAGATCTATCTGGGCTGGGCGGATCCGATTGTGGAGACACCTATGCCAGCACGGCCGATGACTGCATTGTCCAGCACATCACGACGACTATCACCACCGCGCTCAATTGGGTGAGTGCCAATGACCTTGGCAAGGAAGTCTGGATCACCGAACTGAACTGGGAATCCGGCAAGTCGTCGGCCGAGACTTGGGAAATTCAAACCCGACGCATGCAGAAGATATGTGAACAATTACCCTCAATGCCAATTAATCGCTATGCGTGGTTCTATGGCGGCTACCCATGGGACACGAGTGCCACATGGATCATCACGGACTCCTTGTACTCCGCCACGCCTTTGAGTCAGAGCGCGATCTACACCGGCGCGCTCTCGCCCGCGGGCAATCAGTTTGTCAACTGCCCATGAGGGAGGAGAGTGTAGTGATAATTACTCGATTGGGAAAGCGTTGGCTCGTTCAGGTGATTGCGGCATGGGCACTCGCCGTTGCCATCGCTGGACTCATGCAGTTCGCGCGCGCACAAGCCGCAAATGTTTGGTTTGTCGCACCACAAGGCAATGATGCCAACAATTGTTTGACGATGGCGAGCGCCTGTCAGACGATCAGTGCCGCCGTCGGGAAAGCCGCCGCAGGCGATGTGCTGATCTTCGCGGCGGGCACGTACACCGAACGCGTCATGCTGGACAAAGATCTGAGGCTCATCGGTTACGGTCCCGATGCAACCATGATGAACGGCGGCGTGACAATTACACGCGCCAATGTATCCATATACGATGTGACCATTGTCAACGGTGGTCGGTATTGGGGCGGCAACGTGTACAACGACAGCGGCATCCTCAGCTTGCAGCGCGTGCATATTGTCAAGGGGTTTGCTGACAGCGGCGGCGGCATCTATAATCGTTTGGGCACAGTGGTTCTGGATGAAGTCATGCTAATACGCAACTGCGTCTCCCAAGATGGTGGGGGAATTTACAATCAGGGCGGAACGGTGATGATCCGCAACAGCATCGTGATCAGCAATATTGTGTGTTACGCAGGATGTTATTGCCCCTACACTGAGTTTGGTGTCGATGCACCGCTGGTTGCTAGCCTCGCGGAAGGCGCAGGCATCTATAATGCGGGCGTCATCACAATTGCCAACAGCACCTTCAGCGCGCAAGCAGGTGCTAATTGGGGCACACACCTTTTTAACGCAGGCAGCGCGGCGGTCGTCAATACCACTTTCAGTGACGTAATTACCAATGGTAATCCCTATTACAGAGGCAGCATCGCAAATGGCGGGGTGTTAACCCTAACCAACGTCACCATCAGCAACACATTGCTCGACAGCATTACCAGCGATAAACAAACGTGGTTGAAGAACACGCTCTTCACGAATAGCTTCAACAGCCCCAATTGTTATGATGGCACCATCGTGTCCCTTGGCCACAACCTCGACAGTGGCAACTCGTGTCGCTTGAACGCGGCGGGCGATTTGACGAACACCAATCCGCTGCTCGGTCCGCTCGCGGACAACGGCGGACCGACTCCGACGCACGCGCTGTTGCCCGGCAGCCCCGCCATTGGCACAGGCGACAACAATGGCTGCCCGTCCACCGACCAACGCGGTGTGCCGCGTCCACAAGGCGCGTTCTGTGACATCGGCGCATACGAAGCCATTGTCACCTACACGCAGCGGCTCTACTTACCACTCATCATGCACTAAACCAGCCTCAGCGCCGCGCGACACCCGCTTTCCGACCCAGTACCGTAGTTTTGTTGCGCCCCCTATCCTTCTCTTGTATAATTGCCGCAATCCAGCGCGGGCAGATGCCCGCTCTTGGCGTTTGTAACCGGTTAATAGAGACGTGTCGGACATAGGTTCGTTCTCGCAGCGGCACAAGCGCACTGCCCCACCACCCCAGCGCGCTTCCTGAACTGTGTTTATTCGGCGACCACAATGACGTCGTTGCCCATGAATGATTCATGGGAGACTGTAACGTGAACGTCATGCCTGCTCCACAAGAAGTCATCGAATCCAATCTGCCGAATCTGCGGCGCATCCCGTTCTTCAGCGGTCTGCAAGACGAGATGCTGATGGCGCTTGCCCGCAAGCTCATGCGCGAACACTACCACAAAGACGAAGTAGTGTTCGTACAAGGCGGCTTGGGCAATGCGATGTACCTGATCGAGTCGGGTCAGGTCGCCGTCGTCGCACAATCCGGCAGCGAAGAAAAAATCCTCTCGTATCTGGGGCCGGGCAGTTTCTTCGGCGAGATGGCACTGCTGCTCGGCGAGCACCGCTCCGCTACCGTGCGCGTCACCATTGACGCGGACTTGTTGGTGCTGCACAAAGCCGATCTCGACGAGATGCTCGTCACCTATCCCACCATCGCGCTGATATTCAGCCGCGAACTGAGCCGCCGTCTCTCGTTCACCGATCATCGCCCGGTCATCGTCAAAGCGTACAACATCGCCACCGTCATCGGCGGTGCGGTGGATTTGCTCGGCGAAAGTATGGCGCGGCAAACGGGCGGGCGCGTGCTCATCATCAAGCTCGAAGGCGCGCAGTACGTCAACAACGTCAACGGCAACGCGAGCGGCATGGTGGACGTGATCGAAGCGCAGCCCAGCTTGACGAGCAGCGGCGTGGCAGAACTGCTCAGTCAGCAACTGGATCGCTACGATTGGATATTGATGTATATCCTGCCGCGCGTGACGGAAGTCACGATAAAAGCGATGGAATTGGCTGACGTGAGCGTGCACATCGGCAACGCCGCTGCCACATGGAAGCAAATCCTCGCCGCGCGCAAACATTGGATCGTCTCCGACGCGCCGAGCGAAATTGATCCGCTCGCGCGCCGCATCGCGCGCAAGCAAGTGGGACTCGCGCTCTCGTCGGGCACGGCGCGCGGCATCGCACACATCGGCGTCTTGAAAGTTTTGACCGACAACAAGATTCCGATTGACGTGATGGCTGGCACCAGCGCAGGCGCATTGTTCGGCGGCTTGTACGCGGCGGGCATGAGCATCAACGAGCTGGTCGAGTTCGCGCTGCTGCTCAACCAGAAATCGAAAGTGCTGAGCGGCATGTGGGATTTTCAACTGCCGCCGCGCTCAGGCTTAATCAAGGGCAATCGCACGATGAACTTCATCAAGCAGTTCCTCGGCGATCAGCGCATCGAAGATTTGAAACTGCCGTTCCACATCGTCGCGACCGACGTGATCTCCGGCGAAGAAGTCATCTTCTCCGAAGGCGCGCTCGTCGAAGCGATTCGCGCCAGCATCTCCGTGATCGGCGTGTTCACACCCGCGAAGGTCGGGTCGCGCTACCTGATTGACGGCGGCGCGGTCAACCCCGTGCCGACCAGCGTGCTGGCCGAGCGCGGCGCAGACATCATCATCGCGTCGTCCGTCATTCCGAGTTTGGAAGACCGCTTGCAGCGCAAAGAGTTGAAGCGGGAAGGACGCGTGCCCAACGTGATGGGCGTGCTGCTCAGCATGATGGAAGTCATGGAATCGGAAATTATCAAGACGCGCATGAATCCTGCGAATATCGTCATCCGTCCGGCTGTCGAAGTCTTCAGCGCGATGGAATTCGAGCGCGCCAAAGAATTTATTGAGTTGGGTGAAGAAGCCGCCTATCGCGCGCTGGATCAAATCAAACAACTGCTCACGCCGCAGCCGCGTGACGCGCGCGGCACACTCCGCTGATGTCCCCCTCCACGCCATCTAGCCACAACGACGCGGACCTTTGGCGGCACAGTACCGATGCCGCTCAGGATGGGTCGCTCGCGACTGCGTTCGTCTCGCGCGAACAGTTCGAGCAACTCGAATGCGCGCACCGCCGCGCCGAAGAGCAGCTCGCCGCACAGCGCGCGTTGCAGCAAGTCGCACAGAGTCTAAGAGCCTGTTTGGAAAGTCGAACATAAGCACTACATCGCAGGTTGATGAGTCACGCGCCTGAGCATGAGACGAACCATCGCTGCATAAATGAACGATTCACTCGTCTCCGGCAAGCTTTCATAATCCTTGCTTAAGC
>JBBPZQ010000029.1:0-42678 GCA_038198935.1 Anaerolineae bacterium
TGCACAAACGCATCCACTCATCCTTGGGCTACCTGACACCAGCCGAGTTCGAAAGCCAGTGGTTGGCCCAACAAGCAGCCACTTAAGTTGTTCATTGTCTAAGGTCGATTTTGTGTCCAGTTTTTGGGGGTCACTACAGTCATTCTTATTTGGTGATACGGTTGGTAGATTGCCAATGACATATTCCAAATAATCCTTGGATAAGTCCTCGACTCCTATGGATGACACATCATCAGGCGTGGGAGGGTATATGATAAATGGAACAATCGGAACATCAAAGACTTTTTGAACTGACTCGTAACCGCTGAAGCTCATCCGTGAAACAACCGCACGCCCTATCAGAAGCAAGCCATTCGGAAACTGCCACTGTTGTATTCCGCCATCTACTGCCCAAATTGTACGTCCTTTCAAAAAACGAATCCCATCTGCTAAACGATTGTTCGGAGGAATTAACGCGGGAGCGTTATTTTCAATAGCAACTTCTGTCGGCAATGGTTGCGCGAAGATTGTACCGCCCTCTTCGTCTTCAGTTTCAGCAGAGAATCCGAATGGTCGTGATACCAAATCACGTATGACTTTTCCAGCCGCCTTGATAACAGATGTTTTTTGATTTTCGGTAGTCATTGAATTACATTCTCTGGTGTAAATTATGTTGATTATACGGTGATTGTCCATTCTATGTAGTGGCTTAATTTTACTGGAGACATCTGTGCCGTTGCTTACGGGATCTTTTTCTTGGCTTGCCGCACCTGTCACCGCGCTTCAAACTCCGTCGGTAACAAACAACCGAGTGCCGAGTGAACGTGCTTGCGATTGTACAGCGCGTTGATGGAATGTCCGGTTTGTTACCGAATGCGAAGAGTAGAGATTACCCTGCTCCTTCTGCTTGAAATCCACAAACCGATAGCCCACCGCGTGCTCCGTAAAAAGTATTCGGGTTGGCGGGGTCGGGTTCGATTCTTATGACGCCGTTTCAAGAAGCGGATAATCTTGGATCAGCACGTCGGCCGAGATGCCGAGTTCGTGCAGACGGCGAATCATTTCGATGGAGAGTGGTCGCTTGCGCTGCAAGACCTCTTCGACCGCGCGCCGAGTACCGATGTAAGGCACAAGGTCTTGCACCGTTAAGCCGCGGCTCTCCATATGGTAAGCAATCGCGGCGATGGGGTCAGGTAATGGAATTGGATAATGCTGGGCTTCATGAGCTTCGACCAATGCCGCCAATACGTCTAAGCGATCACTCTCAACGGTATCGGGCTTTGCCTCAAACAGGTATTCGATTTCTTTGAGTGCCGCTTCGTATTCTTCTTCGGTGCGGATGGGTTTAATTTCCATAAAACTCCTCAAATGGTGCGCGCATCAACCTTGTCATACTCCTGATGTGTGCCAACAAATCTAACGAATACTATTCCACTCGCATAATGAATCGCAACGACGAGGCGATACTGATTGCCTTTCACGTTAAAGGCCACACGGTTTTCGGCGATGATACTTGCTGTGGCATACACTTGCTTGATGTCGTTCGGCGTTTTCCAATTCGCGTGTTTGGCATCATGATACCACGAACGCAGCCATTGTTCAGCGTCGGGATGCTTGTCCCAAAACTCGCGCAGTGTCTTGAAGGCGATGATGCGCATGATCTTGAAGTTTTATCCCCGCTCGTTGTTCTTGAAATCCACAAAGCGATAGCCCACCCCATGCTCGGTCAAGATGTATTTCGGGTTGGCGGGGTCGGGTTCGATTTTCTGGCGCAGGTAGTTGATGTACAGCCGCACGTACTGCGACTCGTCGCGGTACTCGTGTCCCCACACTTTCGCCAGCAGCATGTCGTGCGTCATCACGAAGCCCGCGTTGTTGACGAGGTGATACAGCAAGCGATATTCCGTCGGGCGCAGCTTCACGTGCGATGGTGAAGCGTCGCCGCCGACGATCACCTCGCGCTTCTTGAAATCAATCTGCAAGTAGTCGTCCACGACAATTTCGGATTTCTCGGTCGGCGCGGGCATGCTCGTGCGGCGCAGCACCGCCTTGACGCGGCTCGCCAACTCGCGTGGGCTGAACGGCTTCGTCACGTAATCGTCCGCGCCCAGTTCGAGACCCTTGATGCGGTCGTCCTCGTCGCTCTTGACCGTGAGCATGATGACGGGTACGCTGCCCGTCTGCCGAATCGTCTTGAGCGTCTCAAAACCGTCGAGCTCGGGCATATTCACGTCGAGGATTACGAGGTCGGGCAAATCGTTCTTCACCTTTTGCAGAGCCTCAAGTCCCGACGATGCTTCCGCGACGCGATAGCCTTCCAGCTCAAGGTTCATGCGCACGAACTTGGTCATGCGCGGCTCGTCGTCCACGACGAGGACGAGTTTCTTGTCAGATGGATTGCTCATAGAACTGTGAACAGTGAACCGTGAACGGTGAACAGTATGGCAACCGTTGACTATTCACCGTTCACCGTCCACTACCTCCTCGGCAGCGTAATATTGAACCGACTGCCCTTCCCCGTGGCGCTCTCCACCCACACGCGCCCGCCATGCGCTTCGATCACGGCCTTGACGAGAAAGAGTCCAAGTCCCGCGCCCTGCGTCTTGCGCGCCGAGGCATTGTCCACGCGATAGAACCGCTCGAAGATGCGCTCGCGTTCGTCGGGCGCGATGCCGATACCTTCGTCGCTAACCGACAAGCGCACCTCGCGCGTGTTGGCGGAGCCGCCGACGCGAATCGTGCCGCCCTGCGGCGAGTACTTGATCGCATTCGAGAGCAAGTTGCCGATCACCTCGCGCAGCCGTTCCTCATCGCCCGTGATCGGCGGCAACTCGTCGGGGAACTCGACGACGATGTTGTGCTTGGTCGTCTGTGTGCGAAACTCGTCCGCGACTTTCTTCGCCAACCGATCCAAACGGACGGGCCCGAAGCGCAGCCGTAATCCGCCGGCTTGGATGCGCGAGGCTTCGAGCAAGTTATTGATGAGTTGATTGAGGCGGTCGGCTTCTTCCTCGATGATCTCCAGCGATTGATTGACCGTCTCTTTGTCCCAATTCGCGTCGGGGCGGCGCAGCGTGCCCGCGTAGCCTTTGATGAGCGCGACCGGCGTTTTCAGTTCGTGCGAGATGACGGACAGCAGCGTTGACTTCAACTCTTCCGCCTCGCGCGTGCGCGTGATGTCGCGCACGTTGGCGACGATGTTGACGCGATAGCCCGCTTCGTCGAACAGCGGTGAAGACGTGATGCTCACCGCGACACGCCGACCGTCGGGATGAAGCAGTGAGCCTTCAATGGACGATTTCGTGCGATTCGACGGATCGAGCAACGGGCAGACTTGCTTGCAGCGGTTGCGTCCTTGTTCGTCGTAGAGTACCAACACTTCGGAGCAATGGCGGCCTACCGCGACCTCCTGGGGACAGCCGGTCAATTCACTCAAGGCGCGATTGAAAATTTCGATGCGTCCCGCATGATCGAGGATCAGCACGCCGTCGGCACTGTTGTCAATCAGTGCGTCGAGACGGCGCTTCTCCTCGATGGCGTTTTGGTACAAGCGCGCGTTGCGCACCGCAATCGCGGCTTGATCGGCGAACGATTGCAACACCTCGCGGTCGTTAGCAGAGAATTCCGCGCCGCTCGAACGGAAAACGTAGATCACACCGTTCAATTCGCCATTCATCGAGAGCGGCAGTGACACGACTTGACGTAAGCCAATACCCAGATCAGCGGCGAGCAGTCCGAGTTTCAATTGCACGTCCGGAATGCGCCATTGATCGAGTTGCCATGACGACGGCAAGTTGCTCAGGAACGGTCGCAAGCGCGGAATCAATTCGGAGGGTAAGCCATACGATGCGACAATGCCGAACGCGCCATTCAGCTCGTCACGCAGCGCGATGAAGCCAACGTGCCCGCTCAAGATCTCCACGGCGTGCTGGATGACGAGGCGCAGCACTTCGGGCAGGTCCAACTGCGCCGTGAGCGCGCGCGAGATTTGCAGCAGGTAGTCGCGCTGACGCAGTTCGTAACTGCGCGATTGCGGGGATGACATCACGGTTACTGTAGCAAAGCGAAAAGAGCGTTGTCAAGCGATGTGTGGCAAGCGAAAGCAATTGCAATAATGAGCGAGCGGTCTTAACATAGGTCTGCGTTGTTGAACGAGGAGGATGTATGTCACGCAAACTCGTCGCATGTGTCCTGTTGGCAATGAGCATCGTCGGGTTCGGCTTCGGCTTGATGCAGCCAGTCGAAGCACAAGGCAACACGGTCACACTGCAAGACGCCGTCGCACGTAAACTGATTAACGTCAAACTGACGGGCACGGACGATCTTTTCTTTCGTCAATCAGCCGCGTATCAAATTCAGAATGTGAGCGGCGGTGATATCGCCATTGTGATCCGCGCGGGTCTACTGCTCACGCCGACAAATAGCGATACGCAACAATTGCTGGTCGGCGAGGACGTGACCGCGACCATCAAAGCGAATCAAGTCGTGAGTGGCATGCTGTGGGCATACTGCAGCGAGTTGACCAAGCACGCACCGGACAAAGACACGACCTTTCGTGTCGGCGACATAGCAAGCGGCAACTTGGGCAAGGTCGCGCAGGTGATCAATCGTCGCAAATACGAAGGCGACCTCGGCGCGCAGTTCGCGGTGTGGCGCATCACCGACGACGCGACGCAAGAGCAAATCACCGGTGGGCAGAGCGGCTCGGAGTTGATCGGCGCGATCACGCCGCTGCTCGGGTTGGCGGGTGATCCGTTCACGCGCGCGGAAAGCATTTTGCAGGAAGCGGGTACCGGCTTGCATTACTCCGAATTCGGCACCCCGACGCCAATCAAGTCGCCCTTGCCGGGCGGCGGAAGCATTCCGGATATTCTCGCACAGCTGCAGAACTTGATGCGCTGCTGTACGTGCTTCGGCGCGTTCGGCGGAATGTTCTTCTTGATTTTTCTCAGACGTTAGCCGACTGCGATTCCTGACATGCGATTCCTGACAGGTTTTGGAAACATGTCGGAGGAATTGCGGGATAGTGGAGTTGCCTATGCGCAAATGGTGGTTCGTCATCGTGTTAGCACTCAGTGCGTGCGGCGCGCAAACCACGACGAGCGTTGCGCCGACCAGCGCGCCGACGCCTGTGAGCGTGAGTGTGCCGACCACAACGCCATTCGCCGTCAACCCTGCGTCACCGACGAGCGGCGCAGTCACGGCCGCAACGTCCTTGCCTACGGCGACAGCCAACCTCGTGAGCGAGTCCACCAATGCAAATGGCGAGCGCGTACTCGGCAATCCGAACGCACCTATCACGCTCGCCGATTACTCCGATTTTCTCTGAAGCACTTGCCGCTTCCACGTGCTGGAAACCGAGCCCAAGATTATTGATGCGTACGTGAAGCCTGGCCGCGTCAAGTTAGTGTTCCACCACATGCTCGACTTCGGAGCGCCGTCGCTGCTCGCGTCGCAAGCGGCTGAGTGCGCGGGCGACCAAGGTAAGTTCTGGGCGATGCACGGCTTATTGTTCGAGCGACAGGATGCCGTATGGACGGCGAACGTTGATTTGTTCAAGAGCTGGGTGAAGCAAGATTTGAAAATTGATGGCGATGCGCTCGCGGCCTGTATCAGTTCAGCCAAATACAAAAGTAAAGTCGAAAGCGTATATGCCGCCGCGCGAGCAAGCGGAGTGCGCGTGCGTCCAACGTTCGACATCAACGGCAAGCGGCTTCAGGGTGCGCTGGCGTTTAGTGAGTTTATGAAGATCATTGATGCGCTTCCGTAATGCTGCCATGGATTCGAAGCCGACCGCTGGAGTTGCAGAGCCGTCGCTTGCCAGCGAATGCCATTGACGATGGGGTACCTCGTCCACTTGCGCTTGCCGTTTCAGATTCTGCTCTCGCCGATTTTCTTGTGGGGCTATCTGCTCGCCGATGGCAAACCGTCGCTAATATTGCTGATTGCATACGTATCATTTCACATATTCGGCTACGCAGGCGGCACCGCTTTCAATTCGTATTATGATCGTGACGTCGGACCCATTGGCGGACTAGCTGCGCCGCCGCCGGTGACCGCTGGACTGCTCGCGTTCTCACTCGCATGGCAAGTGCTTGGATTCATACTTGCGCTTTTCGTTAATGTCCCCGTCGCGTTCATCTACGTAATCATGTTCTGTCTGTCGGTTGCCTACTCGCATCCGCGCACGCGCTGGAAAGGCAAACCAATGCGTGCGCTGCTAACCGTTGCGCTGGGTCAAGGTGTGCTTGCCTGTCTCGGCGGCTGGGCGGCGGCGCGCGGTGAAGTCTTGTCGGCGCTCTCGCCGCTGGGACTGTCGAGCATCGCCGCTGTCACGTTGATCACCACTGGTTTTTATCCATTGACGGAAATATATCAAATGGACGAGGATGCGCGGCGCGGCGACCGCACGCTCGCCATCTGGCTCGGCGAGCGCAACGCATTTCGATTTGCGCTCACCCTCATTGGCATCGGCGCGCTGCTCGCGTTCGCGCTGATTGCCATCCGCTTTGGCGTGCTGGAGGCGGCGCTGCTCGGCGCGTTCATCGCTGCACTGCTGATCGTCGTGCGTCGTTGGGGACAGCGTTTCGACGCGCGCGCGGTGATGTATAACTTCAAAATGATCATGAGCCTATACGCCATCACGTCCATCGCCTTCCTCGCGTGGATTGGATGGCACTTATTGAAGTGACAGGTGACAAGTGTCAAGGGCGATGATTTTTCTTGACACTTGACACCTGACACTTGTCACTCTTTGGAGAGATTGTGCCTTACCCCCCGACCAAACCTCACGACCTGCATCCATCACTCCAGTGCGTGCTGTGCATTTCGGCGCACCCGGACGACAACGAGTTTGGCATCGCAGGCACCGTCGCCAAATGGGCGCGCGGCGGACGCGAGATCGTCTTCTGTCTCGTGACCAGCGGCAGCGCCGGCACCAACGAGCATACGCCCACGAACGACGGACTGGTGCCCATCCGCGAACACGAATCGTGGGAAGCGGCGAAAATTCTCGGCGTGAAGGACATCGTGTTTCTGCGCTATCAAGACGGCGTGGTCGAGCCGACGCTCGGACTGCGCCGCGACCTGACGCGCGTGATCCGTCAGTACAAGCCAGACGCAGTGTTGTGCGGCGACCCGACAACTCGCTTCTTCGGTCACGGTTATCTCAATCATCCGGATCATCGCGCGGTGGCAAGCGCGGCGCTCGATGCGGTCTTCCCGTCCGCCGAGACGCGCTTCATCTTTCCCGAATTGCTCGCCGAAGGATTGGAGCCGCACAAAGTCAAAGAGGTCTGGATCACCTTTGGCACTCAGCCCGACACGTGGATTGATGTCGCGGACACCTTGGACGTGAAGTGCGCCGCGCTCAAGGCACATAGGTCGCAGATCGGCAGCGGCGAGTGGATTGACAAGCAGATGCGCGAGTGGGCAAAGGCTGAAGGCGACGGCACCGGCATCGAATATGCAGAGTCATATCGGCGCATGATTTTTTGGGATGAGCAAGCCGCCGAGCGCATGGACGAGCAGACCGGCGAGACGCAGCCTGTGCCGCCCATCGCGCAAGCCGATAAGTTGAGCGAATCCGCCGTATGACACGATGGCTGCGCGCAGGACTGCTAATAGCTGCCGCGCTGCTCGTGTTCACATTCGCGTTAATCTTCGGCGTCCGCAGCGAGGTCGCTCCACGTGCATATGCGCGTGCAGATGATGTACCACCCGACGCGAGTGCGCGCGTGGCGGTCGTGTTCGGCGCGGGACTGAATCGCGACGGCAGCGCGTCGCCGCTTCTGTATGACCGCGTCGCCGTCGCCGTTGACTTGTGGAAAGCCGGGCGCGTCAACACGCTGCTGCTGTCCGGCGACAACCGCATCCCACAGCACAACGAGCCGCTGGCGATGCAGCGTGCGGCGCTTGCGCTCGGCGCGCCGAGCAAGATGTTGGTGCTAGATTACGCGGGCTGGCACACGTATGACACCTGCTATCGCGCCAAAGAAATATTCGGCGTTCAGCGCGCAATTGTAGTCACACAGCAATTTCATTTGCCGCGTGCACTGTACACCTGTCTGCGACTCGGCATAGATACACTTGGCGTCGCCGCAGACCGCCGCGATTACGGTGCCGGCAATTATGATTATTGGACGCTGCGCGAGTACCCGTCGCTCCTGCAAGCATTCCTCGACGTGAACGTGCTGCATCCAGAACCGGTGCTCGGCGACAAAATGCCGATTGACAACAAATAGCGGCTCATCGCAGAGAAGTAGAGAGCGCAGAGAACTATTTCTTTCTCTGCGCTCTCTGCGTCCCGGCGGTTCAATTAATCTCAACAACCGACAATGCTGGCGGGGCGCTTCTTGTTAGCGCGTCGGCACGGGAGTCGCGCGCAACGGCGGCGCAATCGGCGTGACGTTGGGCAACTGCTTGCTGGCCACATTGACGAGCGGGCGCAAATCTGAATCGTTCTGAGCGACGCGCAAGAATTCGTCGAACTCGGCACGTGCGCGCACGCTGTCCTTCGTCGCCGCATACGCGAAACCGAGATAGGCGTGCGCATCCGAGAGATTCGCGTTCAATTGCAGTGCGGTCTTGAGCGGCGTGATGGCGTTCGCGTACTGTGCGTCGAAATAGAGTGACTCACCGTAGCCGAGCTGCGCGAGCGAGCTGGTCGCATCCACTTGCAGCGCACGACTGAAGATGACCAGCGCCCGCATGATCTCCTTCGATGCAATCGCCTGAAAGCCCATCGTGGTCAGCGTGCGAATGTCATTCACTTGCCGCACGTCGGGCAGCGCCGTGCCGCTCGGCGTGCCGACGACGTTCGCGCCTTGCGTCGCGCGTTCGGCGGTGCGCGTCTGCTGCAAGCCCGGCCGTGGTGTCGCGCGTCCAGCCGCGACTGCTTGATCGCTTGTCTGATCGTGCAGGAATGCATTCGCAACCTGCGCGGCGAAAAACAGCGTGAGCACGCCGAGTACGGCGAGCACGACCACGGCGGCGCGGCGCGTGCGGCGGGAGTAGAGCGGCAGCGAAACGGAGTGACCGTCCACCGTTTTGGATGAGTGTCCCCAAATCACGGTCGCCGACGCCACAATCGCCATGAGCAGCACGATGCCTTCGAGCGCCGTGACGATCTCGCCGCTCAACTTTTCGAGCGCGACAAGTAAGCCAATGAGACCGCTCGCTACCGCGCCGACTTGACCCACGCGCGGCAGCGCGACCTTGAGCAATTGGCTAATGCCGCCGGCCGTTTCTTCACTGGACATGGAGTGGCTCCAACGCACAGATCACGTCCGCGACGGTTTGCCAGCGCTCGAACGCCGGCATCACGTATATACCGTGCGCGTACTCACGCGATGCGAGCAAAATCTCTTGCGCGAGTTTGATGCCTTCAGTCCGTCCGCGCTTGCCGGCCAATCTCATGCGCTCGCGTACAGCGTCGGGCAGCGCGAAGCCCGGCAACTCGTTGTGCAAGAACTCGGCGTGGCGAGTGCTCGCCAAAGGCAGCAATCCTATTAGAATCGGAATTGGAATGTCGCCCATACGTTCGCGCGCGCGCGCGATGAAGCGGCGCACGACCTCTGCGTCGTACACCGGCTGCGTCAGCGCGAAGTCCGCACCGGCTTCGATCTTTTTCTTGAAGACTGAAATCTCTTTGTCAATGTTATCCGCGCCCATGTTCAGAGCCACGCCGACGTGGAACGATGTCGCCTGCACGATAGACTTGCCGACCGCATCAGTGCCGACGTTCAGCTGCTGCTTAATCAAGCGCACCAAACCCGACGGCACCACGTCCGATTGGTCGCTCGCGTCCGGATAGTCGCCATGACTCGGCGGGTCGCCCATCACGACGAAGATGTTGCGCAAGCCGAGCGCGTGCGCAGCCAGCAAATCGCACATCACGCGCAGCAAGTTGCGCCCGCGCGTTGGAAAGTGCAGCACGGTGTCCATGCCGACGTGCGTCTGCACCAGATGACACAGTGCCCAAGGGCTCATGCGCATGCGCGCCATCGGCGTGTCGGCGACGTTGAGCACATCCACGCCATTCTGCTTCAACCACCGCGCCGCTTCGACCAAGGGCCGCGCATCGCCGCCGCGCGGCGGATCTACTTCGACGCTCACGATGAATTTCCCTGCCGCCAACTTCTGCTGCAACTGCGTCGGTCCCTCGCTCACAGGCATTTTCAGCGGCGCGATTGGCGCGATCACTTCGACGCGATCAAAGTCCATTTCCGAGATGGAGATTTGATCGAGCGCGCGGCGCATGGCGCGAATGTGATCGGGTGTCGTGCCGCAGCAGCCGCCGACAATCGTCACGCCGGCTTCGACCGCGCGCTCGGCGAAGCGCGCGAAGTACTCCGGTGTGGACGGATAGATCAGTCGGTCGCCCACTTGTTCGGGCCAACCGGCGTTCGGCTGCGCGGAGACTTTGAATCCGTTCGCATACGGCAGCATCGCTTCGACGACGGGGAACAAGCGGCCGGGCCCGACGCTGCAATTCGCCCCGATCACGTTCACTTGTTTTAATGCACGCATCGCCGCTGCGAATTCTTGCGGTGAGTAACCCAGAATCGTGTGGGCGTCTTCGGCGAAGGTCATCTGTGCGATGATCGGCAGGTCGGTCAGTTCGCGCGCGGCGCTGAGCGCTGCGCGAATCTCATTGAGGTCGCTCATCGTCTCGAAGATGAGCGCATCGGGCTCAGCGGCGGCAAGTGCACCGACTTGTTCGCGGAACGCGGTGAGCGCGTCGGCGCGCGTGACCTGGCCCAGCGGCGCGAGCCGTCGTCCGAGCGGGCCGACCGATGCGATCACAAATGCGTGTCGCCCCGACTCCGCAATCGCTTCGCGCGCAAGATGCACGCCAGCCTCGTTGATCGCAAGCAGTCGCTCAGCGAGATCATGCTCGCGCAGTTTGAAGCGATTCGCGCCGAACGTGTTCGTCTCGATCAGGTCCGCGCCCGCATGGAGATATGCGCGATGAATCTGCTTGACGATTTCGGGCTGCGTCAAGTTCAGCGCATCGAAGCATTCCTCAAAGGGAAAGCCGTGCGCGAACAACTGCGTGCCCATCGCGCCGTCGCACAGCAGCGGCCCTTCGTTCAAGCGTTCGAGAAAAGAGGATGCCATTGGTTCGTCCAAGTTCACAGTGAATGGTGAGCGCCATCATTCAGTTGTTGTTGTCGCGCATTCGGAGTCGTGCAGCCTCACGCTTCGCAACTCAGTGAGGGAGCGCCACTCCCGAACTAACAGCACGGTGATTGACCGTTCACCGAACTTCGTGCGCCGCGCACTGCTGCGTCTCATGCTGCTCGCCGCTATTATAACAGAGCGGAACACGCAACTGTAATGCGTGCTGCGTAAATTTTCTTATGACGCAGCACACATTACAGAGTAGATTGTGCTACAATCGCCTCAGGCATTCTGGAGCCGACACATGGATCAGCGAACGTATCACGGTTCGATTAGCTGCGATGAGTTGGCGAACGCGCTCGTCGCGTCGTTCGATCAGGGCAACCGGCGCGCGCAGCGAGTGGGGCGCGGCGAGCGCCTGCTCGTGCAGATCGCCACGCGCGCGTGGAGCGGCAGCGGCGGCCAAGCCGCGCTCACCGTGACGATCAACCAGGTGGCTGACGGCGTAATGGTCTCGCTGGGTCAGCACGAATGGCTGGGCGCGGCGGCCGACTTGGTGCAGACCGGCGTGATGGCATTCTTCAATCCAATCGCGCTCATCTATCGCTTGGGCGACATTGCGCAGGACGTGAACTCGTTCTCGCTGCCGACACAGGTGTGGTCTGTAGTGGACAAGTATTGCCGCAGCGTCGGCGCGGCGATGATGCTCTCCGAAAAATTACGCACGGTCGTGTGCGATTACTGCGGCGTCGCTAATAATGTCGGCACCGGCTCCTGCTCGGCGTGCGGCGCACCGCTCGGCGCTGTTCAACCGCGCGCGTGTCCGCACTGCGGCAACGTGGTTCGCAACAATTCAAAGTTTTGCGATAGCTGCGGAACACGATTAAGCACGTGACGAGTAATAAGTGACGGCTATCGAGATTGGCTCTCGTCACTTGTCACATGTCACTCGACTCTTCACATGCGCATCAAAGCCGTTCCTGAAGATTTCATCGTCGAGGAGAAAATCAAGCTGCCGTTTGTCGAGCATGGCGCTCACGCCATCTTTCGCGTGCATAAGCGCGCCGTGACCACAATGGACGTGCAAGAGCAACTCGCGAAGCAATTGCGAGTCGGCAAAGAGCGCATCGCTTTCCCCGCGCTCAAAGACAAAGATGCGATTGCCACGCAATACGTGAGCGTCCAATGCCCCGCATCCAATGTCGAACGTCTCATCTCACATCGCGCGTCTCACGGCTCCAGCCTCAAGTCTCCAACCTCGAACGTCCAATCTCCAACCTCCAACTTCGACGCCGATTTCGTCGGCTATGCCGCGCGCGCGTTGCAGCCCACCGACCTGCGCGGCAATGCGTTCACGCTCGTCGTGCGTGACTTGTCATTGGACGAAGCGCAGCATATCGGGCCGCGCTTGAAACAGATGGCTGAGTACGGCGTGCCGAACTACTTCGACGAGCAGCGCTTCGGCTCGTTCGCCGGTGAATCAGGCTTCATCGGCAAGGAAATTTTGCAGCGCGATGCCGAAGGTGCAGTGAAGATTTATCTCAGCGAGCAGATGGTTGGCGATCCAGAGCGCGTGCGCGTCTTCAAAGAGTTCGCCCACGAGCATTGGGGCGATTGGTCCGCATTGATGGAGCGCGCACCGAAGCCGTCCAACTTCCGCAGCGTGCTGACGTACCTCAAAGATCACCCGACTGACGGCTATCGCAAAGCACTGAATTTGATTCCGCACCGCTTGCTCACGCTGTACTTGTCGGCGTACCAATCGTGGCTATGGAACTTGATCGCGGGACGATACATCGCGTCGTCGCTCGCCGGATTGAGATTCACGACGTGCGCGATTCGGGTTGCAGGTGGCGATCTGCCAATTTATCTCAACTTGCCGGAGAGTTTGCGGCTTACGTTCGAGCGATTGCTGATTCCACTGCCGAATCATCGCGCGACGGTCTCCGATCCAAAGCTGGCGCAAGCCGCGAATGAGGTGCTCGCGCAAGAAGGCTTGACACTCAACGACTTCAAAGCGCGCATTTTGAAGAAAGCATTCGCGGCCAAATCGGCGCGCGCGTTGGTCGTGAAGCCGACGCAGATCAGCATTAGTGATGTAGCCAACGACGAACTGGCGCGGAAGCGTTGGAAGGTCACGCTCAAGTTCTTTCTGCCGCCGGGCAGTTATGCGACGCTGCTGGTGAAGAGTTTATGACCTGGTGTGGCTTCACAGCGTACCAGACAGAGGTGCACCTGATTACGCTCTGCTACAGCGACGGAAAAAACTCCGCAGTGGACAATTGGCATGACGCACGCTTCGACCTTATGCAGCGATGACCGACAGCCGATTCGCGCATGAAAAGCACAACGGCGGAATGCAATTCCGCCGTTGTGCTCGCTGTGTCGGGGAGAGAGGATTTGAACCTCCGACCACTTGTACCCCATACAAGTGCGCTACCGGACTGCGCTACTCCCCGCGACGAGAAAATTATATCAGACCATCATGCTTTGACCAAATGCGTTTCCGCCTTGCACATCTCGACACCAAAGACGGCGCCGAAATGTTTCACCACCAGCGGCACGATTTCTTCGACGCAGACCGTCCGCGCCAACGAGTGCGCGAGCGATGCGACGCCTTTGTCTGCAATACCGCACGGTACGATTAGCTGCCAGTGCTGCATGTTTGGGTTGACGTTGAACGCGAAGCCGTGATACGTGATCCACCTCTCGATGCGCGCGCCAATGGCTAAAATTTTCTCGTCACCCACCCACACGCCGGGCAAATCGGGCCGATACGCGCTCGCAATGCCGAGTTCGGCCAGCAAGTGCACGAACACATCCGCGAGTGCACTGACATACCAACTCACATCTTTCTTAAAGTTGTTGAGGTCTACGATTGGATAGCCGACCAGTTGGCCCGGCCCATGGTAGGTCACGTCGCCGCCGCGCTCGACCTTGAAGACTTCGATGCCGTGCGCTGCCAAGAACTCCGGTGACGCAATAATGTTGCGCTCCTGCGCGCGCCGACCGAGCGTGAACACGGGCGGATGCTGCAACAACAACAACGTGTCTTCAGCTTCGCCGCGTTTGCGCTGCTCGACCAGTTGATGCTGCAAGTCCAGCGCCTGCGCGTATGGCACGAGTCCGAGATAGGACCAAAGCATTGCGCCTCCTTCTGGAATTTAGAGACTGAATGTGGTCTCTAGTCGCGAGTCTCTTGTGGCGCCTCTCCCAATCGCGCGCCGATAAACTCGGGCCGCCCGCGCACGAAATCCGCCGCGCTCATCGCGCGCTTGCCGGCCGGCTGCACTTCGTCGAGCCGCACGCTGCCCTCGCCGGCGCCGACAAGCACAGCGCCATCCTGTCGAACCACGCAACCGCGCATAATCGTGGCTTCATTCGCGCGCGCGCGCAAGATTTTCAACGGCTGCGCTCGCCAGAACGTGTACGCGGTGGGCCAGGGATTGAACGCGCGCACTCTTCGCACAATTTCCGTTGCCGAACTCGACCACTCAATGAGGCCGTCCTCTTTCGTCAGCAAGCGCGTGAGCGTCGCGCGCGTATCGTCCTGCGGCTGCGGCGTAATATCGCCATGCAACCAATGTGGCAGCGTCTCAATCAACAATTCGGCGCCAAGTGCACTCAACTTTTTTTCGAGCGTGCCTGTGGTGTCACTTTCGGCAATGGCAATAGCACGGTGCGCCAAGATAGGCCCCGTGTCGAGACCGGCATTCATCAGCATGAGCGTGATGCCCGTCTGCTGTTCGCCCGACAACAGCGCGAATGCAATCGGCGATGCGCCGCGATATTTGGGTAAGAGTGAAGCGTGAACGTTGATGCATCCGTGTATCGGTATGTCGAGCACGGCTTGCGGCAAGATCAATCCATAGGCGGCGACGACAATTAACTCCGGCTGCAATGCGCGCAGTTCGTCTTGCGCTTTTGCGGAGCGCAGTGTCTTGGGTTGGAAGATGGGCAAGCCGCGCGCGAGTGCCTCCTGCTTCACGCGCGACAGCATCAGTTGCCGTCCACGCCCTGCTGGCTGATCGGGCCGCGTGAACACGCCGACGACTTCGTGCGTTTCGCACAGCGCGCGCAATATCGTAACGGCAAATTCGGGCGTGCCCATGAGCACGATGCGAACCATGTTTCGATTCTAGCACAACCCTGTACGGCGCGCACGGTTCGACCTGCGATAGTCGCATTTCGCGGGCTAACCCGATCTCCGGTCGGGAGTGTAAGCGAAGTGGAGCGATACAGCGCAAGCCTACGCACAATTCACGTTTGCAACTCGCTATTGACAACGCGCGCGAGCATCCATACAATAAGCAACGACGGCGTGATGCCGAAATCTAAAATTTTTGGAGGCTTCCATGTCACCCAATCCGACGGGCACGGCCGATGTGAACGACAATGATCGGCTGATGGCCGCACTTGCGTATCCGCTCAGCCCGCTCGTCTCGATTATCATTCTGCTCGTCGAGTCCATGAAGTCGCGACCTTTCCAGCGTTATCACGGAATGCAAGCACTGCCGTTCGGCATTCTTCAAATCGTCCTCTCCATCATCTCGCCGTTCACACTTGGGCTTAGCTGCTGCATCACGGTTGCCGTTCTCATCGTGCAACTCTACTACGCCTATCAGGCGTATCAGGGTAAATACTTTGAAGTGCCCGTCATCACGCAGTTCATGCGTGGTCAAGGCTGGATGTCATAGGCCGCAGGCACTTGCAAGCGGAACAACCCCTTCAACAGCGAAGGGGTTGTTTGTTTTCCAACGCTCGCAAATCGTTGTGGTATAATCGGCGCGATGGCGAAGAAATGGATCGTGCCCGCGCCCGCGCCGAATTTGGCTGCCTACGAATCACTCATTCCTTGGGTGGATCAGTCGCTGAAGCGCGCGGGCTTGCTCATGCCGCCGCAGCCGCGTCCACTCGCGCGCCTCATGGGCCAGATGTTGGCCAATCGAGCCATCGCACCCGAACGCGCCGCGCAATATTTCGAGGGCGGCGCCGACGCCGACAACCCGTTTCAATTGAAGGGTATGAGCGACGCCGTCACGCGCATTCGGCGCGCGCTGAAGAACGTCGAGCGCATCGCGGTGTATGGCGATTACGACGTGGATGGCGTGAGCGCGACCGCATTGTTGATGCACGTACTGACTTCGCTCGGTGCAAATGCGACGGCGTACATTCCCCATCGCGTGGACGACAGCTACGGACTCAACAACGATTCACTGCACACGCTCAAGTCGCAGGGTGTTCAGCTAGTCATCAGCGTGGACTGCGGCGTGCGCGCCATCGCCGAAGCAGAGTACGCGCGCTCGATTAACCTTGACCTCATCATCACCGATCATCATGCCGTGCCCGACACACTGCCCAGCACGATCATCATCAATGCGCGGCAACCGGGTTGCGCGTATCCCTTCAAAGAATTGGCTGGCGTGGGCCACGCGTACAAACTCGCGCAAGCGTTGTTGCTCACCGAGCAGCGCGCGCCCATTCGCAAAAATGGTTCGCTCATCAGCGCGGATGCGTTGCTCGATTTGGTCGCACTCGGTACGGTGGCGGATGTCGTCTCGCTGCGCGGCGAGAATCGCGCGCTCGTGCGGCGCGGACTTGCGCGGCTCAATGAACCGCAGCGCATCGGCTTGCGCGCATTGATCATGAAAGCCGGCGTCAAGTTGGGCAAGGTGGACGCTGGCACGATTGGCTACGCGTTGGGACCGCGACTCAACGCCGCAGGACGGATGGAGCACGCGAAGATCGCGCTCGACCTGCTGATGTGTACTGAAAAGGTCTATGCCGAAAATCTGGCCACCAAACTTGATGAAGTCAATCGCGAGCGGCAAGAAAAAACAAAGACTTGCGTCGAGCACGCGCGCGCGACGATCCTGCGCGAGCAGATGGATACGCCGATCATCCTCGTGCACGACGGGAGTTACTCGCAGGGCATCGTCGGTTTGGTCGCCAGTCGCCTCGTTGACGAGTTCTATCGTCCCGCGCTTGTCGTCGAGCGCGGCGACGAATTCAGCAAAGGCTCGGCGCGCAGCATTCCAGAGTTCAACATGATTGCCGCGCTCGACGAGTGTCGAGAGATTTTCCTTAAGTATGGCGGACACGCCGCCGCGGCCGGCTTCACGCTTCAAACAGCGCGCTTGCCCGAACTGCACGCACGCTTGAGCGACCTCGCGCGCAAACAATTTGATGGCCGTGAACTCGCGCCCACGCTGCGCGCCGACGCCGACGTTTCGTTTTGCGAATTGGATCGGCCGCTCCTATTCCTGCTCGACTGCATGGAACCATTCGGCATGGAAAATCCCGCGCCGCTGTTTGTCGCACATGATGTCGCGGTGCGCTCATCGCGCGCCATCGGCAAAGACGGCGATCACCTGCGCCTGACACTTGTGCAGCACAACGTCGTGCGCGAAGCGGTCGCGTTCCGACATGGCAAAGAGTGGAGTGGCAAACTACCGCCGCGCGTTGACATCGCGTTCGCGTTCGAGTGGAATGAGTACAACGGCACGCGCTCGATGCAGTTGAATATCAAAGATATAAAGCCATCGGTCGTCCTTCGTCAGTCGTCAGACAAAACGGAGTGACGACTGGTTTCTGGAGCACACATGTCTCGCCTTCAACTCAAGCAAGAGACCGTTGGCAAGTGGCAAGAGAATTGCTACCTGCTGATTGATCCCGACACGAAAGACGCGGCGCTGATAGATCCGGGCGAAGAGTTTGACAAGATCGCCAAACTGGTTGGTCGCGCGTGTGTGAAAAAGATTCTGCTCACGCACACCGATCTTGATCACATCGGCGCGTTGGAGCAGGCGCGCGTCGCCTACCGCGCGCCCGTGTTCGTGCACGAGCGCGATGTGGAGCGCCCCAGTCACCCCGAAGCGCCGCGCGAGAAAATTCGTGATGCGCAGTTGTTGAAAGAAGGCCAGACGATTCGCATCGGCAAACATTCACTCAAAGTTTATGAAGTGCCGGGGCATTCACCCGGCCACGTCATATTCGTTTTCGATCAGCGCGCCATCGTCGGCGATGCCATTTTTCCCGGCGGGCCTGGCCGCTCGCACACACCCGACGATTTGCAGACCGCGCTCTTTCATTTGCAGCGTGTCATCTTTCGCTTGCCCGACAACGTGAAACTTTATCCGGGTCATGGCCAACCCACGACAGTCGGCGCCGAGCGCGAAAACTTCATGCGCTTCATCGCCCGCCCGCGCGCAGCGGACTTGCAAGGCGACGTGAGTTGGGTATGAGCAGCATCGGCGCACGCTTGCGAGGGTTGAGCGGGCCCATGAAGGTCGGGCTTGCATTTGCGATACTTGGCGGCTCACTGGCCGGCATTGGCTGGTTTGTCAATCCGCAGTTCGCCGCGCGCACGCTCACTTCGTTTGTGCTTGCCGTCGGAATCTCCGTCGTGGTGTGGGGCGTCGTCGCGTGGGCAATTGCCACAGCCGCGTTCGACGTGGAGCGAGATGTCGAAGAGGCACAACAAGCGACGACAGACGACGGACGACAGACGAATGAATAATCGTCGTCCACTGTCCACCGTCCAGCGTCGGCACTCATGAATCTGCGCAGCGCACTCCGCATCCAACGCCATGACATCGTATCGCTCGTCGGTGCTGGCGGCAAGACGACGACACTTTTCCAGCTTGCGCACGAACTTGCGGCGACTCGTCTGCATGTTGTTACGACGACGACCACCAAAATCGGCGCACCCACGGACGAACAGACACCCTGCTTCATCGTCGAATCTGATCGGGCGCGGATGCTTGCGCGCGTCGCGCAAGCATTGACTGAACACGATCACGTCAGCGTAGCAAGCGCGCCATACGCCCACAATAAATTCGTCGGCATCGCGCCGGCGTGGATTGCGGACTTGCGCGATTTGCCTAACGTGCATTGCGTAATCGTCGAAGCCGACGGCGCGCGCAAACTTCCATTCAAAGCACCGCGCGCCGACGAGCCGGTGATTCCACCTGACACCACTTTGTGGATCGCGTGCGTTGGCATGAGCGCGCTTGACGTGCGACTCGACGAAGAGCACGTCTGCCGCGCGGATATGGTTTCACAATTAAGTGGCTTGCCGCTCGGCGCGCGCGTGGATGCGCCGGCGATTGCGCGCGTGCTCCGACATCCGCAAGGCGGTCTGAAATTCAAGCCACAGCGGTCGCGCGCGGTGGCGCTGCTTAATCAATGCGACGACACAACACGCCGGGCCGCCGCACAGCAGATTGCCGACTCGCTACGCCGTCGGCGCGAGTTCGACGAAGTGCTGATCGGCGCCGTCGCGCAGCCCGACCCGATTCTCGAACGCATTGGGCGGGTAAGCGCGATTGTCATGGCGGCGGGTGCGGGCACACGGTTCGGGACGATCAAGCAACTCGCGCCTTGGGGCGCGCGAACGATGATCGAGCACATCGTGGCGTTAGTCGAGTGCTCCGACGCCGATGAAGTCTTGGTCGTGCTCGGCGCACATGCCGACGAGATTCAAAATCATTTGCAGCACATCGGTCCACGCACGCGCATCGTCGTCAATGAACAGTGGCAGCAGGGCATGAGCACGTCGGTGCGGTTGGGCTTGCAGCGTTCGCAAATCCAGCCGAGCGCCGCCATTTTCGTCAACGTGGATCAGCCGGCCATCAATCCCGACATCATCAATCGTTTGATTGCGCGCCATCGCGTGACGGGCGCATCTATCGTCGCGCCTCGCTATGGCAACATGCGCGGCAATCCCGTGCTGTGGGATCGTGCGCTGTTCAGCGAACTGCATACCCTGATGGGCGACGCGGGCGGGCGCGAAATCTTGCGTCAGCACTGGCGCGAGATCGCATGGGTCGAACTTGAGAGCGAAGAAGAGTTAACCGACACCGACACGCCGGAAGAGTATCAACGGTTGAAAGAATTGCTCAATGCGTAATCCGTAATGCGTGGTGCGCAACATGCGAATTGCGATTTACGCATTGCATATCACGGAATGCTCGTATGGACATTAAGGCTCTCACCGCTTTCATCCTCGACTTGGACGGCGTGCTTTATCGCGGCGATCAGCGACTAGATGGCGCGCGCGAGTTCTTGTCGTTCTTGCAGGCGCGCGCATTCAAATTCATGTTGCTCACCAACAACGCGACGCGCACCCCACAACAAGTCGCCACGCGCTTGCAGCAGATGGGCATGAGCGTTGACGCAGAGCGAATCATCACATCATCGGTCGCCACCGCGCAGTATCTGAAAAAAATCAGACCTGACGGTGCAAGCATATTCGTCGTCGGCGAAGACGGATTAACAACTCCACTGTCCGATGCGGGCTTCCGCATCGTGGACAACGCGCCCGCCGATTACGTTGTGCTCGGCATGGATCGCACCGTCACCTATGAGAAGTTGAAGCGCGCGACGCGCTGTATTCTGGGCGGAGCGCAATTCATCGCAACCAATCCGGACGCCACCTTCCCTTCCGCGAACGGCATCGCACCCGGCGCAGGCGCACTCATCGCCGCGCTCTCGACGGCGACCGGCGTGAGTCCCATCGTCGTCGGCAAGCCGGAGCCAACGGCCTTCCGCATGACGCTCGAACGTTTGCAAGCCGATACGGAGACGACTGCCGCCATCGGCGACAGGCTCGACACCGACATCGAAGGTGGCTTCCGCGCGGGCTTGAAGACAATTCTCGTGCTCACCGGTGTCTCGACGCGACAAGAGCTCGCCAATTATCACATCCAACCCAATTGGGTGTTCGCCAATCTGCGCGAGCTGATGGAAAAGTTGCAGTGAATCGCTACTGAGTAGCGCTACGGAATTGCTTCGATGTCGCACGCCGCGCATTGACACGCGTTCTTGCTTGCGATAGTCTTCACAAGAAAAGTTATGGCTTCATTGCGCCAAGGAGGAAATCATGTCGCGCGAACTTCTGCTCTCCATTGTGTTGATGCTATTCGTCGCCGCGTGCGACGCGCAGCCAAGCGCGACGAGTGTTCCTAACAGTGCCACCCCTGCGCCCACGTCATCGGCAGCAACCACTCCCAAGTCCATCTCCCAATCCGCCACGCCTGCGCCCATTACATTAACCGTCGTGCGCACTGGCTATGTCCCGGTGCTGATCTCGGCGCCGTACTACATTGCTGTCGAGAAAGGTTACTTCAAGGAAGTCGGCATTGACTTGCAACTCGAACCTCTACAAGGCGGCAGCGATGCCGTCGTACAATTGGCGTCGGGCAACTTCGATGTCGCTGCCGGTGGGGCGGGCATTGGCTTTTGGAATGCGATTGACCGAGGCGTGAAGTTTATCGTCGTCGCGCCTTTGCACACGGAGACCTCGCATCAAGCCACACCACTGGTCACGAGCAAAGCGAATTTCGACAGCGGCAAAATCAAATCCGCCAAAGACTTGAAAGGCAAGAAGGTTGCGGTCAACGCGCAAGGCTCGGCGACGGACTATTGGCTCGACTCGGCGATGCGCAGCGGCGGACTCACGATCAAAGATGTGGACTATCAAGTGGTCGCATTCGCCGATGTTCCGGCCGCGCTGCAGAACGGCGCGATTGATGCGGCAATGCTCGGCGAGCCCATCGCAACGCAGGCAGAGAGCCAAGGACTGATCGTGCGCATCGCAGACAACTTCGTGACGAACTTCCAGGTTACATCGGTTTACTTCAATCCCGACTTCCCGAAGAACAAACCGCAAGCGGCGCAGAATTTTCTCGTCGCATTCCTCAAAGGCTGCCGCGATTTGCAGGGTGATGGCTGGAAGAAGGACGAGAATGCGAAGATCGTCGAGAAGTACACGAAGGTGGCCGCCGATGTCATCAAGCGCGCCGCCACGCCGACATGCGAGCCGAACGGCCAGATTCACGTTGACGACTTCATGAAGTTGCAGCAGTTCTTCATTGATCGCGGCCAACTCACGACGGCGAAGCCAATTGACTTCAAAAGTTTGGTGGACACGAGCTACGCGCAGAGCGCGCTGAAGGTGCTGGGGGAATTTAAGTAGCTTTTGAATGAGGGCAGAACTAGCGCGGCTCCGCTCCCGCTTGATTCGGTCATCCGTGTACGCGCGTCATGAAAATCACCGTCCGTGAACTCACCAAAGCATACTCCACCGCGAGCGGCACGCTCGACGCCATGGGACCGCTCGACCTCGACGTGCGCGCGGGTGAGTTCGTGTGCATCGTGGGACCCAGCGGCTGCGGCAAAACAACGCTGCTGAGAATTTTGGCGGGGCTCGAAACGCCGAGCACGGGCACGTTCAGCATCACGCAGTCCGACCCGTCGCGGCCGTCAAATGCGATGGTGTTTCAAGGGCACTGGCTGTTTCCGTGGTACACCGTTTCCGATAACATCCAGTACGGATTGCGCGTGCGTGGCATCGAGCGCGCCGCGCGTGAGCGCGCCACGCAGCAACTGCTCGGCATGATTGGCTTGACGCGCTTCGGGGAGGCGTATCCGCATCAACTGTCAGAAGGAATGCGGCAGCGCGTTTCGCTCGCACGCGCATTGGCGAACGATCCAGAAGTCTTGTTGATGGATGAGCCGTTCGGCGCGCTCGACGAGCAGACACGGTTATTGCTTCAGCAGGAATTGCTGCGTATCTGGGAGCAGTCCAAGCAGACGGTGATTTTTGTCACGCACAGCCTCGACGAGGCAATCGTGCTCGGCGACCGCGTGCTGGTGATGAGCGCATCGCCTGGCCGCATCATTGGCGAGGAAGTGGTTCCATTCGCACGACCGCGCAGCGTGATGGACCTGAAAACGGAGCCAAAGTTTGGCGCGTTGGTCGCGCGTCTGTGGAACGCGCTCGGCGACGAGGTGCTGAAGGCGAAGGCACGTGAGCTGGCTGCATGAAAGACCACTGGCTTTCGGTTGCCTCACCGCTATTGCTACTCCTCATTTGGGAAGCGCTTTCGTCGGCGCACCTCATTGACCCACGACTGTTCTCCGCGCCGAGTGCAGTGGCTGTCACGTTCGTGCGGTTGTTGCAGTCGGGCGAGTTGCTGCGCCACACCTCGATCACCGTCGCGCGCGTGTTGATTGGCTTCTTCGTCGGCGCGATTCCTGCGATTGCGCTCGGCATGGCGATGGGCATCTGGCGGCCCGCACGACTGGCGATTGAACCGCTCGCTTCAGCCATTTATCCAATTCCGAAGATTGCGCTCGTGCCGTTGTTCATCGTGGTGTTCGGCATTGGCGAGACATCCAAGATCGCGATCATCGCGTTCAGTATTTTCTTTCTTGTATTGCTGAACACCGTCGCAGGTGTGCTCGCGATTGATCCGCGCTACTTTGAAGTGGGACAAAATCTCGGCGCGCTAAGATCTCATTTATACTGGACGGTCGCGTTCCCCGGCGCGCTACCCGCGATTATGACCGGGATAAAACTAGGCATGGGCTTCGCGCTCACGGTCATCGTCGGCACCGAATTCCTTAATCCGCGTGAGGGCGTCGGCGCGCTCATCTACTTGAACTATCAAGCGTTCAACATTGACGCGATGTTCGTCGGCTTGATCGTCGTCGCGGTGCTCGGTTGGCTGTTCAGCTTAATGCTCAACGAAGTAGAACGACGAGTGATACCGTGGCGGCCCGCGCCGCGCAGCGTCGAACCCGAAACGCCGTTGCAGCGACAATTACGAATCTGGTGGCGCGCGACGCGGCCATTCTCGTTCACGGCATCGGTCACGCCCGTGCTGCTCGGCACGGTCATTGCCGCGTTCGACGGCAAGTTTGATTTCGTGCTGTGCACGCTCACGCTCGTCGGTTCGGTGGCGATCCATGCCGCAACGAACATGGTCAACGACTATTATGATTTTGTGAAAGGCGTAGATACGAAGGAAGCGATGGGGCCCAGCGGCGTGATCCAGCAAAACCTCATGACGCCGAGACAGGTGCTCATCGGCGGCATCTTGCTGTTCGCCACTGGTTCTCTCATCGGCTTGTATTTGACGATTATCAGTGGGCCCTTCATCTTGCTGCTCGGCGCGTTGAGCGTCGCCGCTGGATTCTTCTACACGGCGGGCCCTGCCGCGCTGGCGTATATCGGTCTCGGCGAGTTGACGGTCTTCCTGTTCATGGGACCCGTGATGGTGCTGGGAACGTATTACGTGCAGGCGCATAACGCAGACTTGCGCGTGTTTCTGCTCTCGCTGCCGATTGCATTCCTCGTCGCCGCGATATTGCACGCGAACAACTTGCGCGACATCGAGAGCGACCGCGCACACGGCAAGCGCACGCTCGCGACGTTTATCGGGCGACAGTGGAGCAACCGCGAATACTTTCTGCTGCTCGCAGCAGCGTACCTTGTGATGCTGGTGCTGGTGCTGTTGGGCATCGCGCCCATCTGGACATTGATAGTCTTCTTCACGCTGCCCGTCGCAATCAACAACGCGCAGCGCGCGACTACGAACGAACCGAGCGCACTCAATCTCGTCATTCGCCGCACGGCGAACCTGCACGCGCGTTTCGGGCAACTGATGATCGTCGGCTTCATTGTGGCGATGGCCGTCTCACGACTCACGTCGTGAAATCCCAAATCCCAAGTTCCAATAGCCAACATTAAACTCCACGTTGGGGCTTGGCGTTTGGGATTTTTCTTCTCATCAACTTCTAATCCCATCTTACACTATTCCAATGAAAGATTGATATACTGAAAGTTGGAATAGGAGGGAATATGTTCTTCTTTGACCCATTGTATTTCGTGTTCGCGCTGCCGGCGCTGCTGCTCGCGCTGTTCGCGCAGTGGAAGGTGAAGTCGGCGTATGACAAGTACACTCGTGTGCCCAATGAGCGCGGCATGACTGGCGTGCAAGCGGCACAGCGACTGCTCAGTTCACAAGGCTTGGGCAACATCAGCATCGAGGGCACACCCGGCGACTTGACCGATCATTACGACCCGCGCACCAAGACGCTGCGTCTCTCAACCGGCGTGGCGAACACGCCGTCGGTGGCATCGCTCGGAATCGTCGCGCATGAGATCGGTCACGCGCTGCAAGACGCGCAAGGCTTTGCGCCGTTGAGGATTCGCAGCGCAATCGTTCCCGCCGTGCAGTTCGGCTCGATGTTGGGACCCATCCTGTTCTTCGTCGGCCTCATCCTGCACTTCACCGGCTTGGCGTGGGTGGGCGTCGCGTTCTTCGCGATGGCGCTCGTCTTCTCAGTGCTGACGCTTCCAGTCGAGCTGGATGCGTCGCGCCGCGCGATGCAGCTGCTCAATTCGAGCGGACTCGTCTCGCGCTTCGAGGCAGACGGTGTGAAGTCGGTACTGACCGCCGCCGCGCTGACCTACGTTGCCGCCGTCGCGCAGGCACTCTCGACGCTGCTCTACTACGTCTTCATCCTGACCGGCATGGGTGGACGCCGTCGCAGCATCTAATATTGAATCCATGCTGTAGAGGCGCGGTACGCCGCGCCCGCATACTTGGCGTAGGGGCGAGCGATGACTTGCCCCTATCATGTAAAAACCGTGAGGGCACGCAGACAGCGTGCCTTTTGTCATCTCACACGAGGAACGCAAGAGACCAACCTTCTTGGCAAAGCTTGGTTCATTGCGTGAGAAATATTTGTGTGTAGCAACTCAATTGGCTATAGTGAACTTGATGGACAACAAAATTCGTTTGCTCGATTTAACATACGAGCAGCTCGAACAATTGATGGCGGACTGGGGTGAGCCAAAATTCCGTGCACAGCAAAGCTGGGCGTGGTTGTATCGAGATTTGGCGACCGATTTCGCGCAGATGACCAACTTATCGCGTGCGTTGCGCGAGCGTTTGGCGAGCGATGCGGTCATCGAGTTGATCCATCCCGTCGTCGAGCTCACGTCTAACGACGGCTACACACAAAAGTCTCTGTTCCGCTTGCGCGATGGCCAGACCATTGAAACTGTGCTGATGGGCTATCACGCGCGGCGCACGGTCTGTATCTCAACGCAAGTGGGCTGCGCGATGGATTGCCCGTTCTGCGCGACGGGACAAGCAGGCTTCACGCGCAACATGACGAGCGGCGAAATCGTGTCGCAGGTCTTGTTCACAGCGCGGCGGCTGCGCGCGCACGCGGGTCCCGCGAACGCTCCCGCCTTACCGAGCGCGCGCGGAATTACCAACGTCGTGTTCATGGGCATGGGCGAGCCGTTCGTGAACTATCAGCCGATGTGGCACGCCGTCGAAAGATTGACCGATCCGCGCGGCTTTGGTCTCGGCGCGCGGCACATCACAATTTCAACAGTCGGCATTATTCCCGCCATCGAGAAGTTTGCGCGCGAACATTTGCAAGTCAACTTGGCAGTTTCTCTGCATGCGCCGAACGACGAACTGCGCGACCAACTCGTGCCCATCAACAAGCGCTTCCCCATTGCGCAACTGATGCAAGCCTGTCGCGCTTATCAGCGCGCGACGAAGCGACGCATCAGCTTCGAGTATGCGTTGATAAGCGGTGTGAATGATTCGCTCGCGCACGCGCGCGAGCTGGCGCGATTGCTCAAAGGTTTGATTGCGCACGTCAACTTGATTCCACTCAATCCGACCGCAGGCTCGACGCTGCACCCGACGGCACGCGTGCAAGTGCGCGCCTTCCGCGATGTGTTGGAGCGGCACGGCATTCCTGCGACTGTGCGCATCGGGCGCGGGCTGGACATCAACGCGGGCTGCGGGCAACTGCGCGAAGTGCACGCGACCACACCCGAGTTGCTGCTGCCCGTCGTGAACTAATAGCAAAATTCCGCTTATGTTGGGTGTCCCAATTTCTTCGCGCCTTGACGTGATGAGCGCAAAAATTTTTTGCAATCGTTTATTTGACTGTGCTAAGATACGGCACGTTCGCCTATGCTGAAGATTGCGCCGTCCATTCTCTCCGCCGATTTCGCGCGCTTGGGTGAGCAGGTCGCCGAGTGCGAGCGCGCAGGCGCGGACGTAATCCACTTCGATGTGATGGACGGCCACTTCGTCCCGAACATCTCGATTGGGCCCGTCGTGCTGAGTGCGGTGCGGCGCACGTGCGGGCTGCGTGTGGATGTGCACCTGATGATCGAGAATGCCGAGCGTTACGTGGAAGCGTTCGCAGAGGCGGGCGCAGACACGCTGATTGTGCACGTCGAAGCCAACGTGCATCTCCATCGCGTGTTAGAGCAAATTCGCGCGCTTGGCAAGCATCCGGCGGTTGCGCTGAACCCTGCCACACCCGCGAACTTGTTGAGCCAAGTGCTCGACGACGTTGACCAGATTTTGGTCATGACGGTTAATCCGGGTATCGGCGGACAGCAATTCATTCGCAACGTGCTGCCGAAGATCGAGCAAATCCGACAGATGATTGGTACGCGCACAATTGAGTTGGGTGTTGACGGCGGCGTAGATCAAACGACCGCGCGCGCGGCGGCGGAGTGCGGTGCAGATTTGTTGATCGCGGGTACGTCGGTGTTTCACGATTCGCGTGGGATTGCGAAAGCCGTGCAGGCGTTGCGGGGATAAATAATAAAGCCAGCGCATTAGGCTGGCTCGATGCTGTTGGAGACTTGAGACAGGAGAATCGTTATCCGAAACCTCCAGTGTCAAGCCGCTTGATTCGAGGTTAGGCTTTAACCCGATTCCGCAGGCAGCGCGTGCAAATCGAAACCTTCTTTGACTTACCAGCATCCATAATGGTCGCCTTTTGGATGTTGAGGTCGAAGCGGCGATTGGTGCGGTTCTTTGCATGGCTGACCTTGTGACCGTACTGTGCGCCGCGCCCGCATACAAAACACTTTGCCATCGGACTCTCCCTTTCAATAATTGCTGATGCCTCATCATATCATGTGCCCGCAGATTTTCAAAATGCGTTTGATAGTTTGGATCGTTTCTGTCGTCGTGGTGAGCTAACAGTGTCGAATTCAATTCCCGGCCGTATCGAAGTCTCACCGAACGCGATTGCCAGTCTCGCGGCGCAAGCCTCGCTCGAATGCTACGGCGTGGTTGGCATGTCATCCCCGAATTTTGTGAATGGGCTGGCGGAACTGCTGCATATCGAGCAGCGCAATCGCGGCGTGCGAGTACACTTCGAAGGCGACGACATTACGATTGATCTGTTCGTGATCTTGCAGTACGGCACGCGCATCTCCACCGTCGCCGACGAAATGATGAAGAGCGTGCGATTCGCAGTCGAGCGTGCTTTGGGCCGCTCGCTCAAAGCCGTGAACGTGCACGTGCAAGGCTTGCGCGTGCCCCAATAATTCGCAGCATCATCCACCACAGAGACACCGATAGCACCGAGCATACAACTGAACTGTGGTTGCGCTGTGTCTGCGTGGTGAAACCGAAACGGACAAGGATAGCCGATGAGTGCAACGGCTCCCGTCAGCGCACAAGTCATCGAACGCGAGCGACCGTGGCGGCAGTGCAACGGTCAGCAGTTGAAGGTATTGTTGCAGGCGAGTCTCGCGTGGCTCGATGCGAATCACGAAGCCATCAACGACCTCAACGTCTTTCCCGTGCCCGATGGCGATTCGGGCACGAACATGCTGCTTACCCTGCAATCGGCGTGGAATGAAATCGCGCAGTCGCCGAGCAAGAACGTCGGCGAGATCATGAGCGGCGTGGCAAAAGGCGCGCTGATGGGCGCGCGCGGCAACTCCGGCGTCATCCTGTCGCAATTCTTGCGCGGCATGGCAAACGTACTCACCGACAAAGAGACGTTCAACGCCGCCGAACTCGCGCGCTCGTTTCAAGAAGGCACACGGCTCGCGTATCAAGGTGTGCAAAAGCCGGTCGAAGGCACGATCCTCACTGTCGCGCGCGAATCAGCTGAAGCGGCTGCCCACGCCGCTGCCGCGAGCGAAGACATTCATTACGTGCTTACCGCAACGGTCACGGAAGCGCAGCGATCCGTCGCGCGCACGCCCGACCTGTTTCCGCTATTGAAGAAAGCCGGCGTGGTGGATGCAGGTGGTCAAGGATTGTTCATCATCTTGCAGGGCGCACTGAAATTCTTGAATGGCGAAAAAATCGAGAGCGAAGTCGCGCATAGGCGCTCCGCGTACATCGAGAACTTGCAAGCCGAAGAAGGTTGGGGCTTCGATATTCAGTGCATCATTCGCGGCCAAACCATGGACGTGAACGCAGTGCGCTCGCGCGTGGAGAGCATGGGCGAATCGGTGCTGGTCGTCGGCGACTATAACCTGATCAAGGTGCACGCGCACGCGCCTTCGCCCGGTGCCATTCTCGATTACTGTGTATCACAAGGCGTTGTCAGCAAAGTGATTGTCGAGAATATGGAAGAGCAGTATCAGGAGATTTTGCTGGGCCAAGCTAAGCCACCCATCGCCGCCGAGAGCATCAGCGGCATCGCCACCGTCGTCGTCGCGTCGGGCGCTGGCTTGCAGCGCGTGTTCGAGTCGCTCGGCGCGAGTCAGATCGTGACTGGCGGTGCGACCATGAATCCATCCGTGCAAGATTTGGCACAAGCGATTGAAAGTGTTGACGCGCAGAATGTGATCGTGCTGCCGAACGACAAAAACATCATCCTCGCGGCACAGCAAGCCTGTCGGCTCACGAAAAAAGCGGTTCGCATTGTGCCGAGCGTGACGATCCCGCAAGGCATCGCATCGCTGCTCGCGTACAACTTTCAAGCCGACCTCGACACGAACGCCGATTCGATGACGCGCGCGCTCAAAAACGTCGAGACCGGTGAGATCACGCGCGCCGTGCGTAGTGTTTCAATTGATGGACTGGATGTGCGCGAAGGGCAAGCCATCGGTTTGCTCGACGGCAAATTGACAGTTGCGGGGGACGACCTTCACACCGTCGCCATTGACATCCTCCGTCAGATCAACGCCGACCATTACGAGATCGTCACCATCTACTTTGGCGAGGATACCACGCAGAGCGCCGCAGACGATCTGGCTGCGCAGATTCGCGCCACGTTTGCCAACTTGCAGACTGAGGTCATCAGCGGTGGCCAGCCGCATACGCATTACATTTTGTCTATGGAGTAACACCAGTCGTCAGAATCCCGATAAGGGAACTGACGACTGACGACCGACGACCGATTATGCCACGCGTTCAAATCGTTACCGATAGCACCGCCGACCTGCCGCCCGCCGTGGTGGAACAGTTTGGCATCCACGTTGTGCCGCTAACGGTCCATATGGGCAAAGAGGTGCTGCGTGATGGCATTGACATTGACACGGAGCAATTCCTCAAAAAATTGAAGGCTGCTAAGACGCCGCCCACCACCGCCGCGCCGCCGCCCAAAGCTTTTGAGGACACGTACGCGAAAATTTTGCGCGAGCACGACGACATCCTCTCGATCCATATCTCCTCGAAGTTGAGCCAAACGGTCACGATGGCGGAGCGCGGCGCACTGCCCTTCCTCGGGCGCAAGCGCATCGCCGTCGTGGATTCACTGTCCGCATCGCGCGGGTTGGGCTACCTCGCCATCGCCGCCGCGGAAGCCGCACGTGATGGCGCGGCGCTCGACGAGCTCGTCAAGCTAATTCGCTCGCTCATTCCCCATGTTTACTTGGTGTTCTTTGTCGAAACGCCGGAATATCTCAATCGCGGTGGACGCTTCGTCAAAGCGCAGGCAATGCTCGGCACATTGATGAACATCAAGCCCCTGCTCGCCATCGAGGACGGCGAGATTGTGCCGCTCGAAAAAGTGCGCACGCGCCAGCGTGCCATCGAAAAACTGTGCGAGTTCACGCTTGAATTCGCGCGCGTCCGACACATGACCATCCTCCATGCAGACAACGACGCCGAAGTAAAGGAACTCTCCGACAAAATTCTGGAGCAGCTGCCCGAAGCCCACATTGAAACTGCCGCGTACGGACCGGTACTCGCCAGCCACGTCGGTCCCGATGCCGTAGGCATCGTCATCTTCGAAGAAAGCACGTAACCCTCTGATACTATTGCACAAAGGGCGCAAGCCTGTGATAATGCAAGACGCTCTCAACAGCGCACAATGCTTGGCGTCTGTTAACTGAAGGAGAACTCCCGTGCGTCGCTTTCTCATCGGCTGTCTGCTATTGCTGACGCTCGTTGCGGCATGTGCGCCCGGTGGAGCGCCGCGCGCGCCTGACGGCACCCTCCTGCGCAAGATTCAGGATCGCGGCAAAATGATCGCCGGCGTCAAGTTCGATCAGCCGACCTTTGGTTATCGCAATCCGCAGACGCAGCAGTTAGAAGGCTTCGATGTGGCGGTTGCGCACGAAGTTGCTGCCTACCTCTTCGGCGACGCGAGCAAAGTCGAGTTTAAGGAAGCACAATCCAAAGACCGCATCCCCTTCCTGAAAGACGGCACCGTTGACGTGGTGCTCGCCACGATGACGATCAACGATGAGCGGCTGAAAGATGTTGATTTCTCGGTGGTCTATTACGTGGCGGGACAGCGCCTGTTGGTATCGAAAGGCAGCAGCATCACGGGCATTGCCGATACCGGCGGCAAGAAAGTGGGAACGGTGCGCAGTTCTACTAGCGCCACGAATCTGGCCAAGTTCGCTGGCGTCGAGATCGTCCTGTTCGATGCATACGCCGATGCAGTCAAGGCGCTCGCGGCCAACCAGGTGGACGCCGTGAGCACCGACGACACGATCCTCTATGGATTCGTCTATCAGAATCCCGAGCTGCAAGTCGTCGGCGCACAGTTCTCATATGAGCCGTATGGCGCAAGCGTGCAAAAGAATCAACCCGCACTGCTCAATGCGGTCAACACGGTAGTCAAGAATCTGAAAACGTCGGGCAAATGGCAGACCATTTGGAAAAACGAAATCGGCGATAAATTGAGAATCTTGACCATCCCGAACCCGCCGGCCGACGACTGGCATAAGCAAGTCCTCGCACGCTAACTGGTGCGCAATGCAAGCACGACTTGCGTGTTCTGCATTTGACTCCACTGTGCAATGGGGCGCAGTCAAACAATAATGGACAGGGATATGATGCCCCCAACTTCTCCCACAACTTCATCCAGTGAACGTGCGCCAGCGCGCTGGCGCGAGTGGCTGCTACGCGCGACGCCGCTGGGCGTGCTGCTGCTCGGTCTGCTCGTGACCGTGTTCGTCTATCAACAGCAGGAGCAGAGCACGCGCGCGACGGCACGCGCTCGCTTCGACCGCGAGATCGAGCGCACACGCGCCGCTATTCAGTCGCGTATGGGAGCCTACGAAGACCTGCTGCACAATGCACATGGATTGTTCGCCGCGAATGAGTCCGTCACGCGCGATCAGTGGCGCGGCTTCGTCAGCGCACTGCCGCTGGCGGATCGCTACCCCGGCATGACGGGCGTTGGCTTGGTCGTCGAGGTGCCGAACAAATTGCTGGGCCCGTTTGAGAACAGCATGAAGCTCGAAGGCATGGACAATTTCCAAGTGCATCCACGCGGCGAGCGCGACGTGTATTTGCCCGTGCGCTACATCGAGCCGCTTGCCAACAACTCGAGCGCGCTCGGCTTTGATCTCGCTGCCGACCCCGCGCAGCGTTCGGCAGCCGAGCGCGCGCGCGACAGCGGCGAGCCCACGCTCACGCCGAGGCTGACGCTTGAACAGAATGGCAAAACCGAATCAGGCTTCCTCTTACTAGTACCCGTTTATCATCACGCGATGCCTCAGACCACCATCGCCGAACGGCGCGCCGCCTTGATTGCCTGGGTCTATGCACCGATCCGCGTCGAACCGTTGATGCAGGGCATTCTTGGACCCGGTATGCCCTCGATTGACCTTGAAATCTTCGACGGCAACGAACCGAGCGCGGGCGACATGCTGTTCAACAGCAATAAAAGCGCGAAGCCGTCGGACACCCGTGCGACATTCACCGAGAAGCAATTTCTGGTCATTGGCAGCCGGCCGTGGACGCTTGGCTTCACAACATTACCTGACTTCGATCTCGAAACGAATAGCAGTACGCCGCTGCTGTTCGGCGCAGCGTTCGCATTGGGCAGTCTGCTGTTGTTTGGCTTGACGCTGGTGCTGGTCAACAACCAATCACTCGCCGAAGCGCGCGCCGAGCAGATGACCGCCGCCGTGCGCGAGAACGAACTCAAGTTGCGCGGCCAGAACGAATTTCTCGCCGCCCTGCAAGCCACGCGGCTTGGCTTATTGAGCCAGCAATCGCTCGACGACACGCTGCGATCTATCGTCACGCGCGCCGCCGAGTTGGCTGGCACACATCACGGCTATTTGTTCCAACTCGAACCCGCTGGCGACGAGATGCTGATGAAAGTCGGCACCGGCTTCTTCGCGCAGCGCGTCGGCGACCGCATTAAGCGCGGTCAATCCGTCGCGGGCGTGTCGTGGCAGAACGCGCAGCCGCTTGTGGTCAACGATTATCCGCGCTGGCCCGGCCGCGTGCCGAGTCCGGTATTTGATCGTCTGCGCTCGCTCGCGGGCGTGCCTTTGAAGCGCGCGCTGAGTGCCGCCGAAGGGTCGGGCGAGCAAGTCGTCGGCGTGATCGGTCTCGGTTACGTCAAAGGCGAAGCGGGCCGCTTCGCCGACGAAGACATCACACGCCTCGCACAAATCGGCGAGTTAGCGTCGCTCGCACTTGAAAACGCTAAACTCTTCGATCAAGCCGCGACAGAGTTGGCGGAGCGCAAACGCGCAGAGGCGCAGCTGCGTCAGGCGCGCGACGACTTGGAACTGCGCGTGATCGAACGCACCGCGGAACTGGCTGCATCAGAAGAGAAGTATCGCACCATCCTTGAGCAAATTGAAGACGGCTACTACGAACTCGATCTGGCTGGGCGTGTCACCTTCTTCAACGATTCGCTCATGCGCATCCTCGGCTATCCGAAGCCACAGCTCATCGGCTTGCACTTCAAGCAGTACACGCAGCCTGATGACTACGACAAAGTGTTCAATGCGTTCAACTCTGTGTATCGCACAGGCGAGCCAGTGCTCGGCGTCGGCTATCGCATTCACACAAAGGAAGGAGTGCTGCGCTACATTGAAACATCCGCGACGCTCATCCGCGACAGCGCGGGACAACCGCTCGGCTTTCGCGGTATCGTTCGCGACGTGACCGAGCGTACAGTTGCCGAAGAAGAAATCTTGCGCCGCAATCAGGAGTTGGCTGTCGTCAATGAGCTGGCGAGCGCCATCGCGCAGCAACACGACTTGGAGCCGCTGCTCGAAACGATCCGTGCTCAGATCGCGCGCGTCATGCCTGCCGATGCGTTCTTCATCAGACTGTTCGACGAAGCAACAGGCCTGATGATCCCATTGTTCGATTACGACGACGGGCAGCGTTATCATTCCGAACCGTCGCTGCTAGAAGCGAAGGGCCGTTCGCGCACCGTGCTTGAAACGGGCGAGCCGTTGTTGCTCAATCGCACACCGGAAGAGCTGCGTACCTTCGCGCTTGATCCGAATCATGCCAGCGGCAACCCGCAGAAAGTGTCGGCGTCGCTTATGTTCGTGCCACTGCGTATCGGCGAGCGAGTCGCGGGCGTGCTCACGGTGCAGTCGTACAGCCTCAACGCGTACGAGCAACGACACCTCACGCTGCTCAACGCGATTGCCAACTACGTAACCGTCGCGATTGAGAGCGCGCGCCTGTTCGAGCAAACGCAGAATCGCGCGCAGCAGTTGAGTGAACTATCGCGCATGGCGTTAGAATTGAGCAGCGTGCAGGTCGGCGAACAAGAATTATTAACCGCGATTACCGATCGCGCCATGCAGTTGTTCGGCGTGGATGGCGCGGGTATTTGGCTGCCCAGCGCACCCGACGAAATCGAATTGAAGTATACGATCAACGTCGGTGCGGCGAGCATGACGGGTCGGCGCTTGAAGAAAGGCGAAGGCTTGTCGGGCAAGGTCTTTCAGACGGGCCGACTGTTGCGCGTGAACGATTACCTCGCATGGACGGGACGCGCAACCGGTTTTGCGGACGCGCCGTTCCGGGCCGCACTCGCGGTGCCGATGCTGTGGCAGAACGAGATCGTCGGCGTGCTCGCGCTGACGCACTCGCAGCCCGACAAACCGTTTGGCGAAAACGACGAGCAGGCGGCGCAGCTCTATGCCGCGCAAGCCGCCGCCGCGCTCGAAAACGCGCGCCTGTTCCAGCAGACGCAAGCGCGCGCCGAAGAGGTCTCGGTTATCAACGACATGGCGCGCATCATCAGCCAGCAGCTGGAGCCTGAGCAGTTGATGGACACCGTGTACGAGCAGGTGAAGCGTTTGATGCCGCTCGATGCGTTCTTCATCAGCACCTACGACGAAGCCGCGAACTTGCTGCACTACCCGGTCACCTATGACCTGGGCCAACGCTATGCCGACCCTGCGGCGGTGCTGCCGCCGCGTGGCAACACGCTGCGCATCATCGAAACGGGCGAGACAGTGCTGGTGCACAAGACACCCGAACAAATCGAAGCCGAACTACGTGCCGCCGATAATGTGATGGGATCGGGCAAGCCCGCGCCTTCGATTGTATTCGTGCCGTTGCGTCTCGGCAACAAGATCACGGGCGTGATGTCCGTGCAGACCTACGAGTATTACCAATATTCGCAGCGCGAAGTCACGTTGCTGAACAGCATCGCCAGCCACGTCGCCGTCGCGCTGGAGAATGCGCGCCTATTCAAAGAGGCCGAAGCGCGCGCACGGCAAGAGTATTTGACGCGCAGCATCGTCACGCAGGTAAGCGGTTCGATTGATCTGAACACGATTTTGCAAACCACCGCACGCCAACTTAGTCAGGCGCTCGGCGCGTCGCACGCCATCATTCGTCTTGGCGCGCCGCCCGCGAACGCTGTATCGAAGGGAAACGGCGGACACGGCGATGGGCATTCTACAACCAACACGGATTGAGGAAAGGTAACGATGAGCACCATTGATGTCAGTAAGCCGAATGCCGGACGCATTTACGATTATGTCCTCGGCGGGCATCACAAATTCGAGGCGGATCGGCAAGCCGCAGAGTTTCTGATCCAACGCATTCCGTTTTTGCCAAAGGCGATGCGGATGCAGCGCTGGTGTCTGCAAGACCTCGCCGTAGAGTTGACCGAGAAGCGCGGTCACGATCTCATCATAGACTTTGCGTCGGGCCTGCCGACACAGGACAACATCCACACCATCGTGACGGCCGGCACCACAGTCATTTACTCCGACAACGATCCCATCGTCGTCGAATACGCACGCGAGATTTTGAGGGGCACACCCAACGTGCACTTCTTCCATGCCGACGCGCGCCGCCCTGAAGAGTTGCTGAACCGGCCCGAGCTCAAAGCGATTATTGGCGACAAGCGTAATGTGGGACTGGTGCTGTGGGGCGTGACCACATTTCTCACCGACGATGAGATTGCACACATCAGCCAGTATCTATACGAATGGGCAGGACCGAAAGCGACTTTCGCGTTCGAAGCGCAAGGCGCTCTCGATCTCAAAGACAGCCCGATGCTCGCCGACGTGATGAAGTCCTACGAGCAGACCGGTTCGCGTATGTACATCCGTCCGCTCGCCCGCTTCGAGCAATTGATCCCGCCGTGGCGCATTGATGGCGGCAAGTTCATCTCGTTGCTGGATTGGCATGGCTTCGATCCCAGCCTCATGACCGCAGAAGAGCGACAATTGGCCGGACCTGGCGGCGGCAACTACGGTGCCTATTTGGTGAAGTAAACACGTCGGATGCGTTTCGTCAGCCGTGACGGAACTGGCGTGAGCACGAGCAACAGGTTGGTTGAGGGCAGCGACGCCTTCGCGCGATATACGTCTTCGCTTTTGGAACGCGAGGGCAGCGAAGACGACGAGGCAACTGCATGTTCGATGTGAATCAGACGATGAACGAATATTTGCAGCAATGGCGCGCAGAATTGGAGCCGCAGCTGGCCGAGTTGTATCGTCGGCTGATTGAAGCGGATATGTTCAAGAGCGGCAGCCAAGTGCGCCCGCCGATGATTCAGCGCGTCGCCAACACCAAAGCACAGTCGCTCTGGTCATATTTGCAGCGGGCCGATGCGGCGCAAGCCGCCGAGCAGGGCGCGTCACTGGTCAGAGTTGGCTTGCGCGAAGATACGTTCGTCAACCTGCTGCTCGAAACGCGCCGCTTCTTCCGCGACCACTCCCCCGCCCCACTGCGCGACAAAATGCTAGTTTCCGTCGAGGACTATCAACGCGAACTGCTGCGCGGCTACAGCAATACGCGCGAGCGCGTGATCCTTGACGAGCAGGAACAAATGCGCGTCGCGTACGAGCGCACCGTAAGCCGCTACGCGCGCGAGTTGGAGTTGGCATCGGAAGTTGCTCGCGCCGCCACGTCCATTCTCGACTTGAACGAATTACTGCAAACCGTCGTCGAGCGCATTCGTTCGAGTTTCAATCACGACTTCGTCGGCTTGTTCCTAATTGACGAATATCGGCAGTTCGTCGTGCTGCGCGCGGGCAGCGGTGCGGTCGGTCAACAACTATTGAAGCAAGGCTTCAGGCTCGCGCTCGGCGAGGAATCGCTGATCGGTTGGTGCGCCGCGCACGGCAAGCCGCGCATCGGACTCGACGTGGGCAGCGAACTCGTGCGCTTCGACGTGCCGCTCCTGCCCGACACGCACTCCGAGATGACGCTGCCGCTGAACTTGCGCGGTGTACCCATCGGCGTGCTCGCGGTCGTCAGTCGGCAGGTCGCCGCGTTCAGTGAGCAGGACGTGAACGCGCTGCGCGTCGTGGCAGACCAAATCGCGAATGCCATCGAGAACGCGCGCTTATTCGCACAGGCGCGCACCTGTCTCGACGAGGCGCGCGTAGCCCAACGCGCGCTGGTTGCACAATCGTGGTCGGGTGAAGCGCCGCAGAGCGCATACTTGTATGAACAGAGCACGGATACCTTCCAGCCCGCTCCAGCGCAGTGGCATCCGGAAATGCAGCAAGTGATGCAGCAGAAGCAACCCGTCGTCGTGCAGCCCGACGGCGCAGCGGTGGATCGTTCTGTGCTTGCGCTGCCGCTCATGCTGCGCGGCGAAGTGATTGGCACGATTGACCTCTACGACGTGGCGGCGTCCAAACACTGGAGCGAGCAAGACCTCGCGCTCGCCCAAAGCGTCGCCGCGCAAGCCGCGCTCGCTTTGGAGAATGCGCGTCTGTTGCAAGAGACGCAGCACGCGCTCAGTGAAACCGATACACTTTACCGCGCGAGCGCGGAGCTGAACACCACTCGCACGTTTGAAGATATTCTCGCCGTACTGCGCCGCTACACACTGCTTGGCTATGGCGCACAGAACGTGAACATCGGATACTTTGATCACGCGTGGACTCGCGAGCAGTCGCCCCAGTGGACCGAAATCATCGCGCGCTGGACGACACTCGACGAGGCAGTGTTCAGCAACCGTTACCCGATGAGCGCATTTCCATCCGCGACCGTTTTGCTGCGCCCCGACGAGCCGACGTTGGTTGAAGATGTGGAGCACGATCCGCGCCTCGACGATTTCGCGCGCACGCTCTTTGGCCAGCACTTCGGCGCGAAGAGCACCATCTTCGTGCCGCTGGTCGTCGCGGGCGAATGGCTCGGCTTTATCAACGCGCACTTCCCGGAACGCGCGACATTTTACGCCGCCGACGTGCAGCGCCTGATCACGTTGACGCAGCAAGCCGCCTTCGCTATCCAGAACCTGCGGCTCGTATCGGTGTTGGAGCAGCGCGTACAGGAGCGCACGCGCGAACTGTCGCACGCGAACACGCAACTGCTGGAACAAAACGAATTCATGGAAGCCCTGCACGAGACGACGCTGGGCTTGATGAATCGCCTTGAGTTGTCGGACGTGCTGCAATCCATTGTCGCGCGTGCGGCGGCGCTGGCCGGCACGCAGCACGGCTACCTGTTCCAACTGGAGCCGAGCGAGAGCGAGATGGCGATGCAGGTCGGCACGGGCTTCTTCACGCAGCGCGTGGGCGACCGCATCAAGCCCGGCCAATCCGTCGCAGGCGTGGCGTGGCAGACGGGACAGCCAGTTGCGGTGAACGATTACCCGAGCTGGCATGGACGTGTGCCGCATCCGGTGTTCGATCAACTGAAGACGCTGATGGCGGTGCCGCTCAAGTCGGGTGCGAAAGTCGTCGGCGTGCTGGGTCTCGGTCACGTCGCAATGGAAGAACAGCTGTTGATCGGCGAGCAGGACATCACGCGCGTCGTGCAGTTCGCCGGGTTGGCCACCATCGCACTTGACAATGCGCAGCTGTACTCCGCCGCGCGGGACGAACTCGAACAGCGGCGGCTTGTCGAGGCGGAGCTGGCGCAGGCGCGCGACAATGCGCTCGAAGGCTCGCGCCTGAAGTCAGAGTTCCTCGCCAACATGTCGCACGAGATTCGCACGCCAATGAATGCGGTCATCGGCATGACGGGTCTGCTCGCAAACACCAAACTCGACACGCGCCAGCGCTACTTCGTCGAGACGATCCGCAACTCCAGCGACACACTGCTCACGATCATCAACGACATCCTCGACTTGTCGAAGATGGAAGCCGGCAAGCTCGCGTTGGATGCGATTGACTTCGAGCTACTCGTCGCCGTCGAGGAAGCGGCCGAACTACTCGCGCCAAAAGCGCGCGAGAAGAATCTGGCGCTGATGACGTTCGTTTCGCCTGATATCCCGACGCTTATCAAGGGCGACCCGGTGCGCTTGCGTCAAGTGCTGTTGAACTTGATGGGCAACGCCATCAAGTTCACCGAGCGCGGCGAAGTCGTGGTGAGTGCGAATCTCGAAGGACAGGACGAGACGCACGTCACCGTAAAGTTCGCCGTGAACGATACGGGCATCGGTTTGTCACAAGCCGCGCGCGAGCGATTGTTCCAACCCTTCATGCAAGCCGACGGATCGACCACGCGCAAGTACGGCGGCACCGGACTCGGACTCTCGATCTCAAAGCACTTGGTTGACATGATGGGCGGTGATATCAGCGTCGAGAGCGAGGAAGGCAAAGGTTCTAACTTTTGGTTCACGGCACGCTTCGCAATGTCAGCCGGAGCCAACGTCGTGAAGTCATTGAGCATGACCGCGCTGCAAGGATTGCGTGTACTCGTGATTGACGACAGCAAGGCGAGCCGCGACATCCTGCATTGCTACGTCACCTCGTGGGGCATGAAGAACGGCGGCGTTGCCAATGCAGACGAAGGACTCGACCGGCTGCGCCGTGCGGCGGACGCGAACGAACCCTATCACGTCGCCGTCATAGATTTGCTCATCACGGGCATGGACGTGTTCACGTTCGCGCAGCGCGTGCGGAGCGATGCCGTGTTGAGCCCCGTGAAACTCGTCTTGCTCACCGCGTTCGACGAGCAAGGTCTGGGCCAGCGCGCGCTGGACGGCGGTTTTGCGGCATACCTGACCAAACCGGTGAAGCAGTCGTTCCTGTTCGACACCATTGCCAACGCCGTGTATAAAGGCGGCTCGTCGGCAAGCCAGGTGTTCACACACAAACCGCGCTCCGCCGCGGATGGCGCGCTGTCCATGCCGACGCTGCTCACGACGGCGGAGAATTTGGTGCTGATCGCCGAAGACCATCCGGTGAACCGCGAAGTGGCGATGCTGCAATTGCAGCAACTCGGTCTGTCGGCGCACGCCGTCGAGACGGGACGCGGCGCGGTCGAGGCGCTGCAGCGCGTACCGTATGCGTTGGTGCTGATGGACTGCCAAATGCCGGAGATGGACGGCTACGAAGCGACGCTCACCATTCGCCGCAACGAAAGGCAGAGCGGACGGCGCGTGCCCATCGTCGCGATGACAGCGCACGCCATGCAAGGTGACCGTGAAGCGTGCCTCGCGGCCGGCATGGACGATTATTTGGCAAAGCCCGTCACGTTGGAAAAACTGGAAGCGGTCTTGCGACGTTGGATGCCAAGCGCAAAATTGCAAACGCCGAGCGCGCCGCCGTCGCGCAACGGCGACGAGCACAGCGCGCCAACCGTCGAGAGCAACGTGGTGGACGCCAAAGTGATCGAAGACTTGCGCGCGATGCAGGGCGACGACGAGACGTTTTTGCGCCACTTGGTCACGACATTTTTCGCGCAGTCGGGGCCCTTGCTCGAAGCGATGCGCAGCGCGATTACACGCGGCGACGCCGACGCACTGCGCCAAGCCGCGCACAAGTTGAAAGGCGGCTGCGCGGTACTGGGCATCAAGGGCATGGCGAACATTTGTTACGATATCGAAATGCAGGCGCGCATGGGGCGGCTCCAAGGCGTGCTCGAAAAAATTGAACGCGCCGCAGCGGAGTACGAGCAAGTGAAAACGATCCTGACCCTTGAATTGGGAGGCGGAGCATGAGCGCGACATCCACGCACAGAGATTCATCGTTAGTGCTCGTCGTAGATGACGACGCGGTGAGCCGCATCATGCTGCGCCGCAGTTTGGAGTTGTACGGCTATCAGGTGGTCGAAGCCGACGACGGTGAGCAGTGTCTCGCCATCGTGCACCATCAGCGGCCCGACTTGATCGTGCTCGACGGTGTGATGCCGCGCATGGATGGCTTCACGGTCGTCAGCCGCTTGCGCGCCGAAGACGGCACGCGCACCGTGCCGATCTTGATGCTCACCTCGCTGCAAGATGTCAGCTACAAAGTGCGTGGCTTCGAGTTGGGTGCCGACGATTTTCTGAACAAGCCGGTGGATCGTGTCGAGCTCGTCGCGCGCGTGCGCTCGCTCTTACGGTTGAAGCACTATCACGACGAACTCGAACAAAAAAATATTTTGCTGCGGCAGGCGCTCAGTCGCTACGTCGTCGAGGAAGTGGCAAACGAAATTCTGGCGCAGAAGCATCAAAACATGTATCTGAATGGGCAAGCCAGCCGCGTGACCGTGCTCTACGCAAACATTCGCGGCTTCCGCAACCTGCTCGCCAGTCACGATGCGCAAGTCGTCATCAAGATGCTGAACTCCATTTACGAAAAACTGGTGCCCATCATCTTCGAGCATCGCGGCACGTTCGACAAATACATCGGCGATACGGTGACGGCATTTTTCGGCGCGCCCGTGCCCTATCCCGATGATGCGGCCCGCGCCATTGAGGCCGGGCTAGCGATGCAAGGCGCGTTCAATCAATTGAAGAAAGATCAATCGGGCTTCGCTGCGCTCGGGCTTGGCGTGAGCGTGTGCACAGGCGATGCAGTCGTCGGCTACATCGGCTCCGAGCAGGCGATGGATTATACGGTGCTGGGCCAGCCTGCCGTCGCCGCCAAAGGCTTGGAGGCATTCGCGCAGGCGGGACAAATCTTGATGGACAGCGACACCTATTCCGCCGTGCGGGACATCGCCGATGTCCGTCCGCACGACGCGATTGAATTGAAACGCGAGCAGCAGACCATTCAGCCGTACGAGTTGTTGGGCATTCATCAGAACGGGAAAATTTAGAACGCTCACGCAAAAGCGCAAATCATAAGCACATACTTCAGAACCCAACATTAGCATCTTGAGCCTGTCGAAGTATGCGTGTCATCAGTGGACGCATGGTCCGACAGGCTCAGCATGTTTGTTTCGATAATCAAAACTCACATTAGCAGTACTGCCTCACGCATAGAACGCGAAGAACGCTAAGGGTTTGAAAAATAATAACTTCCCAACTTGTCATTGCGAGCCCGCGCGCTTTTCGCGGGCGTGGCAATCTCTATAGCGCAGCGTAGAGATTGCTCGTCTACGCGCCAGCGTCGCTCGACGCAGGTGTCGGCGCGAA
>JBBPZQ010000030.1:0-14751 GCA_038198935.1 Anaerolineae bacterium
CAGGCGTTTCTATCGCCCATGCCGCGACTGTGTTATGATGCATCTCGACCTCCTTCGGTCTACTGGGGTTTAGGCAACGCCAGTGTACCCGAAAGAGGTCACTTTTTCATCTCCTGTCAACCGACTTTGGAAAAGCCCTAACGCTGTAGGGTATACCGCAGAATCGTCGGTGACATTTGCAGCGCGCGAAAACGTAGGGGCAGACCTGTGTGTCTGCCCACCCTGGGCGAACACATCGGTTCGACCCTACCCCACCCGACGATTCTGCGGTATACCCAACGCTGTAGAGAACCTGCATTTCAATGTCTCTACACATGCCGACATCCGACAAAATGATCGAGCGGTCCGTGTCCGTGACCGATCCGCCACTGCGCGCCGCCGCGAATCGCTGCGGTCACGTATGCTTTCGCCGTCTGCGCGGCTTCGTTCACGCTCGCGCCTTTTGCCAACTCGGCCGCAATCGCGGACGCGAACGTGCAGCCTGTTCCATGCGTGTTCTCGGTCTCGATGCGCTCGGCGCGCAAGTACGCGAAGTCATTGCCATCATACAGCACATCCACGCTCTCGTGCGGATTCACTTCGACGTGGCCACCTTTGACGATGACGGTGCGTGCGCCGAGTGCGTGAATCTGCTGCGCGGCACGCTGCATGTCGTCGCGCGTGTGCACCACCATGCCTGTCAACGCTTCGGCCTCGTGCGCGTTGGGCGTGACGACCATCGCGAGCGGGATCAGCATCTCGATCAACGCGCTCTTCGCTTCGGGGCGTAATAGCAGGTCGCCGCCCTTTGCCACCATCACCGGATCAACGACGAGGTTCGACACCCCATACTGTTTGATCTTCTCGGCGACGACGGCGATGATGGCGGCGTTGGCAATCATGCCGGTCTTGACGGCATCCGCGCCGATGTCGCTCAACACCGAATCAATTTGCAGCGACACGAACTCCGGCGGCAGCTCGAATACGCCTTGCACGCCGACGGTGTTCTGCGCGGTGAGCGCGGTGAGCACGCTCATGCCATAAACGCCGCGCGCGGCGAATGTCTTCAAGTCAGCCTGAATGCCCGCGCCGCCGCCAGAGTCTGAGCCAGCAATTGTCAATGCGCGCTTCATCCTTCACCGTCTGTTATGTCCACCACGCGCGCGCCGGCGGCCAACTGTTCGGGCGAGAGATGATAGAGATGGTCGAAGAATGCAACCTTAAAACTCGCGGGACCTTGGGCGTGTTCAGCAGCCAGCTCCGCCGCGAGTCCGAACGCCGCGTAGCCGCCCGCGGCCGCGAGCAGTGGGTCCTTTTCGACGGCGGCGAACGCGGCGATCATGGTCGTGGACATGCAGCCCGTGCCCGTCAATGTCGTCAGCCATTTGTGGCCGTTGTCCACGCCGAGCACGCGCTCGCCATCCGAAACGTAATCGCGCTTGCCGCTCATGGCGACGACGAACTTGCCTTTGCGCGCGAATGCCTTGCTCACGCCTGCGCGGTCGTCCACGCCCTGCACGCTCTCGACGCCTTTGACTTCGCCGCCCGCGCCGCTCAATGCGCCAATCTCACCCGAGTTGCCGCGCAGCACGGCGATCTTCAACTCGTCGAGCATTTGCAGAAACGTCTGCGTGCGATACGCGGTCGCGCCGGCGCCGACGGGATCGAGCACGATCGGCGTGTTACGCTCGTTCGCGCGTCGTCCCGCCAGAAACATCGAGCGCACCCAATGCGCACTCAGCGTGCCGGGATTCAGCACGAGCGCGCCCGCGAAGCCGACCATCTCTTCGACTTCCTCTTCCGCGTGCGCCATCACGGGCAGCGCGCCGATGTGCAGCGTCACGTTCGCCGTGTCGTTCATCACGACGTAGTTGGTGATGTGATGCAGCAGCGGCTTTTGCTCGCGCACACGAGCGAGCGCATCGGCGATGCGTTGATTGATTTCGTTCATCGTTAATCCTCACTTTTTGAATTAGCTCACGCAAAGTCAACAAGGCTTTGCGTGAGGTTGTTAGGATGATCTCGTTGTGCTCTGAATGATCGCCCGTAACTCGCGCGCGGCTCGCTCCACATCAGCCGCGCTCACGACGGCGGAGATGACCGCCACGCCCGCCGCGCCCGCCACAACACACGAGGCAGCGTTCTGCGCGTTGATGCCGCCGATGGCGACAACCGGAATCGAAACGGCGCGCGCGATCTGCTGCAAACCGTCGAGACCGATGGGCACGCCCGCGTCGGGCTTGCTGCTCGTCACAAAAACCGAGCCTGTGCCGATGTAATCCGCGCCGTCGTGCTCCGCCTGCATTGCTTCAGCCACGCTACTCGCGGACACGCCAACGAGCTTCTGTGCGCCGACGATGCGCCGCGCGTCGCTCGCAGGCAAGTCGTCTTGCCCAACGTGCACGCCGTCCGCATCCACTGCGAGCGCGACATCGGCGCGGTCGTTCACAATGAACGTCACGTCCGCCGCGCGCGTCAATTCGCGCAGCGTGCGACCGAGTTCGATCAGGTGACGTGTGCTCGCATTTTTGTCGCGCAGTTGAATGACCGTCGCGCCACCTTGAATGGCTGCACGCACCACATCAATAGTGTCGCGGCCGCGCGAGAGCTCCTCGTCGGTCAACACGTGCAGTGAATGATTGACGTTCAGATGTGCCATTGCTCCATCCGCCACGCCGCGTCCCAGAACAGCCACTCGTAGCGGCTGCTGATGATGAAGGCTTGCTCCATGCGCTTCAATTCTGATGCGGGCGCATCCGCCGCAACGCGATCCACGCTCGCCCGACACCAATCGCTCAGTTGCGCAAACTGTGCGCTGCTATACATCGCAATCCATTCGTCGTAGCGCGAATCACTGGGTCGCGTTTGCGCGGCGAGTTGCTGGCCGATTTCACAGAAGCCCCACATGCATGGCAATAGCGCGGCAAGTGTTTCGGCAAAACTGCCGAGCAGGGCGGTGCGCAGCAGGAAGTTGGCGTAGCCCAGTGTCGTCGGCGATGTTTGCTCGCTTTCAAGTTCTGCGGGCGTGATGCCGAACTGCGCAGCGTAATTGCGGTGCAATTCCATTTCGACGTGCAAGGTCGTGTGCGCGAGCTCCGTGAAGCGATTCAGCGCATCCCGTTCTGGCGCGCGTGCGGCGACGACGGCAAGCAGTCGCGCGTAGTCCAGCAGGAACAAATAATCCTGCCGCACCCAATAGGCGAAGCGCTCGAGGTCGAGCGTGCCGTCGCCGATGCCGCGCACGAATGGATGCGCGTATTGCGCGCGCCAGATCGGCGCGGCAAATTCGTGCAGGTGATCGGTGAAGCGTTCAGTCATGGGAGATCCATTGGAGAGGTGCGTCGGCGACTAGCCCCTAGACACTCTGTAGCGGCACCAACAGCACCTGCGCGCCGACTGCGATCACAATACTCGGAATCGAGCCGCCGATGGCGGTGAGTGTCGTGGCCATCAGCGTCGTTCGTCGTTAGACAACGAATGCGCAGCGATTGACGACCGATGACCAATCACAAACAAAAAATCGCCACCTGATTGGGTGGCGACTGTTCGCAAGCTGCTCGTCTCCCTTCGCTGGCATTACCCAGATCAGGTTCAATGGGTCGGTGGCATGACCACCCTCTCAGCCGCTTAAACTCGGCTCCCCGCTATGGAATTATGTTTAGCATAACGCACGGTGCGGCGCGCGTCAAATGCGTTGCAGAGAATGTTATGCAAAGCGTTCACGCAAAAACTCCAGCACGACGCGATCAATATTGTCGTCGCCCTGCTCGCGCTCTTCGAGATTCTCGGTGTGAATGAGGCGCGTAAGCGCGCTGCGTGTTGCCGCGTCGTACTCGCCGCTGAGAGGACCTTCGTAGAACTTCGCGCGCCAGACAATTTGCTGTAACTCGCGCGCGAGCTCGCCTTCGATGGGTAAGATGTCTTCGGGGCGCGGCTTGCCGAAATACAATTTGTGCAATTCGAGAACGCGCTTGAGTTCGTGAATTGGCGCAGGGTGATCGTCCACACGCAGATCAATCAGACGATCGTTATAGCCACCATAGCCGCCGTGCGCCTGCACGACGAGCAAGCCCGCCGCTTGCTGTCCGCGTCGGTCGCCGCCTTCGGCTTGACCCGCTTCGAGCGCGGCGATGAGTCGGTCGGCTAATGCACCGTGTGTCGCTTCAAAGGCGCGCGCCATCGCGTCCACGACCGCCGCACCCGCGAGGATGTTGCCCTGACAGCAGAAGCCGTCGCCGACGACATGACCGGCCCAGTTCAGACAATGCTTGCCCGTGAATGCGGCGGCGCTGCCCTGCGCGTCCACGATGCCGAGTTGGCGCGCATCGCGCTCGTGGTCGCCATCCGTGAGTTGTTTCAACGCCTCGTCCGCGCTCACGCCTTGCGATAGCAACTGCAAGCCGTGAGGTCCATACGCCGTGTTCGCGTGCGCTTGCGTCGCGAGCGCGCCAGCGTCCGCTTGCGCGAACGGCACCACTGCGCCTGCCGCCAGAAATTTCGATTGCAGCGCGACGCCCCACTGCCGCGCTTCACGATCACATGCGACGATTGAAAACGTGGATAGCATTGGCATCCCCTCAGCTCTGATCAGCCTTTCTGATTTTATCATGCGCGCGCAAACAATTTGATAAGCTCCATCGTTTTGTGTATAATGCCGCCAACGGAACCAATGGTTTTTCATCACGAGGAGTGATTACTGCACAGGAGGTGCGACATGTATCAACGTATTACCGTGGTCGGCAATCTCGGTCGCGATCCCGAATTGCGCTATCTGCCCAACGGCACGCCCGTCACCAACTTGTCTGTCGCCACCAGCAATAGCTATACCAACCAACAGGGCGAGCAAGTGAAAGAGACGACGTGGTTCCGCGTTTCGGTCTTTGGCAAACAAGCCGAGGCGTGCAGCCAGTATCTGAGCAAGGGACGGCAAGTGCTGGTTGAAGGTCGCCTGCGTCCTGATCCACAGACGGGCAACCCCAAAGTATTTACCAAGCAGGACGGCTCTGTTGGCTCCTCGTACGAGATTACAGCCACGACCGTACGCTTCATCGGCAGCGCCAATCGCGGCGATGGCGCGACGGCTGGCAGCCGTGACGCGGGCGAGATGTCCGAAGACGAGATCCCGTTTGAATAGACAGCCATCGTATCGAGAACTACAAACGCGCTTGCGTCATGCAAGCGCGTTTTGTTTTGGCTGCGCTTTGTGCGCGGCGGGGCGGAATGGTAGAATCGTGCCAATGTTCTCTCAGCACAAAACTGGAAGCCTGATGAGCGAAACAACACTCGATCCCGAACGACAAGCTAAAGCCAAAGAGTTCGCGCGCATCCAACGCCGCTTGCTCGTCGTGGACTTGCTGATTGGCGCAGGCTTGCTGCTGCTGTGGCTGTTCGCCGGCATCAGCCAATGGCTCGCGAGCCAGCTCGCGTTGCTGACGTCAAATGAATTCGTAAGCGTGGCGTTATATATGCTCGTGTTCGGTGCGGTCTTTTTCGTCGTGGACTTTCCACTCAGTTATTTTAGCGGCTTCGCCTTGCAACATCGCTACGGGCTTTCGACGCAGACGCGCGCCAATTATTTTCTCGATGTAGTCAAGGGATTAATGGTTAGCGCTGTGCTCGGCTTGCTGGTGATTGAAGTGATCTATTCGCTGCTGCGTGCCGCGCCCGATGTGTGGTGGCTGTGGGCAGGGGCGTTCCTGTTGCTGTTCACCGTCGTGCTGTCGAATCTCGCGCCGGTGCTCATCCTGCCGCTCTTCTTCAAACTCACGCCGCTGCAAGATCAGGAACTGGTGCGCCGCCTGACCGCGCTCGCCGAACGCGCACGCACGCACGTCAACGGTGTTTACACGATCAATTTTTCCAGCAAGACGAGGGCAGCCAACGCCGCGCTGATGGGGTTAGGCTCGACACGGCGCATTGTGCTCGGTGATACGCTTTACGATCACTACGATGCGGATGAAATCGAAACCATTCTCGCGCACGAACTGGGCCATCAGGTGCATCGTGATATTCCGCTCGGCATCGCCGTCCAGAGCGTGCTGACGCTGCTCGGACTCTATCTCGCACATCTCGGCTTGCAGGCTGGCGTGCGTGCTTTCGGATTCACGAGCAGTGCCAACGTGGCTGCCTTTCCGTTGTTCGTAATCGTGATGGGAGCGTTCGGCTTGCTGACGATGCCGCTCGGAAACGCGTTCTCGCGTTGGCGCGAGCGTATGGCGGATCAGTACGCGCTCGACACGACGCGCAAGCCAGCGGCGTTCATTTCGGCGATGACGAAACTGGCCAATCAAAATCTCGCCGACGTGGACCCGGAGCCGTGGGTGGAATTCTTGTTGTATTCGCATCCGGCCTTGGGCAAGCGGATCAATATGGCACACGCATTTACCGTCGCACAAGCGAAAGCGAATTAGGCTCTGCGCACTTACGATCAGCAGGTTCTTTCACACGCCCCATGTGGAGAGTTGCGCGGCTGGCACATTCGGCCGAGAGCGCCGAAGGCAAAGGCAACACCATGCTGTTCACGCGCCCCGCGCTGCAATTTCCCCCTTACGCGATGCCGAGTAAAGGCCTGTACCTTTGCTCGTCCGCCACGCCGCCCGGCGGCGGCGTGCACGGCATGTGTGGCTACTTCGCCGCCCGCACGGCGTTGGCGCAATCTTTTTAAGATTGCGCGCCCACTTCGGATTTCGTTCCAATACATGCGCCGCGCGTTGACAATGCAAGTGCCTCTTGTTACCATGCACCACGTGAGCCTCGACCAGCAGCTGCACGCGCTCGAACAATCGGAATTGATCCGCGTCGTGGCGACGCAGCCCGACTTGGCATATCTGTTTCGGCACGCGCTCGTGCAAGATGCGGCGTACTCGTCGCTCGTGAAGACGGATCGGCGAGCGCTGCACCGCATGGTCGCCGACGTGTTGGAGCGAACCTTCCCCACGCGCCTCGACGAACTCGCGCCGCGCCTCGCCGAGCATTGTGCCGAAGCGGGCGATGCCGAGCGCGCGCTGAGTTACTATCAGCGCGCAGGCGATCTTGCCATGCGGCGATACGCGAACGGTGAAGCCGAGTTACACTTCACACGCGCGCTTGAGCTTGCGCGCCAAACGCCTGACACCGCCGGCGATTGGCGGCATCTGTTCACGCAGCGCGGGCGCGCGCTCGAACTGAGCGGCCGCTTTCAAGATGCGTTGACGAACTACATAGATATGCAGTTGCTCGCGCACGAGCGCGGCGACCAAGCGATGGAAATTGCGGCGCTCTCCGCGCGCGCGACATTGCACTCGACGCATACGCCGCTGCACGATCCATCTCAGGCGGAAGCGTTGTCGTTGGAGACGCTCGACCTCGCGCGTGCAATGGGCGATCGGGCTGCTGAGACGCGCCTGCTGTGGAACTTGATGCTGCTCAATGCGTTCGGCGGCGGCGGCGCGCAAAAGGCGCGCGGTTACGGCGAGCAATCGTTAACTATCGCGCATGTGTTGGCTGCTGTCACGGACGCGCCGCGAGAAGCGCGCGAGCAACTCGCCATGACGCTGAAGGATTTGTTCTATGCCCACTGGATGCTCGGCGACATGGAGAGCGCGCGCCGTGTACGCAGCGAGGCGCTGCAATTGAGTCGCGCGCTCAACAACCGCACGATGGAAGCGGAATGTCTGCTGGGTCTGGGCATGGTCGCCTTCCTCGCTGGCGAACCCGCCCGAACCGACGCATTGCTGGCGGAAGCGTACCAGATCAGCACATCCATTCACGATCCGTGGGGGCAAGCGGGCGCGCGCGTGCAGCAAGGGTATGTGCACGCCGAGCGTGGCGAGGTGGACGACGCGTTTGCGGACTGGCGCGACGGCACTCAGCTGGCCGCCCAAGCCGCGACGTTCGCCGCGAGTCTAATCGGCGCGACGGCACTCGCGCTGATGTATGCTGCGCTCGGCGCGTTCGAGCAAGCGTTGCGGACGGCAGAGCGCGTTGCCGACGAGGCGCGCATGCAATTGCCCGGCTGGAGCGCCTGGCCGCAAGCCACAGTCGCGCGTCTGCACGTGCGTCGTGGCGATCTCGCTGCCGCCGCGCATATCGTCGGCGAATGTTGCGCGGGGGCGAAGCGCGACAACTTCGACCGAATTTATCCGGTCGGCGCGGCAGAGATTGTGCTAGCGGATGCCGAACTCGCGCTCGCGCAACACAACTTCGTGCGCGTGGTCGCCGTTGTGGACGAAGCGCTATCAATCGTGCAGAGCAGCACGCGCAATTTGCTGCCCGACCTGCTGTGCGTAAAAGCGCAAGCACTGTGGGCGATGAATCAATGCACGGACGCCTACGCGCTGCTGCGCGAGGCGTCCGCTAAGGCCGAAGCGTTTCAGTCCCGCCGCGCGCTGCTGTTCATATTGCCGCTGCTCGCCGAGTGGGCAGTGCAGCGCGGCGACGAAAGCGAGGCGCGACGTTGGCGCGAGCGATTGCGTGAAGTCGTCGCGTTCGTCAGCGCCCACACGAGCGATGCGGCGCTGCGCGCGTCGTTTTTGAATTTATCTCACGTGCGTGCGGCAGCGTTGGCGCTGCCATGACACTTCGGCAGCGCGCGTATTTTGACATTGCCTCTGTGCCTGCGTTACAATTTTATCAACGTCTGTTCATCCAGTACGAGAGGAGGTGCAGCGCCCCACAGACCCTTTCTCCACATGTACGTCGGTTTCGTTGCAAGACGATTCCAAAACTCGGTTCCAATTCAGGAGGGAACATGCGCAAAGTTGTTTCAGTGGCATTGATTACCATGCTGTTGTTGGTTGCCGTCGTCGCGACGGCAAGCGCCTACAACGCGGATACATTGGTGAGCGTCGGCAGTCTGACCACACCATTTTCAAAGAACAAGCAGAACGAACCCGCGCTCGCCGTGGATGCCAGTCACCCGGACATTCTGGTCGCGGGTGCGAATGACGAAATTGACGAGGAGGCGTGCAATGTCGGCGACGACACCCGCTGTCCATTCACGGATGGCGTCGGCGTGTCGGGCGTGTACTTCTCGTTCGACAGCGGCAGCACATGGCATCAGCCGACCTTCAGCGGTTGGACGGCGCGCGATTGCATGGGCATCGCGGGTCCCACCGATTTAGGTGGCTGCAATGGAACGGGTGGCGCAATTGCACATTTCGGTGCCATCGGCACGCTGCCGTGGTACTACGAAAATGGCTTGGTCAGCGACGGCGATCCGGCCGTTGCCTTTGGTCCCCGCCGTGGCTCGAACGGCCAGTTCTCGTGGGCGAACGGCTCGCGCCTCTACTACGCGAACTTGACCGCGAACTTTAGCGCGCTTCGTTCCGAAGAAATATTCAGAGGCTTCGAGGCAATTGCGGTCTCGCGACTGGACGCGCCCGTAACTGGTCTAACATTGGAAATTGCTTCCAACAAGGATTCCTGGATGAAGCCCGTGATCGTCTCTCAGCGCCAATCGTCCACGACGTTCGGTGACAAGGAACAGGTCTGGGCAGACAATGCGGCGAGCAGCCACTTCTTCGGCAACGTGTACATCTGCTGGGCATCGTTCCGGTCGGTGGCTGCGGGACCCGCTCCGCTCCAAGTCGCGGTCTCGAGCGATGGAGGCGACACGTGGACTCAGCGCCAGCTCTCAGCCGCGGCGAACAACAGCCAACGCAATCCGGTGGACGGCTGCACGGTGCGAACCGATAGCAATGGCGTCGTATACGTCTTCGGCGTTGGCACGCAGTCGTCAGCAGGACACGATGCGTTCGAGTTCATGGTGAAATCTTATGATGGCGGCGCGTCATGGACGCGGCCCGTCTCAGTGGCTGGCACCGTCAATCAGCCCGGCATCGTTGACCCGGTGCTCGGTCGCCCGACGATTGATGGCATCGCCGGCGCACGCAGCGATCTTGCACCCGCGCCGAGCGTGGACATCGCCAACGGTGCGCCGACGGGCAGCGACGCGACGAACCGCATCGTGATGACCTACGTCAGCGGCCCGCTCGCAACGCCGCACGTCTATTTCACCGAATCTTCCAACGGCGGCAATCTTTGGAGTGCGCCGCGCGCGATTGAAAGCGCGGGGGATCGCGGCTACTACACTGCACCCGCGATCTCGCCGAATGGCACGGACGTGTACGTGGTGTACAATGCGTTCACCACACCCTATCGCAACAACACGACCGATTCGCGCAATCTCGTCGGCGTCATGCTACACGCCGATGTCGCGGGTGGCATGACGGGCGCATTCTCGTCATTGCACCGCAGCCCCGGCGGTGACCCGCGCGGCTCCAGCCAGAACAATCTCGTCGCCGAATTCCTCGGCGACTACGTGTACGCCGTCGCGACGCGCACCTACGGCGCAGCGGTCTGGAACGACGCACGCAACGCGGCGGACTGCCCGGCCATTGACACGTGGCGCATGGCGCTGCGCACGGGTGACACATCCGTGTCGCGCCCCGCGCCGACGCAAGCTTGCGCACCGACCTTCGGCAACTCTGACATCTTCGGCGGATCGTTCGCCGATCCGACACCGTAACCTCGTCGTTGATGATAAACACAAACCGCCACGCATTGCAATGCGTGGCGGTTTGCTTTTGTGCTACGCTGTCGTCGTCAAACTTCAATCACGACGGGCAGCACCATCGGTCGGCGCTTGGTGCGCTCGTAGAAGAACTGGCTCACGACTTCTTTCACACGGTTCTGCGCGTTCTCCATGTGCATGCCCGCGTGCGACAGTTTGCGCACGCGACCTTTCGCTTCCTCGAACAACTCTTCGGCATCACGTCCGTATACAAATCCGCGCGCGCTGATCTCCGGGTCTTGCGCCAGTTGCCCGCTCAGCTTGTCAACAGTCAGCACGACGACGACAAAACCATCTTTGGCGAGGTGATGACGGTCGCGCAGCACAACCTGATCCACTTCGCCAATCGAGAGTCCGTCCACGAACACATAGCCGCCCGGCACGCGTTCGCTCATGCGCCCGACGCCGTTTTCAAATTCGATCACTTGGCCGTTCTCGGCGATGAATACTTCGCCCACGTCGAGGTCTTCGGCGAGACGGCTGTGCAGCACGAGGTGGCGATACTCGCCGTGAATCGGCATGAAGTGTTTCGGCTTGACGAGATTGATCATCATGCGCTGGTCGTCGCGATAGCCGTGCCCCGACACGTGCACGTCGAGCAGTTGATGATAGAGCACGTCCGCGCCGAGGCGGAACAAATTGTTGATGGTGCGATGCACTAACTCTTCATTGCCGGGAATCGGCGTCGCCGACAAGATCACCGTGTCGCCCTGCTCAATGGCGATGCGCCGCTCGTCGCGGTTTGCCATGCGCACCAGCACCGACGTCGGCTCGCCTTGACTGCCCGTACACACGACGGCGACTTGCGAGCGCGGCAGCGAGTCCATCTGATCCAGATTAACGAGTGTGCCTTCGGGCGCTTTTAAATAGCCGAGCGCCTGCGCCATCTTCACGTTCTCGACCATGCTGCGTCCGAGCACGCCGACCTTGCGCCCGTGCTTGACGGCGGCGTAGATTACCTGCTGGATGCGCGAGATATTCGAGGCGAATGTCGAGACGATGATGCGCCCACGCGCCAGCGCGAAGACCTGATCGAAGGTGTTCGTGATGATCGCTTCGCTCGGCGTCTTGCCCTCGTGCTCCGAGTTGGTCGAATCCGACATCAGCATCAGCACGTTGCGCTCGCCATACGCGCCGAGTCGCGCGAAGTCGGTGAGGTTGCCATCCACAGGCTGATCGTCGAACTTGAAATCGCCCGAATGAATCAGCGTGCCTTGTGGTGTGTCAATTGCATAGCCCACGCCGTCGGGGATCGAATGACAAACGCGGAACGCTTCGACGTTGAATGGCCCGATTTGGAACGGCTCGCCGGGATTGATCGTGTTCAGCAGCGCCCCGTCGAGCCGCTTGTGATCTTTCAGTTTCACTTCGACCAGGCCCCGCGTCAGCTTGGTCGCATAAATCGGCGCATCCACTTCGCGCAGAAAGTACGGCAGGCTGCCGATGTGGTCTTCGTGCCCGTGCGTGAGTAGGATCGCCTTGAGTTTATCGCGCCGCTCGACGATGTACTCGTAGTCGGGGATCACCAGATCAATGCCGGGCATGTCGAACTCTGGGAACATCAAGCCCGCATCCACCACGATCATTTCGTTGTCATATTCAATCGCCATCATGTTCTTGCCAATCTCGCCGAGACCGCCGATGGGGATGATGCGCAATTTGTCACTCATAGTTTGATCCTAATCACCGAAAAGGAAATAAGGGAGACAAGAGAAACGGGGCAGTGCCTCTGCCTCATTTCTCGAATCTCCCTTAGTCTAGCAGACCTGCATCCAAACTACAGAAACGATAACTGCTTTGGATCGTCTTTCGGTTTCTCCGCTTGTTCAACTTTATTTAGCTCTGCCAGAATCTTCGGCAACTTTTTGAAGTCGGCTTCGATCAAATCTTTGTACTTCGGTTGATGCAGAGCGGCGGCCGGATGGAACATCGGGATGACGACGGTGCTGCCGAACTTCTTCGGCTCGCCGTGCACTTTGCTAATGCTCGCGCCGGGGAACCAGCGATACATCGAGTGGCGGCCCAAGGTGATGATGACTTTCGGTTTGATGAGCGCGAGCTGCCGATCCAGCCAGATCGCACACGCCGCCACTTCTTCGGGCTTCGGGTCGCGGTTCTCCGGCGGGCGCGACTTGACGATGTTGGTGATGTACACGTCACTGCGCTGGATGCCCGCCAGTTCGAGCAAATGATTCAGAAATCCGCCCGCCGCGCCGACGAACGGTTCACCTTTCTTGTCTTCGTTCGCGCCCGGCGCTTCGCCGATCAGCATGATGCGCGCGTTCTCCGGTCCGACGCCCGGCACCGACTGCGTGCGCGTCTTGTGCAAGTCGCACGCGGTGCAGGCTTTGATCTCTTTGTACAACTCGGCCAGTTCAGACATTTTTTCTTCGCGTGTCAAACGACGGGGGGATTGACGGCGGGCGGGAGACGGTTGACGGCGTTGCGACTGCTGTCGTCCACCGTCTGTCGTATGTCGTCTGCTTTTACTGTTTCGTTCCGCACTCTGGGCAGAACTTCGCGCCTTTGGTGTCCGCGCTGCAGTTCTTGCACTTCGTTTCGCGCTTGACGGGCGTGCCGCACTCAGGGCAGAACTTCGCGCCGTGGACTTCCGCGCCGCAACTGGCGCACGTGGCGACGATGGTCTGCTTGAACTTGTCCGCCGTGACGTAAGTTGCGCCCTTGGCGACTTCTCGCGCCTGCTCGATGGCGGCTTCGCTCTGCGCGACCGAGTACTCGCTGTCGAGGTCGGGTGCGTCGTCCTTGCAGAGTCCACGCTCATGATTCCAGCATACGTCATCTACCCACTTGCCGCAACGTTTGCACTGGCGGAAGTACGGCTTGACTTCCGCAATCGCCTTCTGGAACGCGTCGTCTTTTCCCTTCTGGTAACCTGCCGAGCGCGCCTTCTCCCCAATGTTCGCAGCGGCGTTGAACAGCCCGCCGAAGATGTTGCTCGCGGTGTCGAGCACGTCGCTGATACCTGCGGTCGCCATTGGCTGAAACGTGGTCTCATAGCCATTACCGCAGCGGTCGCAATAAAACTTGAATTGGAAGCCACGGTCAGTGCTGAGGTCGTCGTAATTGCGGACGAACTGAATAAGAGGCATCGAACCCTCCGAACGAGAATTGCTGCGGATTATATCATAAGCGAGACAACGGACAATTCGTGGACGGGCGCGTCTGCTTCACTGTCGGTTGTCCCAACTCAGGCGTTCAGCAACTCTCGCTCCACTCCTCGCGCCAGCAGTTCATCCGTCAAGTGCGTGAACTCGGCGACGGTGTTCGCGGTCAGCAGCGGCACGCGCAAGTCCGCTTCGGCGGGCAAGCCCGCAATGTAGCGCGCGGCGTGCTTGCGGAACAACACGAGTCCGAGCGACTCGCCATAGAAGTCGAGGTTGAGTTGCAAGTGGCGGCGCATCAGCGCGATCTTTTCGGTGATGGTCACCTGCTCGCGGTCTTTGCGCGCGAACAGCCACGGGTTGCCAATCGCGCCGCGTCCGATCATCACGCCGTCACAGCGCGTGTGCGCCTTGATGCGCGCGATGTCGGCGACGGTGCGCACATCGCCGTTGCCCAGCACGGGAATGCTCGCCGCTTGTTTCACTGCGGCGATTGCGTCCCAATCGGCATTGCCTTTGTACGCTTGCGCCTTCGTGCGACCGTGCACCGCGATAAGGCTTGCGCCGTTGTCTTCGAGAACCTTTGCAACTTCGACATGATTGCGCGAACGATCATCCCAACCCAAGCGAATCTTGCCCGTGACGGGCACGCGCAGTTCGCGCGAGAGTCGCGCGAACACGCGCGCGATCTTGTCCGGCCGACGCAACATGCCGGAGCCTGCGCCGCGCTCGGCGATGTCCTTGACGTAGCAGCCCATGTTGAGGTCAATGATATCGGGCGCGAGTTCCTGCAAGCGCACGGCGGTGGCGATTAGGCGCTCCTCGTCGTGGCCGTAAATCTGGAACGTCATCGGCCGCTCGCTCGCGTCGTGGGCGAGTTTCTTGAGCGCGATGCGATTCGGCTTCTTGCCTTGCAGTTCGTCCACGTTGACGAATTCGCTGTACGACATCGCGCTGCCTAACTCGCGGCAGATCAGGCGGAACGGCAAATCGGAGTAGCCGTCCATCGGCGACAATATCAAGTCGCCGTAGATCGGAATATCGCGCACGTAGAAGTGAACCGGTCGGAAGGAAAGCATGAGGTCATCATACCAAAGA
>JBBPZQ010000031.1:0-24657 GCA_038198935.1 Anaerolineae bacterium
ACTGGCGTTGCGCGCCAAGTCGAGCAGCAGTTGTGCCGCTTCGGACTTCTCGCCCAACTGACCCAATGACACAGCCGCGCTCCGGCGCACGTCCTCATTACTGGCGTTGCGCGCCAAGTCGAGCAGCAGTTGTGCCGCTTCGGACTTCTCGCCCAACTGACCCAATGACACAGCCGCACGCCAGCGCATGTCCTCATTACTGGCGTTGCGCGCCAAGTCGAGCAGCAGTTGTGCCGCTTCGGACTTCTCGCCCAACTGACCCAATGACACAGCCGCGCTCATGCGCACGTTCTCATCGGCGGTGTTGCGCGCCAAGTCGAGCAGTAGTTGTGCCGCTTCGGATTGCTCGCCCAACTGAACCAATGACACAGCCGCACTCAGGCGCATGTATATATTACTGGCGTTGCGCGCCAAGTCGAGCAGTAGTTGTGCCGCTTCGGACTTCTCGCCCAACTGACCCAATGACACAGCCGCGCTCCGGCGCACGTACTCAGCACTGGCGTTGCGCGCCAAGTCGAGCAGCAGTTGCATAGTTTGGAATTCGGGCTTCTGTATGAGCGGGGTTATCCAGTGCGTACAGCCTGCGGCGACAAATTGCGCCGAAGCACTTCTCAATGCAGTCGTCGCCGCTGCGCCATGCGTGCTCGTGGCAAGGCGCGCCAGACTATTAGTGTAATCGCTGTGAGCATTATCCAGACCATGCGTCTGTAAGAGACCTTGAGTTAATGCATCCACAATCTGCGTCGGCAAGCCAGATTCCACGCTGACATCATCTGCCAAAATACGCGCCGCAAAGAACAAATCACGGTGCAGCACGTCCTCGCTCCAACTGTGTGCATGTAGGATCGCCCTCACAATGCGCGTGGCAGGTTTGGGTTTGAGTTTCGCCATCAATAGCAGACTGACTTCTTCCCAGCGTGAGTCGTGCAGGCGCGAGAGAATTGCATCCTCGGCAATCGAAGGCTCTTCCTCGTCGAGATAGCGAGCATAAATATCCATCGCCGTGAAATATTCCTGAAACGTGCGATGGACGAATGTGAAGCGGTCGGGACTGCGCTCGACCAACAGCCCCGTGCGCCCGACCAGCCGATTCACAAAGCGAGCGGCTTCGTCCTGCGCGTCGCTGTAGCGCGGCTTGAGGAACTTCGCCAACTTGCGCTCCAGCTCCTCGCGCTCCACGTCGGGCAATTGCTCGCCGTGCATCCAGTACGCGATGTGCTCCAAGCGCCGCCGCTGTTCCTCTTCGCCAAGCGGCACGACGATACCGCGCGTTTCATCCCTCGTGTACAGCAGCGATTCGGTACACTTCTCGTACAACTTCAAACGCTGATGCGGCAATCGCTCGCTGCGGTGAATGGTGGCGATGATGGTCAGCATCAGCGGGTTGACCGCCAGCCGCTTGACGGCGGGGGTTTGCAGAATGGACTCGGTCAGATGGCGTGCGCCCTCGCTCGCCTCGGGCTCGGCTTGGCCCTCGACGTGGCGATACCAGTTCTGGACGAACTGCTTAATCTCATCGTCGTCGAACTCCAGCAGGTCGAAGCGCGTGAACTCGCGCGCGTCGAGCGGCGCGGACTTGTAGCCTTTGGGGCGCGAGCTGACGACGAAGCGATTGCCGCCGTGCGCGCGCGCGAGGCTTTCAATCAGGTCGCGTACCTCGCCGCGCAGTGCGGCTGTGCCCACCTCGTCCATGCCGTCGAAGAACAGAATGCACTCGCCGCGCTCGACGAGTGTGCGGAAGAACTGCGGGGGAAAATCCTGTTGGCGTTCGTGATAGTAAGCGTGCAGATAATCTTCGAGCGCATAGCCTGCATTGTGCTTGCCCCGCTCGCGCGCGAACTCGCGCAAGATGATGCGGATGGGCACGCGCGGCTCGTCGAGGTTGAATTTGTCTTTGCTCTGCCCGCGCGCAAACACCAGCGCGATGTATTGCAGCAGCGTGGACTTGCCCGCACCCGGTCCGCCCAACACGACCAACTGCTTCGCGTCGGACAGCGCCTCGCTCAACGTGACTTTCTCTTTGCGCAGCACGGCGCGAGCACCCAAGTGAGCGCGCACGTTTCGTTCTGCAATCGCTTCTTCGAGGATGTTCCGTTCGTCGCGTTCCACGCGCGAGGCGGTCAGCGGCACGAAGATGTCTTCGAGCAGCGGGTCGGCAATGTCGGTGCGTCCGTGCGAGAAGCCAATCAACTTGATCTTCCGCCACTCGCTCGTGACGTGCGCGAGGTATTTTTGTCGCAAGGCATCAATATCAATCGGAGCATCAGGTGGATTGATGATCAGGTCACGACCGACGATGTGACCGCCAACATGCAGTTTCGCATCGCCGCCGATGTTCACCCCGCCTGATTGTGATGCTGGTGTGAAAGAATTATCGCCTTGAGATTCAGCGGTCATGTTCGCTCAGACGCCATCGGTTTGAACTCGCTCCGCTGCGCTTCGGAGCCTCTATGCTGACCGACGGCTACGCAAACAGTAAACCCGCCAAGCGGGTTTTGCACACATTAGCCGTCGGACTCCAGCCGATGGCTGCTGCCATTCTATCACGAAACTCTTGCAGTCGTCATTACTTCGCCCAACCAATGCACAGCACCGCTTCCCCGTCTCCTGAGGCAGCACACTTCGAGAGATTGCTTCGCCGTCGGCTCGCAACGACACGACGGCAATACCGCTCGCAGCGTAACGAGATTTGGTCCGATGACTCAAAACAAAAATGCCCGATGCGAATTGCATCGGGCATATCAATCTCCAGTCTCCAGTCTCAACTCAGGAGCGCGGCACCAACTCGACGTTACATCCGCCTTTGTTCACGAACTTGTCGCCAACTTGGATGTCGCGCACGGGGTCGAGGTAGTTGGGCAGGTAGAATGCCTTGCCGCTCGCATCCTTCACCGCGAACCAGCGCACCGGGTCTTTGGGCGTGAACGTCGTTTTCAACTCCCAAGCGTCGGGCACCATGTCATAGACCGCAATCACATCGCCGCTGCCGACCTGACAGAGCGCCGACCTGATCTGCTGCTGATCGAACAGGAAAGCGGGCGTCGGCGCGACCATCGTGTTCACTTGCAGCGTGCCTTCGTTGATACCGAACGGAATCTTCATGTATGCCGGTACGGTGGACATGACGAGCGCGTTGACATTCGCGTAGCGCTGCTGGTCGGCGAGGTTCGTTTTGCTCTGCGCTGGCTGCGTGTCGGGCTGCGCGGGCGACTGCACCGTGTTCTGCCCTTGTGTTTGCGGCTGCACCTGTGTTTGCGTTTGCGTGCGGGTTTGCGTTTGTGGCTGCGCTTGCGTGCTCACTTGTGGGCGCGTCGCCAGTGCGGGATCGAGTTGAATCAAGACTTGCCGCACGGTGTTGTAGCGTGGCGAGTTCTCCATAGCGCGCTGAAGCTCGGTCGCGACACTTGCGGCATACTGTGGCTGTGTGCTCTGCAATTGCTTCGCGGGTTCGATCGCTTTCGGCTCGTTGCCCGTCGCGATGTGCTGCACGATGCTCGCGGTCTGCTGCGCGGCTTGGGTCGTCGGCGGCTTGAGTGCGGCCGGCTGCGGATAGTAACCGTCGGGTACGTACACGACAATCACGGCGGGACTGTTGCTCAACGCTTTGCGTCCGTCCGGGCGCGTAGTCATCGGCAGTGCTGAATCCGCCGAGTGCGATTGCAGCAGCGACGGCAGCACCGGCTTGCTGCTCTGCGGCGGCTGTTGATTGCTCTGTGGCAAGTCCGCGTTCGGGTTCGGGTTGGTGTTGTGCACCGCACTCGCGCCGCCGCCTTGCAAGGCGACGATGGGCAATGCGCCGGACACTGCGGTGCTCGCCGTGCCGAGCACGGCGAACATCCAAATCGTCAGCACGGTCACGCCGCTGCCGAGCATCATGGCAAGCGGGCGGCGCGAAGTCAGCGCACGCTGTTGCGGGATCGGCGATTCGACCTCGATGAACTCGCGCGGGCGCGTGTGCGTTTGGTGCTGTTTCAGATCAGTGCGATCGTACTTATACATCCCTGTTATTCTACCACAATTCTATTTGCGCACAATATACGCGCCATGCGTGAAAGGTTTTCGACCATCAGCGGGTGAAATCTTTGCGGAGCGGTTGACATCAGGCCGCGTCGCCGGCAGCCCGCCTCGTGGGCACGCGCACGCTGATGGTCGTACCCGCGCCCGGCGCACTGCTAATGTCCAGCGTGCCGCCGAACAGCACCGTGCGCTCCCGCATGCCAAGAATGCCAAACGACTTCGTCGTAGCCAATTCCTGCGGCGTGATGCCTTTGCCATTGTCGTGGATGCGCAGCCATAAGTCGCCGTTGTCTTTCGCGAATCGCACCTCCACCGCCGTCGCCTGGGCATGCCGCGCGACATTCGTGAGCGATTCCTGCAAGATGCGGAACAGCGCCATGCTGTGCTCGCGATCCAGCCGTTCGTCGCCGAGCTGCATCTCGAAGTTGCAGGTAATGCCCGTGCGCGTTTCGAACTCCTGCGCCTGCCACTCCATCGCCGCTTTCAGACCCAAGTCTTCCAGCATCTCCGGTCGCAACTCGGTGATGATCTCGCGCACGGTTTGGATGGCGGTGTCTATTAGTTTGCCCATCGTTTGAATCTCATGCAGCACGTGCGCTTGCTGTGCGTGGTCCCCGACCTTGCGCCCCAGCAGAGACAAGTCCATCTTCAATGCCGTGAGCACCTGGCCCAATTCGTCGTGTATCTCGCGCGCAATGCGCGTGCGCTCTTCCTCGCGCGCCACCTGCAAGTGTGCCGACAGCCGCCGCAATTGCCGCTCGCCCTGCTGGATGCGCCGATACGCCAAAGCGTTCTGGATCGCAATCGCGGCAATCTGCGCGACGGCACCGAGCAGTTCGATATCGGCTGCGGTGAAACCTTCGTCACTCTTCTTGTCACGCAGGTTGAAGAAGCCGAGCACCTCGCCGCGTGCGTCGAGGACGGGCATGCACAGCGCGGAGCGTGCGCCATCGTTGAATGATCGGTCGGTTTGCAATTGCGGATCGTGCGCAGCATCGTTCGTCAGATATGGCTGCTTGTGCTGTAGGCTCCAACCAGCCAACCCATGCCCGCTGGGCCAAACAATTTCCTGCTCGATCGCACGCCCCGGCTCGAAATATCGCTGCGCCTGCATAGTATCGCCGACGCGCAACCCTGCACAACCACGACGCGCATCCACCAGCTGCACTGCGTCTTGCGCCAGCAAGTCGAGCAGCGCGTCCAGATCGAGCGTCGAGTTGAGTTGGCTGCTGAGGCGCAGCAGCGAGCGCACCCTCGCCTCCGCCCGCTCGCGCTCCCTCACCTCGCCTTTCAAATTCATGACCGCCACGTTTAGTTCCGCGGTGCGCATGAGGACGCGCTGTTCCAATTCGGTGTTCAGTCGCTGCGCCTCACGATACAAGTGCGCATTCTCGACGGCAAGCGCCGCACGACCCGCAAGCGCTTCCGCAAACGCGAGATCATTGCGGTCGTACGCTCGACCAGACTCACCCGATACGAACGCGATCACGCCGAGCGCGCGGCCCGCCGACATCATGGGCACGATCATATACGACTTGAGTCCCATTTGTCGCGCGAGCCTCTGCTGCTCTGGATCGGTAAGCTGTTCATATGCCGCGTCCGGAATCTCCGAGAGCAATTGGGCTGTGCCCGTGCGCAAGGCAACCCATATCGGCGAATTATCTTCTGGCGGATAACGTTGCTGATATTCGCGCGCCAGTGCAACTTTCGAGGGATCGCTGTGTGCGATGGCTAACGGTTGCAACCTCCCGCGTTCGTCGAGTACCGAGACGGTACACCAATCGGCGATGTGCGGCACCGCGAGTTGCGCCACGTTGACCAGCGTCGTCTCATAGTCGAGCGAAGAGCCTAGCACGCTGCCCACACGCGCGAGAAACGCTTCACGCTGTCGCGTCTGCTCCGCCTCTTTGCGCGCGGTGATCTCTTTGGCAATACCAAGAAAGCCCAGTATGCGTCCGTCGCTGTCGCGCAGCAACCTCGTCGTAATTTCCACCCAGACACGCGCCCCGTTCTTATGTCGGCCCTCCCACTCGCCCATGTAATCTGTGCCTTCGAGCACGTCGAGTAATTCGGCTGCTAACTTTTCGGCGTTCTGCGTAGGATACAGGCGCGCGACCGTCTGGCCCAACATCTCTTGCTCGTCGTAACCGAACACCTTGCACGCGCCTTCGTTCCAATACATCACACGGCCCTGAATGTCGGTGACGATGACACTGTCGCTCACGTTCTGGAGTATGGTGGCTTGGAAGCGCAGTTGGTCGTGCGTGCGCTCACGCTCGCTGATGTCGGTCAACGTGATGACGCAGCCAATGCTCTGATTCTGCGCATCGTATAGGGGACTCGCACTCAACAGCAACCGCGACAGGTGGTCGTCGCGCATGAGTGCCACTCCGACGCCGCACAGCGCTTCGCCTCTCAACGCCGCGTCGAGCGTGAACCAAGCGGCCTTGTCTTCGGCATTAGCCACGTGCCGAAGCGGAAAGACGAACTCGAAGCGCTGTAGCATCGGGTTGCGACCCGCCAGCATCTGCGCTTGCGAGTTCGCGCGCACGATGCGGCCCGTCTCGTCGCAGACGACGATCGCTTCTGCGGCTTGATCCAAAATCGAGCGCGCCAATTTTTCGGCGGCGACAATGGATTCGCTGCGCTTCTGCTCGCTGAGGTCGGTGACCGTGACGACGGCAGTCGGCTCGTCCTCGATCTCGCTGTGATTGAGCGAGATAAAAGTTGGGACGAGCGCATCGCCGCGCATTATTTTTACTTCGCCTTGACTCGTGCCTTTCATGCCTTCACGCAAAAGCGCCTCAAAGGTGCTGTGGTCGCCTTCCGAGACGAAGCGGCTGAACGAATGGCTCACGAGCGATTGCAGCGGCACGTCGAGCAGCGTGCTCACGCGCCGATTGGCATACAAGATAGTCGCGTCTGCCGAGAGCACGAGCGCACCGTCGCTCATCTCTTCGACCAGATGACGATATGGCTGCTCCGCCCCCTTCAACGTGAAGATGCGTTCGCCCTGCGGACCCGCGACGACGAGCGCATCCACTTCGCCGCCGTGAATTGCGCCAAGCGTCTGTTCCGCTTGGTTAAGGCGCGCGCGCAGTTCAGCGACTTCGCCGGACTTGCGGCGAGTCGTCGTTGTTCTGCGTGTTGACTTTGGCTTCGTACGTTTGCTCGTACTTGATTTCTTTGGCATTGTTGATTACAGCCGATTATTTGCCCCGTCGCCATTGCACCCAGGTCCGCGCTGGCGTTGATCGTGTTGGCGACGACCAGTAAGAGAACACAATCGTCACTGCGCAAAATCAAACGGTCCACCCGTCTGCGCGTGTGTGCCGATGCCCCGCAGGCCGTCGTGCGATGCGCCCGTGATGAGAACGGGCGCGAGCGCGCGTACATAGACTTTCAGTTTGCCGCGCGGACTGCTGCGTCGCGCGAAGCGCTCCTATCGTTCGGCTTTCGATGTTTTCGGCTTCGTGGCGGTGCGCACGCTCATCTTAAGTCAACGCTACGATATTTAATACGTCAACTTAACGCACGCAGTCCGCCATCTCGTGATGGCGGACTGCGTGTCGCGATGTTATTGAGTTGCTTGACGTTCTGTGTATTAGACTGGCGAGCGGCCTGGCAGCGCGCGCACGATGGCAATCAAAACCACCGCGCCGAGGAATGCGACCACGATGCTGACGAGATTGATGCCCGACATGAAGTCGCCGCCGAAGATCACGCCCGCCAGGAAGCCGCCTAACAGCGCGCCAAGAATGCCGACGATGATGTCGCCGACGACGCCGTAACCGCCGCCTTTCATGACCATGCCAGCCAACCAGCCGGCAATCAGCCCAACGACCAACCACGCAATGATGCTCATAGGATTTCCTCCGTTGTTAAACCGTCAGGCGATGGGCCTGACACTAGATCTGATGAAGACTGTCAGACTACTGGTACTACTTTTGCCGCAACACTGGGGTGGGAGGCTCTCGCCGAACTGCCGAGAGCCTCCACGCATTATGCCGCCTTATGATTTGTGCTCGTTGAGCCAGTCGTGCACTTCCTTGTCCGCGCGGGCTTTGTCGTAGCCGTAGCGTTTCTGGATCGCGCCGGACAACTCTTCGTGTTTGCCATCAATGGCAGTCAAATCGTCGTCCGTCAACTTGCCCCACTTCTGCTTGGCTTTGCCCTTCATCTCGTGCCACTTGCCGTGAAGGATGTCGCCGGTTGCTATAGCCATACCTAAACCTCCCGTGTTGCCTACTGAATGTTGGACTAACCGAAATCGCTCCCACATCGCTCGGTCAGGCGCCTTGCCCAAGCGTTGCGGGCCAACTTCGTGGCTATGTCCTGTTGTTTCATACGGCGTTGCTTGCGTTGTGTTCCCGAAACAACTATTTAAACTATAAGCGATGGACGGTTACATTGTCATCTATCGAGGTACAAGAACAAGATACAGGTTTTGGGTATATTTGAGGAAAATGCTGCGAACGCGGGCATTTTGCGGCGCGGCGCTAGGCGAACACATCCGTTCGCCCATCCAGACGGTGCCGTGATGGTATTCTAAAACTTTTGGTTGAGATCGCGCAGTTGCTGACGCAGGTTGCGCAGCAATGCCGCGAAGGGCGTGTCCGCCAGCGCAATGCTGATCGGCACGCTCAGGTCAAGCGCGACGGTGGTGCTAATGCTGAGCGTGTCGCTGATGGTGACGGGCACGGAGGTGTTGATCGGCACGCTCGTCTTGAGCGGCACGTTGATGTTCGCCGTACCGAGCGGCGTGTTGATGGGCACCGAGATTACTTGATCTATGTTCACAGTGGTGTTGACCGGGATGACGACGGACTTGTTGATGGGAATCGCAGCGGCAATCGGCACGTCCTGCTTGACGTGAATGGTCGTCGTGATCGTCTGCGTCTCCATGTCGGCGAGTTGATTGCTCAACAACGTCAGTTGGTCCTTCGCCAACACGCGCACTTGCAACACCACCCCAAGCGTGACGGCGTGCAGGATGAACGAGACGAGCAACAACGCGTACAATAGCAAAGTCGAGCGCGCACTGGAAACTTGAGTCATGCTGTCACTCCGTCGTGCGGTTGATGGGGCTCAGCCGTGCAGCGCGGCGCTGAGCGCGGCGGTAGAACGTGAAGCCGAACCACAGCGCACAGAACGCCGCCGCCGTGAGCGCGGCGCATAAGACGCCGCTGCTCGCTGATTTTAACACTTTCTCGACCACGACGTACACGTCGCCTGCGATGCCCAGCGCGAGCGGCGCCATCGCCAGCGTGACGATGCGCGTGGCGAAACGATGGAAGTGCTCGGTGTTCTCGCCTTGTTCGACGATGCGATGATATGCGGCAGGTGTCATCAGCAAAATGGTGCTGACTGCGATCAGCGCGAGGCTGACGAGATGCACAACCTTCGAACTGTCGGGCAGTTTGTCGAAACCCTCGACGAGCATCGTCGCGAATTGAAAGCCAAGCAAGGCTTGCGCGCCGGGGATGACCATGCGCGTCTCTTCGAGCACTTGCTTCACTTTGTCTTTGAGCGGCGTGCCTTCGTCGGCTTGCAGTGGTTTGGGTGACTGCGGTTTGCTCACATGCTCTGGCGGGTGAAGCTGATTGGCGCGGCGATGCAACGCGAAAAACTCCAAGCCGAACCACGCGCTTAATGCAAACAGCACGGCGATGAGTCCGGCGGCAAACGTAAGTGGCGTACCGAGCACCTTCTCGACGGCGATGTAAAACTCGATGCCTAAGCCGATGGCGATGGGCAGCAGCGCGAAGCCATGCAACCGCGATGAGACGCGATGCACGTCGTCGGTATCCTCACCCTGCGTGACGATGCGATGATACGAGGCAGGCGCAAGGACGAGTGCAAGCGCGGCGAGCAGCAAGCCCAACGCGAGCACTTTCAAGTATTGCGACTGGACGGCCAACTTCGCAAAACCGCTCTCGAATACCCCGCGATATTGTACGCCCACCAGCACCTCGACGGCGGTGACGAGGATCAACCCTTCTTGCAGCAGGTCGTCAATTTTGTCTTTGAGTTCCGTCGTGGCTTCGCTCATGCACAAAAAGAATGGCCCGTATTAAAAGACTAGCGGGTCGTGTTAATCACCCGTTCACCACTTCGCCGCCGTTCGGATGCAATATCTGTCCCGATATGTATGACGACTCCTCGCACGCGAGGAACACATAACATGGGGCGACCTCCTCCGGTTCGCCCGCGCGTCCCATGGGTGTGTCGCCGCCAAATTTCTCGACCTTGTCCGGCGGGAACGTCGAAGGAATCAGCGGTGTCCAGATCGGGCCCGGTGCTACGCCGTTAACGCGAATGCCCTTCTTGATCAGTGCGCTGGACAGCGAGCGCGTGAACGCCACAATCGCGCCCTTAGTCGAAGCATAGTCAAGCAGCTCCGGACTGCCGCGATAGGCAGTGACCGAAGTGGTGTTGATGATTGCGCTGCCTTCTTTCAGATGTTGCAACGCGGCTTTGACCATGAAGAACATGCTGAAGATGTTGGTGCGGAAGGTACGCTCCAGTTGCTCGCCCGTGATCTTCACGATGCTGTCCTGCGGGTGCTGTTCGGCCGCGTTGTTCACCAGAATGTTCAGATGTCCCAACTCGCGGACTGTCTGCTGCACAGCGCACTGGCAAAATTCTTCGTCTCCAATGTCGCCTGCGATGAGCACGCAACGACGTCCTTCCTTTTCGACCAGTCGCTGCGTCTCGCCTGCGTCGTCGTGCTCGTTCAAATACACGATGGCGACATCCGCACCTTCCTTTGCGAAGTCAATCGCGACGGCGCGGCCGATGCCGCTGTCGCCGCCGGTGATGAGTGCTACTTTATCTTGCAAGCGTCCGCTCGCGCGATAGTTCGGGTCCTCCGCCTTGGGACGCGGCTGCATCTCTCTCTCGCGCCCAGGTCGGCGCGACTGATGCTGCTTGGGACGCTGCGGTTTGTCCGAGGCTTTACCTTGTTTCTTTTGTGCTGGCATGATGTGTGAACCTTTGATGTGTTGTTCGTGATAATGACACGGTCTGATCCAAAACTTCTATCCAATCAGGCAAGAAGCGGTAGATTTCTCTCCACAGGAGAGCGTTTTCCTGAGGACGACCTCATCGTCATTTCGCATCTTCTCCGTCTCCCGTCTCCCTCAATTGCTCCATAACAGCGGCGCGATCAGCGCGACGACGATGGCGGTGAGAATCGTTAGCGGCGTGCCGACTTTGACGAAATCGCCAAACTGATAACGACCCGGCCCATAGATGAGCAAGTTGCCGTGATGGCCAATTGGCGTGATGAACGCCGCGACCGACGCCATGGCCACCGTCACCGCATATGGCTCGGGCGCGTGACCGAGTGCTTGCGCCAAGGCAATCGCTACCGGTGCAAACAGCGCCGTCGTCGCCGCGTCGGACATCACCTGCGTGATCACGCCGACAATCGCAAATATGATGAGCAAGATCACGACCTCATTCAGCCCGCGCAGTGCGCCTTGCAGCCAGGTGGCGAGCAGCTCGGCAGTCTTGCTTTTCTCCATCGCCGCGCCGAGCGGAATCGCGCCTGCAATGAAGACGTAAATGCGCGCGTCAATCGAGCGATACGCTAGTCGTGCGCTCACACAGCGCGTCAGCACCATCGCCAATGCACCAACCAGCGACGCCATTTGCAGCGGCAGCAAGTTGAATGACGCAAGGAGGACCGTGACAAGCATAATGAAGCCGGACAACCTCATTTTGTTGCGTGGACGCGACTCGCCGTGGAACGGCACCATCATCAAAAAGTTTCGGTCGTTGGCGATGCGCGCCAGCACTTCGTCGTCACCCTGCATGAGCAGCACGTCGCCCTCGCGCAAGCGAATCTTGGAGAGTGACTGTTGGAGCCAACCTTGCTGCCGCCACAAGCCGACGACGACTGCGCCGAAGCGCCGACGGAAATCAATGTCGCCGAGCGTGCGCCCAACTAGTTCCGCATTCGGCGCGAGGATCGCCTGCACGAATTGCTCCGACGCCTCGTCCTTTCCATCTGCGCCGCCGCTCGACTGCTGTGTCTCACCGTACTTAGCGATGGGATGCAGCTCGACACCCTTCTCGTGACGAAACGCGATCAAGTCTTCGGGTGTGGTGCGCACCATCAGCACGTCACCTGCTTCGATCTGGTGACGATTGAACGGCCGCCGCAAACGCTGCCCGTTGCGCATCCACCCGACGACCGTAAACTGATATTGATCGTTCTGCTTTACGTCTGCAAGTGTCTTGTTTAGAAATGGTGAGTCCGGCAAGATCATCAATTCGGTGAAATAGTTGTCGAGTCGGAAGTGCGCGCTGCTGTCTTCGACGCCTTCGCGGCTCGGCAGTAGAAAGCGGCCAACGAGCAGGATGAAAAGCGTGCCGACCAGCGAGAGCACTAAGCCGATCGGCGCAATGTCGAACACGCCGAGTCCTGGTCGCCCCGCGCGCTGCAGGGCGTCGCTTGCGACGAGGAACGCCGGTGCACCGATGATCGTGATAGTCGTGCCCAGCGACGCAGCGAACGAAAGCGGCATCAATAACTTAGACGCAGGAATGCCGCGCTCGCGTGAGAGATTGAGTGTGACGGGCAGCATCACCGCAGTCGTGGTGACGTGATGCGTGAACGCGGACATCAGCGCGACCGATGGCATGATGACCGCGATCATGCGCGCATAGCCGCGCCCCGCCAGCCGTCCGATGCGTGTGCCGATGTAATCGGACAAACCCGTCGAGTGCAGTGCGCCGGTCATCACGAAGATGGCGGCGACGACAATCGCCGGCTCACTGCCGAAGCCCGACAGCGCCTCGTCAGCTTTCAAAATGCCGCTGATGTACAGCGCGAGCACGATGAGAAGCGCGACGATGTCATTGCGGATTTTTTCGCTGATCAGCAGCACGAGCGCCGCGATCAGTATGACAAAGAACGCGATCTGTTGCGGTGTTAAGTTCGCAGGCACATCAACCTCGGTGCGGGACAGTGGGGCAACGCGGCGCAGGTGGACGGGCACAGGGTACAGATGCCCTCGTTCATCTGTACTCAGTTGCCGTCAACGTATTTACCCAACGGCGCTGCGCGAAACGCTCGCCGCCGCTTTAACCGCTGCGGTTCACCAATCTGTTGAAGTTGCTCGACTCGTCGCCTGCGGTGCTTTCCTGATATAGCAGCGCGAGATCGCGCTCGTCGAACTTCTCGAACCACTGCTGCCACGTGATCGGCTCCAATGATTCTTCTCCGCTGTAGCCGGGGAAGTCGAGGCGCAACACGCCAATATCGTTAGCGTCACCCGTGCCACGCACGCACGATGGCTGCGCGCCGCGCTCCTCCGCCCAACGTCGTATGAACTCGTGATCGGTCACCACCAGCGCGGCGTGCTGCGTGGTCGCGTCTGTCTCAGTTGCTGGCGTGCGACTGCTGCGCCGCGACGCCGCGCGCGCGGTGTTGCGTGATGCGGCGCTGCGCGTGCGCGAGCCGCCGCGTGTGGTCGTGCTGCCGCCGCTGGCTTTGCTGCGCGTGCTCTTGCGCGCGGTGCTGGGCTTTGCGCGCGAAGAAGTGCGGCTGCTCGTCGTGCGCGCGCGGGTGCTCGATTTCTTGCGTGCGCTCGTGCTGCCCGTGCGCGCACGGGTCGTGCTGGTTTTGCGGGTGCTGCTGGTAGTACGTGGCATTGTGCCTCCTTGTGATGGATCGCGGAAAACAAAACCGACAGCGGGCACGCAGTTGGCGCGTGTGCGCTCTCAGTCCGTAGCCGCGTTCTTAGGGTTTGAAAAATAATAACTTCCCAACTTGTCATTGCGAGCCCGCGCGCTTTGCGCGGGCGTGGCAATCTCTATAGCGCAACGTAGAGATTGCTCGTCTACGCGCCAGCGTCGCTCGACGCAGGTGTCGACGCGAACGACGCGCCTCGCAATGACAGTTGGTCGGGAAGTTATTTCCTAACGAGCCCTTACGTATATTATCCAGTCGCTTGATGGCTTTCGTCAACAGCTGTCGTTTCGTCAACACCGCCCCGAACAGGTCGCCTTTTTCTCGACACGCTTCAGCACGCTCTTCAGCGTGAACGAAGTCGAATCGGGCGTGCGCTTGATTTCGCTCCAATCAAGCGGCGTCGAGACGGGCGCGCCCGGTTTCGCGCGCACCGCATTGCGGATGCTCATGCCTTTGCGGAGCGTGATGCGCTTGCTCGTGTCTTGCGCTGCGGTTTGACGAACGTCCTCGCTGTCATCGCTCTTGGTCGCGCGAGTGTGCTCTTGCGCGCCGTCCGTGCGCTGGTCTTCGGCTGATTGTCGTTTTCGCCGATGAGTGTTTTCAGTTCCCAGCCGGCTTGCGCGAAGTCGTCCTTGGTCTTCATCAGCAGCCACTGCTTGGGACGATTGAGCCGCACGAGGTTGAACTCGCCTTTGAGTTTCTTACCATTGAGCGTGAACTTAATTCGGCCCGCAGCCCACTGCCGCATCGGGTCGTCGCCTTCGACAAGTTGATACGGGCCGATGTCCCAAACGACCACGTCGCCCGCGCCGTAGTTGCCTTGCGCGATGTGCCCCTCGAAGTCAATGTAGTCCACTAGATGATCTTCGACTTCGACCGCAAGCCGCTTGATGCTCGGATCGAGTGATGGACCTTTCGGCACCGTCCACGACTTCAACACGCCGCCCATCTCCAATCGAAAATCAAAATGCAGTTGCGAGGCGTGATGCTCCTGCACGACGAAGCGTTACTTCGCCGTGCGCATCACGCTGCCTTTCGGCTCTTGGGTGTTTGTGAACTTCCGCTTGCGATTGTATTTGTCGAGTGACATAGAGTGTATGAGGTTGTTACACCTCTTCTCATAATTTGCTAAAGTTTTCGACCTAAGAAATGCTTGTTTTTGCGGCAACGTCTCATCACGAAAGCTTACTGATTAATGAGAAGGTGTGTAAGCCGTCATTGCGATGCCCGTATCAAACAAAATGGGCAAGCGCACGTTGCGACAACGCCAAATCGCGCTGTTGCACCGCACACTTGCCCTTCTTGCAGGAGTCATTCTCAGAGCGTACGCGCATCCACCTATTCAGTCCCGACGAGCGGCGAGACTTCTCAATGAGCCACAATACGATTCTTGTTTCAGCAACATTGCTGGCGCTCATTGCTATTGCAACTATTTGATCGCTCGATAATGACCTTTAACTTTACGGCCGTCGGCGCGTGTATAGCCTGCCACCCATGCTCGCTCACGCTCACCCGCATTGGGTTTGCGACTCGAATCACTGCCAGCGCGATACTTGTTACTGCGGGTGTCCTTGCTAGCAGGAGTACTGACGCTAGCACGCTCCATCTTCCAAGCGCGCCCTCGTTTTGAATTGGTCATGGCTCCTCCGTTTGTACCTGAACTCAGTTCAGTGGGTTCGATGTTTTTTTGGGTGGCTGCGCACAACGCGTGTTGCCTTCATGACTTCACGCGCTGCGAACAGTTATACAGACTAGCGCATGAAATGGCGACGCAGCCATCCAGCGTTCAAAGCAACCAAACCCAGCAGTGTCAGCATAAACACCGTTAAGGCGGTGCTGACGGGTTGCGAAGCCGCTGCACCGGTCGTCGGCAGGTTCGCGGGCTTGCCCGTATCTTGATGGGAGATGAGCGTCTGTTCATTTGTGCTGACGGTGCTCTGGGCGTTCGGATCGTTGGCGGGTTTGAACACCGCGCCTTCCACCAACACAAACGTCACGGCTTTGGCCGATGTGTTCTCAACTTTCAGATCGCCGCTGCCGTTATACGACTGCACGGTCATGTGCTTCGTGTCGCTGATCGCTTTGAAGTTTTCAACCGTCACTTTCACGCTGCCGTTCGACACGGCTTGATCGAGTGTGGTCGCGCCCGCTGCAATCGGGTCCACCTTCGCGCTCTTCGCATCGTTCACGATTTGGTCTGCCAGGTCGTGACCTTCGTTCGCCACATCGTTGACTTTGCCGCTGGTCACTTCCCAAATGGCCACTTGTGTCTGGTACGGATCGGAGTTGATCGTGCCGCGCGCAATCGCCGCTTGCAAAACTTTCAGCACTTCATCCGGGGCGCGCGCTGTTGGCCCCGTGATAGCTTTCGGAAACGGCTTGCCGAAATCGAGACACCAGAACTTCATCGGAATCGTCGCCGACTGTCCAGGCTGCAATGTGATCGTCAGGTCTTTAGCCGACAGTGCTTCAACCGTCAACGCGCTCAACGCGATGACAAACAACACGACTGCAATGATACGCCTTTGCATGATCTTTCTGCCTTTCTCCAGTAGTGACTGGTTACGTCCCGCCTATGCTTGCTCGCGCTTCAAGTATTCAGCGCGCGAGGTCAACGTGCTACTAAAAAGTTGGGGCAGGCCCGAAGCGCGCCCCAACATGGTACTTACGCCGCGCGCGATTTGCGCTCGGTGGTCTTCGTGGTGTCGGCCTCCTTCTCGGCTTCGCCGCCGTGAATCTCGCCGCGCCACGCGCCGGTCTCGCTGCCGCGCTTCTCGACGAAATCCTTGAAGCGCTTCAGATCGCCTTCGACGCGATGGCTGACGACGCCCAGTTTGTCGCCGAGGTTCTCGACCGCGCCTTCCGGGTCGTAGTCGAGGTGCAATGTGACGACTGTTTTGTTGTCGCTGCGCTTGTCGAACGTGACTAGACCGTCATTGCGCGCACCCGACGTGCTGCGCCAAGCGATCTTGTGATCGGGCACTTGCTCGAAGATTTTGGCGTCCCATTGTTTCTCTTTGCCCGCGATGACCGCGCGCCAGTGCAGGCGCTTGTCGTCGAGTTGGCGCACTTCCTTCACGCCTTCCATGAACTGAGGGAAATCTTCGAACTGCGTCCACTGGTTGTATGCGGTGTGAACGGGAACTTCGACCTCGATCTGCTTTTCAATCTGTTCGAACTTGTCCATGTGATCTCCTTGAATTTTAACTTCACGACAGCGACGCAGAGTAAATTTTGTTGACTGGTCTGCATGTACTCTGTGGCTGTGTGGCTGCAAGTCATTACGAGTTACTTATCGCCGGTCGTGGGTGAGTGGGCAGGATTGTTGTCACCGCGCGTTTCGCGCACGCGCTTGTTCATGTCACCCGACTCTACATCTTCACGCCAGCGCTCGAGCAAACGCGCCGCCGTCTCGCGGCCGCCCAGCCCGAACGCGAGCGCCACTGCCACTGCAACCGCGCCAAGCAGCAAGCCGAACGCGAGGTCAACGATCTCGTTGGCGAGGCCCATCTGGCGCAGTGCCATTGAGCCGGCCAGCACGAGGATGGCCACGCGTGCGGCGATGGCGAGAATCTCCGACTGCGGCGAGCCGTTGCCGAGAATCGCGTTGTAGGCGAGGTTCGACAGGAACAGCCCGGCACCGAAGATGAGCAAGCCCAACAGCACCATGCCGCCGAGCGTCAGGATGCCAGCCAGCATCGTCGCCAGCGTCGCGAAGCCGAGCAAGCGCATCGCTTCGATGGCGGTGAACAACATGATCGCGACCAGCACGATCGTGCCGACCAGTCGCGCAGGCGTCATCTCGTTCATCGCGGGACGCGGCTGTGGTGTCGTGGCGCCGCGCGTCAGCTCGGGTGCGGTCTTCGCGGTGTTCGTGGAGGGAACGGAAATGCGCGAGAAGCCCATACGCTCTAGCAGCGCGTTAAAGCCCATCGCGGTCAGCAGATCGGTGACGAGTTCGGCAATGACCTTGCCGACCACGAACGCAATTGCCAACATGATGAACGCGGCGAAGATGTTCGGCAGTGCGTTCAGGATCGTGTTGAGCATTGTCGTCGCGGGCTGCGTGATCGTCTGAATGCCGAGCGCGTCAATCGCCGCGATCAGCACCGGGATCAAGATGACGAGATAGACGATGGTGCCGAGTAAGCCCGACAGCGTCTGCGAACCGAGCGACTTGTGGATGCCGAGTCGCTCGCTAAAACGATCTACACCTGCCGCCGACAGCAAGCCCGTCACGACACGCTTGACGACGGTCGCGACGAACCAACCGACGAAGAATATCACCGCAGCCGCGAAGATGTTGGGCAGGAACGAGAAGATGCGGTTGATCATCGTCTGCACCGGCGTGAGCAAGCCGGGCAGCGCCAGTTGGTCCAGAATCTGGGGCAGGAAGAACAGGATCACCAGCCAGAACACGGTGCTGCTGATGGTACTGGCGATCGAGAATGGCTTGCCACTGTTGGTGGTGACGTGTTTGCCATAGCGCTCATCTACGTGCGCTGCGCGGAGCACACGATTGACAATCCACTTCACGATGCTTGCCAAGAGGAAGGCGACGACGACGAGCACAATCGCGCCGATGACCCGCGGCAAGTAGAAGGCAATCTGGTTGCCTATTGAGTAAAACCACTGATCCATATATTGCAACTCCTTTTTGAGGTACTGCGTCAATATTGACTAGCTTGCTTCTTCATCGCTACGCGAGCGCGGATCGAGTTCCCAGCGGTCTTCGTCGCGCTCGCGTAGCTTGTCTTCCGTATGCAATGGTTCCAAGTCTTGATAGGTGATGCCGACCGCCGCGCCGAGTTCGTCCACCACGTCTTGATCCGGTGTCGGTGTACTGCCGCCGACACCTTCTTCACCTATATCGGAGCGAGCCCAATCGGCATCGAGATCACCGCCCGACAAGAGTGGCGATTCTTCTGTGTGCTCATCCAACGAGAGCAACAGGCGATTGTCTTCAGGGGCCGGCACGAGGTCCTGCAATGCGTCGAATTCGTCGCGCACTTCACGCGCGATCGGGTCGAGTCCCTCGTCGTCAATGTCATTGGCCAATTCGTCGCTGTCTCGCGTGCGCATGAATGTAACGCCTTTCGGTCTGTGATCAGCACTATCACCAATCAATCATTTGTCGTGGCGCACTAACGTACGCCACGACGAGATCTATTGTATTAACTTAGGCAACGCGGCGCTGCGTGCCCATGCCGGTGTCGGTGCCGCCGATATTCATCGCGGTGTCGCCACCATTGCGCTCCAAAATTTCGCGAGCGCGGTCTTCACCTTCAGCCACATAGGCTGTGACCAGCACGCGACCTTCGCGGAAGCCAGTCTCGAAATAGCGCGCGCGCTCTTCGGGAATGCCCATGCCGACCAGCGCGCCGAGAATACCGCCAGCCGCTGCGCCGACGCCAGCACCTGCCAAAGCGGTCGCGCCTGCCGCGCCGAGCGCGGAGGCCAGCGAGCCGGCTGCGATGATGGGACCCACACCCGGAATCACGAGCGCGCCCATGCCGATCAACAGCCCGACAATGCCGCCGAGCACACCACCGCCAACGGCGCCACTTACGGCGCCTTCTGCGGCTTTGGTGCCGGTGTCTTCGACTAACTTGCCCTGTTCGCTGCGGTCGCGCATCGCCACACCGATCTGATCGCCGGACAGACCAGCCGCTTTCAACTCGCGGATGGCTCGCTCGGCCGAGTCCCGATCAGGAAACAACGCGGCGATGGTTTTGCGCATGGATTGACTACTGCCAGTATTATGAACGTTTGTCACTAAGTTCCCTCCCTTTGGGAAAAACTGATTAGGCGGCTCGACGCACTTGCGTTTCACCGCTGTCCAATACCGTTTGCAAGCGTTTGAGGTCTGCTTCCACTTCGTGCTCGGGATTTTCACCGAGCAACTTGGCGACGACCTCACCCACTTTGCCCGCAGGCGGATCGTAGCGCAGCACGACGCGAACCGTCGTGCTGTTCTTGCCGTTCGGGATGAACTGCACGGAACCGGCGTTGCGCACGTCCGCATCGGGCAGTGACTGCCAGCCGATACGCTCGTCGGGCACGTCGTTCACAATTTCGGCGTCCCACTCGACATCCTTGCCAAGCGGTCCACGTGCCACCCAGTGCGAGCGTTTGGCATCTATCTCACGCACGCTCTTCAAGTGATGCATGAAGCGCGGCAAATTTTCGAGCTTGCGCCAGAAGCGATAGACCTCTTGGGGCGTGCGGTCAATTACAACTTCCTTCTCGACCTGCGCGCCATCCTTTCGCTCGACCCCCATGCGCGTCTCGGAGTTTTTTTCTTCATTCACGTTTCGTCTTGGCTCCATCCACTGACCTCCTGTGCGGCCTGATGATTGATAGGTACGAACTATGATCCCCCGCAACACTGAGCATGTTACGAGCGACGCATCTTGTGGTTGTGGTCGCGCTCATCTACCGACGATTCATCATTGGCTGAGTGGCCAGTGTCACGTTCCACGTCGGCTCGCTGGCCAGAATCCGGCGTACGACCCTGTTGCGTCTTGCCCTTTGTCGCGCGTTCTGGGTCTGCGATCTTTGTGTCGTCTGGCTTTCCTATTTCGCCGCTCATGCTCATCCTTTAGTGGCTTTAAGCGCACACCCTCATCCACTCACGTCGCACCGGTACTGCGACATTCAGCATACACGGGCGGCGCATGGAACTCTATAGTCAAACGTCTGATTATGTTGTAGGCAAAGCACCTGAGTTTACTGTCGTGTTTTATGCTACATTCACCGTAGCAGTTGCCGTATGTGGTTTTCGAACGTGGCAATCAAAGCAATGGAGTGAGTCAAAGCATGGCTCACTCCACTGGAATGCTCAATCCGTTTGGACGGGCGGGTCCTCATCTCCAGGCGGCGCTTCCGATACGGTTACACTCGTGCCCGCCAAGTCTTGCGCTCGACGGCTGTCTTCGTCGTCCATCTGCAAACCTTCTTGGCGTTCGTCGTCGGCTGCACTGCTTTCGTCTTCATTCAGGTCTGTGCGTCGCGGCTCCATACGTAACCCCCCTTCGTTTAGGTGGTACAACAACTGACAGTGATCAGTCTCAATTCCGCCTTAGCGTTGCCGCTTGCAACATTAGGAACTGGCTGCCTTCATACAGCACGGCGCGGCCGCGTTACTTATTCATCGCCTTCTGATTCGGCTTGTTGATTGATATTTTCCTCGGCAAGCATCGTCAATTTCTTGTCTGCTTCGCCTTCTTCGTCGAGCGTTTGCTGCAAGAGGTTCGCGGCTTCTTCATAGCCAAGCTGCTCGGCGAAGGTGCGTACCGTGCCGTACGCCGCCATCTCGTAATGCTCGACACGCTGCGCCGCGCCGATCAACCCGGCGTCCAAGACCATCGGCTCAGCCTCTTCCTGCATGAGTTCTTTGCCTTCTTCGAGCAAGCCCTCCATGCCCACGCACTTCTTGCCGCGCGGACTCTTGCCGAGATCTTCGAAGATTTTCTCCAAGCGCTCGACATGACCGCGCGTGGCTTTGAGATGTTCTTCAAACGCCGCACGCAATTGTGGTGATGTAGCCTTCTTCGCCATGCGCGGCAACGCTTTCGTGATTTGATTCTCCGCGCTGTATAGGTCCTTCAATTCGTCAACGTACAGGTCTTGCAGTGATGACAGTGCCATTCGGTCTCCTTGCTAATGTTTGATGTATTTGTACGCCCCCGCCCAGATGCTATACGGCGGCGTGAGTTGCAGCGACGATTGGACGGCGAGCAGTCCAATCATCTGCGTGAGCGATAAATTGGCGAGGCTCTCTTGATGAATCTCCGCCCATTTGACTTCGGCGCGACTTCCATCGTTGGCTACGGCGAGTACGCACAGTGATGGAAACTCGACGAGCAGCGGCTCGATCATCTCGGGCAGTTGTCCGTCATCGGAGAGCGCGACAATGATCCAATGTGCGCCCGTTTCGAGAACCGCCTCGCGCAGTGCGCTCAGTTCCGTGACTTCACCGACCACTTCGATGCCGGGCGTTTGCTGCATTACCCGCTGAAGCATCTCGCGGAACAGGCGCGGCTCATTCGCCAGCAGCACGCGACGCGCACATATAGCAGAGAGTGGCTGCATAATGCCACTATAGCCTGTCGCCTATTGGTTTGTCTATCTATCTGGATACAGCACACAGGTACAAATGGGGATATAAGTCGCGGGGAAAAAATTGAGGGGCGCACATGCGTGCGCGCCTATGCTCTTGATAATCTGCGCGCGCTCACAGGGTCGCGCTCACGCTATCTTCCAACGCGGCCAAGTACGCGACAGCATCTTGACGACTAGAGACATTCAACTTTTCCAAAATGTGGTGAACGTGATTCTTCACGGTGCCTAGTTCGAGCGTGAGCCGTACTGCGATTTCGGAGTTGCTCAAGCCGAGCGCGATCAAGCTCAACACTTCGCGCTCGCGCGGCGTCAGATCCGGCACGCCGTCCGTCGGCAGCATCGGTGGCTCGCCACTGGCAGTCTTTGCCATTTCAGCCAATTCTGCCAAGCGCGCCATCAACGCCGCCGCGACACTCGGCGAGATAACCGCTTCGCCTGCATAGACAGCGTGAATGGTCGCGATCATCTTGTGCACCGAATCGTCGCGCAGGACATAACCAGACACGCCGGCTTCGACGTATTGGAGGATTGCCGTCTCGGAATCAGTTAAACCCGTGACGATGACCTTAACGCCAGGATACGCTTTGATGAGCGCGGGTGCTAGTGCAAGTGCATCGTTGTTCGGCAGACTGCTGCTGACCAGAGCGATATTACTCTGCGCCGCCATCGTTATCGCTTCATCGAACGTCGTCGCGCAGCCAACCACCTGGACTTCACTTTCATTCTTCAACACCGAGGCAGTGACATTGCCCATCAAGCGAACTTCGTCAACGACCAGCACCTGAATGGCATGATCGGCGCGCGGCGTTTTGTCGGCCATCGCTGGTAGCATGGCACGATTATACACGCGCTGAAACACGCGCGCAAACGAGTGCAGACAAAACACTCTCAGCCTGCGCTGCGCGGATACTGCGCCCCTTCTGGATTGATAGTGACCGATTACAATGATCGCTATGGCAAACGAAGAGTTGGCAGTGCGATGGGAGTGCTCGTCAAATTCACGGGCGGCGTGCCGACGGCGGGCAGCGTGACGATGGGTGTTGGCGTGCGTGTGGCAGTTGGCGGCACGGCGGTGGCCGTCGTCGGCGCACTCGTGTTGGTCGGCGCACTCGTGTTCGTCGGCGCACTCGTCACGAGCGGCACTGTTGGATTAATCGTCGGCAAGGGCACGCTCACCGTCGGCGCAATCGGCGCGGGCGTAGCAGTGCTGCTCGGCACAGGCAGCACCGTCGGCAATACTGCCAAGGTCGGCAGCAGTGGCGGGATCACCACGTTGGCTGTGCTAATCACAACTGGTGTTGCCGCAGGCTGCGTGATGACGGACACGGGGACAGCCGTCGGCGTGTTTGTCGCCATTGCTGTGTTCGTCGGGGCGGCGAGCGTCGCCGTCGGCGCGGAGTTCGTGGCAGTTGTCGTCGCGATGCTCGTCGCGCTCGGCGTCGGTGACGAAACTGCTTGCAACGATGTATTGACCGTTGCTTGTACAGAAGTCAGCACGGCGCTGCCGGATTTCACGTTCACCGTTTGCAATTGTGTTTGCTGCTGTATCAGCACATCGCGCACTTGTGCATTCCAATTCGCATCGCGCGCCGCCGCGGTGAGGGCCAGCACTTGCTGTATGTCGGATTGATACTCGCGCGCTGTCTGTGCAGCCAAGTCCGTTTGTCCCGTGCTCAACAGTGCCAGCATTTCGCTCAAGCGTCGGTCGGCGAAGGCAAGGTAAAGTCGGGTGCGGCTCTCGTCATCGCCACTGATTGTGAGCTGCAATGATTGGATGCCGCGCTTGAATGGATACAGCGCGCTGCCTGGCAGACTGTCGTTCGCGGCGTAGAGCGTGCCACCGCTCAGCAGTAGGAGCATCGCGAGCGCAACCATCATCGCCGCGAGAGGTGTGCGCTGTTGGGAAGAGAGTGAGCGCGTGCGCGAATTGCTCGCGCAAAGTCTTGCGCTGCGGCAGGCGCAGCAACTACGCGCGCGTGGCGCGCACGAACGCGGGCGCAGGCTGCACGTCACCTGCGTCTGCGAGCGCAAGCGCCATTTCCAACAGCGGCGCAAGCTCAGCCGCGCTGTCGGGATGCGCGCGCAGACAGGCGTCGAGCGTGGTATGCCCTGCGCGCAAATCGCCCAGACGCTGGTCGAGAATTTCGTCAAACGGTCGCGAAGGGTTCATTAACACTCTACGTACAGGTTAAAGTTGGGTCATGCGATCCTGAATTCAAATGACAAGGTAACGCAACAAACCTCACGGCTCGACGCGCTGAAAGTAGCGTTGCAGCGACACGAGTGCGCGATGCTGGAGCGCGCGAATTGCGCCGTTGTCCTTGTCCATGAAGCGCGCGACCTCGTCGGTGTTGTAGCCTTCGATGAAGCGCAGCACAATCACTTGCTGCTGCTCTTCGGTTAAATACTTCAATGCCGCGCGTACCGCTTCCGCGCTGAGCCGTCGCTGTGTCTGCGTGTCGAGATCAACGTTGCTGCAATCGCTCGTGTTCGGCAGATCGTCGAGCGAGAGCGCGTCACGCCGCATGCGGAAATGATCGGTGAGGAGATTATACGCGATGCGCAGCAGCCACGCAGAAAATGGCCGATGGCTTCCCACGCTTTCAAGAAGACTTGCGCGGTGAGGTCTTCGGCTTCTGCCGACGAGCCTAATTTAAAATACAAATACTTATAACTTAAGGTTCGCTCATTTTTAGACGAGAATGAAAGATTAGGTTAAGCTCTGGGCATGAGCCCAGAATTGAGTATTAGAAGCGAACGCGTTGATGATATTCCCGTATTGCTGGCGTTTCAGGAGCAGATGCAAGTGGCTC
>JBBPZQ010000032.1:0-108565 GCA_038198935.1 Anaerolineae bacterium
CGCACGGGTATGACGGACGGAACTCGTTTTCTTTGGTTGTTCAGGTGCAGCATCTAATGGGGCCATGCTTCTCTGATACATCAGCATGGCGCGAATCACAAACTTGACAGTTTGACCGTTACCTTAACTTGTGACCAATGTCCTAAGTCTACCTCGTCCGTTCGGTAACATCTTCAAATGGCAAGACGATGCCTTCAAAGTAACATTCTTAGATGGCTTGACAGGCAAGTACACAAGTAGACAGGTACTTGACCGCGTGATTGCTTGCAAACCAGTCTCCCTATCTACCTATCTACCTGTTCTTTTGTGGCTGCATCATCCACGATCAGCCGTGCCGTCTCGCGCCCGATGCGCACCGCGTAGTTCGTGCCGCGATCCCATGGATAAACTTGCGACATCGAAGCGAAGTACAAGCTCTGAATCGGCGTACGGATGTTGGGAATATTGCGCGAGTGGTTGAGCGGGGGAATCGGCTGCGCATACGGTTCCTTGAACACCCAAAAGTTTTTGATCCACGCGCGCTCAAACTTTGGATTGAAGCGCGGCAGCACGGGCAAAAATTTTTCGAGCAATGCGTCGGGCGACAACTTAAAATACTCGTGATCGGGTTTGAGGTAGTCGCCGCAATAGACGAGATGATCGCCACCGAAATGTTCCGGCGACACGAAGTTGGTGTGTTCGCACAGCGCGAGGAAAGGAAAGCCTGCGTCCTTCGGCAAGTTGTGCCAGTAGTAGCCCTGCGCGCTCAGTTTTCGGTCGAGCGATAAGATCATCACGACCGCACCCATAGACTTGAGCGTGTTCAGTTGCGCCAGATACGAGTCGGGCAATGATGGCGTGAGTCGTGCGAGCAACTTCGGCGAGGTCGTCACCATGCAGGCGTCATATTCCATTGCGCCTTGTGCCGTTTGCAAGGTGAGAACCCCCACCCCGGCCCTCCCCCGTTCCACAGGGGAGGGAGATATTTCGCGCACGGCGCAGTTCAATGCGATGCTCACACCACGCGCACGCACGGCATCGGCGAGTGTATTGAAGAACGACTGGAACCCACCGACGAACGTGCCGAGCCGCGTGGTACGCGCGTGAATGCGCGCCCACATCCACGCCATGTTCACTTGATCGTAGTCGTCGCCAAACTTGCCGACCAATAGCGGCTGCCACAATGTCTGATAAATGCGCCTGCCCATCCACTGGCGCATCCATGCATCGGCGGTGACTTTTTCGAGCGACTTCCAATTGGAACTGAACTTCAGATATGCGCCCGCGAGTCCGAAGCGCACCGCATCCCACGGCGCGAAGTGCGTCAGCACGAACTGCGGCATGTTCGTGAACATCGAGTCGAATGGATAGAACTTACCGTCGTAGTAGATGACCGTCGTCGGGCGCGGGAACAGCACTCTGTCGCGCGCGCCGATCTCGTCAATGAGGCCAAGCACATCGTGGTCGCTCTGAAACCAGTGATGGTAAAAGCGTTCCAGCGTCCAGTCCCAGTGCGGCTCTTTGAAGCCCGACGCCAGTCCGCCGACGTTCGCGCCCGCCTCATAGACCGTGACCTGATGCCCTGCACCCGCCAGGTCGTATGCGGCAGCCAGTCCCGCCGCGCCCGCGCCAATGATGGCTGCTTTCATGAAAAGTTTTTCACCACGAAGGCGCAGAGGACAGCGAGCGTTGCAAGAACAACTCGGCGTTTTCTGCGCTCTGCGGCTATATCTCGACCTCTAACAATTCGCCCCTCTGTGTCGGCTGCGCTGCCTGTTCTGCGATGTCGGCGTGCACCTTAGCCAGCGTCAGGCTCTCGCGCGCCATGAAGAACAAACCAAGCGCGGTGATCGGGAACCACAGCGCCGCGTGCAGCACGAGCGTGTAGCCCGTCGCAATAGCGCGATTGACGCCGAACGCTTCGAGGATGGCGATGCCCGGCGCATCGAAGGTCCCGACATAGCCCGGCGAGGAGGGGATGGTCGTCGCCAAGTTGACGACGCCGTTCATCAGCATCAACGCGTAGAACGAGACCTCAAACGGGAAGGCGTGCATCACAAACCAGTATTTGACGGTTTCGAGCAGCCAGATCACGAGCGAGGTCACGAAGATCATCAGCACGTCGCGCTCGCGGCGCAGCGACGCCAGTCCTTCCATGAAGCGGTCTGCCAAACCATGCACGCGTCCTTGAAACTCAAACGGAATGACGCGCGCGATCAGCCAGCGATACATGCCGCGCGCGTGATCGGGCCGCGCGGCGACGACGAAGAACACAATCAACGCGCTGAAGAATACAATGCTGCCGAGCACGACGACTTGCCGCAACCAGTCGGGCAGTGTTTCGAGGCGCGGCAGCGAGACGAACACGAACAGCAGCATCACCACGCCGTCAAACAATCGCTCGATGACGACGGTGGCGAGCGAGGCCGACATCGGCACGCCCGCGCGCTTCTTCAACACGTATGAGCGCAGCACTTCGCCTGCGCGGGCGGGATAAATATTGTTGCCCATGTAGCCGATGGCCACGATGGGAAACAGCGTGCGCAGCGAGACCGGTTTGATCGAGCGCAGCATATAGTGCCAGCGCCACGTGCGTGCGACCACGGCGAAGAAGTACGTCACGATGCCGGGGATGATCCAGACGTAGTTCGCGTGCGTGAGGGTATCCCAAACATTGGCGAGGTCTTGGTCTTTGAGTGCGAGCCACAAGAAGACGGCACTGATGATGATGCCGAGCGCGAAACGCAGGCGAGCCATGCGGAGCCTTTACAAAAATTTCGGGTGGCAAACCGCCGCCACCCGTGACTACATTATACCATCGCCATCCGTGGCGAAGAAAAACGCGAGATGCAATTGCATCTCGCGTCAATCTTTTTGTATTCAGTTGTGATCGTCGTGCTTAGGCGGGCACACCTTCCGGCAGCATTGCGCCGAGCACGCGCTCCATCGCCATGGTGTGACTGCAATGCGCGTGCGTGCGGAAGAATTCGCAATCGCAATGCCATTGGCCGTTATCGAGTGAGGTCATGTGGTGGTTATTCTCGCCGTCAATTTCGACGGCAAAGGATCGGAAGCGAATGCGCTGGTCACGCTCTTCCGCATACAGTTTCGATTTTTGGATTTTGCTGATCGTTCCTGAGTCAATCACGATGCCTCCTTAAAAGAGAGTTGTGGAAACAAAAAAGCACCCAGCGCGAAACGCTAAGGTGCTTACAACGGAACTTGATCTCGGTTAACTGCTTGAACCCGCAACGCCTCACCCTCACTTTCAAGGGCAGTATAGCGCGCGCGCGGTTGCCTGTCAACGGGGGTCGCTCGATTTTAAGATTACGAGTAGTGCGAGCAAAGCGACGACCGACGATAGGCCCCTGATAGTAGCACACGTCGTCCATCGTCTATCGTCGGTCGTCGCGCGCTAGCGAAAGTGATTCCAGCCGCGCGCGTGCAGTGGGATCATGCGCCCATTGCCGCGAATGAAGGTGCGCGCTTCACCCGGCGGGAGAATGTCGCCGATGATCGTGAGCGGTGTACCGGTTTGTGATTGCACGAGGTCAATCAACTCGTCGGCGTTGGCGCGCGGCGCAGTGACGAGCAACTCGTAATCCTCGCCGCCGTGCAGTGCAGGGTCGAGCGGATCGTGTCCAACGGCGGTCGAGACTTCGACAGTCGTGCCCGCAATCGGCAGTGGCTCGGCGAACAGACGCACACTGACGTGCGACGCGTCGCAGATGTGGCCCATGTCGGCGGCCAGTCCGTCCGAGATGTCAATCATCGCGTGCGCGAGGTCGCTCTGCGCGATCAGTTGACCCTCGCGCACGCGCGGCGTCGGCCTCAAGGCTGCTTGCAAGACCGCTTCGCGTGCGGCGGGCGTGACGGGCACATCACGCTCACTGGTCATCAGCCACACGCCGGCTGCCGCCGCGCCGAGATTGCCCGTGACCAAAACCACGTCATCCACTTTGGCGGTCGAGCGCAGCAGGACGTGAGCCGGTTCAACGTCGCCGAGCAGCGTGACATCAATGAAGATTTCGTTCGCGCTGCTCATGTTGCCGCCGACAACGCTGACGCCGAACTGCTGCGTGATATCGCTCAGCCCGCGATACAGTTCATCCACGAACGACACGTCGAGGTCGCTAGGCAAGCCGAGCGAGACGAGCGCGTAAGTCGGCGTGCCGCCCATCGCCGCGATGTCACTCAGGTTGACCGCGAGCGACTTCCAACCGATCTGGTACGGCGTGGCTTTGTCGCGCAAGAAGTGGCGACCCTCCACTTGCGCATCCACCGTGGCCAGCAAGTATCGGCCATCAGGCTGCTTGAGAATCGCCGTGTCGTCGCCGATGCCGACGACGACGCCATTGCGGACGGCGGGCAAGGCGCGCTGCAAGCGTTCGATGAGTTTGAATTCGCCGAGTTCCGAAATTTTCATACACAATTAAAGACCTCACGGGTTTTGGAAACCTGTGAGGTCTGGCCGCGCGAGTTGCTTAATTTGACAAGTCGTGTATAATTTTGTCGCTTTGGTTCTCACCAGAGTAGATTGCTGATCCACTATCGCCCTGCAACGTCGCTCCACGCTGTGCTACTCAGGCGTGCCCAGTATAACATTGGCGACCAGCATCGTCAACGGCGCGTCGCGTTCTTCGATTTGGCTCGTTATAGTTCGACAAACTAAGGGTCGTCGTCTGTAGTAATAATGACGACAGCCGCTCGCAGATTGTACGACACAAAAATCATACTTTTGCGTATATGCAACCGCGCCTGAACCGCGTATGATGCTGTCACGATTTTGACGACAAGGCTTATATCCCCAAATGTAACCGTAGATAGATAGACAACCGTGCCGGCGATTTGGTATAGTGGCAAGTGTTGAGGGCAAATTACACTGGGAAGTCGAAATCTTTGACGAGTCGTTACAGGTCAGTTACTTTACACAAGGAGGGTAGGAGATGAGCATCCTTACATGGTTGGTGGTCGGTCTGATCGCTGGCTGGTTGGCAGGCATGGTGATGAAGGGCGGCGGCTACGGAGTCGTCGGTGATATCATCGTCGGTATTCTGGGCGCGCTGCTCGGCGGTTTTCTGGCGAGCGTCATCTTTGGCAGCAACATGCTGTCGGGCATCAATCTGGTGTCCATCTTGGTGGCGTTCCTCGGAGCCGTAGTCTTGATCGCGATCGTCCGTGCACTGCCGGGTCGCTCGCGCATCTAAGGCACTCAGCCTCGCAGCACTTCGCATAAACGCAGGCGGCGTCTCCTCACGACGACAATGACGCCGGAGATGCCGCCCGAAATGTTGTTCAGAGCTCTTGGTTAGGACAGTACGGCAAAATTTTTCAGCCATTAACTCAAGGAGTGTTCCGCATGGCAGTCAAATACCAAAGTGTTGTTGATCGCATTCAGAGACTTTCTGAAGAGCAGCGCCAGTTGTACCTCTTGGCCGCCAAGCGCGAGCTTTCCGACTCGCAGCGCAAGCGCCTGACCGAAATCAAGAGCGAGTTGCAGGAGTTGTGGTTGAGCCGCAAGCGCGAGCGCACTCGCTACCACGACCCGCTCGATGATTACGTCGAACAGTGGTACAAGAAAGCGGCGTAAGTGCAACATACAACCAAATAAAAGACCGTCCTTGTCAGGACGGTCTTGGTGTTCACTCAAAGAGCAGACCTGACCGATTTTGAAAACCGGTCAGGTCTTTTCATTTCTGTTCTGCGACTTTCTTCTCCACGCGATAGCGGCATGCCTCGTCGCCGACGTTGACGCACGCGAACTCGGTGACGTTATGTTCCGCGCCTGTCGCCCAGCGCATCGCTTCCATCAAGCCGCCGACGGAAACATAGCAGCACGGCGTTTTCAAGCTGCGCTTGCGGAAGCGGCACGGGCAATCTGTCACCACATACACAAAATATTCCGGCTGTTCCTCGACCATGACGGGCATGTTGAGCGTCTCGCCTGCGCCCGTCGCCATGCGCCGCAAGATCAACTTCATGCGCGTCTCCGGTGGCAGCAACTTCAGCGCAAGACCGGCCAGTCCCAGAATGGCGGGCTGCTCTTCGAGCGCATAGCGAAATGTCGCGCGGCCGATACGCAGCATGAACGCACGCGCGCCGCGCGGGCCGTAAAAATCTTCGACCGCCTGCTGCGCCTCGCCATAATCCGCGTAGGTCACGTCTTCGCTCAGGTTGTTCGGCGGATAGTTGTTGATGAAACGTCTCAGCCCGCCGAAGTTAAGTACCGCCTTGATGCCGTTCCCGCCCATCACCTGCTCGATGGCGAGGAACAGCGTGCGCAGCGCCGCGTTCGACATCTTGCGCGCCTCGACCTGCATCGGCAGTTGCTGTGTTATCACCTGCGCTTGCTCGCTCATCGCCGCCTCCTTGCGTCACACCAAGCGCGCCAATTCTTCCGCGCAGCGTTTCATATCGAGGAACACCAGTCCCAGTTTCGCTTCCTTGCGCGCCAGCACGGTCAGGACGGCTTCCTCGCCGACGGCGGAGAGGAAGACGTAGCCATATTCGCCGCGAATATAGACTTGGTCGAGGATGCCGCGCCCCAACTCGCTTGCGATGCGCTCGCCGAGTGACAGCATCGCCGCCGACATGGCCGAGACGCGATCTTCCTCGACGCCAGCGGGCAGCGACGAGGCAATAATCAAGCCATCCACGCTCACCACCGCCGAGGCTTCCACATCAGGCGTGCTGATCTGCAAATCGCGCAGGCGCGCGACCATGCGATCCGAGCGCGATGGTTGTGTCATAAGTATCCTCCGTCAGTTTTCATGTGCCGAGCGCGTGTATTGTCGCAACTTTGCGAATGACTGTCAAATGATTTCGCGCGCGTATTGTATGCAAAGGCTGCGGTGTTGGAAATGAGACGTTAATCCTGTGTGGTAGCTATCCCTCTCCCAGCGGGAGAGGGAATGTACTCCGCTCGCCTTGCGGGTGAAGGCTCAGGGCTGAGGCAGAGTTCAACATTCGACAGCACTTCACCCGCGCGTTATACTTTTTTCATGCTCCGCTTCCTGCTTCAGCGCGCGCTGTTCATCGCATTCACGCTCGTGCTGATCGTGTATCTGACGCATTTCGGCTTGATCGCCGCCGCGAGCGCACAGCGACACGCGACCGTTCCACAGATGGCGGGCGATGCGTTGAGCAGTTCATTCAAATACGTTTCCGATTTGCTGAACGGTCAGTTGGGCGATACGACCGTCGCCTCGGTGCTCGGTCCGCGCGGCACGCCGCGTCCAATCAGCGAACTCGTCGCCGAAGCGTATCCGAAGAGTATGGGGCTGCTATTGTTGGCAGTACTCGTCGGCTCAATCATCGGCATCACGCTCGGCGCAATTAGCGCGCTGAAGCAGCACAGCAAAGTGGCAAGTGTGACGTGGGGTTTGTCACTTGCGGGCATCTCGACGCCGAGTTTCTTTCTGGCGATCTTTTTACAACTTGCAGCCATCGCCGTCTATCAAAACACGAACGTGCAGGTCGCGCCGATGTTCGGCTTCGGTTGGGACAATCATCTGCTCTTGCCCGCGTTGGTGCTGGCTGCGCGTCCGCTCGCGCACACCTCGCGCATCACGTTCTCGTCGCTCTCGAACGTGCTCGATCAGGATTTCATTCGCACGGCATACGCCAAAGGTCTGCGCGGCTCCAGCATCCTCGGCGAGCACGCGCTGCGCAACGCCGCGATTTCAATTCTGACGGCAGTCGGCGTGTCGCTGCGCTTCTCGCTCAGCACGCTGCCGATTGTCGAGGCGTACTTCGGCTGGAACGGCGCGGCGTACTTGCTGCTCAACGCGCTCTTTCGCGGCGACGTCTATGCGGCGACCACGCTGCTGCTCGTGCTCGGCGCGACGTTCATGCTGATCAACTTACTGCTTGACCTCGCGTATCGCTTCATTGATCCGCGACTGCGGATGTGAACCGGAAAGGGCCTCGCGGGCCTTGAAGTCCCGCGAGGTTTCCTCTATTCGTTATCCTCTTCATTCAATAACGCTTCTAACTGCACGCTCAACGATCGCGCACGCAACAGCGCCATCACATAATAGACGAGCGTAAAGCCGATCACGCCAACGCTGCACAGCAGCAAATTGCCCCACTCTTGACTGAGCAGTGCCAACATGACGACGAGCGCTTCGCCGCCGATGAGCAGTGCCTGCGCTGTCGCGCGCGCCCACTTGAACGGGTAACCGCGATAGATGAACGGCGCGACGATCATCACGCCCAACTCAATCAGCACCACACCGCCAAGCAGCGGCACAAGCAAATCGTTCATCGTGCTCTCACAAACGTTGTAGGGGCGCGGTGACCGCGCCCCTACGGGACGTTCAGCAGAGATGAATCACTCTCACGACATCGTCTTCAATTCGGCCAGCACTTCTTCCAGATCGGGCAAGCCCGTCTGATAGATGCGCTTCCAGCGAACCGCGCCTGCCGTGTCAATCAAAAACACGGAGCGCCAACTTCGTCCGTACTGTTCGTTGTACGTACCGTACAGTTGTGCGACCATGCCTTTCGGGTGGAAATCGCTCAACATTGGGAACGTGATGCCGCCGAGTTTTTCTGCATAGGCTGCGTGCGAGTAGATCGAATCTACGCTGATGCTCATGACCTGAGCATTGGCTCCTTCAAAGCGAGGCTGCTCGCGCTGAAGGGCCTGCAATTCACTCGTTCAGCCACCCGTGAAGTCGAGCACGTAGAACGCGAGCATGACCTTCTTGTTGCCGCGAAAGTCACTCAAAGTGGCCGACTCCGTGCGCGAGAACGGCAGCGTGAAGTCGGGCGCAAGTTGGCCGACTTCGAGTCCCGTTTCAGGCTGTGACATGGACTGCTCCTGCGCTGAGTTTGTTGGTTGGATAGTTGGATGGTTTGCTAACCAACTAACGAACTAACCCATTAACCAACCATCGTCAGAATCGGCTCGGCTGCGTCGGGGCTGCCTTCCCACCCAACCCAGTACTCGCCGCCTTCCCATACTTCTTTTTTCCAGACGGGCACGATCATTTTCAAACGATCAATCGCGTAGCGGCATGCCTCGAATGCTTCGGCGCGATGCGGCGACGAGACGGCGATGAACACGCTCGCCTCGCCGACTTGCAAGCGGCCCGTGCGATGCACCATCGAGACGTGCAGGATGTGCCAATGGCTTTGCATCTCGTCGGCAATCTGCCGCATCTGCTTGAGCGCCATCTCGGGATATGCTTCGTATTCGAGATATAGTACGCGCTTGCCCTTCGAGTTGTCGCGCACCACACCCGCGAACGTGCACACCGCGCCCGCGCGCGGGTCTGCGACCGACTCGACCACCGCGCGCTCGTCAATCACATGATCCACCACATCAAACATAGGAACTCCATTCACCCCACTCTAACCCTCCCCCGCTATACAGGAGAGGGAATTGCGCTCCCTCCTCTGTTGCGGCGCTTTTCCGCAATGGAGGAGGGCTGAGGGGGTTGCTCACCCTCCACTCACGGGCGGAATGAACGCGATCTCGTCGCCGTCCTGCACGCGCGCATCAAGCGACGCGTAGTCGTGATTGAGCGCGGCGACGACCGTATCCGACAGATGCGACAACGGTGGATTGTCACGCTTCAACTGCTGCCACACCTGCCCAATGGTCGCGCCACTCGGCACGTCAATCTGCACCTCGCGCCGTCCGAGCAACTGGCGATGCACAGCGAACAATTTCACGCGCACGTTCATAAGTTCTTATCTTACCATAAACAAAATAGACCTGACACGTTCGAGACGTGTCAGGTCTAACTCAGTGCGCGCCTTTCTGATTCAATCGGTCATCGTCGCTTGAACGCAAACTCCTCTGCGCCGAAAATTTCTGCCGGCAGATTGAAGCCGTTGGCATCGAGGCGTGGCGTGAAACGTGGGCGCAAGCCCGTCGGTCGCATCTCGCCGATCACGTTGCCGTGCGCGTCGCGTCCCGTCTCCTGATATTTGAAGATGTCTTGCAAGATGATCACGTCGCCTTCCATGCCGCCAACTTCGGTGATGTAGGTGATCTTGCGCGAGCCGTCGCTGAGTCGCGCCTGCTGAATGATCAAGTCAATCGCGCCGGCGATTTGCTCGCGCAGCACGCGCACGGGGAAATCAATGCCGGCCATCAGCGAAAGTGTTTCGAGTCGTGCGGTGCACTCGCGCGGCGTGTTCGCGTGCACGGTCGTCAGGCTGCCGTCGTGGCCCGTGTTCATCGCTTGCAGCATGTCGAGCGCCGCGCCGTCGCGCACCTCGCCCACGATGATACGCTCGGGTCTCATTCGTAACGAATTCTTCACGAGGTCGCGGATGGTGATCTGGCCCGTGCCGTCCAACTCGGACGGCTTTGCTTCGAGACGCACGACGTGGCGCTGCTGCAACTGCAACTCGGCGGCGTCTTCAATCGTGAGGATGCGCTCGTTTTCGGGAATGAACGAGGACAGCACGTTGAGCAGCGTCGTCTTGCCCGACCCGGTACCGCCGCTCACGACGATGTTCAAACGAGAGCCGACGCACGCGCGCATGAATTCTGCCATTTGTGGCGTCATGCTGCCGTACGCAATGAAGTCTTGCACGGTCAGACGCTTGGACGGAAACTTGCGGATGGTGATCGTGGGGCCATTGAGCGCGCTCGGCGGAATGATGACGTTCACGCGCGAGCCGTCGGGCAGTCGCGCGTCCACCATCGGCGTCTTGCGATCCACGCGCCGTCCGAGCGGGCGAATGATGCGATCCACCACGCGCATCACGTGCTCGTCGTCGTCGAACTTGACGGCTGATTCGAGCACTTTGCCCTTCTGCTCGTAATAGACCGACTCGGGCCCGTTCACCATCACTTCGCTCACGTTCGGATCGTCGAGCAACGACTGAATCGGCCCGAATCCGATCAATTCGTTCACGACCAACTCGAACAATTTCTTTTGATCGGCTTCGCTCAACTTCACGCCGCTCTGCTGATACAAGACGTAGAAGCGTTCGGAAAGGAAGTGCACCGTCTTGAGCGTGCGCTCCGTTTCAAGATTAGGATCAAGCAGAGGGATGAGTTGATTGACGATGAGCCGACGCAAGTCGTGTAACGCCTCGTCGTTCGCCGCTGGTGCAGGGTCAGCACGCGCAGCCTCCGCAGCGGGTGCGAGCACAGGCGGCTCTGGCGCAACTTGCGTTGCAACTGGCGCGGGCTTCGGTGGCTCGCGGTTGACACGTTTCAACAATGACATGCGTTCATCGCGTCCAGACTTGTGAGGTCTTGGAGACTTCACAGGTCTGCTCTTTTACAAATTTACAAAATACGCATCACATGCTTGGTCAATCAAATCTTTCGTCATTGCAGGCTTCGTGCCTTGATAATTGCAGATGTCGAGAATCTGATCGAGGATGTCGCGCGGATGCACTGCCTTCAGCGCGCGGTGCTTCTTGATATACCACTCTTGCAGCAAGTACTTGAAGCCGTCCACGTCGAACGGGATGACGCGCTGTGCGGCGACGCGCTGGAAGATGGCGAGGAAGTCTGCGTCGCTTGGGTCGGGCACTTCGATCTTGTGACGGATGCGGCGCAGGAATGCTTCGTCCACCAACGCCTTCGGATCGAGGTTGGTCGAGAACACGATCAACTCGTCGAACGGAATCTCTAATTTCTGGCCAGTGTGCAGCGTGAGATAGTCAATGCGCGTTTCGAGCGGCACGATCCAACGGTTGAGCAAATCCTGCGGGCGTACCTGCTGCCGTCCGAAGTCGTCAATCATAAACAAGCCGTTGCTCGCGCGCATCTGGAACGGCGCTTCGTAATACTTCGAGATCGGATCGTAGATGAGATCGAGGTTTTGCAGCAGCAGCTCGCCGCCGACAATCACGATGGGGCGGCGGCATATCACCCAACGCGCATCGCCGCGCGGCTCCTGCTCGACCGCTTCGTGACTGAGTTTGTCGTACAGGCGAATGATGTGTCCGTTCGCTTCAAGCGCGTAGGGAATAGAGACACTGCCTTTAAGCAAGTGCTTGCCAATCGCTTCTGCGATGCTCGTCTTGCCGTTGCCCGGCGGCCCATACACAAACATCGAGCGGCCAGAGTTGACGGCGGGCCCAATCTTGCGGAACGTGCGCGGACTCAGCACGAGTTCGGACAGCGCCAGACGCACGTCCTCAGGGCGCACGAGGTTGCCGCTGATGCTCTGCGCGCGCACGCGCTCTACCCAGGTCGTGATTGGCACGGGCGCGGGCCCCACGTACGCGCTGCGCGCCATGGCTTCGCGCACACGCTCGATGCCTTTTGGTGCCATCGCATAAATAAAGCCGCGCTCGCCAATACCGCGCGTGCTGACCACGCCGACCATCTCCTCGTGTTTGAGGAAATCCAATATGCGCTCGACGATATTCGCAAACGGCAGCTTCACGTTGTTGCAAATATCGTTCGCGCTGATCTGGCCGCTGAGGTAAATGGTTTTCAGAATCAGGTCGGCGATGAAGCCCTCGTTCAGTCCGGTCTCGGCAATAGACTGCGGCTCAGGGATGGGCAGCGGACCCGTGCTGGGGCGCGTGCCGTTGTTCTTGAATGGACTCATGCCGATGCGTACTTTATCTTGCGTCATGCGTTGGCTCCGTCGTGGACTCATCAACTACTTCATCGCTCGGCATCATCCATGCGAGGTGTATCGTATTCACGGTCATAAACTGCGTCGTGTACAGCACGCGCGCCCCGCTCGGATCGAGCACTTCCGCGTTGGTGACGGCGATGAACTGCTCGCCTTGATTCAATTGATCCTTCAACCGCTCACCTGGCCGCAGATACACGGAGCCGATAATCGTGTGCTGCTCGGTCGCCATCACCACGCGCATGGGTTCTTTGTCCATGCGCACGCTGAAGACTTTGCCTTTGTGGTCAACACGCAATTCGGTCATAGAGATAACCGTTCAGATTGTAGGATTGAGAGATTTGGAGATTGGTTTAACCTCTCAATCTCCAAATCTCTCAGCGAGGCTGTTTGAAAAGTTCCCGCATTAACCGACAAGCATCCTGAGAATTCCAAGTCGCGCGGCGACGTGCGTGCGGACAGAGACGTCGCCGTAGTTGCGACTTCAGTCGCCGACCTAACGACTAAAGTCGTTACTACGAGCGATAATCCGTCAAAGACAACCAAGTTTCTGAGCAGCCTGTCGAAGGATGCGCGCTTCTGTTCAGAACACAAGCATCGTTCGACGGCGTTTCACGGCGTCGTATCAATGCCGTGCCGCTCACCATACTTGTTTTCCATGTACGAGCACCTTTTCAAATAACCCCTTACAAATTTTCCAGCAGCGCCAGATAGCCCACCGTCGCCTCAATCAATTGCGCGATGGCGACGCGGTCTTGCGTCGTGTGCGCGAGTCGCTCTTCGCCCGGCGCGAATCCAATCGTCGGGATGCCGGCCTTCATCAGGTGTCCGCCGTCTGTGGCGAACGCCCACGTGCTCACTTCGATTTCGCGTTCGAGCGCGGACGCGAGTATCTTGCGTGAGGATTGTACAAAGGGATGCGCCTCTGGCAAATAGTACGCTGGATGGATGAGCGAATGCGGCTCGCTCAAGCCGGTGTACGTGCTGAGCACGGTCTGCGGCACCTCGACGCTCGCCGTCACGCCGGGCTCGCGCGAAAGCGTGTCGTCGAGCAGGTGCTGCACCTTCGCCAAGATTTGCTCGGGCGTTTCGCTCGGGATGTTGCGCCAGTCGAGCGTGAGCCGAATCTCGCCGGGCGTGACGTTGGGCGAGGCCTGGTCGGTGGAGATGAGCGTCGGCGCGACGGTCGAGTGGCCAAACATATCGTCGCTCAACATGCGCAGGTCGCGCAGACGATTGAGGAAGCGCGCCAAGCCGTAGTGCGGGTTCGCGCCGCGTGCGGGTGCCGACGCATGAACCGAGCGGCCCGCGAAGCGTACCAGCATCTCCATGCGTCCACGATGCCCAATGCGTAAGTCGTTGCTCGTCGCTTCGCCGAGGATGGCGTAATCGGCTTTAAGCGTTTGCGCGAGGTGCTCGCTGCCCCAGCCGCCGCGCTCTTCGAGCACGACTGCCGTCGTATAGACATCGCTCGCTACGCGCAGCCCGGCCTTGCGCGCAATGGCGGGCGCATAGACCTGCACCGCCAGCGCGCCCTTCACGTCGCACGCCGCGCGTCCCCAGATGAACTCGTCGGCAATCGTCGCGGCATAGGGCGGATGCGGCCACTTGCTCTCATCGCCCACGTCCACGTGGTCTATGTGACTGTTGAGCATGACGGACTTGCCGCCATCGCTGCCCTTCATCATGCCGACGACGTTGCCCACCTCGTCGCGCCACGTCTGGTCGTAGCCGAGTTGCTGCATCTCGTTCTGCACGACATCGGCAACTTCACTCTCACGACCTGATAAACTTTTCGTCTGAATCAGTTTCTGCGCGAAGCGAACCACGTCATCCTGAAACGCCGTCACGGCACGCGTCAAGTCGGGGCGCATAACAACCTCTGATGTGATTAAGGGATTGGCGAAATTGTAACACAAAAAGACCCGTCAGGTTTTGGAAACGTGAGCGATGCGCGCCACGCAGGCGAATGCCATGCCCTGCGCCACAGCCATGCGGCTGTGGGCACGCGAATGCGTGCGGCGCAGGGTGACGGCACTGGACATGCCATTCGGCTGTCAGCACGCGAATGCCTGCGGCATCATCCCGCGTGCGCTCGTCGGGAGCACGGCTGGTGTGCCGCCGGCCGGCGCGGGACATGGGTATGACATTTGCCTGCTTTGCGCGTGTTGCGCGCTGGCCTGTGCAGCGCAGTTACACCGCTCACTGCGCAAAGCGCGCGCACAGGCTGCGCGCCTTGCAATCAATTGACGCTCAATGACAAGCCTCAGAATCGTATCCACAGCAGTTGCAGAATGCAGCCTATTTTGCTGTGTGTCTCATCAAGCGTATGAAATAATATTTCGTGCAGTACTGGCAATGGCACGCACTGCACCTGTCTTCAAACCCGCATAACTGCGCGCGCGTATGCAGCAATTCTCCATTTGACGCCAATTGCTCGCGGCGGATGGACACATCCGCCGCCAGTGGCGCTGGATTTGGCAATCCAGCGCGAGCAAAAGGGTGGGCAATCAGCCAAATGGAGAATTGCTGGCGCGTATGTCTCGCGTTTGACAAGCCGATATACAATATCAGCAACTTGCACGCTCTCGCCAAAGGAGGCGCATGGATAATCTCGCCGCGCTGATCGAACTGGCCATCGGATTGGTGTTCGTCTATCTGGCGCTCAGTCTCGCCTGCTCGCAAGTGTTGGAGATCATCGCGCGAATGCTCAACTGGCGCGCTAAGCAATTGGAAGAAGCGCTCATGGTGATGATCGCTACGCCCGAAAAAGCGCCCGGCATGTTAAGCCGTCTCGGCTTTCGACTGCGCGCATGGGTTCGCGTGAACGAGTGGCCCCAGATGCTGCAAGCGTGGTGGAGTCGTGTGCGCGGCAGCGCCCTGCCGGAGATTCCATCGGAGGGCAAACAGTTCATCGCCGAGTTGTACGCGCATCCCTTGATCAAGGCGCTGACGCGGCCGGGCGCGCGCATCGGGCCCGAATATATTCCGCGCGCGTCGTTCTCGCTCGCGCTGTTCAACACGCTCATGCGCGAGGGCACGCAGGCAACCGCGATCGCACAAGCGCTGCAACGCACGCGCGCCGAATTGCTCAACGCGGCGCACACCGCAGCGGGCGCTGACGCGCAGGCGCGCGCCAAACTTGAGGATGTCCTCAATAATGCCTTCAATCCGATCCTGATCGCCGCACTGCCGCAGAACCTCACGCCGCCGACGACGACGGAGTTGCTGCAAGCCGTGCAGTCGCTGGCCGCCACCTACCCCTCGCTGAAACACGCGCTCGCCGTCGAGCAATTACGGCTCGGCGTGGAGGCACAGAAATCGCGCTTCCCTGATTTGTATCGCGCCTTGCAGACCTTGCTGCGCGAAGCCGAAACCGACGTGACCTCGACGGAAGACCTGCTGAACGAAACGCGCAGCAAAGTCGAAGCGTGGTACGACAGCACGATGGATCGCGCCACCGTCTGGTACAAGCAGCACATCCAATGGGTGCTGTTTGCCATCGGCTTGGTGCTCGCGTCAATCATCAACGTGGATTCGATCCGCATCGCGGACACGCTCTGGCGCGAGCCAACACTGCGTCAAGCAGTCGCCGATCAGGCGCGTGTCGCCGCATCGTCACAACCGACAACGACGACGACCTCAAATTTGGGCGACGTCATCACCAAACTAAACACCGACCTCAAGGCGTTAAGCATTCCCGTCGGCTGGAAGCTCATGCAGATTAAGTTGGATCAAGGCATGGCGTGTGCTCCACTGGCGTGGCTGCCCTCGTGGGTGCCATGGGTTCATCAGCCAAACGAATTACTTGGGCTGCCGATCAACGGCTGCGCGGCACTTGGCGATGCGCCAAGCGATCTCGGCGGCTGGGGCTTGAAGGGATTAGGACTATTGATCTCCGGGCTTGCCGCGATGCAAGGCGCGCCGTTCTGGTTCGACCTGCTGCAAAAATTGGTAAACGTGGGCCAGTCCACACGCCGCGAGAAGGCCTCGTAGATATTGCGACGCAACGTGGCGACAGTTCGACTGCCGCCGCAACAGATGTGGACATGATGTCGGGCGACTGGAAGTCGCAGCATCACATGACGAAGCCGAGCTTCGTCGGCCAAGATATATGTCTGCATAGGCGGACTTTGTGATGCGATGCCGCGACTTCCAGTCGCTCGAATACAGACTACTATTCCTTGCACTCTTTTTGAATTTGCGTCCCCTCCCCGCTTAAAGCATCATACAACTCGTTCATGTTCCTCGCCGATACAGATGCGCTGATGCTCTGTGCGTGTGAGAGTTCGATCTACAGGAGCGCATCATGTTGAAATCCAAACTCACCCTTGCCGTCGTCGTAGCGGTGCTGCTGTCGCTCGCCAGTGCTATCGGTCTGCTGCATAGCAGTCCGTCCGCACAGGCAGAAGCGCCACTTCAGTCAGACGGCGTGAAGCCGCTGCTGGCGCATAGCCCAGCCAGCGCTTACCCCATTGACTACTTTCAGATCTCACCGCTCGTCGTGGATCCGAACGTGAGCGAAACTGTGCAGCTCAAGTTCACGAGTGACGGCACCGTAACTTCGATGAAGCTCGCATTGGCGACAGGCGTGACGAAGACGCTCGTGCAAGTGGGCAACGTGTTCTCGACGACACTCACGCCCGCGCAAGCCTTGTTCGGTTATACGGCAAGCGACTACAATCACAACATCGTCGGACGCTTGCACGTCTATCAGGGCCCGATTGACGCGGGTGCTTTCGGCGTGTTCGTTAACGTCAAAGACGATTCGATTCCCGACGTGTCCTCGAGCTATGGCGGTTGCTTTATACTTTGCGCGTACAAGCAGAGCGCGCACGTCGTGAATCTGTGGATGCCGTGGTTGGACGCGGCCAACCCGAACGTCATCTCGATCACTCAGCAATTCTATCGCTACTTCGGCGACGACTACGATTTTCTCAGCATCGTCATCGTGCCCGAGCGCTACGCCAACCGCTACCATGCCAACGTGCAAAACAATGTGAGTGGTATCGGGCTGCCGCTGTCGGACAATACTGCCTTCTATGGCAGTGGCGGCAGGCTGCTCGGCTTCACCGAGTACCCACTGTCCACCTACTTTGATATGGCTTCGCAAGCCTCGCTGCACGAAATCGGCCATCAGTGGATCAATTACCTTCGCTCCAACGAACTGCGCGGGGTCACACCGCACTGGCCCATCTCGTCGTTGGCGTATGGCATGATGGGATGGCAGGATGCCAGCGGCGAAGGCTTGGAGTTTCCGTGGACGTTCACCCCCATCGGGAGCGACCGCTACCAACTCGCTTGGGCGGACTATGCGCTGACGTATAACTCGATGGAGTTATATCTGATGGGGCTTGCACCCGCAAGCAGCGTTGGCGGTTTCGTCGTCGCCAACGACCAGAGCGCGATGCCGTGCTCGGGCTGCATCGTGACGGCGACGATTCCCTACAAGGTTGCCGATGTCATTCGCGATTACGGCGCGCGCAGTCCCGCCTATCCTAGCGCACGTCGCAAGTTCCGCGTGGCGACCATCGTCGTCACGCAGAGTCGCGATTTGCTCAGCGACCGTGAGATGGCGTTCTTCGACCACATGGCAGCACGCGGCAGCCTGATGACGCCGCTCAACTACAGCGAAGGTTTTGCGAGCGGCGTGACTTGGCCGTTTTACCTCGCCACCAGCAGACGCGGCTGCCTGATTACGACGATTGCGAGCGATGGCGCATGTTACACAGAGTTCATGCCGCTGCTCAAGCGTTGAGGTGAAACGGATGAGCAACTCCTCGTCCCAACCGCTCGCACAAAACCTTCAGCGGCTGTTGCGCGAAGGCGGTGACAACAACTTCCTCATTGTCTCGTGCGGCGAGGCGTACGTGCAGTTCACTGCGTCGCCCGGCGCGAGCGAGATCTACTGTGAGACGGTCTCGAACGAATACCTGCCGCGCGCACGCCAACTGAGCAATGAAAACATTGCCCAATTGAAACAGCTCACCTTCGCGCCGCCCGACGGAGACATTGTCAACTTCTCCGCGTACTTCGCCGTGCGTGACGACGCAGCATTGCATCGCCTCGCCGACCTCGCATTGCACGTGCTCACGACGATTTACGGCTGTAACGATTTGCCCTCAATGAAGTATGAGTTGAATCTGGAATGAACTTGCTCACGTCAGGGACGCAAAGATCAAACTGTGTGATCTTTGCGTCCCTGACGTTCTTGGGGTGTGACCCCTTGACTTTCCGCCGCCCACCATGACCACGCTCGCCATCCTCGCCGACATTCACGGCAACTTGCCCGCGCTCGAAGCAGTGCTGGGCGATATGCAGCAGTTCATGATTGATCACGTAGTCGTCGCGGGCGATGTCATCAATTGGGGACCCTTCTCCCGCCAGGTGGTTCAGTGCGTGACGCGCGAAGGCTGGGCGGCCATTCGCGGCAACAACGAATTTTATTTACTCGATTACGAGACGCCGCGCGCGCCCGCCAAGTGGAACGACCGCGAGCAATTTCCGTTGCTGCCGTGGCTGCGCGCGCAACTCGGCGGGCATTTGCATCATGTGATCGCTGCATGGCCCGATGCGTTGCAACTGCGCTACCCCGATGCGCCGCCAATGCGCATCGTGCACGGCTCGCCGCGCAGCGCATGGGAGCCGATGCACCACACCGATACGGACGAGCACCTCACGCCGATGCTCGAAGGTGTAAGTGAATCCGTTCTTGTGTCCGCGCACACGCACATCGCAATGGATCGCGTCGTGCATGGCACGCGCATCCTCAACGGCGGCAGCGTCGGCGTGCCACTGGATGGCAACATCGGCATCGCGCGCTACTTGCTGCTTATGGCGCGTGACGGCGAATGGCAGTCCACATTCCGCTCGGTGCCGTTCGATTTGGATCGCGTGCTCGACGAATTCAAGCGCCAATGCTTCGTCGAGCAGTGCGGCGTCATCGGTCAACTGATCGTCGAAGAATTTCAAACGGCGCGCATGAGAGTCTATCCGTTCCTCAAGTGGCGTACAGCGCACTACCCCGTCGCGCCGCTCACTCCGGAGCTGCTCGCGCAATATGCGCAGGTTGATGCGCGCGAGTTCATGCCCATGGCTTACCGTGCAGTGAACTGACGCATTGCCACACCGCATACATCGTTGTAAAATTGGCGCGCAGCCCGTATGGCGTATTGCGTATCCCGCATCGCACAGCACACCTTTCATTCAGGAGTTCCCATGGCATACGAAACGGTTATCACGAGCATCGAACAGAACGTCGGCATCATTCAACTCAATCGCCCGCTAGCGTTGAACGCATTGAGCAGCCAATTGCAGAGCGAGTCGGCGCAGGCGCTGCAGGAGTTCGAGCAGAACGCCGACGTGCGCTGTGTGATCATCACGGGCAACGAGAAGGCGTTCAGCGCGGGCGCGGACATCAAAGAGATGGGACCGCGCAGCGCGACGGGTATGCTCGACCGTTTCAGCGCATCCATCCTCAGCACGGTGCGGCGTGCGCGCAAGCCAATCATCGCAGCGGTGAGCGGTCACTGCTACGGCGGCGGCTGCGAACTCGCGCTCGCGTGCGACATGATCGTCGCATCCGAGACGGCCAAGTTCGGCCAGCCTGAAATCAACATCGGCGTCATACCTGGCGGCGGCGGCACGCAGCGCTGGACGCGCATCGTCGGCAAGGCGCGCGCGATGGAGATCATGCTGACGGGCAATCCGATTTCCGCGCAGCAAGCGTTGGAGTGGGGCATCATTAATCGCGTCGTGCCCGTTGATCAGTATATGAATGAAGCGAAAAAACTCGCCGCCGAGGTGGCCAGCAAAGCGCCCATCGCCGCGCGCATGGCGAAGGACGCCGTCGCCAAAGCGCAAGACATCTCGCTCGAAAACGGACTCGACTACGAAAGCCGTTTGTTCTCGCTGCTGTTCAGCACCGACGATCAGAAGGAAGGCATGCGCGCGTTCGTCGAGAAGCGCAAGCCGCTGTGGAAGGGACAGTGAACTGGAAAGTGGAAAGAGACAAGTGTCAAGTGTCGAGTGTCATGTGCCAAGTATCATGACACATGGCACATGACACATGGCACACGACACATGACACTTCCCACAAGGCACGACCAATGAACTTGGAAACCATGTTCATCACCCACGACGACGCGATCGCCACGCTGCACCTCAATCGTACCGAGCGGCTGAATGCATTCGGCAATCAGGGTATGCTTGATCTGAACGCAGCCGCCGATGCGCTTGCGTCCGACGAACAGACGCGTGTGGTCATCATCACGGGCGAGGGTCGCTCGTTCAGCACCGGTATTGACTTGAAGGAACTCGCAGCGGGCGAGATTGACATGACGTATCATCACCGCTGGGAAGGCGCGCTGCGCAAGTTCGAGACGATGAGCAAGGTCGTGATCGCCGCGATCAACGGCTACTGTCTGGGCGGCGGCTTGCAGCTCGCGCTCGCGTGCGACGTGCGCGTGGCGGCCGAGTCGGCGCTACTCGGATTGCCCGCCGTGAAAGAAGGACTCATCCCCGGCATGGGCATTTATCGCTTGCCGCGCATGATTGGCATCGGGCACGCGAAGCGTTTGATCCTGTCGGGTGAGTTGGTCACGGCGACCGAAGCGCACACGATGGGCATGGTGGATTACTGCATCAATGATTTATTTTTTCCGCGCAAGGTGCGCGAGGTGTCGGACATCTATCTCAACATCCCGTGGACGTCGGTGATGCTCTCGAAGCAGATGACCAACCGCACGTTCGATCTGCCGTTCGATGCGTTCCTGCAAGTATACTTCGCCGCCCAGTCACAGGCGATGCAGTCGGACGATCACTTCGCCGCGATGAAGGAATATCGGGAGGAACGAAAAGGACGGGGGACAGGGGACGGGGGACAGGGGACAGGCGATTAGCCGCCGTCTGCCGTCCTTCGTCTTTCGTCTATCGCGGAACTTTTCTCGCCGTCGTGCCGTCTCATACCGCAAGGAGGTGCGACATGCGCCACGCGAAATTGCTGTCGGTTGGATTGCTGCTCGCGTTCTTGTTTGCGCTTGCTCCTCACGCCGAGGCGTGCGGCGGATTCTTCTGCACGAATGTCCCCGTTGATCAAGCCGCCGAGCGCATCAACTTCGCCGTGAACGACGACGGCACAATGGATGCTTACGTGCAGATCAACTATCAAGGTGCGCCCGATGCGTTCGCTTGGGCCGTGCCCGTCCCCAATCCGCCCAAGGTTGATGTTGTGCCGATGACGGTCATCACCGAGTTGGACAATCTCACCAAGCCGGTGTACAAGGGACCCGCATGGCGCAATGATTGTCGCATGCCGACATTCGCGGCGACATCCGCACCTGCCGGTGCTCCGAAGTCAGACTCGGTGACGGTGTTCGGCCAAGGACAGGTGGGCCCCTTCGACTATGCCATCATCGGTTCCGACGACACCAAAGCGATGGTGAACTGGCTGCGCACGAACAAGTATCAGATCACGCCCGCGATGGAGCCGTTCATTGACGTGTACGTCAAAGAGCAGATGGTGTTCCTCGCCATGAAGTTGCAGCCCAACAAGCAAGTGCGCGACATCCAGCCGGTGAAGATGACGTACATGTCCGCCAAGCCGATGATTCCCTTGCGGCTAACCGCCGTCGCCGCTACACCGAACATGGTGGTGCTGACGTGGATTCTGGCAAAGTCGCAAGCCGTGCCCGAAAACTATGCCGTCGTGAAAGTGCCCGACGACGAGATCGAGTTCTATCCGTTCGGCAGCAATACCTACACTCAACTCGCCCAGCAGCGATTGAGCCAATATCGTGGGCGTGCGTTCATCACCGAGTATGCGGGTGCGGCGAACCGTTTCAGCGTGAATGAGCCGGTGCTGCGAGCGCTGCTCAGTTCATATCCGTACCTCACGCGAGTATACACTCGCATCTCGCCCGCAGACATGACGATTGACCCCGTGTTCAAGTTCGATTCACTGCAACCCGACGTGTCCAACGTTCATGATTTGTCGCAAGACCCGAGGCGCGGCTGGGACTGCAACACGCTCACCAATCGTGTCGGTGCAGTCACGACCACGAATAATCCCAGTCCGACGACGAGTCCCGTCGTCGCGCCCGCCGCATCGCAGAGTGATGCGAATACGAATGCGCTCACGCTGGCGATTTATCTGGTGGGCGGCTGCATCACGCTCGCGCTCGCATTCGTCGGCTTCGGCTTGATCGTCGGTCGTCGGCGGGCATGACCTACCAATTCTGTTACTGTCATTCATGCCCTGTGCCGCAGGCATTCGCCTGCGGACGCGCATTCGCGCGTGGCACAGGGTGAAGCGAAGCGAAGAATCTCTTTGACGCTTCTCGAAGGTGTGTGTCGTCATGCACTAAAATAGTTGCGGATTAATTGCATGACAGCATTCGTGAATGAGCGATGTCTCAGAGACCCTTCGCTTCGCTCAGGGTGACATAGGGACAATATACGTTTGAGGAGGAATCACATGCGTTACAAATTCTTCGCGGTGTTGTTGCTCGTGGTCGCGGCGCTGTCGCTCTCGTCGGGAGCGGCGCAGGCGTGCGGCGGCTTCTTCTGCACGAACGTGCCGGTGGATCAAGCAGCCGAGCGCATCATCTTTGCCGTCAACGACGACGGCACAATGGATGCTTACGTGCAGATCAATTACACCGGTGCGCCCGATACGTTTGCGTGGGTCGTGCCCGTGCCCAATCCACCCAAGGTGGACGTGGCGACGATGACGATGCTGCGCGAGTTGGATCGCTTGACGCAGCCCGTCTATGTCGCGCCGTCGCTCTCCAATGCGTGCGCGGAAGCGATGCGACGTTTACCGGTGCCCGCTGCGGCACAGCAACCACCCGGCACCAGCGCCGGTGGGGTCACCGTGTTCGATCAGGGCAGCGTCGGTCCGTTCAACTATGCCGTCGTCGGCAGCGACGACCCGAAGGCGATGATCAAGTGGCTGCAAGACAACAAGTATCAGATCACGTCGGCGATGGAGCCGTTCATTGACGTGTACGTCAAAGAGAAGATGGTGTTCCTCGCCATGAAGTTGCAGCCGAACAAGCAGGTGCGCGACATTCAGCCTGTGAAGATGACGTACAAGTCCGCCAAGCCGATGATCCCGCTGCGCCTCACCGCCGTCGCCGCGACACCCAACATGGTCGTGCTGACGTGGATTCTGTCGAAGTCGCAGGCACAGCCTGAGAATTACGCGGTGGTCAACGTGCCCGACGACGACATCGTGTTTACCGCATTCGGCGGCAACAACTACAATCAACTCGTGCAGCGGCGCTTGGGTGAGCAGAAAGGTCGCGCGTTCATCACCGAGTATGCCGGTGCAGCAAACCGCTTCAGCGTGCAAGACCCTGCACTGCGCGCACTGCTCAGTCAGTACGCGTACCTCACGCGTGTCTACACGCGCATCTCGCCCGAAGACATGACGATTGATCCCGTTTTCAAATTCAACTCGTCGCTGCCCGATGTGTCGAACATGCACGATCTCTCCAAAGACCCGAACCGCGTGTGGGACTGCAACAACATGACCAACTCCGTGACGAACCCGGTCGTCGCCACAGCTTCGCGCGCGACGGACAACTTCAATCCGATCGTCACAGCCATCTACGTTATGGGCGCGTGCATCGCGCTCGCGCTCGGCTTCGTCGGCATTGGCTTGATTGTCGGTCGGCGCAGAGCGTAATTCGAGGGCGGACGGCGAATGAATGATTGCCGTCCGCCGCCCGTCGTCATCTTTTCTCCAATTGCTCGCCGTGCTATAATGACAGCGCAGGACAACCTCAACACGGAAGTGAGCAACCCCACATGAGCAACCCAAACGAAACTAATAAGCCGGACCTCAACGAGCCTGAGTTAATTTCGATCATCGAAGGTCCGCCGCCCCAGTTCCAGTTCGCCGACGAGTTGTCTCTGCTCTCGCTTCAGGATGCGACCATGCCGCACGAGTTAGCGCGTTGCGACACGCGCACGTTCAATGGACCCAAACTGATGAAGCGCTGCCGCGATGCCTGGGACGACAAGCGCGTGGTGATGCTCGAATTCAAAGACATGGATGGTATGAAGCAGCGCGTCGAGATTTGCGGCATTCGCTTTGAAGACACGGACGACGGCACATTACTGCAACTGTGGGTGCGTCTGCCCGTAGAGTTGCAACTGATCAGCATTGCCAATAGCGACGACGATGACGACGACGATGACGACGATGATGACGGCGACGCCGATGTATTTGGCGATGATTCGGACGGTGGCTTGGACATTCTCTGATCGCTTGCGCGCTGATAGTTTTCAGGGACAAGAGATCACTCTTGTCCCTCGTTTTTTGCCCTCGCATTGCCTTATCGGCACCGAGGACACACAGCGTATCGTCCAAATTCTCTGCGCGCTTGCGCTGAGATGGAGAAAATATGCCCGATAAACTGCGCTACGAAGTTGACGAAGCTGTTGCGCTGCTCACGTTCAATCGCCCCGAAGTGTTGAACGCATTCGACTTCGAGATGACGCGCGCATTGCAAGATCGTTTGGCAGAGGCAGAGCGTGACGACGCGGTGCGCTGCCTCGTGCTGACCGGCGCGGGACGCGGCTTCTCGGCGGGCCAAGACCTCGGCGTGATGACCGATGCGTACAAGGCTGGCTCCACAGCGGATGTGCACTTCGGCGCGCACATCCGCGAGACGTTCAATCCGATTGTGTTGAAGATGCGCACGCTGGAGAAACCCATCATTGCCGCGATCAACGGCGCGGTGGCCGGCGCGGGCTTGGGTATCGCGCTCGCGTGCGATCTGCGCTTCGCCGCCGACAACGCGCGCTTCTTTGAAGGCTTTGTCAAGATTGCGCTTGCACCCGATTCGGGACTCGGCTACACATTGCCGCGACTGGTCGGTATGGCGCGCGCGCTGGAATTCGCGTTCACTGGCGATCCGATTGACGCGAGCACGGCGGAGCGTTGGGGCTTGATCAATCGCGTTTATGCGGCTGATCAATTACTGAACGAGACGCTTGCCTTTGCCAGAAAGTTGGCGGCGGGCCCGACGCGCGCCATCGGCTTGACCAAGCGCGTGTTGAACAAGTCGTTGGAGATGAGCTTGGCAGAATTGTTGGAGTACGAGGCAGACGTTCAAGAAGACGCAGGTCACACGGCGGATCATCTCGAAGGCGTGAATGCGTTCCTACAAAAGCGCGCGCCGACGTTCAGAGGAATGTAATGTCCAACTTCGATGTTCCTTCTGCGTGGAAATCCGTTCCGTTGACGGATGACGAAGTGCGGGCGGTGGTGAGCGGGATGCAGGCGTACTACGACGACCGTGCGCCCGAATACGACGACTGGTATCGGCACGTCAATCTGTACGACGATCCCGCGAACAATGCCGCATGGCACGACGAGGTCGCACACATGACGGCGTGGGTGAAGGCGTTCGGCGAGGGGCATTTGCTGGAGATCGCGAGCGGCACCGGCTGGTGGACGCGTCAGCTCGCGCGACGCGCTCATGTCGTCACGCTGGACTACGCGCCGACGATGCTCGCGCTGTTACGGCGGCGACTGCGCGAGGAGAACGTGAGCGCAACGCTCACGCGCGGCGACGCATACCATCTGCCGTTCGCCAACGCGGCGTTCGATTGCTGCTTCTTCGGTTTTTGGCTCAGTCATGTGCCGCAGGAGTTGCTCGCAAATTTTTTCAGTGAAGTGACGCGCGTTGTGCGCGCGGGTGGACAAGTGCTGATCGTGGATTCAAAACCGTTTCGCGGCGAAATGCCCGGCGCGCAACTGAAACAGGAGCGCATCCTCAACGACGGCTCGCGTCATCACATCGTCAAGGTCTACCACACGCCAGAGTCATTGACGCAACTCCTTGCACAGTTCAGTGACGATGTGCAGACGTGGACGAGCGGAAACTTTTTTACTGCGGGGAAATTCACAGTGAAAAATGGAAAGTGAAAAGTGTGCAGTAATCTTTCTTTCAACTTTTGACTTTCAACTTTCCACTCTCTTCCCGGTAGTCCCCGCGCGACGACGACTGCGCCAATGGCAGCGATCACCATCCAGCTGAATGCACGCTCATAGCCGACGACACTGCTGGAGTCGCCCGCGAGCGCGAAAGTCCCCGCCCTGCTCAGAGCAGGGATGGCAATCAGCGCCGAGCCAAGCGTGCTGCCTAATGCGTGTTTAACGAACTCGTTGTGCACTGGGTAGTAGCCCAACCGTGCTGGGCGGATACGGGCAGCATGGCTGCACTGCTACCCTTAATCGCAACAACCATTTGCCAGAAGTGGACTGAACAAATTGCGCGCTCACTGTATCGGCTTGCGACCGGCTCACTCTGCGAAAACATCAAAGCACTTCCCCACCCACGCTTGCAACTGATTCTGAACTCTGTCGTGGATCCTACGAAAGGCGTGGTGAAAACCATTGACAACTGATGAGAGAGAGCAGACGGCAGAAGGCAGATGCGAGCATTTCAAACACCGTGCACCGTCCAGCCCGTTCTGACCTTGCCAAAGGACCCACCACCCGTCCCCGCGGGCTGGGTCTCACCGCCGTCGCGCTCGGTATCATGCTGCTGCCGCTCAACTCGACCATGATCGGCATCGCGCTGCCGCGCATTGCCAAGTCGTTGAACGTGGACGCTTCGCTCAGTGCGTGGCTCATCACCGCGTATCTGCTTGCCACCGTCATCGCGCAGCCGACACTCGGCAAGTTGGGCGACCGCGTGGGCCATCGGCGCCTGTTCATCGCCGGCGCGTTGATGTTCGCGCTCGCATCGTTCGCGGCCAGCGTCTGGTGGAACTTTGCGGCGGTGATGGCGTTCCGCGTCTTGCAAGCCGTTTCAGGTGCGGCGCTCACGCCGAGCGGCGCGGCGCTGCTGCGCAATTTGTATTCGTCGCACGAACGCGGCCGCGCTTTCGGCATCTACAGCGGCGTGCTCGGCGCGACGGCGGCGGCCGGTCCCGTGCTCGGCGGCGTGCTCGTCTCGCTCGCCGATTGGCCCGCCATCTTTTATATCAGTGTACCCGTGAGTCTCGCCGCCGTCGCGCTTACGCTGTACGCGATTCCGGCGCGGCTGCGCGACGCGCCGATCATGCGTCGTCAGTTCGACGTGTGGGGCGCGACCGCATTGGGCATCGCGCTGCTCGGTCTGCTGCTTGGCTTGCTGTTGGGCCCGCGAAATGGTTGGGCCGCACCGGAAGTGATCGGCGCATTCGTCGTTGCCACCCTCTTCGCGCTGCTGTTCGTCGCGCAAGAGCGGCGGCATCCTGAGCCGGTCGTGCACCTGCAATTTTTTCGCAACGTGCATTTCAGCGCGGCGGTGCTGTCTGTATTTTTTCAAAATATGGTGATGTACTCGACGCTCATCCTGATGCCGCAATTTTTGCAAATCGTACAGCAGCGCAGCGCCACCGAATCGGGCGTGATGCTCGCGCTCATGTCGGGCACGAGCGCGCTGCTCGCGCCGCTCGGCGGTGCATTATCCGACTGGCGCGGACGGCGACTGCCCGTCGTCATCGGCGCGGCGCTCGGACTGAGCGGCGTGACAATGCAAGCACTGCTGCAAACGACAACGCCGCTCTGGTGGATTGGTACTGGCTTGATGCTCGGCGGGTTAGGGTTAGGCTTGTCGGGCGCGGCGATACAAACGTCTGCGCTCGAAGCGTTCTCGGCGGAACTCTCGGGCGTGGCGGCGGGCTTGTATTCGACGATGCGCTACTTGGGCAGCACGCTCGGCACCGCGCTCATCGCCATCGCGCTCGCGGGCGATTCCAGCAGTGTCGTCGGCTATGATCGCGCGTTCAGCTGGATGGTGATTGCAGCCATCGGCGCAGTCGTCGTCGCGTGGGGACTGCCAACGCGCCGAGCAGCACTTGAAAAGTGAAAGTGGAAGTGAAAGGAAGTTCTCGTTCTCTTGGATGCGTAACACCAGTTCAGCGCACAGAATCTCTGCATCCTCAGTAGTTGGTCTGAAAGGCGCACCGTGTCGAGACGTTGGCCAAGAGGGAATGGAACAGCTTCGCGTCGAGTTCCTAGACCACGCCGAGCGACTGTGCACCTCTCGGTTGACGTCGCAACAGCGCGCGGGGTGGACGCGCGGCTTGATCCTCCAGTCATTTTTGAGATGGACGCGCCGGCGATGCATCGAGCAGCTCACATATTCTACTTGTCTGCGAATGGCGCGTGGTTGACCGCGTACGTCCCACCAGTGTCCTTGCACATCGTCGAGTAACATAGATGACGAGTAAACCACGAACGCACGAAGCATATGCGAACTCAGTTGGCCTGAGCCGAAAGGAAGTGGATGTATATTCCCAAACACAACCGCGAGGAAGACCATGACAAACTGCTGGCGTTCATGCGCGCGTATTCGTTCGCGACGCTCGTGACTGCACACGCTGCGTTCCCGCGAGCGACTCATCTACCGTTCCTGATTGAAACGGACGGCGAGACGATTCGCCTGATCGCGCACATGGCGAAAGCCAATGAGCAATGGCGCGACTTCGCGGACGGCGAGCGCGTGCTCGTCGTCTTTCAGGAGCCACACGCGTACATTTCGCCGCGCCACTACGAGCAGCCGCTGAGCGTGCCCACGTGGAACTACGTCGCCGTGCATGCGTACGGCGACCTCAGCCTCCGCGAATCAATCGAAGATAAGTTGCACATCGTGCGCCGCTTAATCGGCAGCACCGACCACGACTACTTGCACCAGTTCGATGCGCTGCCCCCGGAGTTTGTCGCCGCGAAACTGAAGGGCATCGTCGCGTTTGCAATCGTCGTGAGCGAGCTACAAGGTCGCTTCAAGCTCAGTCAGGATCGCACGCCAACTGAGCGCGAGACCATCATCGCCTCGCTGCGCAGCGAGGCAGACAGCACACGCGCGACGATTGGTGAGATGATGAGGGATCGGCATTGACCACTGAAATAAAGCATGACAGTCCAGTAGGAGCGAAGCATGCTTCGCTCCTGCCCTTCTACTGAGTGAGTTCAGCGTATGAACGAATCTGCTCTCTGTTTCCTGCCCGCCACCGAACTCGCGCGGCTAATCCGCACGCAGCAGCTCTCCGCACGCGAAGTGATGGAAGCGCACCTCGCGCAAATCGCGCGCGTCAATCCGAACGTGAATGCAATCGTGACGCTGGTTGCCGAGCAAGCGATGGAGGGCGCGCGCGCTGCGGACGAGCGACTGGCGCACGGCGAGCGCGTCGGTGCGCTGCATGGCTTGCCCATCGCGCACAAAGATTTGGTCGAGACGAAAGGCGTCCGCACGACGAAAGGTTCGCCGATTTACAAAGACAATGTGCCGAAGCAGGACGCGCTGATCGTCGAGCGACTCAAGGGCGCAGGTGCGATCACGATCGGCAAGACGAACACGCCGGAGTTCGGCGCAGGCTCGCAGACGTTCAACGAGGTGTTCGGCGCGACGCTCAACCCATACGACACGACGAAGACGTGCGGCGGCAGCAGTGGCGGTGCGGCGGTCGCGCTCGCGTGCGGCATGATCCCGATTGCGGACGGCAGCGACACGGGCGGCTCGCTGCGCAATCCCGCCAATTTTTGTAATGTCGTCGGATTCAGAACAGCACCCGGCCGCGTCCCTGCATACCCGCGCGGCGACGCATGGCTGTTGCTCGGTGTGCAAGGTCCGATGGCGCGCACCGTGCAGGATGTCGCGCTCATGTTGAGTGTGATGGCGGGACCCGACACGCGCTCGCCCATCAGCATCGCGGAGTCGGGCGACAAGTTCTTGCAACCGCTCGAACGAACCTTCGCGGGCACGCGCATCGCATGGAGCCGCGACTTGGGTGGACTGCCCGTTGATGCACGCGTGACGAATGCGCTTGAGGCGCAGCGGCACGTGTTCGAGTCGCTCGGCTGCACCGTGGAAGATGACGAGCCGGATTTCAGCGGGGCGGACGAAGTGTTCAAAGTGTATCGCGCGTTGAACTTCGCGCAGTCGTACGGCGAACTGCTCATGACGCACCGCGATCAGATCAAGCAGACCGTCATCTGGAACACCGAGCAAGGTTTCGCGCTGACGGGCGCACAAGTCGTCGAGGCGCAGCGCAAGCGTACCGAGTTGTATCATCGCATGCGCCAGTTCATGGAGCGTTACGAATTCCTCATCTGCCCCGTCAATCAGGTGCCGCCGTTCGACGTGAGTATCGAATACCCGGCCGAGATCGCCGGCGTTACGATGGAGACGTACATTGACTGGATGAAGTCGTGCTATTACATTACGGTCATCGGGCATCCGGCCATCTCCGTGCCGTGCGGCTTCACGCCCGAAGGTTTGCCCGTCGGCGTGCAGATTGTCGGACGGCATCACGACGAGTTGGGCGTCTTGCAACTGGCGTATGCCTTCGAACAGGCGACGCAGTTCTGGCGGCGCAGACCAGCGATCCTACAATAGCACGTGATAACATGGTCGAGATTGCCGGTGCCATTTTCCATCACCGACCTGTTTTGTATCTTCATCATCTTCACGACCGTGCTGCCGAATGCCCTGCGCTGCGCACTTGGCGCGGGCGGGCGAATGCCCGCAGCGCAGAATGCGCGCTGCAGTGGACATGCTGACAGGCATTGACGAGTCCAATCGCGCGATCTCGGAGAAGCTGATTTTGAAAATCGGCATCCACAAAGGACACTCCATCGCCGTGACGCTGAACGACCGCCTCGACTACTTCGGGCAGAGCGTGAACATCGCGAACCGCATCCAGAACCTCGCCGACGCCAACGAGATTTTCATTAGCGAAGATGTGTATAATGCATCTGGCGTGCATGACGCGCTTGCGGCGTGCGCGGTTACGCCACAGCAAGCGATCATGAAAGGCGTGAGCGGCGAAATGCAGGTGTACAAGCTGACGGTTCAATGATCAGAGGTTTGCGATGCCATCACCATTTCCGGGCATGGACCCGTTCTTGGAAGAACAATCTGAAGTTTGGCCCGATGTTCATCACGGGTTAGCAGAAGAGCTGAAGGGACAACTGAATCCACAAATCGGTCCGAAGTATTACGCGACGGTTGAAATCCAGATGGGATCGCGTGGTGTCGAACTTGAGTCCGCTCCGCGTGTTCGGCCTGACACGAGCGTATTACTTCCACTAGACAGCGTTGCCGAAATGCCGGCCACCGTAGCGACGATAGCACTCGCGCCCGCACCCGTTGTACGAGTGATCACGGAGGTCGTGACATCGCGCGTCGTGCGCATCTACAAAACGAAGACAAGTGAGCTCGTGACCTCTGTAGAAATCTTGTCGCCGTACAACAAGCGTCCCTACGGTGGACTTGAAGAGTATCAGCAGAAACGCTCGCAACTGCTGAAATCCGCTGTCCATCTCGTGGAAATTGATTTGCTGCGCGGCGGCGTGCGGCCGGGCCAAGAAATACTAGAGGATCCGCTCGACACGGACTATGTGCTGCTTGTTAATCGAGCGGATTATGAGCGTGCATCCGAAATCTGGCCCGTCGCAGTGAATGAAGTACTGCCGCTAATCCCCGTACCATTACAAAAGCCCGACCCCGACGTGGCTCTCGATGTCGGCGCAGCCCTGCGTGCTGTGTACGCGCGCTCGGGCTACGACTGGCGTATCCACTATGATGAACCTGTGCCACCGCCCGAATTGCAACTCGAAATGGCGGCGTGGGTAAACGAGTTGCTTGCGACAAAGCTCAGGCGGACGGCTTAGAGTTGGGGGATCATGACAGCAACGATCATTGACGGCGCGAAAGTCGCCGAAGATATTCGCAGTCGCGTGAAGCAAGAGACGGCGGACTTGCAAGCGAAGCACGGCATCACGCCCGGACTCGCCACCGTGCTCGTCGGCGACAACCCCGGTTCGCGCGCGTACGTGCGCTCGAAGCGCAAGATGTGCGCCGAACTCGGACTCGAATCGTTTGGTCATGAACTGCCAGCCGACACTCCGCAAACCGATCTGCTTGCGCTCGTGCGCCAACTGAGCGCCGACCCAAAGGTGCACGGCATCCTCGTGCAGCTGCCGCTGCCGTCGCACATCAGCGAGGAAGCGGTGCTGAGCGAGGTCGCACTCGAAAAAGATGTGGATGGCTTCAACCCGATCAACATCGGCAAGCTCGGCATGAAGAACCGCACGCCGACCTTTGCGCCATGCACGCCCGCCGGCGTCATCGAACTCTTGGATCGATTCGGCACCAAGATTGACGGCGCGAATGCGGTCGTGTTGGGCCGCAGCAACATCGTCGGCTTGCCCGTTTCGCTGTTGCTGTTGGGCCGCAACGCGACTGTGAGCGTCTGCCACTCGCGCACGAAAGACATCGCCGCTATCACGCGCGAAGCCGACATCCTTGTGGTCGCCATCGGCAAGACGCGCTACGTCACGGCGGACATGGTCAAGCCCGGCGCGGTCGTGATTGACGTTGGCATCAACGAGATTGCGGACGCGACAAAGAAATCGGGCAAGCGGCTGGTCGGCGATGTGGACTTCGATTCGGTCAAGCAAGTAGCAGGCGCGCTCACGCCTGTGCCCGGCGGCGTCGGGCCCATGACCATTGCGATGCTGATGCAGCACACGATGGTCGCGGCAAAGAGGACGGTTTGATGGTTAGATGGTTAGATGGATTGTTAGTTGGTTTGCGATTGAACAAACACGCCAACCCACAAATGAACAAACTAGGCCGGAGGAGAAACTGAACGCATGAAGTATAACTTCGATGTCGAGGTGGAGCGACGAGATTCCAATTGTTCCAAGTGGACGAAGTACGATCAGGACGTGCTGCCGATGTGGGTGGCGGATATGGACTTCGAATCGCCGCCGCCCGTGCTGGAAGCACTGCACCAGCGCGCACACCACGGCGTGTTCGGCTACGAGCAGCCGTGCACCGATCTGACGAATTCGCTGGTGCAGCGCATGAAGCGGCTATACAACTGGGACGTGCCGGCCGAACACATCGTGTATATTCCGGGACTCGTCTATGGACTGAACAACGTCTGCCGCACGGTCGGCAACGAAGGCGACGATGTGATCATGTTCAGCCCGATCTATCCGCCGTTCTTAACCGCGCCGACCAATCAAGGCAAGACTATTACGACGGTCGAATTAAAACTGCAACACACGTCCCCACACACCATCACATACGAAGCCGACTTCGCCGCGTTTGAAGCGGCGATCAAACCGAACACGGTTTTGTTTCTGCACTGCCATCCGCACAATCCAACGGGCCATGAGTACACGCGCGCTGAACTGGTGCAACTGGCAGACATTTGCGCGCGGCACAACCTCATCATTTGCTCAGACGAAATTCACTGCGACCTGTTGATGGACGGCACGCGCCACATGCCGCTCGCCGCACTCTCACCTGAAGTCGCGCAGCGCACGGTCACGCTTATGGCGCCGAGCAAGACGTTCAACATGCCAAGCCTCGACACGAGTTTTGCGATCATCCCCAACGACGATTTGCGCGAGCGAGTGAAACACAACGCCATCGGTCTGCACATCAACGCAATGGGACTGGCTGCGACACAAGCCGCGTACACGCAATGCGACGAGTGGCTCGCCGACCTGCGCGCCTATCTCACCGAGAATCGAAATATCGTGGTGGATTACGTCGCCGCGAATCTGCCTGGCGTGCGCGTCACGGTGCCCGAAGCCACTTACCTCGCGTGGCTCGACTGCCGTGACCTGCATCTCGACGATGCGCCGCATCAGTTTTTCCTCGACAAGGCGCGAGTCGCAGTGAACGACGGCGCGACTTTTGGACCCGGCGGCGAGGGCTTCGTGCGCCTCAACTACGGCTGCCCCCGCTCACAATTGCTGCGCGCACTCGACCAGATGAAGCGCTCGCTGATGGCGCTGCAGCACGCATGAATAAGTAGGCAGTCGTCAGTAGCCAGTCATCAGTGGGTTCTGGTTACTGACGACTGGCTACTGACGACTAAGCATGGATCCAGCCGTCACCCTCATCATTTTCTCCGCAGGCTCGATCGGAAACGACGCCGAACGGTTGGTCACGCAGACACGACACGCGATCACGACAGATTTGATCGCGCGCGCACGTGCGCTCAATCTCGTCGAGCGCGTCATCGTCGCAACAGACTCGCACGCGCTGATCGAAACACTTCAGCCGTATGACGTGCTCGCGGACCTCGACGACCCCACCCTAGCATTCACGTTCAGTGCGCGGCTTGCGCAGATCGTGGAGCGCTATGACGTGCAGAAAGCGTTCTACATCGGCGGCGGTGCGGGTGCGCTGTTGAGCGACGACGAACTGCACGCCATTGTCGAACGGCTGCGCGCGAGCAATAACATTTTGGTTCCCAACAATTTTTGGTCGTCTGATTTTGTCGCGTTCGCGCCCGCTTCTGCTGCGCTCGATTTGCCACCGCTCGACACCGACAACAATCTCGCATTCCTCTTGCGCACACAGCGCAACCTCGCCGACGCTCCGCTGCCGCGCACCGTCGGCACACAGTTCGATGTGGACACGCCGACCGATGTGCTGCTGCTCACATACGGAAAAAATCTCGGCGCGCACACACGAAAGTTTCTGGACGGCGCGCAGCTCGACACGACGCACATCGAACGACTGCTGCCGCACCTGACCCAGCGCGAGTCGGAGTTGTTCGTGTTCGGGCGCGTGGCGGGCGAAGTGTGGCAATATTTTTCGACGCAGATCGCGTGCCGCACGCGCTTGCTCTCCGAAGAGCGCGGCATGATCGCGAGCGGCCGCGAGACGCGCGGCGAAGCGCGCTCGCTGCTCGGCTACTTGCTCGACGCGTATGGCGTCGCGCGCGCGCTGGAGTTGCTCGGCGAACTCGGCACGGCGGCGCTGCTTGACCTGCGCGTGCTGCTTGCGCACCGACACATCAAGGCAAGCGCCTCCGATCGCTTCAACGCCGACTTGCTGCGTCCCGATTTGATTGACGATGATTGGCTGCGCGAATTCACGCGCGCTGTGCAGAGTGCGCGAATGCCCATCATTCTCGGCGGGCACTCGCTCGTGTGCGGTGGATTGTATCTGCTTGTGGAAGCGGCGTGGAGAAATTTTCCGCCGCCGCAGAGGTGAACGATGATGGATGTGCTGCGCGCGCTCGTGTTGTTTGTGCTCGCCGGTATCGCCGAGATCGGCGGCGGCTATCTGGTGTGGCAGTGGCTGCGCGAACATCGCAGTGTGCTGCTCGGCGCAGCCGGCGCAGTCGTTCTGTTTGCGTATGGCGTCATTCCCACCCTGCAAGCCGAGAGCAAATTCGGACGTGTGTATGCGGCATACGGCGGCATCTTCATCGTGCTTGCGCTCGCATGGGGCTACGTTGTTGACCGCTGGACGCCAGACCGTTATGACCTGCTCGGCGCCGCTATCGCACTCATCGGGGTGTGCGTGATGCTGTGGGGACGAAACTTGTAGCGACGACTCAACCAGTCGTCTCTACACTTCTATTCATCGTGGGAACGATTTTCAGTTTCCGCTGAAGTTGATTATGGCGCGCTGCTTGGGACCGACATAGATGAGTGGACTGCTGGACGTGGGGTCTTCCGATAAGCGCACGCCGTAGGAGGCGGGGTTCAATCCGTCAAATGTATAGCCGCCGTCAATGCCAGTCGTCGCCACGTTTTTGAAATTAGTGTTGCTGAACAGCGTGAGCTCCATTCCGACAATCGGCCTGCCGCTATGGTCTTTGACGACGCCGCGCACGCTCGCTTCGGGATCGCCCGTCGCGACGTAACCGGGCTGCACGCTAACTGTGTACTTGCTGCCGCCGAGCACGGGCGTGGCAACGCGCGTGAATGAAGGCGTTGGGTTCGCAGGCGTAGCTGAGGCGACGGTGTTGCACGCGGCCGTCGCCGATGCTTGTTTGTTCTGCAACTCGGCGTTCACGCCCATGATGATCGCCGCCGCGTACTGATCGGCTGCCTGACACGGCGCATTGCGCGCGACGAGCAGATCGCCATATTGAATGCGCGCTTCGTACAGCAAGTTATAGGCATCGTAATATTTCGGATCCGCGCGCACGACGGCCGCGAACGCATCAATTGCGCGCGTCCAGTCCGCGCCGCGCGCGCTCAAGCCGCGCGCGTAGTTCGCAGCCAGGTTGCGCTCTACTAACAGGTTATCGCTCTTGCGCACGGCGAGCGCTTTGTCGAACCTTTGCACGGCTTCCTCAAAACGCTTGCCGCTCAAATATTGATGCGCGAGACTGACATACGCGATGTACAGCATGTCCTCAACGTCGCTCTTGTGGAAGTTCGCGTCGTTGCGCCGCAGACTTTCGAGTGCGGTCACGGCGGACTCGTAATCTTTCGCCTCGTAGGCTTTGCGCGCATCCGCGTAAGCACTGTTTAATGCTTCGGCTTGTGCGGCGGTGCTGATGGTCGGCGACGGCGCGGGCGTAGGCGTGCTGTTCGGCACGGGCGTTTGCAGTTGCGCGATGAGCGTGGCGATCTCCGGGTCTTTCGGGTTGAGCCGCCGCGCTTCGCTCAACTCGACAATCGCCAACTCGATGTTGCCCTGCTGAAAATAATTTTTCGCTTTCGCCTTGTGCTCGGCGGACGACGCGATCGCGTTCTGGTCTCGATCTTGCAGACCTTGATACACTCCTGCTCCGCCGAAGCCGATCAAGATCGCCAGCAGCCACATGCCCATGAAAATTATTGCGCCCGCATAGGTGGGCATGTGATCACGGCGACTGAGCGGCGGTGCGAATGTGCGCGCGGGCGACTGCGGCGCGGTCACCAGCGCGCTGTCGGGCCGTGCGGTTTCTCGCTCCGGTTTCATTTCGGGGGCAGGCGCTTCGATTTTGGGCATGACAGCACGAGCGGGTTCCGCGCGCTTCGGCCGTTGCTGTTTCACATACGCGCCGCAATTCGGACAGAAGTCGTACTTGCCGATCGAAGTCGCGCCGCAGTTGTTACAGTGCATCCTTAAATGCGATCCTTATTTGGATTCAACCAACCACCGCTCCGTCCACGAGACACTCGCGTGGGGCGGCAGCGTCGCATCATCTTCGGGCCAGAAGCCGCTGTTGAGTCCGCCCCACAATTCAAAGTATTGTGATTGATCGCTGGTGTACGAGCGGTCGGCGAACTGCGGCCCAAACGCAAACAGTTTCACACCGCGCGCCACGGCGGGTGGGAATGTGCGCGTCAATTTGATTTTGGTTTCGGCGTTGTGCGCGCTAACCCAGCCCGCACTCGTGTCGTTCGCAAACACGCCAAGCCACGTCTGCCAATTGCGGTACTGACTGAAGTCAACAGCTTGCGCGTTGGGCCACGGCATCGTTTGTTGCGTGCCAGGCAGTCGCTTGTCGCCTGTGCTATGCACACGCACGGTACTGGTCGGCAGCGTGAATTGGGTTTGCGGTGATAGGGAGTGTGTGCCAAGTGTGAGCATGGCGTTGAGCCAGAACTGTACGCGCATTGCCCGCGCTGTGGGATTGGTCAACTTCGGCGTTATCGTCCACGCCGCTTCGCCGCGCTTAAGTGTAATCATAATTTCAGTTTGCAAGCGATTCGGCGCGTCGGAATCCCAGAGCGTGATGCTTGCCGAGTCGCTGTTCGTCTGCGTGCGATACTGCCACAGCACGCCCCACTCGTAACCGTGCTCCTGCACGGGCAGCGCCCATTCCATGCCGCCCGCCGCCAGCCACCAATTCTTGTTATCGTCGAAAGGGCCAAAGCGCGACGGCATGATGACCGGATTGTTGTAAAAAATATTTTGGTTCGATGGCTTGAGCACGACTTGATAGAGTCGCCCGCCCAGTTCGGGCAAGAACGACATCTGCAAATATTCGTTTTCAAGATGCACGACTTTGAACGCGCGCATGCTCGTGCTTTCATTCGCTGCAGCGAATGCCACGCGATCGAGCGTGGCGAACGGGACGCCAGTGCTGTCATCTACGTTCCACGTTAGGAAGCGCGCATACGGCGCGACGGACAGACTAATCGCATCTTCATTAACACGCACGGACGGCTCAGCGCGCACAGTCGGTGGAATCGGCGTCAGCGTCGGTGCAATCGGTTGCTGGGTGGGTCTTGTCGTGAAGGTAGCAGTCGCGCCCTGCGGAATACTCGTCGCGCTTGGGCTGATGGCGGGCGAGGCGGTCGGCGAGGGAGTCGCGCTCACCATCGCTGGCGTGGGGACATCGGTATCGGTTGCGAGCAAGACAGCGGGTGTTTGTGACGGCGTAGGCGCTGGCAGATCAGCCGCAAGCGTACAAGCCGTGAGCCACAGCGCGCCCAGCGCCAGCACACAGCAGACACTGGTCGGCACGCAGGGGATTATCATATAGAAACAGTGAATTGACAAAAGCAGGTTGGATGTTACACGTAGCACATTGCACTTTGGACTTTCCACAGCCTTCGGTACAATCCGACCTATGCGTCTCACCGTCAGCGTGATCGTCTGGACGTATTTTGCGCTCGCGCTGTTGTACGCGCTGAACACGCCAGCGTGGCAAGTTCCCGACGAGCCTGCGCACTTCAACTACATCCGCACCATCGCCGAGCAAGGCGCTCTGCCCGTGCTGCAATTCGGCGATTACGATCAAGCCTACCTTGAACAGATCAAGACGGCACACTTCCCCTCCAACCTGCCGATTGATTCAATACGTTACGAGTCGCATCAGCCACCGCTCTACTATCTGCTCGCCGCGCCTGTGTACGCGCTCGGTGCGCACGAGCCGATCTTTGCTCGCCTTTTCAGTCTGCGCGTCTTCTCTGCGCTGTTGGGCGCACTGCTGCTCGCGCTCACCGTGCGCATCACACTCACGGTTTTTCCAACCGAGCCAATCGTCGCACTGCTCGCCGCCGCGCTCATCGCCTTCATTCCACAGCATCTAGCCATGGCGGGCGGCGTGGACAACGACGCGCTGGCTGAGGTCGTGCTCGCCGCCATTGCGCTTCTACTGATCCGCATGATCGGCCGTCCGTTGTCCGTCGTCCGCCGTCGAAACTGGCTCACGCTCGGCTTGCTCATCGGCATCGGATTCATCACCAAGACGACGACGTACGTTTCCGTCGGATTGCTGGCTGTGACATGCGTGCTATTGTGGCGTGAGGCGAAGCGTGTTATACCTCTTGCTCGGCACGCGGTGAGCGCAGCATTGCCGGCACTGCTGATTGGCGGCGCATGGTTCGCGCGCGACGCCGCGACCTATGGCGCGAACGATTGGCTCGGACTGGCGCGACACAACGCGGTGGTGGTCGGGCAGCCGCGCACGCTCGAACTGTATCCGACGTACTTCGCGGCCGCACCCGATTTTTTCACTACATTATTTCATTCGTTCTGGGGACAGTTCGGCTGGATGGGCGTGCTGCTCGACACGCGCATCTACGTCGCGCTGTTCGCATTTAGCGTCATCGCGCTGCTCGGACTCATTCCATTTTTTGTATGCACCAAACTAAACCATCGCCAAACCAACCAACTGATCTTGCTGCTCGCATGGTTCGCGTTCACGTTCGTCAGCACGCTCGCCTACAGTCTGGAATATTATCAGCCACAGGGACGCTACCTCTTCCCGGCTCTGCCCGCGATAGCAATTTTCGCCGCGATGGGTTTGCGCGGTTGGCTGTACGCGATTGAAGCGGTGCTGGCTGCGCTGCACGTTTCGCGTTTGGGCGCGCAGCGGATTTTTTTCGGCGCGTTCGTGCTCGCGTTCGTCGCGCTCGATTTGATATGTTTGTATCGGTTCATCATTCCTGAACTTTCGCGCTAAATGAAACCACCTAATTTCTGTGGTTTTGGTGACGGTTCGCAAAAGGGCTAGCGATCGTTGGTAAAACTTATTCAGGGTGACAAGCGCAGTCTGCGAAATAAGCGTCGCTGTCAGCTTCGAGTTCAACGATGTGCTGGCGATCATGATTATGCGTCACGTGATCGCGCCAGTCATTCCAGAAAAACTCCAGCGTCATGCAGTCAGGCGGGTATTTCGGCACGTAGCGTACCGTGAGCCGTCGGCCATAGCGTTGCAAGAGCGCAGCGACTCGTTTGGAGCCTGCGGGTGTGTGAATGCGAAAGTGATCCACCGCCAGCATGACTCGCCGTTTGCGACACGCGGAGCGGGCCAGGCATTGCTCGGCCAAGCGCCACAGCGTCTGGTGGAGCGCTTGACGCATACATTCATCGCTCACCTCAATCTTGAAACAGCGAGCCACCAAGATGGCCAGTAAGGCCGTCGTCCACGTCGCACGGACGAGCGCGACATGCACCACACTGCTGCTCACGACGACGGTGACTGTGTACGCATGGAGACGTGTACTGTCTTTTCATTTGCGTTTACTCAATTCCACTTTCGCAATCGCGTCGCGATGCACTTCGTCGGGTCCGTCGGCGAGGCGCAGCGTGCGCACATGCGCCCACGCCGCCGCCAATGGAAAGTCGTCGCTCACGCCGCCGCCGCCGTGCGCTTGAATCGCACGGTCAATGACGCGCAATGCGGCGTTCGGCGCGATGACCTTGATCATCGCGATCTCCGCGCGCGCCGCTTTGTTGCCCACCGTGTCCATCATATACGCCGCTTTCAGCACGAGCAAGCGCGCCTGCTCGATCTCCATGCGTGAGTTTGCGATGTCCGCGCGGATCGTGCCCTGATCGGCGAGCGGCTTGCCGAACGCGACGCGCGTCTTGACACGCGCGCACATCGCTTCCAGCGCGCGCTCCGCCATGCCAATCGTCCGCATACAATGGTGGATGCGGCCGGGTCCCAATCGCCCTTGCGCGATCTCGAAGCCGCGCCCCTCGCCGAGCAAGAGATTTGTCGCGGGCACGCGCACGTTGTCGAAGATGACTTCGCCGTGACCGTGCGGCGCATCGTCGTAACCGAAAACGCTCAACATGCGCTTGAGGTGAACGCCCGCAGTGTCCATCGGCACGAGGATCATGCTCTGCTGCTGGTGGCGCGGCGCATCAGGATTCGTCTTGCCCATGAAGATGCAAATTTTGCAGCGCGGGTCGCCTGCACCCGACGTCCACCACTTGCGCCCGTTGATCACGTAATCGTCGCCAGCGCGGACCACCAGCGATTGGATGTTCGTCGCATCCGAGGATGCGACCTCCGGCTCGGTCATGGCGAAACATGAGCGAATCTCGCCGTCGAGCAGCGGCTCCAGCCATTGGCGCTTGTGCTCGGCTGTGCCGTAGCGTTCCAACACCTCCATGTTGCCCGTGTCGGGCGCGGAGCAATTGAACACTTCGGGTGACCACGGCACGCGCCCCATGATCTCGCACAGCGGCGCGTATTCGAGATTGGTCAGCCCCGCGCCGCGCTCGCTCTCCGGCAGAAACAAGTTCCACAACCCTGCCGCGCGCGCTTTGGGTTTCAACGCTTCGATGATCGGCACGGGCTGCCAACGCTCGCCGTCGTTCACTTGCTGATGATACGTGCGCTCGTTTGGATAGATGTGCTCGTCCATGAACGCCAATAATTTTTCTTGCAGCGCCATGCTCTTGTCGGAGTATTCGAAGTACATGTGGAGTTCTCCCTTGAGTGAGGTCTTTTCATCAGCGCGTGCAGTTTAATGCAATGCATGACTGGCTGCAAGCACATATGCGAAAACCCGACAGGGTTTGAAACCTGTCGGGCCTCATGGCTTTCAAGTGCATCGCAGGTGTATTTATTACGGACTGGCGGCGGACGCCACGACTTGCTACTGATAGTGATTCGGATTCGTGCCGTCGTCGTACGTGCTGACGAATGTCGAGTAACTCGTCGAGCCCCCGAACGTGTTGCCGAAGTAGTCGCCGATGAATGTGCTGGTGCAGGTTGCACAACCCGAATGCGGCGCGTTCAGCTGCGGGTCCCACGTGTGCTGCGTCAGACGGATGTTGTGACCGAGCGGCTTCAACGTCGGACTGTAGAACTGAATGCTTGCGTTGACGCAGTAGTTCGCCGCGCCATACGGCGGCAGTGATCCGCTGTAATTGGGATTGACTTGATCGAGCGCGAGTCCCGCACCCGTCGCTTCGCTCGTGCCCGCCGTCGGACATGCCAAGCGTCGATCATAGAAGTTCACGCCGACCGTACCATTCGGCCCAACCGCCACGTTCGGCTGCAACTCGTCCACCGCCGATGCGTTGTCGTTCACTTGGATCGGCGCGCTCCACGTCTGGCCGCCATCATACGACGCGGATAGAATCACGTTCGCCACACTCGCGCTGTAATCTTCCCACGTCACGTACAGCGGATAGCGACCCTGCGCCGACAACTGATTGCCGACCGCGAACGATTCGAGGATGCCGCTGCGGAACGACGTGTTCGCATAGCGCATCGGCGACTGCGCGATGTTCTGCGCAACCGTTAGGGGCCCATTCCAAGTCTTGCCTGCATCACTCGAATAGATCACGCTGATGCTCGCGCAGCAGAATCCATGCGCCGACGGAAAGTTCGCCACCGTCGTCCATACGACGCCCGATGGATCAACGTGCGGCAGCAAGTACGTGTCAGAGGCGGTGTTGTTTGCCGTCGGCAGCACCTGCGGTGCTGACCAGGCTGTGTGCGTGCCATCGGGCAATGCCTTCGCGGTCGAGATGTATGGGATCGGCGCGAAGTAGTTGAAGACGACCCACATCGCGTAAATCGTGTTGTAGTTCGGCGACGACGGATTCGTGTCAATCGTGATCCACTGCTTGTCGGGTTCGTTGCCGACGCTGTCGTAGGTTGCAATGTAATCGGGCTGGCCATTGCGCGTCGTGATCCACGCATTCGCGCTCGTCGCGCCGTGCGGCCGCACTGCGACCGAGATCACTTCGGCTGGCACATTGGGATTTGGCTCCTGCGATGTGCCAACCGTGAAGTTGTGCGTGCCGTCTTTGTTGTAGAAGAACTGGTACGGCAAGTTGAGCACATAGAAATTGCCGAAGCCGTCGAACGCGCCGACCGGATCGGTGTTGTCCGTCCAGCCTTCGTAGCCGGGGACGTGTCCCTGCACGCTCCACGTCGCGCCGCCGTCAAACGATTCGTAGAAGCCGAGCAGATGATTGTAGCCTTCGGCGCTGACGAACCACTTCGACGTGCCGATCAGGTGACTTGCATTCGTCGGGTCCACGCGCAAGTCGGACTCGGAATGATCTTTGACCAGCATCGCGTTGCTGGCCGGATAACCGGGATTGCTGCCCGTTTGCGTCGCATACGGTCCCAAGTTCTCGCCCGTCGTCGCGCCTGAGCACGCCGTCATGCCGGTGTAGCCGTCGTTGGGTCCATCGCTGGCGAAGTATGGGACTTCGGGCGTGTAGCAACTCACGCGCTGAGTAGTCGCGAACACATTCGTCACTTTGTTCGTGCTGACACTGCGCGCATACGAATCATCCCGCTGAATGCCCTGCGGCACGTTGCCGACGCCGGTCGTCGCGCCGCTGGCTGTCGTCGGCGCGAACGCCGCGCTTGCTACCACGATCAAACCACATAACAACATCAGCCAACCACATTGACGCAACAGAGTCTTCATCGTCATCTCTCCCTTTTTGGAAATAACCCATCGTCCAACGCATGAGCGAGTCGAGATCGACGGTGGTGGTCGTGCAGGTCGAACGGTGTGTGTGCGGCGCATCGAACTTTTCAATGACGGTCATAAGTGCTGACCGAACTGACTGAGCGGTTGTTTGAACAGGTACCCGAAATTGTTGGCATTGCGCTTGAAACGCGACGCGCACGGTGCTACAATTGCGCCGCCTCGCAAACGCAAACACTTCTCAATCATTTTAATTCCATAAAGGAGAGAACGATGAACAGTTCAAGCGCACGACGACTGTACGTGGTACTTGCCGTTGCTCTATTGCTCGTGTTCGGTGGAGGCGCGCTTGCTTCGTGGGTGCAAACCAACGGCGGCACGGTCACGATCAAAGACGTGCGCTTCATCGGCACGAACGGTTTGCAGATGAGCGCGCTGCTCTATGTGCCCAACGGTGTGAGCAACAAGAAGCCCGCGCCCGGTATCCTCGCCGTGCATGGCTACATCAACTCGCGCGAGACGCAAGACGGCTTCGCCATCGAGTTCGCGCGGCGCGGCTATGTGGTGCTCGCGCTCGATCAGACGGGACACGGCTACTCCGATCCGCCCGCGTTTGCGAACGGCTTCGGCGGACCCGACGGCTTGAAGTATCTGCGCTCGCTCGACATCGTGGATGCGAACAACGTCGGCATCGAAGGACACTCGATGGGCGGCTGGGCTTCGGTGATTGCGGCGGCGGTCGTTCCGACCGGCTACAAGTCTATCGTGCTCGAAGGTTCGTCCACCGGCACGTTCGGCGCTCCGACGGGGACAGTGACGTTCCCGCGCAATCTCGGCTTGGTCTATTCCAAGTTCGACGAATTCTCGCAACTGATGTGGCTGTCGGATGTACCAGCCAACATCGTCAACACGGCGAAACTGCAAGCGGCGTTCGGCAGCAATGGGCCCGTCGAGGTCGGCAAAGTCTATGGCTCGATTGACGACGGCACGGCGCGCAAACTCTATCAACCTGCCGTGACACACCCGGCCGACCACATCTCGCCCGAAGCCATTGGCGACGCGATGGAGTGGATGGCGTTGACGGTCAAAGGTGGCAACAACCTCGCGCCGTCCGATCAAATTTGGTATTGGAAAGAGATCGGCACGTTCATCGCGTACATCGGCATGGTGCTGTCGCTGTTCCCACTCGGCGCGCTGCTGCTACGCATGCCGTTCTTCGCGAGCATCGCCGATGCGCCGGCCGAAAACAAAGGCGTGCGCGGCATCGGGTGGTGGATCGCCGCCGCGCTGACCGTCGCCATTCCGATTCTGACCTTTTATTGGTTGCAGCACGTGGGCAACGACTGGATCAAGCCGAGTCCGTTCTTCGCGCAGAACATCACGACGGGCATCATGGCGTGGGCGGTCGGCAACGGACTCATCAGTCTCGCGCTGTTCTTGCTGTGGCACTTCACGAGCAATCGCAAGTCCGGAGCGACGGCGGCCCACTACGGCTTGACGTGGCGCGAGCGCGGTGTGGATTGGGCGCTGATCGGCAAGTCGGCGCTGCTCGCCATCGCGCTGGTCGCGTTCGCGTATTGGCTGCTGGAGTTGTCGGACTGGCTGTTCAAGACGGACTTCCGTCTGTGGGTGCTGGCCGTCAAACTGATGTCGCCGTTGCAGTTCCGCATCTTCCTCGCGTACTTGCTGCCGTTCGCGTTCTTCTTCGTCGTGCTCGGCATGGTGCTGCACGGCGAGATGCGCCGCGCCGCCGACGGCGAGCCCAGTCTGCGCAGCGAGCTGATCGTGAATGTGCTGCTAATGATCACCGGCTTCATCATCCTGCTGCTCGTGCAGTACATGCCGCTGCTGTCAGGCGGAGTGCTACCGCTCGGCGAATCGCTGCTGACGATCGTCGCGTTCCAGTTCGTGCCGCTGCTCACGATGGTCGCGCTCGTGTCCACGTACTTCTATCGCAAGACGGGCCACGTCTATGTCGGCGCGTTCCTTAATGCGATGCTCATCACGTGGATCATCGTCGCGGGGCAAGCGACGCACTGGGCGTTCTAGTGACGAGACCTTGCGACTGAGGAGACCTCGCGGGTCTCGCAGACCCGCGAAGTCTTGTCACTACCGTGCAGAGTGTTACACCGCTCGAACCCGGCCACGCCTATCACATCTATAATCGCGGCAACAACGGCGAGAACATTTTTGTCGAGCCGCGTAACTATCGCTACTTCCTTCATTTGTACGCGAAACACGTCGAGCCGATTGCGACAACCTATGCGTTCTGTTTGCTGCGCAATCATTTTCACTTGTTCGTGCGCATCTGCGAAACGGACGGCGCATCGGGCAAGCTGCTTGACAGCTGCAGCGCCCGTCAGCACTTTGCGAATTTGTTTAACGCATATGCCAAAGCCATCAACAAAGCATATCAGCGCAGCGGCAGTCTGTTCCAAGAACACTTTGGCAGAATCGAAGTCACGTCGGAAACATACTTTGCCATCTTGATTCGCTACATCCACCGCAACCCACAGAAGCACGGTTTCGTCACGGACTTCAGAGACTATCCTTACTCGTCGTATCATGTGTTTCTCGGCGACCGCCCGACGCGACTGCCGCGCGCAGAAGTGTTGGAATGGTTCGGCAACCGAACGCGTTTCGCGCGGTTGCACGACACGGACGACGAGATGCAGCCCATCGCCCATCTCATCGCGGAAGGTTTCGATTAGCGGCTGAGGAGACCTTGTGGGGTTGCGTCTCGCAACTGAGGAGACCTCGCGGGTTTGTGAATTGCAACTGAGGAGACCTCGCGGGTTTGTGAATTGCAACTGAGGAGACCTCGCGGGTTTTAAAAACCCGCGAGGTCTTTTGCATCGGCGCATGCAGTTCAATGCGCGCCGCGCTCGTCGGCAACTCGCATCTGTCCTGCTACATTTTCTTTTCGTTGCAGTATAATGAGCGCGGTCGCGCGGGCAGCCCAGGCAGTTCCAAGTATATTGGCACCGATGGAAATATTCATATCAAGCTCTAGTGCGGGATAACTCCTTTATCGGTGCCCTATTCGTGTCTAGGACAATGCTTGAATCGTTCCAGCGCGAGGCACACACTTGAAGGCGACTGGATGCACGTTCGTGTCCTTCTCGCCGGGTCAGCAGACCCGTCAGGTTTTGAAAACCTGACGGGTCTTTTTTGTGGCAGCATCGCTAGTGCATATCCGCGCCGTGATGACCGCGCCCCTTATGCAACGATTGACGCTCACCCCACCCCGACTATAATCCCTCCAACACTTCACACGAGGAGGAGTACATGACCGCAACGATTGAACTGGTGCGCGAGGAACACGAGGAGTTGAAGCAGCCTGTCGATGGCGGCGACGGCATCTTGACGATTCGCGGCGGCGGCAACGCACGCGCGTGGAACGGCATCCACTACAAGACGGGCATGGCGCGCAAGAACGTCGGCGCGAACAACCTCTCGATGAATGTGGCGACCATTCCGCCCGGCGGCGTCGCGTACGCGCATATCCACGTCGGCTTCGAGGTGATGTTATACATCCTCGAAGGGCGCGTGCGCCACGAGTATGGCAAAGGCTTGCGGCAGTCCATCGAGAACGAGGCTGGCGATTTCATCTTCATCGAGCCGGGCGTGCCGCACGAAGTGTATAACCTCAGTGACACGGAAGAAGTCGTCGCCGTCGTCGCGCGCTCCGACCCCGACGAGTGGCAGAACATCGTGCCTTACGACCGCAACAGCGAATGACAAAACGTAGGGGCGCACGGCCGTGCGCCCCTACAATCATTTGCTCGATGTTGTAATGTTGCACTCGCCGCGCCACAAACCAGCGTCCCGCGAACGGGGCTACGCATTGAGCCCGCTTCAGCGGGCGTCGTTTCTGTAGCCCGCCGATGAATCGGCGGGCGTTCTCCCCATCACCACCGTCACGCGATGCGTCGCGCCGTCGTCGCGCAAGCGGATCGCTTCGACCGCGTCGCCGTCCACCTCAATGCGCGCCACGCCGCGATTAACCCCGTTCGGATTCTCAACTGTAATCGCATATGTAGTCGTGCCGACGCGATACGTGATTTGATACTGCTTCCACTCGCGCGGGATGCATGGCGCAATGCTGAGCGTGTCGCCACGCCGCTGCATGCCCAGCATGTGTTCGAGCGCGATGCGATACAGCCACGACGCCGAGCCGGTGTACCACGTCCAGCCGCCGCGCCCGACGTGCTGCGGGTGTGAATACACGTCCGCGACAAGCACATACGGCTCGACTTTGTAGCGCGCCACGTCTTCTGCCGTTAACGTGTGATTGATCGGATTGAGCATGTGCCATAACTGCATGGCGCGCTCGCCATCACCGCGCAGCGCATACGCCAGCACGACCCACGTCGCCGCGTGCGTGTACTGCGCGCCGTTCTCGCGGATACCCGGCGGATAACCTTTGATATAGCCGGGATCGAGTTTGCCCGCGTCGAACGGCGGCGTGAGCAAACGGATGATGCGCTGCGCGTCGTCAATCAAATGCTGCTCGACGGCTTGCATCGCCTGTGTGGACTTGTCGTCGTCGCCCGCACCCGAAATGATCGCCCACGTCTGCGCGATGGAATCAATCTGACACTCGTCGTTCTCTTTCGAGCCGAGCGGTGTGCCGTCGTCGAAGTACGCACGCCGATACCACGCACCATCCCACGCCTGCTCGTTCAACGCGCGCTTCAGTTGCTCGGCGCGGCTGCGATAAGTGTGCGCGTGTTCGACATCGTCGCGTGCCTGCGCCATGTCCGCAAACTTCAGGAGCAGATCGAACAAGAACCAGCCGACCCACACGCTCTCGCCCTTGCCTTCGGAGCCGATGCGATTCATGCCGTCGTTCCAGTCGCCGATGCCCATCAGCGGCAGACCGTGCGCGCCGAATCGCCCAAGCGCGCGATCAATCGCGCGGGTGCAGTGCTCGTACACGGAGGCTGATTCGCCGGACGGCTGCGGCTGACTGAACATCTCGTGCTGGCTAGCGTCGAGCGACGGCGCGGTGATGAACTCAGCTCGTTCGTCGAGCAATTGCGCGTCGCCCGTCGTGACGATATAGTGCTGCGCGACGAACGGCAGCCACAAGTAATCGTCGGAGAACTGCGTGCGCACGCCTGCGCCCGTCGGCGGATGCCACCAATGCTGCGCGTCACCCTCGACAAATTGATGCGCCGCCGCGCGAAGGATTTGCTCGCGCGCCAACTGCGGCGCCGACCACAGCAGCGCGAGCACGTCTTGCAGTTGATCGCGATAACCATACGCGCCGCCAGACTGATACAGCGCACTGCGTCCCCACACGCGGCACGCCAGCACTTGGTATAGCAGCCACTGATTGAGCATGACGTTCATGCTCTCGTCGGGCGTCTGCACGTGCACCGCCGTCAGCGCGTCGTTCCAAAATTGTTTGACAGCATCAAGCGCGAGCTGCGTCTGCGCCACCTCGCGATACTTGCGGATGAGCGCGCGCGCTTGGTCGTGGTCTTTGCTCTGACCGAGCATGAACACAATTTCTTTTTCCGTATTCGGTCCGAGTTGCACCTTCACTTGCAGCGCGGCGCACGGATCCATGTTCGCGCCGAAGTGTTCCGCCAAGCGTCCGCGTTCGAGCGCGGCGGGGCTATCGAGCGCGCCGTTGCGCCCGATGAACTCGGTGCGGTCGGCGGTTGCGCCGACGGGCGTTTCGGATGACGCGGCGAACGCAATGCGGCCCGCGAAGTCCGTGTTGTACGTGTTGCGCGCGAACAGCGCCGCCGACCCCAACTCGAAGTCGGTCACGATGTAATGCTGGTTCGATTCGCGCTGCACGCCGAGCACCCATTCGCAGAAGTAGGTCGCGCTGAGCGTGCGCGCTTCGTTCGATTCGTTGCGCAGCGTGAGGCGCATCAACTTGATCGGCTCGTCGCGCGGCACGCACACCAACAGTTCTTGCGCGATTCCGTGACTGCGATGCGTGAAGCGCGAGTAGCCCGCGCCGTGCCGCACCTCGTATGGCTCAACTTCACGGATCGGCAGCGCCGTCGGCGACCACTGCTCGCCCGTCGCGTCGTCGCGCAGGTAGATGATTTCGCGCGGTCGGTCGGACAACGGATCGTTGCCCCATGGCGTTAAACGATTCTGCTGACTGTTGAGCGCCCACGTGTAGCCCAACCCCGACTCAGACACGAGACAGCCGAACTGCGCATTCGCAATCACGTTGATCCACGGCGTCGGCGTCCACTGTCCCGCATCGAGCGTGATGACGTATTCGCGCGCGTCGAGGTCGAAGCCGCCGATGCCATTGAAGAAGGACGGCGGACGGCGAACGGTGGATGGCTGAATGGCAGTCGGCCGACCTCCGTCAGCCACGCGCGTTGGATGATTGCGTGCAGCAGCGACGCTCGCCGTAGGCAGCCGCCGTCGTGGCGCAATGCGCAATTTATCCGCCGGCGTGAGTCGTGGCGAGCGATCCAGTTGATCGGCAAGCGAGCCGAAGTCGCCGTCGAGGATGACGCGCGCGACAGTCTGCAATAAGACTTTGTCTTCGTCGGGGATATGATCGCCGCGCCGCACGAACACGCCGCCCGGTTTGTCGAGCCACGGGCGCGAGAGCGACATGTCAATCATGGACTGGATCGCGTCATGCAAGCCATCGTTGTAACTGGTCGCGCGCGTGTTGAGAATCACGAGGTCCACGTTGAAGTGGTGCATCTGCCAGAATTGATGCGCGAGCAGCGCCTGACGGACGAGTGCAAGTTCGCCTTGATCGTCCACCTGCACGAGCGCGAGCGGATAATCGCCGGAGATGCCATACGCCCACAAGCCGCTCTGCCCCCTCGTGTTGCGCGCCAGCACGTCCGACGTGGCGCGCAGCGCAGGCTCCGGATACAACACGCGCGCGGCGAAGCGCTGGAACAAGTGCCCTTCTTCGCCAGTGATGCCGAGATGGCGCAAGCGGATGTCGCTATACGTGGCAACCAGATCGAACACGCGCTCGACGGCACGCGTGTCGCAGTACTCATCAGCCAGCGACTGCGCCTGCTCGCGCGAGTCGGCGTAGCCCGTCACGAACGACAGCGTCACCTGCGCGCCCGCTTCGATGCGCACCGTCGTGCGCAGCGACATGATGGGGTCGAGCGTTGCGCCGAGCGTGTTCGACAATTTTGCATTTAGCGCGTCCGCATCGCGCGGCGTGCGACCGCGCCCGATGAAGCGCGCGCGGTCGGTTTCATATTCGAGTGACGGCGGCGTGTCCGCGCCCGTGTTTAACAAATGAATAGCCCAAGGCGTCGGCTGCTCTTGCGCACGCGGTCGGCGCTTGAAGAGCAGCGCGCTGCGCTGTGCAATGAACTCGCTCTCGACGAACAACTTGCTGAACGCCGGATGCGCTGCATCGGTTGTCTGTTTGTCGAGCACGACCTCAGCGTAACTGGTGATCGTGAGCTCGCGCGCGCTGCTGTGTTGATTGCGCAGCGTCAGCCGCCGCACCTCGATATTGCGTTCGGGCGAGACGGCGACGGCTAGCGTCGTCTCGATGGCATCGTCGCGGCGCTGGTACTCGGCGCGGTCTTGCAAGAAGCGCACTTCGTATTTGTCGGGCTCAACACCCATCGGCTGATACGCCGCCGACCAGCACGCGCCGCTCTGCGCGTCTTGGATGTAAATGAACGCGCCCCAATCGTCGCGCGTCACGTCTTCGCGCCAGCGCGTGATGGCGGTGTCGGCGCACGCACTATAGCCGCCGCCCGCGTTCGTCAGCATGACGGTGTACGTGCCGTTCGAGAGCAAATGCGCGCGCGGCGTGCGCGTGTGCGCCGTCGTGAATGGGCGCGCCGCCGCGCCCGTTTCGGCTTCGTGCCGCAGACGCCGCTCGTCGCGTTCGCGTTCACCTTCCTCCGGATGCGGCTCGATGATGGGTGCGTGACGCGGCAACTTTTCTTGCAGCAGCAACTCCGCCGCCGACATGAGCGGCTCGGCGTGGAAGCGGCGGCGCATCGGGTCGCCGTTCAACACATTGTCGAGCGCGACGAGGCTCATGCCTTGATGGTGCGCCATGAACGAACGCACGATGCCCGCGTGCAAGTTCTTCGGTTTGCGCGACGGCGTGAAGTCGAGCGCCTCGTAGTAGCCGTAGCCGTTCGCACCGCCCGCTTGCTTCAAGTGCTGCAAGTTCTGCCACGCTTCGTTCGGCGCAACCGCCAATGCGAGAAAGGTCGCGTACGGCGCAATCACCAGATTGTCGGATGATTCGCGCCGCAAGCCGAGGTCGGGCACACCGAACAAGCGATACTGATAATTCTGTTGGTAGTCGAACGCATAGAAGCCCGACTCGGAAATGCCCCACGGCACATGGCGCTCCGTGCCATACTGAATGTGCCGCCGCACGATGGCGTGCTGTGTCTCTTGCAGCATCGTGCGCTCGTACGAGCGCATCAGCAACGGCGGCATCAAATACTCGAACATGGTGCCGCCCCACGAGAGCAGCGCGAGCCGGCCAGCCGCATGCGTCATTGGGCGCGACAGCTTGAACCAGTGGCGCGCCGGCACCTGGCTCTGCGCGATAGCGACGAAACTGGCTAAGCGCGCCTCGCTGGCCAGCAAATCGTAAAAACTATTGTCGCACTGCTGTGTGCTGAGGTTGTAGCCGATGCTGAAAATCTCGCGCTGCTCGTCGAACAAGAACTTGAAATCCATGCCCGCAGCCAGTTCGTCCGCACGCTGCGCGATCTCGCGGTAGCGCTCACACAGGAGTTTCGCCGCCTGCTGCGCTTGCTTCAACTGCGCGCGCAGCGTCCGCAGCCAGTCGCGCCAGCGCCGCCGCTCGTCGTCATACAGCGAGGCGGCATCGAGCGCGGACTCAAAAGCGGTCAACTCGGCGGAAACGGTGCAGCCTTGCGAGAGCGCGTTCAGCGATGGAATACGATTCAGACCAGCTCTCAGTGCTGAGTGCTGAGTGCTGAGTGCTGAGTGTTCATCCGATACTGACTCAGGACTCAGCGCTTGGAACTCAGCACTATCGTTCGTCCAGGGCATGAACGTCGTGATCGCGTCACGCTGTGCCTGCGTCTCGCGCGTCAGACTTTCGCACCAATATCTCACGCTTGCCACGTTGTTGCGATCAACCGTGCGCTCCAGCTCAGCCTGCTGTGTGCTAAGGCGCGAGCAAGACGTACCGAGCGCATCGAGCAGGTCGAGCCATTCACGCGCGCCGTCGGGTGCGGCACGCAGTCGCTCCACGTGCTCGCGCGTTGCATCGTTCATTTGCTCGCACACGCTGGCCACGGCCTGCCCCACGCCTGCCTGCCCTGCGGGATGTAACGCACGGGTCGAAGAATCGGGTGATTGCGTTTGCAATTTCTCAAGCGACTCGCGCAACGCGCCTATCGTGTCGAGCAAGCCTGCGACCTGCGCGGGCGCGACGATAGGCGCGGCTTCCATCTCAGAGCACGCCTGCTTCAGCGCGTATAGACTCGCAGCCAAGTTGCCGCTGTCCACCGTCGAGACGTAGCGCGGCATGAGCGGATGCAGGCTGCTCGTGTCGTACCAGTTGTACAGGTGCCCGCGATATTTTTCGAGTTGGTCGAGCGTGTCGAACGTGCGCTCCAATCGCTCTACCAATTCCGTCACGCCGAGATGTCCGAAGTCATAGGCCGCGAGCGTCGAGAGCAGGAGGAAGCCAATATTCGTCGGCGAGGTGCGGTGCGCGACGACGGGCACCGGTTCTTCCTGATAATTGTCGGGCGGTAAGTAATGATCGTATGCGCCCGCGAAGGTATCGTAGAAGCGCCAAATCTTGCGCGCGGTGATGCGCAGCTCGCTCCGTGCATCGGCGGGCAAGTCGCTCACGAATGTCGCCAGCGGCTGGCTAATGTAAAACGCGAGCAGCGGTGAGAACCACCACAGCGAGAGCACGGGCCACGCGACGACGAATGCGGATGGATGCGCGAACAGCACGATCAGCAGCAGCAGCGATGACAAGAGCGGTGCGCTCCACATGCGTAGCCCATAGTCGCCGATGGTGCGCGCCTGACCGCGCTCGGCAATCGCCGCGCTCGTCCACTGCAACAGGTGACGATGCGTGATGATGCGGCGCACGACGACGCGCACAATCGCATCGAGGCCCAGCACCGCGCTGTACAGCACGAATGCGATGTAGAGCAGCGCGCGCGCGGCACTTAACAGCAACTGTTCACGAATCGCCAGCAGATACGCGCGCCACGTCTCGCCTTTGGGATGTTCGGCGATGCCAGACGCAAATGCAATGAACTGCGGGAAGACGAGCGGGAACAGCGCGAGCGCCGTCCACACCAGCGGCAAGCCCGGCAACACGAGCCACCCCGCGGCGAGCAGCGCGAAAATCGAAGGCGGCGCGAGACTGCGGCGCAGATTGTCGAAAATTTTCCAGCGTTCGATGAGCGGCAACGGATTGCGCGCACGCCTGCCGCTCTCGTCGCGTACGCGTGGGAACAGCCAGTCGGTGATTTGCCAATCGCCGCGAATCCAGCGATGCTGGCGCTGCGTGAACGCATCCACGCCCGTCGGATAATCTTCGAGCAGTTGAATGTCGGTCGCCAGTCCCGCGCGTGCATACGTACCTTCGAGCAAATCGTGACTGAGCAGCGTGTTCTGCGGAAAGCGATGCGCCAAAACTTTTTCGACCACGTCCACGTCGTAAATCGCCTTGCCGACGTAGATGCCCGCGCCGAATAAGTCTTGATATACGTCGGACGAGGCAGCGGAGTATGGATCGAGACCCGTATCGCCTGCGAAGATTTGCGCGAAGCGCGTCTCGTTCGCGGCGACGGCAGTTACGGCGGTGCGCGGCTGAATGATGCTGTAGCCATCCAGCACGCGCCCGCTCGCTGCGTCGAACACGGGACGATTAAGCGGGTGCGCAAGCGTGCCGATCAATCGCTTGGCGGCGTTGATCGGCAGCTCGGTGTCCGCGTCGAGGGTGATGACGAACTTGATTTGTGGCAGCAGCGTGGGGTCGCCGACGCACACGCCGTAATTTGTGTCGGTTGCGGAGCGCAGTAAACGATTGAACTCCAGCAGCTTGCCGCGCTTGCGCTCCCAGCCCATCCACATCTGTTCGCTTTCGTTCCACGTGCGCTGCCGATGAAAATAGTAGAAACGCTCCGCGCCGTAGCGCGCGTTCAATTGGTTGACACGCGCCGTCGCCTGATTGATGAGCGTTTCATCTTCGGGCCGATGCTGCTCGCTCGAATCGGCGAAATCTCCAAGCAAGGCAAAGTGTAAATAGGGGTCACGGTTGGCGAGGTAGCGCACCTCGAGTGCATCGAACAGTCGCTCGACACCGGATGCATCACTGATCAGCGCGGGCACGACGACCATCGTGCGGTAGTCTGCTGCGAGGTCGCCTGTGAATTCGAGTTTGGGCAGCGGCTGTGGTTCAACTTCAGTCGTAATCGTCCAGTTCAGCAGGCTGAGTGCGTTGTCCATCGCAGGGATGGCGGTCAGCACGATGACGACCACGGTCCAGACGAGCGAAACATTCACGCTGTCAATATAGAGGATGGCGCCGAGCAGAAAGAACAGCGTGAATAGCGCAGCCATGCCGAGATAGAACAGCGTCGCATGATGGAGAATCCAGCGCGCGACGCGTTCGCGCGGCGTCGAGTGATAGCCTATCGTCGTCTCAAGTTGCGTTACGCCTCGTGCGATCAGGTAATAGCCAACGTGCGCTTCGCGCGCATCGCTAGCCAAGTCGGGATGCGACTCTTGCCAATCGCGCGCGAGTGTGACCGCAGCTTGCGCGATCTCACGTTCGCGCTCGGCGCGCGCCGTCCGAATGCCCGCGCCTTTGCTGATGCGCTCCACCGCGTGACGGTATTGGTCGCGCGTGGCGAACTCCATGCGCGCATACACACCCGCCGGGTCGGCGCGCAGTGTGCGCTCGATGGGGCTGGTGGTTTCAAAGAACGTCGCCCAGTCCACAATCGAGAGCACACGCATGGAAGTGATGACATTGCTCACCGAGAGGCGATTGCTCGCGCGGCGCAGATGCTCGGCGCGCAGCACATCGTCCACCGTCGTGTGCAAATCGCTCAGGCGCTGCTCCAGCCAGTGCATCACCGGCGCGACCGACGGGTCTTCGTCGCGCAGATGTTGGAGCAGGTTCACGATGTAGCCCGCATCCAATGCGCCGTCTTTATTTGCGAGATCGCCGACGCCAAGCAGCGCGTCGGATGCGGCGCGCTTCGATGTGCTGAGAAATTCTGCTGCCCACTGCTCGGCGTCTTCGCGCTGCTCCTGCGTCGCCAGCGACTGCTCGACCAAACGGCGCAAGTTCTCGACCAGACCGAGCCGCAGCATGATGGCGACCGCCCACAATTCGCCGCTGCTCAACGGCGTGACGGTCTGATAGGCTTGCACGAAGCGTGTGATGAGGTCGCCGTCGAGGCGGCTGTCGGTGTGCGCGATCAGTTTGAGTGCAATGCCGTAGACGCGCGGATATCCCGCGTACTCGCCGTTCGCCAGTTTGGGCAGCTCGTGATAATAGCCGTGCGAGAGGTTTTGCTCGATTTCGCGCAGCTGTTCCTGCACGACGTAGTAGTTATCGAGCAGCCATTCGGCGGCGGGCGAGAGCGGCTTGCTGGCGCGTGCCACCTCGCCGAAACGCTGCTGCGCCACAGCCAGCACTTTGCGATTGTCGGCGAGGCGATTGAACAGCCGATGCGAACGCAGCGGGGTCGTCGCAATCTGATCTTGCTGCGCCAGCGCGCGCGCATATTCCTGCAAACGATCTGTGCCGAGCACGTCGGCGCGAATCGGCGCGAGTCGCTCGGCCGATTCGCCGTCCGGCGGCGTGAGCAGACGCAGAGGTATTTTGAATGGCGGCATCAGAATCGTGGGACTGCTAAATGAATTCACCGCAGAGAAGCCGAGCACGCTGAGTTCTTAGTCTCGTCTGTGCGTCCTCGACGTGTCTGCGGTGAAAACTAAATCAGATTGCGAAGCAACCGTTGAGGAAATTATACACCGCTTTGCGCTGCTCGTGTGGCGTCACGCCGCCGGCTCGCTGCTCTGGTTCGTGGTGTGGCGCGTGAAGCGGCGCGCGGTGCGCTCGCGCACTGCGCCAGAAGTCGTTTCGGGCAGAGGCGCGACAGGCATCACGCCTTCTTCAATCAAGCCTGCCTCGTCACGCGCTGCTTGGCCGAACCAACTGAACGCCTCGGTCAGCGCGTTCAATATTTCCGCCACGCCGATGCTGCTCATGATGGCGAGCAGCGTGCGCGTTGGGCGCGGCGCGAGCGTGAGCGCGTACACGAGTCCGGCTGAAATCCACGTGCCTAAGCAAATCGGGCAGCACAGTAACTCGCCGATGGCTTGATGCACACCAGACTTCTTGAGCGGCTCGGTGCTTTCGCCTGCGCCCGACGGGTCGGGAATGGTCTCCGCAAAGAACGAGCGATAGGTCTCGAAAACTTTGTCGTAGGCGATCATGCGCCCCATGCGATAGGCGGCGAAGCCGAGCATGGTCAGGTCAAACGGCTTTAGTTTCGGCTGCTTGCGCTGCTTGCGCGTTAGTAGGTTGAACAACGTGAAGGCGAGCATGAACGTGACGCTCAATGCGGAGTACGTCGCCCGCCGCTGAACTTTGTGCTTATGTGTTTCCAAATTACGCTCCCACTCTATTTCTCATCAAATATCTTCGACATCAATCAATCTTCTTTTCCGCTTTTTCGCCTTCCTCTACGATGTCGCCTTTTTTGAAAAGGATGGTTTGCAGAACGATGCGCCACTTTTCGTTGCGTCGCAACAAGAACTCCAAGTCCATGCCGAAGTGTTTGAACTCTTCGTGCTGCGCGTTCTCCATGATGGCACGCGCTTCGGCGTCTTGCTCGACGGCGAGACGCTGCTCATACCAATCAATCGCTTCCGCTTCTTCGATCATTGAAAGAATCATGCGCGCAAACGTGCGCGTCTGTTGCGGCAGCTCATTCGGCGGTTCGTGATATTGCTCGAATGCCATTCAGTGTGCCTCCCTGGAAACCACCAAGGTCGTGTTGGTGCTTGTGCGCTTCGTGTCTTGGTGGTTTGCGTTGTGCTTACGTCACGTCCATCCAGCGCGCGGCGAGGATGGAGTAGAGTCCGAAGATGATCAGGCCGAGCGCGACGAGTATCAATATCCAAGGCCCGCCCGACCACTGCGCGATCGCGAGCAGTGCGCCGTCGAGTCCTTTGGCATCCTGCGGGTCGTGCTGCAGCGCGGCTTGAATGAAGAACGCGCCGATCAGCGTGAACACGAGCGCGCGTGCGCTGATGCCCACGCGGCCAATCGGCTCTGCCCATTGTTTCTCCAGCCGAGTCATCACGTGGGATTTGAAGTCGAGTTCGAACTTGCCTGTGTACGCCTGATAGAGTTGCGCAACTGCCCAGGCAATCACCAACGAGCCGACGATGCCAATAGCCCACGGTCCCCACGGCTGCTGCATCACCTGAGCAGTGATGTCTTGCGTTTTTTGCGTGCTGTTCTGCGGCTGAGTGCTCGCGCCCGTGATGAGTTGGATCGTAGGGAACACCAGCAAACCGTACGAGATGCCGCTGATGAGAAAGCCGATGCGGGCGATGATGCCGCCGGTGTCATTGCCGCGCCTTAGCGGATCAAACGCGGCGCGGATGAAACCCCACAGTGAAAAGCCGACCAATCCGATTGCGATGACGATGAGCAGCACTCTGCCAAATGGCTGCGTCGCAATTGCCGCGAGCGCACCCGTTTGATCCTTCGGCTGACCGCCATTTCCGAGCGCCACTTGCAGCGCGAGGAATCCAATAGCGGCGAATAACAATCCGCGCCCGACATACCCCATGCGCGCGAGGTTTTGCACCCATGGATGCTTGCTCGCTCGCTTCATCTCGTCGCCGACATCTTGTGGTTTGTTCTGTCGGCGTTTTGCTGTGCGCGACTGTGCTGATGCCATGTTACGCTCTCCTCCCCATGCTTTCTGGCGCGAGCGGCTGCTGCGTGAAGAAGCGCCGCTTACCCCAGCGATAAAATTCAACGGTGAGCCATAGCCAGATGCTGCCCAGAAAATATCCGCCGAGTACGTCACTGGGCCAATGCTCGCCTGTGTGAATGCGTGCGGGCCCCACGAGCGCGGTCATCGTCAGTGAGGTGGCCAGCGCAAGCGTGCGCTGCCACGACGTTTTGATGAGGCTGTAACTCAAAAACGCCATGAAACCAATCAGCGAAACATAGGTCTGCACGTGCCCCGCGGGAAAACTGAACTTGCCGCCGTCAATCGCCGCGCGCACGCGCACCAACTCCGGATTCGGCCGCGGGCGATTGACAAGCACCTTCACCGTCAGTCCAACTACCCCATCCCGACAATCGAGAGCGCGCTCGTCAGCGCTTCCCACTTCAAGCCGATGCGATACAGCCATAGGTGCAACAGCGCCACTATCGCATAAATTTGCCGCGGATAACCCGGCAAACAGACGAGCTGCATGAGCGTATGGTACCCGCGCGCGTCCAGCCGCTGCACGGCACGGCTGATGCGCACATCGGCAGCAAAGTATGGCTTGCGCCGCGAGAACAGGGTGAGCAGCGCAAAGCCGACTATCGCGCCCACGACGTACATCTGAAACAGGTTGGCGCGATAATGGCGCGTGCCGCGCGCTGCGACACGCGGCTTGATGCGACTGTGTGAACGCGCAAACATCGTGCTCACAGCGGTGGTAGAGACGTGGCGTGCAACGTCGCTTACGATGCCTCGATGCGCTTGCGATCTTTGGTGAAGTAGCGGTCCTTGCCCCACTCGTAGAAGCGAATCGTGAGCCACAACCAGAACGCGCCGAATAGATAGCCGCCGAGCACGTCGAGGGGCCAATGCTCGCCAAGATACATACGCGACACGCCGATGAATGCGATCATCAAGCCGTACACGAGCAGCGTCAGCCAGCGCACCCAATTGTTGTTCGGCAGCAATTTCCAACTGAGGTACATCAGAAAACCGAAGATGGCGACGTATGACTCGACGTGACCCGCAGGAAAACTGTTCTTGCCGCTGTCGAGCACCGTGCCGCCGTTGAGCAACTCTTGCGGAGGGCGTCCACGATCTACAAACATCTTGATGGCGAGTCCGACCACGCCGATGCCGACAATGGTGAATGCTTCCGAGATCGCTTCCCATTTCAATTTGAACAGCCACAGGATGACGACGACCAATAGCACGACCACATAGACTTGCGGCGGATAGCCGGGTTGCCCGACCACATGCATGATCGCGTTGAAGACCGATTCGTGGATGCCTTCGACATCTTTCAAAATGGTTACGTCTTCCGGCCAGTTCTTGTTGGCGCGCACGAACAGCGACAATCCAATCAGCGCCAGCGCGTCGAGCAGGGCGAAGAGCGTGCTCCATCGGAACACGACCGAATGATGCTGCTCGGCTTTATGAAGTGCAGTCTGTGCCATTTACTTACATGCTCCCATCAATTATCGCTGCCAAACGGGTTTCATGTTGGCAAAATGTTTGCGAACCCATGCGCTCGTTGTGCCCCACCGATATAAGTAGATCGCGCCGATGAGCCAAATAGTGCCGAGCGCGACGGCGGCGACGGTGTCGGTGGGCCAGTGCCGTCCCATATAAGTGCGCGACGGAATAACGAGCAGCGGCAGCGCGGCGAAGATGATGAGCAGCGGGATACGCAGCCATGTCCGCGTTGCGCGCGCATAGACCAGATAAAACATAAAACCATAGAACGCGATGAAACTGCTCGCGTGTCCGCTGGGGAAACTCGGCTTCGTCAGGTCCACCAACATCCCGTTTAAGTCCGGACTCGGCTGCGGATAAGGGCGCGCGACAATGTTGCCAATTACAATGTTGATTGCCCAAATCGTCGCCGCATCAACAGCGCCGACTACAGATTCCCAGCGCCAGCCAGCCAGAAACGTGACGAGCACAATGCCCGAGATCAAGCCGGTGGATTGCAAGCCAAAGCCCAACCAGTTCACGTCATGCATCAGCAAATCAAACCATGGCGGGTTGAAGCTCTGTACCGCGCGGGTGATGCTGAGGTCAATCGGCAGATACGGCGAGTTGTGCACCAGCGCGCCCATGCCGACGACGACGAGCGCGGCGAACACCAAATAGCCGTCAAGCAAAATTGTCAGCCAGTGTGCGCGTGGGCGCACGGCACGAGGCGAGTCGTGCGTCAGCTTATTCGTGAGCGAGCGACTTCCCACGTTGTCTCCAACTTTCACGTAATAGACGATGTACCCACGATTGATTGCGTCCCCAACGATACAACTGGATGATCGCCGCCAACCACAAACTGCCGAGCAGATACGAGCCAATCACGTCGCTGGGCCAATGCTCGCCGGAGTAAATGCGCGACAGTCCGACCAGCAGTATCAAGACGCCGAGCAACGCGAGCAGCAGCGTGCGCTTCCACGACGGCTTGAGCAGCGTGTACGCCAGAAACCATTGGAAGCCATAGAACACGACGAAACTGGTGACGTGACCGCTCGTGAAACTGGGCCCATGCAGTTCCGTGATCACGTGCACGAGGTCGGGCGATGGACGGGGCCGAGCAATGATCGTCTTCACAATGGTGTCCAACAACCAGATGCCGGTGGAGCCGATGATCCCGACGACCGCCTCCAAGCGCAAGCCCACGAAGAGCAAGTAGAGCGAGATGAGCGAAATGGCGACGATGGCTTTCCAATCGAAGCCGAGCAGACTGACCGCACGCATCAGTGCGTCGAACCACGGCGGGTTGAACGCCTGCACTGCGCGCGTGAATTCGAGGTCGAAGTCGAAGTACGGTGTGGTGCTGACGAAGAACGCAAGCACGCCGAACGTCAGCGCCGTCATCAGCATGTAGGCTTGAAACAGCCACGCGCGATGATGGCGCAGAGAGCGTACCGCGAGCATCGCGTTCAGTCGCGCGCTCTTAGCGACTTGACGCTGAAGTGGTGCTGCCACTGCCTGCCTCCGTTGCGACGGGCTGATGGACGAAGAAGCGCGTCTTGCCCCAGTTGTAAAGCACAATGGCCAGCCACAGCCACACGCTGCCCAGCAGATACGCGCCGATCACATCGCTTGCCCAATGCTGCCCTAGATAGATGCGCGACAGGCCAGCCAGTGCAACCGTCAGCCCGAACACCCATAGCGCAAGCGAGCGACGCCAGCCGCGCTTGACGAGCGTGTAGCACAGGAACCATAGAAAGCCAACGAACCCCGTATAGAACAGCACGTGCCCGCTGGGAAAACTGTATTCGCTGATTTTCTGGAAGACGACCACCAAGCCGTCCTCCGGACGGGGCCGCTGCACGATGATCTTGACGGCTGCGCCCAGCACGGATACACCGACGACGGAAAACAACGTCATCAGCGCTTCCCATTTCAAGCCCACGACGTAGAGGAACAGCGTGGTCAATGCCCAGAAGAGCAGCACTTGTGGGTTGAAGCCGAGGACAGTGAGATACTGCATCAAGTTGCTGAAAGCCGCGTTGTGAATCTCTTGCACCGCGAGCGTGATTTGCAAGTCAAGTGGGAAGTAATTGACGAAGCGCGCGAACACCGCCAGAGCGATGAATCCAATGGCTGCGACGGCGACGTAAACCTGAAACAGCCGCGCGCGATAGTGCCGCACAGGCCGCGTGGCGACAGCGGCTTTCACTTCCGGCTTCGGTGCGTCGGAGGCTTCTTTGATTTTTTCGACTGGATTCTTGGTTGTGGTTTGTGCCATATGTATACCCTCACTCGAACCCCCACCCTACCCTCCCCCGTTCCGCACAAAACGCAGAACAGGCGAGGGAGTTGAGTTTGCCCCCTCCCCTGCGAAGCGGGGGAGGGTTGGGGCGGGGGTCAATTATCATCTCACGCCGTCACCGCCAACGGATGCTCCGCTATCAGCGGCGCTGTCTGCGGCGCACGGACAAGACGGTCGCGCAGACGCTTCAACTGTGGATACAGGTCACACGCTTCGCTGACGCGGATCGTGTCGAAGCCCCACTCGCGCTTGGCCAGTACGAACGGAAACTGTTGCTCGCCGCCGACCGAGCCGTGACCGCCGATTTGATTCTCGAAATTGGTCTGCCGCCCGTCAGCAAAATCGCCGAACAGGATGATGTCACCCGCGCGCTTGAATGAATTCAGTTTGTGCAGCTGGCTCGCGATGATTTTGGGGTCGTCGAACTTTTTCAAGAACTCGTCCGTGCCCTCGCTGAAACCCGCGTGCTCGTCCAAGCGGAAGGTGCCCGAGTGCGTTACTAACAAATCGCTGTGGTCGTCGCGCAGCATCACGAAGCCGACGCCGTTCGTGTGCGCGAGCTGCTCGATCAGGCCCGGCACTTTCGCTTCGACGGCGGCGCGGTCGAGCCGCCCGGCTGCTTCCTTTAGATACACGTGCGCGAGTCCGCCCGAATACGTCAACACGATTGTGCCCTGTGGGGGCTGCTGCGTTGCAGCAAAGCGTTTGCCATTGTACTCTTCGATGTCGAACTGCGGCAGCCATTCGGCGACGAATTGGCCGAGCGTGCGCCCGTTCGCCTCCAGAAATGGGATCGTCTCGGTCTGACCATGATCGGACAGAATCAGGATTTCGTAATCGCGCTGCGTGGTCTGTCGCGCGCCGACGATGCGTTTGATCGTGCGGTCAATGTGACGCAGACTGCGCGCACTGTACTCCGCCTCGGGTCCAAACGCATGCGACATGCTGTCGTACGAATAGAACGCCGAATAAATGATCGGATAATTCTCGCACATCGCCTGCACGGTCGCGTAGCGCGTGAGTTGATGCAGGAAGATTTCTTCCAGCACGTTGGTCACGACATACGTTTCCGCCGTGCGCATTCCTTTCAGTTTGGCTTCGATGTACTTGCGGTTGCCGCGATAGAATTGCCACGCGCCCGTGCACAGGATGTCCACGATGTGCAACGGATTGCCGAACCAACTGAACAGGATGTGCTTCGCGGTGAAGCGGCGCGTCTTGTGTTTCGTGGGCATCACATAGGTGCGTCCGCGTTCGCGCGAGTGATACGACAAGCGATACGTCTCGACGGCTTCGCCCGTGTAGCATGTCGCAATCGCCGCGCCGTTGGCGAGCAGCGGCTCCGTGCCGTGAAAGTATTGGTCGCTCACGTGCTTGAACGACGACAAACCGCCGAACACGATCAGGCGGTTCGCTTCTTTGTCCCACCAGCGGAACGACGGTATCTCGGCGTTGTCGCCGAACATCAAGCCAGCCTGCACGAATGGTGTCGTCGAAGGCACGCCGCAGCGCCAGCGCAGCGGCACGTAATTTTCACTCGCAATGAGCTGCTGCACGAACGGCATGTAGCCCTGCTCCATCGCTTTGTGAAGATAGCGATAGCCCAAGCCATCCACGTGAATAATGACCAAGCCTTTTTCTTTTGCCATTTGTATTCTTTAAGCACGCTATCGGCTGAATGCCGACGGCGAAAATTCACCGAACCCGCTGGGCAGGCTCCATGCTTGCAGCCGTCGCTTTATAACCGATGGCGTCTTGCTACTCCGCTTTGATCTCCGCGAAGACGGGAATGTGATCGGAGCCATCAATCGGCAGACTCCACGAGCGGCAGTGCGCAGGCTGCGCGCACTTGACGAAGATCGCGTCGAGTTTTTGCCGGAAGCGCAAACGTGGTACTGAGTGCGTCCAAAGAATCTCGCTCGTCAAATCTTTGAAGCCGGCTTGCTTGGCATCTACTTCCAACGTCGTCCACTTCGGCCGCGAGCGAATACGAAACGTGTTCAAGTCGCCCGCGATGATGGTCAGGTCGCAGGCGGTGCGCGTCTGCGCGTCGCTCAAGATGCAGGCGAACTGCTGCCGCTTATGCCGATAACCCATCACGTCGAGATGCGCGACGTAAATGCGAAAAGTCTGCGCGTCAATCTTGCCTTCCACCATTACACTGATACGCTCCTGCGACGGCAGTGTGCGCAGCATTGCGCGCTCGGCGCGCGACATCTGCACCTCGTACATGTGCGGCAATTTCACGCTGCCGCGGTCGAGCACCTGCACACGCTGTGTGTTCCACACCAGCGCGTTCGCCTGCGGTCTGCCGTCAATGTGCTGCGCCGTCACTTGATAGTAATCGTAATGCTTTCCCAGCACATTCGCAATCGCGCGCGCATCCCTGACGCCAAAGTGCACTGATGCTTCTTCCAGTGCGAGCAGATCAATAGTGTTAAAGTCCGAACACGACTGCACGGCATCCATGATCGCGCCCAATTGAAAACCAAATTCGATGTTCCACGTACATAGCCGAAGCGCTTGTGTCATGCACTCATCTTACCGCGAAATGGTGAGCGGCGGCTACGATCTCTTCTGTTCACCTGTGTGTAGTTTGGCAGCAGGCTTGTTCTACGTCAATGGTTACGCGGGCTGTGTTGTCACGTCAAGCGGCGCAGGCAAAATACTTGCCTGCGCCGCTGTCGTTAAAAATGCTTCGCGGGACCCAAACTTGCCCCGCCTTGTAGAACCCCTTCGCCTCAACGTCCTTACGACTCGGCGCGAGTGTTCCAACCCTTTGTTAATTGACGTTCCTTAGGCACCGCGCTGGGTTACATTTCAATCCATGATCAACGAGACGACAGCCATACCAATCAAACCCATCATCAAGACAATCATCAAGACGGTCAATAACATTCCTTGCTCCTGCCCACAGTGTTCTTACCAACCTGCAAATGCGCCTTCACCGGTTGAAGATGTTTGCACACGACCGGCGTAGTTGCGCCCATAGTTCGGAATGACGGACGACAGGAACGCGGTGTACAGTCCGACTGTCAATTCGTCGAATGGCATCCCAACCAGATACTCACTCGGAAAGGTCAGCCACTTCACTTCTTCCGTGTTGCCGTCGTGTGAGACGAACACGAGCGACGCCGATGGATACTTCATCAGGATCGCGTCAAGCGCGCTCGGCACTTTGCCATCCGGCGACAAGAACACGACGATGCACGTCGCGCCCTTCGCATCCACCATTAAGTAAACATCGTTGGCGCTCTCAGCGCCGGCAATAATGTTCGCGGCGCTGCCGAGCAAACCACGGAATGCGCTCGCATCGTTTTCAATCACGACATGACGCGCGGGGTTGATTGATAAGTGTTCCATGGTTTTAACTATAAGATTTTGCGGCTCCGTTGTCCATCTATCCGAGGTATAAATGGAGGTATATAGGTTGTAGTATTTTGCGTGTAGTAAAAATGGAAATAGGCGCGATTGTCGAGTCGCCCAACTCACGAGAATTTGTAACGTACGAACAAGTGGCTGTCACCGCGCTTCACGCTGAGTAACTCGCCCCACACTGGATGGCGCGGCGCAAATGTCTTGCCCATGATGAGCGAAGGTCGTTGGTGTTCGTCGTCACGCCCAGCGATTTGTGGCGCAAGTGTGAGGAACTGTTCGTCGAGGCATTGCTCCGCAAAGAAGTCGCCGAGCAGCTGCGGCCCGCCTTCAACCAGAATTATTTTGCTCGCACGCCGCTTCACCACTTCATGCAAAATCGTCTGCGCGTGAATGGCGTGTGTGCCACGCGTGACTGCGATTTGCACCGAGTCGGGGACGCGCCGCCTGCGCAAACGGTTCGCGCCGTCGCGCGTGGTCACGACGAGCGCGGGCACTTCACCCGCTGCGAATACACGCGCCTTCAAATCGAGTTTGCCGCTCGCGCTCACGACGACATTGAGGGGCTGCTCGCGCTTGCGCAGCGTGCGTCGCAACTCTGCGAACGCATCTTTCAATTCGGGAAAGATGTGTTCCGCCGTCCAGACGTGAGCGGGTTCCACGCGCAGCGTGCCCGCGCCGACGATCACCACGTCAGCCAGCGCGCGCAGCACGCCCATCACCATGCGATCGTGTGGACTGAAGCCGCTGATCGCGCCCGCCGTCTCGTGCCCCCTCTCAGCTAGTGAGATAACGCCGTCGAGTGTGCTCACGAAGTTGCTGATGACGAGCGGGCGTCCGCGCGGACTCGACAGATACAACGCGCCGTATAAATCTGCGATGGCGCGCGGCAGCTTGACCACGCGGCCACGCTGCGCAGCGTAGAGCGTTTCGAGCGGCGTGAGTTCGCTCATCGCTCCAAGCCCGACGCGATGAAGAACTCGCCGCGCAGCGCAGCAATCTTCTCGTACTCGCCGCGCCAGAACGTCGTGCGCGTTTTCGGCGACGACTCATGCACGCCGCGCATCATCGTGCACATGTGATGCGCTTCGAGATAGACCGCCACGCCGTGCGGCGCGAGCATCGCGTCCAGCGTTTCGGCGATCTGTCTGCCCATGCGCTCCTGCACCGTGAAGCGTTTGGCGAACAGGCGCACCAGCCGCGTCAACTTCGAGATGCCGATGATGTGTTCGTGTGCGATGTAGCCGACATATGCCTCGCCGTAAAACGGTAGTGAGTGATGCTCGCACAGCGAGAAGAAGCGAATGGGTCCTTCGATGATCTGACTCAATTCACAGTCGGGCCCGTGATGACATTCGGTGCTGAACACTTTCAACAATTTGGGGTCGCCCTCGTAGCCGTCGGTGATGTCGTACAGCGCGCGAATGAAACGGTGCGGCGTCTCGACGGTTGCCGGTGTGTTCACGTCCATGCCGAACGCCGTAAAGATTTCAGCCATGTAGCCTTCAAACTTTTGGATCTGTTCGTCAGAAATTTGGCGGCGTTGCAAGTCCATCGCCTGCACAAACTCGCTGTCATCTGTCTCGAACCCGACGAGCATACTCGTCGCGCGGAGTGGCGGTGCGTCTTTTTTGATGAGCGTCATGTGTCTCCTACTTGTCAATTCAATCACATAGGCACAGGGCGCACAGAGAAATTTTGAGGTGATCTCCGTGTCGCCTGTGCCTGTGCGGTGCAATCATACTTGGGGAATCAACCTCACTTCTTCATTCTAAGCTGAACCTGTCCGTTGGTCACGCGTGTTTCATAGACGGGCAGCGGCGCAGTGGCGGGACCCGACTTCACACTGCCGTCGGCGAGTGAGAACTGCGAGAAGTGCCACGGACATTCGATCTTGCCGTCCATCACTTTGCCTTCGTCGAGCGGACCGCCATAATGCGAGCAGACCGCACACAACGCGCTTACGTTATCGCCCTTCCGATAGAGCATGATGGGCTGGCCATCGGCTTCGACGCGCGTCAGTTTGCCGTCGGGCAAATCCTTCAGCGCAATGGCGTTCACGAACTTGTCGGGACCCGTGCGATGGGCGTTGCGATTGATCATCACGCCGCGCCGATAGACGAGCGAGCCGCCGATGAAGCCGCCGACAGTGACGAGCAAGTAGCCGATCAACGCGATGACGAAGGTCTCGGCTTCGATTTCCCAGTTGTCCGACGCACGCATGAAAAACGAGATCGCCATGAAGATGGTGGCGGCGATGTTGATCGTACCATGCATCACGCCGATGGCCAGTTCGGGCGGATCAACATCCATCCAATCGAACAATCCGGTCACGATGGCGGCCAGCGCCGCGAGCACGCCGAAGCCGAGCGCAATGCCGCTGGCCAGTCCCAGCAGCGGCACATGCCCAATCAGCGAGAGCAGATCGAGCACGATGACCACCGTCCACGCGCCAATCGGCACGTCGGTGAGGATGGGGTGTAGTGGATGCTCCGTCCACTTGCCATTGAGAAATGACTTCAGTGGATGCAGCGCGCCTTTCAAGAAGAGCGCGTCCATTGGCTTCTTCAATGCGTTCGCATATGCGTTGACCGTCTTCGACTCGACGAAGGTTTTGTCAATGCGTTCGGTGAGATCACGCTTCATAGCATCCTCCTAGATTCACAGCTTGCTCATCAGCATACACAATACAAATAGAAATGTAAATTGAATTTCGCGCAAGTCGTTGTATCGCTTGAACAGCGCAAGCGTGTTGCGCGTTATGCGCGGCGGTGCTAAGATAGCGACCAAAGGGCCGACGCATCCACATGAGCAACCAAAATTTCATCGTCACGATTGACAATCTCAGCAAGTCCTATGGCTCGCGCGTGGCGGTGCGAAACTTCAACTTGAACGTGTGCGAAGGCGAAGTGGTCGCGCTGCTCGGCGGCGAGGGCAGCGGCAAGAGCACGATCCTGAAAGTCGTCGGCGCGGACGTGAAACCCGCCGAAGGTTTTGTGTATGTCTGCAATTTCGACACCGTGCTGAACGCCGGTATGGTGCGTCCGCGCATCGGACAGGTCAAGCACGAACGCTTTCTCGAACCGAGCATGTCCGCACGGGAGAATCTCGAGGAGCAAGCGATGCTGCGTTTCTTCACGCCTGACGAAACGGAGCGGCGCATCGGCGAGTTGCTGCCGTCAGCCGAGCTCGGCGCGCGTGCGGACGACGAATTGAGCACGTATTCACCCGACGAATGGATGCGGATCGAGATGGTCGCGTCGCTGTTGCATCGCCCGAAGCTGTGGATACTCGACGAGCCGACGCGCGGCTGCGCTGCGGCTGGACGCGAGCAGGTGTGGCGCGCATTCCGCGCGCTGCGTCCACAAGTGTTGAGCGTGCTGCTCGCCACGCCCGACGAAGCCGAAGCGCACGCGCTGGCCGATCGAGTGGTGAGACTGTGAGCTAATCGCTAACGGCATCACGCGCCCCTTCTTCGGCTGGGTCTCAGACCATATCGGCCGTGAGAACACGATGTTCATCGCGTTCGGTCTCGAAGGCTTCGCGATTTTTGCATTAGACCTCTTGCATAACTCAGCAAGCCGATCCGTAGTAACGACTTCAGTCGTTGATGTCATCGCAAACAGCGACTAAAGTCGCCACTACGAAATACTTTTGCAAGAGGTCTATTGATCAACTTCGCGCGTGACCCGCTGTTGTTCGTCGTGTTGTCGGCGCTGACCTTCTTCGCATGGGGCGAAGTGTACAGTCTGTTCCCCGCCACCTGCGGCGGTCTGTTCGGCAGAAAATTCGCGACGACGACCGATGGGTTGCCGTACACGGCGAAAGGAACGGCGTCGCTGCTCGTGCCGATCGGCAGCGTGATCGCGGGCAGCACTGGAAACTGGCTTCCGATCTTCATGCTCGCGGTAGCGTTCGATTTGATATCTACTCTGTTGGCACTGTTCGTGTTGAAGCCACTGCGCATTTGCTGGGTCGCGGGTCAGGCTGCGCCGCCATCCATGCCCGTCGCGTCGCCACCAGCAGCCATTGTGGCGGGCGATTAACTGCAATTCAGTCTTAAGCAAAAAAGCCGCGTCGAAGGTCGCGGCTTTTCGTTTATCCACCAAAGTGTTTAGACGTTAGGCGGAGGCGGCGCTTCATTCACTTCCCATGCCGCGCGCAAGCCCGACTCAATCGCGCCTTGTATCCAGCGATGAATCAGCGACGCGTGCTCGCCCGCGAAGTGCACGCGACCTTCGGGCGCGATGATGGATTGATGCAGCAGCGTCTGCTGACCGGGATCGAACAGCACGAACGCGCCGCCCGCGAACTCGTCGTGGTGCCACATCTTCGACGCGCCGACCTCGAACTCTTCATTGATCTGCGGGTGAATCTGCGCAACATCCTCAATCGCCTGCTCGATGCGTTCTTCCGGCGTGAGCGAGCCCCAACGCTGCGCATCCTCCGACCACGTGTAGCTGGCTAGCAGCACGCCGCGACCTGTCTCGCGGCCATGCTCCGGATAATAGCAGCCGCGAATGGCTAAGTCGGTCACGGTGCCGCCGCCGCTGATGCCGTCGTCGTCTTCCCAAAAGCGGCGGCGACACTGCAAGAAGATTTTCGCCGAGGCATCGTAGTGCAACTCGCGGATGGCGCGCTGCTTTGCGTGCGAGAACGGTTTTAAGATTTCGATGTGGCGCAGCACCGAAAACGGAATGGTGACGATTGCGTAGTCACCCGTCGCCTTGAAGCGGCCCGCGCGCGTTTGGTAATGCACGGTCACGGAGTCCGGCGCTTGGTCGAGCGCGACCATCTTCGCGCCGAAGCGCATGTGTGCCTGCAACGCGGGCAGGAATGAGCGCGGCAGATTGTCCAGCCCGTTCTCGACTTGATACATATCTTTGAACGAGTGGCCAATCTCTGAGCGCAGCAACTCGATGAATGCCGCGTTCATGCGCGCTTCTTGGTGCGCCAGCACACCATACATCTCAATCGCATCTTCCGACCAATTCTGCTCCAACAGAAAATCGCGCGTCGAGTATTTGTCGTAACGCGTGTTCAACTCATCCCACGCGTCTTCGCCGCGCGCGTTGATCTGCTCGACCATCGGCGCAATCGCGGCGTCGAACAACTGGCTGGCCGATTTGCCGCGCTCGTTTTCTTTCAACTCGAAGCCGAGGCAGTCCGGATTTGCGCTCACGTCTGACAAGCGAAAGCGGTTGCCGTTGAGATAGCACCACGCTTGCGGGTTGTTCATCGTGAACGGCAGCAGTTTGAGATTGAACTTCTCGACATATGCCATCGTCAGGTCGTGCGCGCGCGGGAGGCGCATGGCACCCGCTTCGCCGTACAGCCCCGGCGTGAACGGCGAGCGCAGCGTGAGGATGCGTCCGCCCACGCGCTCCTGCGCTTCGAGCACGAGCGGGTCGTGGCCCGCGCGCAGCAACTCGTATGCGGCGGTCAAGCCTGCCATGCCTGCGCCGACGACGATCACCTTCTTCGGTTTATCGGTTTGCAGAATTCCCTGTCGCGCCAACGTCAGAAAATTTGGACGACCATTCACACTCATGTTTGCTCCTCGCGCAAAGTTTCAGCGCGTGCATTTTAACAATGTCTCACAATGCACACAAACACGCAGCACAAAATGATTCCCTTTCCCAGAGCGAGAGGATGAATCGCTTTGATGAAAATGGATTGCATTCACTGTTCTGTTCATGCTATAACTCTGCACATGCCCACGCGCCTCATTAATGCACGCGCGCCGATCCGCATTGCCGACTGCGGCGGCTGGACCGATACGTGGTTCGCGCAGCACGGAAAGATTTTTAACATCGCCGTCGCGCCATATGCCGAAGTGCAGCTCAGCGCGCAGTCGTCTGATGAATCGCGCATCACGCTCAATGCGGAGAATTATGGCGAGCAGTATGCCTTCGAACGCGGCCGCGGCTGGCAGCGCCATCCATTACTCGAAGCGACGATTGAGACGATGGGCGTGCCCGATGCGCTGAGTGTTGACATCAATATTTTTTCGCGCGCGCCCGCTGGCGCATCCACTGGTACATCGGCGGCAGTGACGGTTGCGCTCATCGGCGCATTAGCGCGATTGAACGATCACACATTGAGCGCGCATGAGGCGGCGATACTGGCGCATGCCGTTGAGACCGACAGGCTCAAACGGCAGAGCGGCATTCAGGATCAACTCGCGTCGGCGTATGGCGGCATCAACTTCATCGAGATGGATGAGTATCCACACGCGACCGTCACGCCTTTGAGCCTCCGTGACGAACTGTGGTGGCAATTGGAGCGGCGACTCACGCTGGTCTATCTCGGCACGGCGCACGACTCATCGCAGATTCACGACAAGGTCATCGCGCAGTTGCAAGACGCGGGAGCGGATTGCAAAGTGTTGAACGCTTTGCGCGCGTGCGCCGTGCAGGCGCGTGACGCGCTGCTCGCGAGCGATCTCGTCGCATTCGGTCGTGCGCTGATTGAGAACACAGACGCGCAGGCGCAATTGCATCCTGATCTCGTCAGCCAAGACGCACAGCGCGTGATCGAGATCGCGCGCGCGCATAACGCGCTCGGCTGGAAGGTGAACGGCGCGGGCGGCGACGGCGGCTCGCTCACGATCCTGTCGAGCGTCCGCGCCGACGAACAGCGCGCGATGCTGCGCGCGATGGAGAGCGAAGCAACGTCCTTCACAGTGATTCCGATTCATCTCAGTCGTGATGGATTGCGCGTGTGGGAAACTTCATCGTGAATTGTCATTCGACGGGGATCAGGTCTAATCACCATGCCTCACCTCTTCGGGCGCGACTACACGCGCGATGAGTTGCATCAACTGACGAGCACGCCGTCGCATATCGCAGGTGTGCGTCTGATGGAACTGGCTGACGGTAAGGCGCGCGGTCTGCGCGTGGCCGACATCTACACGGGCAGCGGCTTTCGCGTTCAGGTCATGCTCGATCGCGCGCTCGACATTGGCGCGGCGGAGTTAGCGGGCATACCACTCGCATGGCTGCATCCCGCGCTCGGCACGGCCGCACAGTACGAGCCGCAAGGCGCAGGCTGGCTGCGCACGTTCGGCGGCGGACTGATGACGACGTGTGGGCTCACGCACATTGGCCAGCCGGACGTGGACGAAGGCGAAGCAGTTGGGCTGCATGGGCGCATCGCGCACACGCCCGCCGAGCAAGTGCGCGTCAGCAGCGAGTGGCGCGGTGACGATTATGTATTAAGCGTGTCGGGCCAAGTACGGCAGTCCGTGCTGTTCGGCGAAAACTTGCTGCTCACGCGCACGCTTACCACGCGCATGGGCGCGAGCAGTGTTTTGATTGAAGACGTGGTGCGCAACGATGGCTACCGCTCGACGCCGCACATGCTGTTGTATCACTGCAACTTTGGCTTTCCCGTCGTCAGCCCCGATTCCGAATTGCTGATTGACGACGAAGCGGTTGAGCCTATGGACGACAACGCGCGCCGTGGCTTGCGCGAACACACACGCTTCTCGCGACCACTAGCGAATATCGCCGAGCAAGTGTTCGTGCATCAGCCGCGCGTCAACGGCGATGGATTCGTGCAAGCCGCCATCGTCAATCGCGCGCTAAACGTCGGCGTATACGTGCGCTATCGCGCGCGCGAACTGCCGTACTTGTGGCAGTGGAAGCTGATGGGCGCGGGCGAATACGTCTGCGCGCTCGAACCGACGAACCATCCTGCGCAGAAACACAAGCAGTTGCGCGCCGAAGGCAAGTTGCGTATGATCGAACCAGCTGAGGAAATTCAATATCAGATTGAGATAGGTGTGATGCCCACTTGAATAAGACCTCGCGGGACTTGGAACCCCGCGAGTCTCCACATCAACGAAAAAATCGGCGCTCAGCTGCTCTTCGGACAAGCGATCGGACAAGCACAGGGAGCCAGCACTCTTCGCAGGTGACGAGCATGGCAGTGCCCGCCACCAATCAGACCGAGGCGGCTTCCGCAGCAGCGGAGCAACCGTTGGTGCTTCACGCGAGAGCTATTCGGCAGTGCGCATCTGTTACAGCCAGCTGCGCGGCTAAATGAAAGCAACTAATGTCTGTGGTTTTGGTAACGATTCGCAAATGGACTGCCGGGGGTTCGTAAGACGTTTTCGGGGTGACAAGCGCAGTCTGCGAAATAATCGTCGCTGCCAGTTTCGAGTTGATGGATGGCGTCACGCTCATGATTATGCGTCATGTGATCGCGCCAGTCATTCCATAACATCAGCGGCATGCAGTCGGGCGAGTATTTCGGCAGGTCGCGCAACGTGAGCCGTCGGCCATAGCGTTGCAAGAGCGCAGCGACTCGTTTGGAGCCTGCGGGTGTGTGAATGCGAGAGTGATCCACCACCAGCATGACTCGCCGTTTGCGACACGCGAAGCGGGCCAGGCATTGTTCGACCAAGCGACAGCAGCGTTCAGCATTGCGAGGTTCTACACGGATGCGGATAATCGCGCCGTTGCGCCAATTGGTGGCGGCGAACTCTTGCCGTCGTCGTCGGACAGCCGCGTACGCTCGCACTATATGCGACGTATCTCGCGGCCGCACCCGATTTTTTCACCACATTATTTCATTCGTTTTGGGGACAGTGCGGCTGAATGGGCGTTCTGCTCGACACGCGCATCTACGTCGCGCTGTTCGCGTCTAGCGCCATCATTCCTGAATTTTCGCGCTAGGTCACACCACAGTGACACCGAGCACACGGTGAAGGATTGCAACCATGTGTTCGCGCTGTCACTGTGTGAGTGAGTTACTGTCACGCATGTCGCTCTTTCGTGATCGCGTCGCGCTGCTCACTGTCCTCATATTGCTGATAATTGTCAGCGCGCCGTATGCGCTCGCCGTGGCGTGGTCGCCGCAAGGCAAAATCTTTCTCGGCTCTTTTTACAACTCGCAGGACGTGAGTATATATCTGTCGGCGATGCGCGCGGGTGCGCGCGGTGAATGGCTGCGCACACTCCCCTTTACGAACGAGCCACACCCGCCCGCGCTCTACTACGCGTTTTACATTTTGCTTGGACATCTCGCACCGCCCAACCTGCTCACGTTTCACATTGCGCGCTTGCTGGCAGCGATAGTGCTGGCCTTTGCATTGTGGCAATTGATAAGCATAATACTGACTAACCAACTGGAGCGGCGTGTCGCGTTCATGCTCGCGCTGCTCGGCATGGGCTGGGGCTGGCTCTTCACGCTCGGCGGCTTGGGCGCGCTCATTCGTCCGACTGACATCTTCGCGCCGACCTCGTCGCTGCTCGGCTCGGCAATCGTCAATCCACACTTTCCTTTCGGTGTCGCGCTGCAATTCGTGATCCTTGCGCTCTATCTGCGCGCGCTTCGCGAGCCGTATCGCGCGGGCACACTCCTGGTCGGTGCGCTCGCCTGCCTGCTGATGAGTTGGGTGCTGCCGTATCAACTCGTTGTGGTCGGCGCAATTCTCGGCGCCGATGTGCTTTGGGCGATGCTGCGCACGCGGCGCGTGCGGATTCCTGAAGCGCGTCACGCCTTTTTCATGTTGCTGCCCGGCAGCACAGCCATTGTGTATTATGAATCGCTCACCTACTTCATGCCCTTCTGGTCGGAGTTGATCCAGCAGTGGCCCGTGCTCGAACACATCTTTGCGCCGCTCGACTTCATCGTCGGCTACGGTTGGCTGCTCGTGCTTGCAATTGTCGGAACAATGTTTCTTGCACGACAACGCGCGCAAAGCGATGGCGAACACTTGCTGCTCGCGTGGTTCGTCGTCAACGCGCTGCTCATCATTGCGCCGCTCGACTTTGCCGACCGTATGAGTCTCGGCTTCAGCGCGGCGCTCGGCATGTTGTCGGCGATCACGCTGACGCGCGCGCTGCCCGCGTGGTATCGGGTTCAAGGATTACGCCGACGAATGAGCGCACGTTACCCGAACTTGCAGGCGACATTCCCGATCATCTTACTTTTGATTGTGATGCCGTCGCTGCTGCTGCTCGTGTTCGTGCTGCCGCTGCGCGCGCTGGCTGAGCCCGATCTGCCGTTTTACATGTCGGCGGATGATGCACAGGTGATGGATTGGCTTGCACTGCACGCGCGCACGAGTGATGTCGTGCTTGCCGCGCCGAGCATCTCGAACGTGATTCCAGCCATGAGCAATGCGCGTGTGTACGCGGGCCACACGCACGAGACGTATCAGCCCATGCGCAAACTGGCCGAGGTCAAACAATTCTTCGGTGCAGACATGTCCAATGCTGCGCGCCGTCAATTCGTGCATACGCAATTCATCAGTTACGTGCTGGTGCAGCCGAGCGCTTTCGACGCGGGCGCGTTCGACCGCGCGAGCTATCTCGAGCCCGTGCTGCGCGCGCATCAAGTCGTGCTATATCGTGTGGTGGACGATGAGTATTAGCGCGCAACCATCCACGCTCGAACTCGACGGGCCGCACGGCCGTCTATCGGCGCAAGCCGCCGCGCGCGCGCGCACCGCCGAGTGGCGCTGGGTGGTGGTCGTCTCGCTGATCGTTCTCTGCGCGGCTTATGCGCTGAACATCTGGGCAGAACTGACTACGCCACCAGCGTATCATTTCGCTGGACTGGTCTATAACTGGCAGGACGGCAACTCTTACTTGGCGAAGCTGCGCGAAGGCGTACGCGGTGAATGGCTGTACCGCGTGCCGTTCACGGCTGAACCCGGCAATGGCACGTTCCTGTATCCGCATTACTTGCTGCTCGGTCATGTGGCGCGCTGGCTCGCACTCGAACCCGTCGTCGTGTTCAACATTGCGCGACTCGCGGCGGGTGGTGTGCTGCTGCTGTCGCTGTACGCATTCATTAGTTGCTTCTTTACGCGGACGAGTGAGCGAAGATGGGCGTTCCTCTTAACGGCAGTCGGTTCGGGCATGGGCTGGGTGCTGCTCCCTTTCGGTACGCTCACGCCCGATTTCTGGCAGGCAGAGATTTTTCCATTCCTATCCATCCTGTCCAATCCCCATTTCACACTCGCGCTTGCCGCCCTGCTGTGGCTCTTGACGTTACTGGTACTGTACGGGCATGCGTTCGGTGCGCGCCAATGGCTCACGTTGGTTGCGGGCACACTGATCGTCGCGCTCTTGCAACCGTATGGCTTGGTCAACGTCGGCGCAGTTGCCGTGTTGTGGCTCCTCATTCGCTGGCGGCGCGAGCGGCATGTGCCGCGCGATCTGTTGTTGAAACTGCTGGTGATGGTCGCGCTCGCAGCGCCATACGTGCTCTACACGCAGTGGGTGGTGTTGAGCGATCCAACGCTCGTCGGTTGGGACTTGCAGAATCAGACGAACTCGCCTGCGCTGTGGCAGTACGTCGTCGCGTTCGGGCTGGCGCTGCCGCTCGCGTTGTGGGGGATGCGCAATGCGCTGCGTCGGCGGCGTGCGCATGACCTGCTGCTCGTCTTTTGGGTTGTGAGCAGTCTGCTGCTGATGTATCTACCGAATTATCATCAGCAGCGACGGTTTGCTTTTGGGCTGTTCGTGCCGCTAGCGATCTTGGCGATGCAAGGTTTGCTCAGCCTGCCACGTGTGGATCGTCCATCGCTGCGCGCGGCACTGGTTGCAACGAGTACACTGACAAACATCACGCTGCTGCTGATCGCATTCGCCGCCATGCAGAATTTCGCACCGTACTTGTATTTCACGCGTGGCGAGTGGAATGCACTGCTCTTCCTGCGCGAGCACGCCGAGCAGCACGCGCTGGTGCTGGCGTCGCCCGACTTCGGGTTGTACATTCCAGCGTGGTCTGGTCAGCGCGTGATCTACGGTCATCCACACGAGACGGCGGACGCGCGCGCTCACGCCGAAGCGGTGCAGAGTTTTTATCGCGGCACGCTGCGTGACCCGCAAGACTTTACTGCGCGCGTGGACTACATCATCGTCGGTCCGCGCGAACGCGCGCTCGGCACGCCGACGATTCCTGCAAACTACCAACCCGTGTTCAGCGATGGCGATGTGACGATTTACGCGAGGCAATGAATGGATACGATTCAGATACCGCGCGCGATTTACGATGCGATGGTGGCGCACGCGCGCGACGGTTTTCCGAATGAGGTGTGTGGTGTTGTGCTGGGCGCGAACGGCGAGCTGCGCGAAGTGCAGCGCGCGCGCAACACTGCGCCCGATCCACTCTACACCTACGATATGGACGAGCGCGAACTGCTGCGCTTGTATCAGCGCGAGGACGAAGGACTAACGTTCAGCATCATCTATCATTCACATCCGCCGTTCGCCGAAGTGTATCCGTCGGCGACGGACATCGCCAAGGCGTTTTACCCGGATGCAATCTACATCATCCTCGCCATCGGCCAGATTGACGCGCGCTTCCGCGAGCGACTGCGTGACCCGGCACAGCGCGCGTCCGTGCAGCGCGAACTTGGCGATCCGCAGACGATGCCGCCGCGCGTGAGAGCCTATCGCATTATCAAGGATGATGTGTTTGCGAAAGAGGGCCGCGTTGACGAACTGCACATCGAAATTGCTTGACCTTTCTTGACACCCCCCCCTGAATCAGACACAATTCAGTTGAGCAAGCCGTGACGAAACAACTCGTCACTGCGCTTTCGTAGTGCTGTCGCTGCGCGGCTCTCGCTGTGCACGGTCAAGCACGCACGCCAATACCGTCATGGATTGAATAGGATCACGCCATGCTGCCTGAAATCAAAGAAAACATCTTAGATGCAATTGGCAACACGCCCATCGTGAAACTGCGCCGCGTGACGCAGAGTGTGAAAGCGAATGTGCTGGGGAAACTGGAGTTCATGAATCCGGGCGGCTCGGTCAAAGACCGCATCGGCGTCGCGATGATCGAAGTGGCTGAGCGCGAGGGACGCATCAAGCCGGGCGGCACGATTGTCGAAGCGACATCAGGCAACACGGGCATGGGCCTCGCGATTGCGGCGGCGGTCAAAGGTTACAAAGCCGTGTTCGTGATGCCCGACAAGATGAGCGACGAGAAGGTGCGGCAGTTGCGCGCGTTCGGCGCGAAGGTCATCATCACGCCGACGGCGGTACAGCCCGAAGACCCGCGCTCGTATTATTCCGTCGCGCGCAAGGTGGCTGAGGAGACGCCAAACGCGATCCTCGCGGGCCAATATCACAATCAAGCCAATCCCGAAGCGCATTACCGCACGACGGGTCCCGAAATCTGGCGACAGACCGCTGGCCAAGTTAACGTGATCGTGTGCGGCATGGGCACGGGCGGCACGATAAGTGGAATCGGCCGCTACATCAAAGAACAGAATCCGAATGTGAAGATCGTCGGCGTGGATCCGCTTGGCTCGCTGCTGTATGATACGTTTCGTTTAGGGCACGCGCCAACCGAAGCGTTCTTCAAGACGTACAAGATCGAAGGCATCGGCGAAGATTTTCTGCCGACGACGCTCAACTTCGATTACGTGGACGACGTGGTGCAGGTCGGCGACCGCGAGTCGTTCATCATGACGCGGCGGCTCGTGCGCGAGGAAGGCATCTTCTGCGGTGGGTCGAGCGGCACGGCAGTTGTCGGCGCGCTCAATTGGATTAAGACGCAGAACCTTGGGGCGGATCAAATTGTCGTCGTGATTCTGCCCGACTCCGGCAATCGCTATCTGAGCAAAATTTTCTCCGATGATTGGATGCGCGAAAACCGCTTCCTCGAAACGCCGTTCGGTCACGGCACCGTGGCGGACGTGATGCGGCACAAGACCAACGTGGTCATCACCGCCGAGCCGCGCGAGACGAAGCGCGCGGTTGTCGCGAAGATGAAACAGTTCAACATCTCGCAAGTGCCTGTCGTCGAAGATGGCCAATATCGCGGTATCATCTCCGAGATCACGCTTCTCGATCACATGCTGAGCGAGCCAGAGCACAACGAAGACGAAACAATCGCCGACATTGTCAGCAGCGACGCAGCCGCGCAAGTCACGACCGATACCTCGCTCGACTCGCTCGCCGATGCGTTCGCGCAAGGGCAAGTCGCCGTCGTGATGGACGACGGTCACGTCGCGGGCATCGTGACCAAGATTGATTTGATTGATTACGTTGGGCAGCGGACGAAGTAGCAAATGGCTGATGGCTGATAGCCGATACAAACTTCAGCCATCAGCCATCAGCCATCAGCCATCAGCCATGAGCCAGCAACTCCCCGACCTGCGCATTGTTCCGACTGAGAACCTGCACCTGCATGAAGACGTGGAGCCCGCGCGCGTGGAGCGCATCGCGCAGCGCGTGCAACAGGATCAGTTACTAAAAAATCCGGTGATCGTCGCCGAGTTAGATGACGCCGATCATTACGTCGTGCTCGACGGTGCGAATCGCTCGACGGCGCTGAAGCAGCTCGGCGTGCGCGATGCGCTCGTGCAGGTGGTGGACTACGGCGATCCCGACGTAAAACTGGACACGTGGTATCACCTTGTGTGCGACATTGATAAGCACGATCTGTTTGCGCGCATCGCAGAGGTGACAAATGTGCGCCTGAAGGCATCGAACTTGCAGCACGCGCGCGCCGCTCTCACCTATCACAAGATCATCGCGTACATGGTGTGCAAGGATGGCGACGTACATCAGATTGATGGCCCCAAAGATTTAGCCGGGCGTGTCGAGTTGCTCAATCGTGTCGCGAAGACCTACAAAAGCATCGCGGCCATCTATCGCGTGCAGACCGACCGCATGGACGAATTGCTTCCAATGTATAACCATGTCGCCGCCGTCGTTGTCTATCCGCGCTTTGCGCCGTCGGACATTTTGGAATTGACGCGCAACGACGTGAAGCTGCCGACGGGTATCACGCGTCATCTGATTCCGAAGCGCGCGCTGCGCGTGAACCTGCCGCTGGCGATGCTCAACGAAGATAAACCGCTTGCCGAAAAGAATCGTGATTTTCAAGCCCGTATTGCCAACATGATGCGTGACGGGCATATTCGCTACTATCAGGAGTCAACATATTTGTTCGATGAGTAGAGACGCGGCGCAGTTCGCCGTGCAACGTCTCTGTCATTTGACAACCTCAGCACAGCGATTATAATTTTTATGTACTGGTTGATAGAAATGATTGGAGCAAGCTCGTGGCAACAGTTCGTATTCCAACGCCGTTGCGCCGCTTGACGAGCGGACAGGCGAAAGTCCAAGTCAGCGGGGCAAACATCGTCGAATTGGTCTCATCGCTCGACAAGTCGTTTCCGGGCATCAAGGACCGTTTAGTGGACGAAACGGGTGACATCAAGCGCTTCATCAACATTTTTGTGAACGGCGACGAGATTCGGACGTTACAAGGCGCATCCACGCCAATCAAAGACGCCGATGAAGTTTCGATTATTCCCGCGATGGCAGGCGGCACAATCTTGCAGGCTTGCTTCTGTAGTGACTAAGCCCGTGTGAACCCGACAGCAATGCTGTCGCATACGGGCGCGCACCCAGCCATACGGCTGGGTTTTTTGTTGAGCGGACAATCGTCGTGTGTCGGTGGTCATTTGTCGTTAAGGATTGGTTGATCATTGATTGAACACGGTTAACGTTGATTGTTTAGCAAAGACGAACGACAAACGACTAACAACGAAGGGCTTCACATGACCACTCATTCACAACCGAACGTGACGACGCGCGAACTCATCAAAGGTGTTGATCGCCTGTCCATCGGCATGGCACGCAATTGGCTGCGCGGGTTCCTCATCATCTATGGCGCGTGGGTGCTGCTGCCATTCGTCGCGCCGCTGCTGATGGAAGTCGGCGCAAGCGGGCCAGCGATGGCGCTGTACACGGCATATAGTTTGTTCTGCCATCAATTGCCGGAGCGCTCGTTGTTTTTCTTTGGGCCCAACGTCATGTACTCGCTGCAAGAGATCGGCAAGTACTGGTCAACCGACAACGCCATCGTGCTGCGGCAGTTCGTCGGCAACGAGCAACTTGGTTGGAAAATGGCGTGGAGCGACCGCATGATCTCGGTCTATGGCGGCGTGTGGCTCGGCGGATTGGTGTGGGCATTGTTCGCCGCGCGTGGTCGTGCGCCTCGACTGTCGCTGTTGGTGTGGATGCTGATCGGCGTGATGCCGCTCGCACTCGACGGCACGAGCCATATGGTCAACGACCTTGTGTCGGGCACGACGGGACTGGGCTACCGCGATACCAACAGTTGGCTCGCCCTGCTCACCGGCAACACGCTACCGGCGGCGTTCTATTACGGCGATGGACTCGGCTCGTTCAATTCGTGGGCGCGCTGGATCACCGGGTTCTTGTTCTCGATCACGACCGTGTTCGCGCTGTTCCCAATCATCAGCGATTCGATGCGCGACACCGCCCACGACGCCGAGCGACAACTGGCACGGGTCAAAGCGTACGAGGAATGATGACAGCAGACGCAAGACGGCGGACGGCAGACGATGGATTCATGTCCCTCGTCACTCAGCACGTGCGCCGCACGTTACTCTGGGGCTGGCTCGTGTTCGCGCTCGGCGCAGTGTGGGACCTCGCGTATCACGCGCCGACGATTCTGATCGGCGTGCAGTGGCCTCCCGCGATTGACAGCACCGGCGAGTTCGGCCACGTCATCACGTTTGTCGGCGCGGTCATCGTCATCTTTTCAATTTTGCGAAAGCACGAGCGCGCGAAGCGCTCGTAACGACTCTGTTCATTAAGGAGATCAACATGACGCAGTATGCTCACCCTGAAGTGCTCGTAGATACCGAGTGGGTCGCCAATCATTTGAATGATCCAAAAGTTCGCTTGGTAGAAGTGGACGTGGATACAAATTCGTATGACACGGGACACGCGCGCGGCGCAGTCGGCTGGAATTGGAAGAAGGATACGCAGCAGCCGGTCAACCGCGACATTCCGGACCAAGCCGCGTGGGAGGCGCTCGTCTCGCGCAGCGGCATTAGTGACGATACGACGATTGTGTTCTACGGCGACAACAACAATTGGTTCGCCACCTTTGCGTTCTGGCTTGCCAAGTTGTATGGACATAAAGATGCGCGCATGATGAACGGTGGACGCAAGAAATGGATAGACGAAGGCCGCGAACTCACCACGGAGCAGCCGACGGTCAAAGCGACAGCGTACAAGGCGCAGGAGCCGAACTGGGACTTGCGTGCGACGCGCGACCTCGTGCGCGAGTACCTTCAGCAGAGCCAGCGTGCGCTGGTGGACGTGCGCTCGCCGAAGGAGTATAGCGGCGAACTGCTTGCGCCGGAGAACTTGCCGCAGGAAGGCGCGCAGCGCGGCGGGCACATCCCCGGTGCGGCAAACATTCCTTGGGGCATGGCGGTGCGCGACGACGGCACGTTCAAGCCCGTCGAAGAATTGCGTTCACTCTACGAAGGCAAAGGTGTCAGCAGCGACAAGCAAGTGATCGCGTACTGCCGCATCGGCGAGCGCTCGTCACACACGTGGTTCGTGCTGAAGTACTTGCTTGGCTACGACGACGTGCGCAATTACGACGGCTCGTGGACCGAGTGGGGCAGCCTGATCGGCGCACCGATCGAGAAGTGACTTGTAGGGGTGAGGCATGCCTCGCCCCTACGCATCGGAGGACAGGATGATTACCAAAGACCGCTTGCTTGCGCAAGTGAAAAAGCAAATTCAAGAAAAAGATATTTACGAAGTCAAAAAGGAATTGGATCAGCGCAAACCGGTCACGCTGGTGGACATTCGCGAGCAAGACGAAGTGAGTCAGGGATACATTCCCGGCGCGAAGCACATCCCGCGGGGTTTTCTCGAATTGCGCATCGAGGACATGCAGGCGAACCGCGACGCGGAGATCGTGTTGTACTGTGCGGGCGGTGTGCGCTCGGCGCTGGCTGCTCGCTCGCTCGCAGAGATGGGCTACAAAAACGTATCGTCGCTCATCGGTGGCTTCGGCGCGTGGAAGAACGCGGGCTACAAATGGCAGTTGCCGCGCGCGTTCAGCGACGAGCAGCGCATCCGCTACAGCCGCCACACACTCATCCCTGAAGTGGGCGAAGAGGGCCAATTCAAATTGTTCGACGCGAAGGTGCTGTTGATCGGCGCAGGCGGGCTTGGTTCGCCGGCGGCGATGTACCTCGCGGCGGCTGGCATTGGCACCATCGGCATCGTGGACTTCGACACGGTTGACCTCTCGAACTTGCAGCGACAGATTCTGCATCACGTAGACGACATCGGCCGTCCGAAGGTCGAGAGCGCGACTGATTCGATTCACGCGATGAACCCCGAAGTCAACGTGGTGCAGCATCGTGTGCAGTTGTCGTCCGAGAACGCCAAAGAGATTCTGAAAGACTACGACGTGATCTTGAACGGCTCGGATAACTTTCCGACACGCTATCTGGTCAACGATGCGTGCGCGATGTTAGGCAAGCCGTTGGTGGATGCCAGCATCTTCCAGTTCGAGGGCCAGCTCACGGTGTACGACACCGATCACGGCGGGCCCTGCTATCGCTGCTTGTATCCGACGCCGCCGCCGCCCGGCGAAGTGCCGTCGTGCGCGGAGGGCGGCGTGCTCGGCGTGCTGCCGGGCGTGATCGGCTCGCTGCAAGCGGTTGAGGCGATCAAGTTGATTCTCGGCGTCGGCGATCCACTGATTGGCCGCTTGCTGCTGTACGATGCGCTCGCGGGCGAGTTCAGCGAGTTGAAGCTGCCGAAGAATCCGGATTGCCCGGTGTGCGGCGAAGACCCGAGCATCACCGAGCTGATTGACTACGATGAGTTTTGCGGCTTGCCTTCGTCGCGTCATCGCGAAGAGCAAGGTGAGTTGCAACCAGCATAAACATTCACCGCAGAGACGCGAAGAACGCAGAGGAACACAATTAACCTCTGCGACCTCTGCGCTTCTGCGGTTAAAAGATTAAGGACACGTCAATGCGCGCGATTCGCATTCACCAAATCGGCGGGCCCGAAGTGCTTTGCTCGGAAGATGTGCCAGTGCCAGAGCCATCATCTGGCCAAGCGCGCGTCAAGCTCGAAGCGAGCGGCATCAACTTTATAGACATCTATCATCGCACGGGCGCGTACAAGGGTGCGCTGCCGCTCACGCTCGGACAAGAAGCGGCAGGTGTGGTGGATGCGGTCGGACCCGATGTGACAGATGTCTCGGTGGGAGAGCGCGTCGCGTACACATCGGTGCAGGGCGCGTATGCGGACCATGCGGTCGTACCGACGTGGCGGCTCGTGCCGATTCCGACTGGCGTGAGCACACAACAAGCGGCGGCAGTGATGCTGCAAGGCATGACCGCGCATTATCTCACGCACAGTACTTATCCGCTCACGCCGAACGACACGGTGCTCATTCACGCGGCGGCGGGCGGCGTCGGGCTGCTGCTCGTACAGATTGCTAAGCGGCTCGGTGCGCGCGTGATCGGCACAACATCCACAGAGGAAAAAGCGCAACTCGTGCGCGCGGCTGGCGCAGACGACGTGATTCTTTACACGCATCAAGATTTTGAGTCCGAGGTGAAACGGCTCACGCACGGACGCGGCGTGGATGTCGTGTACGATTCCGTCGGCAAGACCACGTTCGAGCAAAGTCTCAATTGCCTGCGAGCGCGCGGGTACATGGTGTTGTTCGGCCAATCGTCGGGAGCCGCGCCGCACATTGATCCGCAGACCTTGCAGCACAAAGGCTCGCTGTTCCTGACGCGTCCCACGCTGATTCACTACGCGCGTGATCGCGGCGAACTCACCACGCGCGTGAGCGACTTGTTCAAGTGGATCGCAGCGGGCGAGTTGAACGTGCTGATTGACAAGACGTTTCCGTTAGAGCAAGCCGCCGACGCACAGCGCTATCTCGAAAGCCGTCAGTCGAAAGGCAAGCTGCTGCTGATTCCGTAATTCCACATTAATCGCAGAGGCGCAGAGGTTCAATCAAAAAACACTGCGGCGTCTGCATCTCTGCGGTGAAAACTTGAGGATTCATGCTACCCATATCTGAACTCAACCAACGCTTCGCAAACGGCGAGACATACGAACAGTATCGCGCGCACATGCAGAAGAATCTCGATTTGATTGACGCGATCACGCCGCTGATCAAACTCTCGTCGGATGAAGAACGCTTCTTTCGGTCACTGCGCGCTCCCATTCGCGTGCTGGTCGTCAGCGAAGATTGGTGTCCCGACTGCGCGCTGAACGTTCCGATTCTGATGAGGATTGCGGCGACGAGTCGCGCGTTCGACGTGCGCTTCATAAATCGCGATGACAATTTCGATCTGCTAGCGTTCGCCAAAAAGGGCGAGCGCAAAGCGATTCCGACGTTCTTCTTCTTCGACGAGCAGTGGAACGAAATCGGCAACTGGGTCGAGCGCCCCGTGCGCGCCGACGCGCTGCTGCGCGAATGGGATCACATTCACGCCGCGCCGAGCGAACCCGACCGCACTGCTGCCGTGTGGCGCGACCATCGCCGCGCGCGCTCCGAGTATCGCAACGAACTGTTCTTGCAGCACGGTTTGTGGCGCGACAGTATTGATGAACTGCGCCGCATTCTCGCGGGCGAGATGGTTAGCAACGTCGCATCTGAACACACGACAACTCTGGCTGCGTGATGCGTGTGGCGTGATATGTCACCGGTCAGCACGCGTTACGAATCAATCTTATTGAATACAACGGTTCGACCCTTACTGCAACGGCACACGCATTCCGAACACAAACTGGGCCACTTCGTGACCGAGCAAGTGGGCAATACGCCGCTGCTGCAACTGACGCGCATCATCAAGTCGCGCCCAAATGTGCAGCTGCTGGCAAAGGCGGAGTGGTTCAATCCCGGCGGCTCGGTGAAAGATCGCGCTGCGCTGTTCATCATTGAGGACGCGATGGCACGCGGTCAACTCGCCAAAGGCAAAGTGTTAATTGATTCGACCAGCGGCAACACGGGCATCGCATATGCGATGATCGGTGCGGCGAAGGGCATCCCCGTCGAGTTGGTCATGCCGGAGAACGTGAGCGTCGAGCGCACGCAGCGCGCGCGCGCCTATGGCGCGACGGTGCGCTTCAGCGATCCGCTCGAAGGCTCGGATGGGGCGATCCGCGAAGTGCGCCGTCTGATCGCCGAGAACCCCGACAAATATTTTTACGCTGACCAGTACAACAATCCGAACAATGTGCGCGCGCATTACGAGACGACGGGTCCCGAAATTTTTCAGCAGACACAGGGGCGCGTCACGCACTTCGTCGCCGGACTCGGCACGACTGGCACGCTGATGGGCACGGGCCGCTACTTAAAAGATTGTAACCCAGCCGTCAAAGTGATCGCGGTCGAGCCGGCCGACGAGTTGCAGGTGATCGAGGGTTTGAAGTACATGCAGACGGCGATTGTGCCCGGCATCTACGACGAGGATTTTGCCGACGTGAAGATTTCTGTGGATGCAGAAGTGGCGTGGCACGTCACGCGCCAACTCGCGCGCGAGGAAGGTTTGTTCGTGGGCTTCTCGGCAGGCGCGGCGATGTACGCAGCGGTCCAAGTAGCGAAGACCTTGAGCGAAGGCGTCGTCGTCGCAGTTCTGCCCGACGCAGGCGACAAGTATTTGAGCACGGGGCTATTTCAGTAAGCGCATCCAAAGTCCCAAGTCCAACGTCCTTGTCTGGAGCCTCAGGCGATACTTTTCTGGCCTGTGACTTCGGACATTGGACGTTGGACTTTTTTTCGCGTATAGTCCGCCGCACGGAGGTCCATCATGCCTGCTAAGAAGACGAACATCGCTGAAACATCCGTCGTTGAATATCAGCCGATGATGCGCGACGTGCCGATGGGCGAACGTCCACGTGAGCGGCTCAAACATCAGGGGGCACAGGCGCTGGCGACGCAAGAACTCATCGCGATCTTGTTGCGCGTCGGCACACGCGGCGAGAACGTGGTGCGCGTGGCCGAGAAGTTGTTGGTGCAGTGCCACGGACTTGGCGGCTTGTCGCGCGCGAGCATCACCGAGTTGAGCGCGGTCAAAGGTGTCGGTGACGCGAAAGCAATCCAAATCAAAGCCGCGCTCGAATTGGGCCGCCGACTAACGATTGCTTCGCCCGACGAACGCCCCGTCGTGAAGTCACCTGCTGACGCCGCCAACTTGCTTCTGATCGAGATGAGCGCGCACGAGCAGGAGCACATGCGTGTGCTGCTGCTGGACACACGCAACCGTGTGCTCGGCTCGCCCACCATTTACATCGGCAACCTCAACACGGCTGTCGTGCGCATCGGCGAGTTGTTCCGCGACGCGATTCGCCAGAATTGCGCCGCGATCATCGTCGCGCACAATCATCCGAGCGGCGACCCGACACCCTCACCCGAAGACGTGCGTGTGACCGAGCAGATCGTCAGCGCGGGCAAGCTGCTCGACATTGACGTGCTCGATCATCTGGTGATCGGCGGGCAGCGATTCGTGAGCTTGAAAGAACGCGGACTTGGGTTCTCGTAAAATCGTCGGAACCGTCAAGACGCCAAGCACGCCAACGATTTCATTCTTGCGTTTTTCCATCCTCGTAGTTTGATTGCCGTGTGTAGCTTGGCATTCATGCCGAGAGATTCAACACGGTTCATCAGTTTGCTCGCTCGTGGTAAAATCGTTTCACACCCTAACTAATCGGATGCACGCGCATGGACCCCGCAGACGAACAAGTTGTCTATCCCGCGATTCAGACTCCGACGACGCCCATCATTTTCGGCGTCAGACTGCCGAACACCTTCCGCGCGCTGCGGCACCGCAATTATCGCCTCTACTGGTTTGGGCAACTCATCTCGCTGATCGGCACGTGGATGCAGAACGTCGCACAGCCGTGGCTCGTCTATCGGCTGACTGGCTCGCCGCTTATGCTCGGTCTAGTCAGCTTCAGTCAGACGCTCCCAATTCTGTTGTTCTCACTAGTAGGCGGAGTGATCGCCGATCGGGTGAACAAGCGCAGGCTCATCATCATCACGCAGACGATTGCCATGACGCTGGCATTTATCCTCGCCGCGCTGACATGGACGGGCGCGGTGCAGGTGTGGCACATCATGCTGATCGCATTCGTGCTCGGCTGCTCCGATTCGTTCGACATGCCCGCGCGTCAAGTGTTCGTCGCGGAGACGGTGGGCAAAGAAGATTTGATGAACGCCATCGCGCTGAACTCGACGATGTTCAATACGGCGCGCATCATCGGGCCTGCCGTCGCCGGCATTCTCGTCGCGACCGTCGGCGAGGCTGGTGCGTTCACGCTCAACGGCGTCAGTTACATCGCCGTGCTCGCGATGCTGCTGATGATGCAAGTGCCGACGGCGGCGCACGTCGCCACGTCCAAGAATTCATCGCTTTGGCTCAACCTGACAGAAGGTCTCAACTACGTGCGTCGCAACCAAGAAGCGCGCACACTGCTAGGCATGATGATCGTGATCTCGATTTTTGGATTCGCCTACTCGACGCTGATGCCCGTCTTCGCGCGCGACGTGCTCAACGTCGGCGCGGAAGGTCAAGGCGTGCTGCTCTCGGCGGCGGCGTTAGGCGGACTGATTGGTGCGCTCACGTTGGCGTCCGCCGGTCACGTGAAGCATCGCGGCTGGATCGTCACAGGGGGGCAACTGACGTTTTCAGTTGGCTTGATTCTATTCTCGCTGTCGCGCAATTTCTTTCTTTCGCTGATGATTCTGCCGTTCGTCGGCGGCGCGATGATCATGAACATGTCCACCACGCAGACGCTCTTGCAGACGAACGTGCCCGATCATTTGCGCGGGCGCATCATGAGCGTGTATATGCTCGTCAATCGCGGCATGCAGCCGTTCGCGGGATTGCAGGGCGGCACGATGGCAACGGTCTTCGCGGGTTTGTATGGCGCGAGCAATGGCGCGCCGTTCGCGGTGATGCTCGGCGGCCTAGTCTGTTTGGTCAGCGTGCTGTTCGTGATGGCGCGCGCGCCGTACATTCGGAGATTGTAGTGAATGGGGACACGCAAACGGGGAACAGGCCCACGGTTCACGGTTGACCGCACACGATAGATTCAATATGCCCAACGACTTCAACTCGCGCACGCATCAAACGCAAACGGAGCGGCAACTTATCGTCGGCGCGATTGTGGTGACGCTTCTGATCGCGCTGACGTTCGTCGCATTTCGATTGGGCACGGGCGCGCTGTTCACGGCGATTGGCACATTCGCCGTGATTGGACTAATGATTGTATTGGTGTGGTTCGCGCTGAAAGTGATCGAGTGGGTGGCGGGGATAGACGAATAAGGTAGAGACGACCCGGCGGGTCGTCTCTACTCACCTGACAACTGCTTCCGTTCTTCCTCGCTTAGACTCACGTCCAGATACTTCAAGTTGTCTTCCACCTGTTCCGCATTGCTCGCGCCGAGGATTGGCGCGGTGACGGCAGGGTGCGTCGCCACCCACTTGATGGCCAGGTGATGTGGCGCGACGCCTTTCTGCTTCGCCATCGCTTCGAGCCGATCCAAAATCTGCCAGTTGCGCTCGCTGAAGTGCCGCTTGCCGAACTCTGGATTGCGCGCCGCGCGCGAGTTGGATGGTGGCGGCTCGCCACGCTGATACTTGCCCGTGAGGAAGCCCGCTCCCGTCGGACTGTACGTGATCACGCCGAGGCCTTGATCCATGCAGGCGGGAAACACTTCTTGCTCAGGCTCGCGGTTGATCAAACTGTAGTGCTGTTGCAAGCATTCGAAGCGCGCGAAGCCACGCACGTCGCTGACCCACAGCGACTTCATGATGCGCCAGCCCTCGAAGTTCGAGATACCGATGTAGCGCAGCTTGCCTTGCGTGATCAGGTCGTCGAGCGTGCGCAGCGTTTCTTCGAGCGGCGTGTGCTCGTCGGGGAAGTGCATCTGATAGAGGTCAATGTGGTCGGTCTGCAAGCGGCGCAGGCTCGCCTCGACCGCGGCGATCAGGTGCTTGCGCGACAGCCCCTCGTCGTTCGGACTGGTGCCCATCTTGCCGCGCGCCTTTGTCGCTATCACCAATTGATCGCGTCTGCCTTGAATGGCGCGGCCAAGCAATTCTTCCGACGCGCCGTTGCCATAAATATCGGCGGTATCGAAGAAGTTAATGCCGCGCTCGACAGCGACGTCCACCATCTTGCTCGACATGTCGGCGTCGGCAACACGTCCGAACATGTTCGTGCCGAGGCAGGCTTCGGACACCTTCAAGCCTGTGCGTCCTAGATTTTTATATTGCATGGATTCACAGCGCAGAGTTGAGGTTTTCAATCGCGCGCGCCAATTGCACGTCGTGGGCAGTGACTTGATGGTTGGCTTGATGCGTCTGCAAAATCAGCACCACCGTGCGGAAGCGCACGTAAATGTCGGGGTGGTGACTCAACCCATCGGAGGCTTGAGCCACGCGGTTGATAAATTGGACCGCCTCGTCGAATGAGCCGAAGGTGAATGTCTTGCGCAGCCACGCTTCTTTGAATTCCCAATCCGGCAATGAGCACAGCGCGTCCGCGATTTCATCGGGCGATAGCGGCTGGTAGTGCCTAGTCATACCCATCGCTGAGATCCGGTTAACGTAAGCAGTCACAAGGTTGAACCCAAACAGGCTTCTGTGAGTTATCAATATTACGTGAGTTGTATGGCGTGCGCGACGAGATTATGCAGAGATATGTAATGGCTGTCAAGGGGTAGTTTCACCCATTCTTGCGCGGAAAATTGATTGACGTCCACAGACCGCCTATGGTATAGTACGCGCACATAACGCGTATATGCCATTTCTCTCGTTAAGGAGGAGAAACGTGAAGACTCGTATCTTCGTGATGCTTGCAGTGCTTGTGTTGCTCGTCGGGGCATGTGCGCCTGCCGCGCCGACCAGCGCCCCGCCTGCTGGTCAGACGCCGGGCGCGATCCAACAACAGCCCACAGCCGCAACCGAAGGGCCTAAGCGCGGCGGCAAGGCGGTGATGGCGATGTGGCAGTCGCCGACCACGCTGAATGGCTTGCTGAACTCGCAGACGGTCATCAGCGAAGTGCGCCAGTTCGTCGCCGAGGGCATGACGAAGGTGATGCCCGATGGCACGCGCATCGCGCTGCTGGCGAAGGACGTGCCGTCGGTGCAGAACGGCGGCGTCAGCGCGGACGGCAAGACGATCACTTACAAACTTAAGGAAGGCGTCCTCTGGTCGGACGGACAGCCGTTGACGTGCGAGGACTTCAAGTTTCATTGGCAAGCGGTGATGACGCCGAACGTCGGCGTGACTTCGACGACGGGCTATCGCGACATTGACACGGTGGATTGCCCCGATCCGCTCACGGTCGTCGTGAAATTCAAAAACTTCTACGCGCCGTATCTCACGCTGTTCAACAGCATCATCCCCAAATCGGCGGGCGACCCGAAGAACATGAAGGACTGGGCGTACAACCGCAAGCCCGTCGGCACGGGCCCGTTTAAGGTGGACGAGTGGGTGGCCGACGATCACGTGACGCTCTCGCGCAATGAGAAGTACCGCGAGCAAGGCAAGCCATACCTCGATCAGGTCATCATTCGCATCGTGCCCTCGTCGGAAGTGGCGATGCAGTTGCTAAATAGCGGCGAGATTGACATCATGTGGAATAACACCGAAGCAGACATTCCGCAGTTGGAAAAGATGACGGGCGTGAAGGTCGCGTCGCCGTTGCAGCCGGGCGGCGAGCGTCTGTACCTGAACCTCGCCGAAAACAAAGACCCCTCCGACCCGACCAAGCCGCACGCAATTCTGAGCGACGTGCGCGTGCGTCAGGCGATTGCGTTCGGCATCAACAAACAGCGCATCATTGACAAACTGCTCTTCGGCAAAGCCAAGCCGGGCTCGGGTGAAGCGAACGCCGGCTATTTCAACTGCACCAGTGTCGGACCGTATGCGTATGATCCTGACAAAGCAAAGAAGTTGCTGGACGACGCGGGCTGGAAGGTTGGCACCGACGGCTTTCGTGCGAAGGACGGCACCCGCCTGCGCTTGAAATACTCGACCACCTCGGGCAACAAGTTGCGCGAAGATTCGCAGGTGTTGGTGGTTGAAGACATGAAGGCGATCGGCGTCGAGTTCTTCATCGAGAATGCGCCGTCGTCCGTCGTGATTGGCGGCTGGGCGGACAATTCGCCGCGCAAGCATGGCAACTTCGACATCATCATGTACACCAGCAACGGCGGCGTGGACATCCACAGCCAATTCGAAACGATCTTCGGCTCGGTGAACATCCCGACCGAGAAGAACCAGAACGGCACGAACTACATGCGCTTCAACAATTCCAAAGTAGATGATCTGCTCAAGCAGGCGGCAGGCGAGCCCGATCAGGCAAAGCGCAAAGACCTGTACTGCCAGATCTCGCAAATCGTTTACGACGAAGCGCCAGCGATTTACCTGTACCAGCGCGCGCAACTGCACTCGTTCCGTGATCGCGTGCAAGGCAACGTCGCGGGCAATCCTTGGGAGAATGTCGGCTGGGATGCGGCGAATTGGTGGGTGAAGGACGGGAAATAATTCGCGACTCAGTCCTGAGTGCTGAGCGGCATGTCGCTCGGCGCTCAGGATTCGTCTGGAAGTTATGGGCCAATACGTACTCCGCCGCGTCATTCAGGCGCTTCCGTTGCTGCTACTGGTGAGCTTCGCCGTGTTCTTTCTGATGAACCTCATCCCCGGCGGCCCGCTCTCGGCGTATGAGAACAACCCTGACATCTCGCCGCAAGACCTTGAGCGCATTCGCCACGAGTTGGGATTAGATGCGCCCATCCACATGCGTTATTGGAGTTGGCTGAGTGCGGTGGTGCACGGCGACTGGGGCATCTCGCAAATCACGCGCCGTCCGGCGCTGACGGAGATTGGCGAGAAGTTGCCGAACACGCTCTACCTTTCACTCATCGCATTCACGCTGACGCTGCTGATTTCCATTCCCATCGGGCTGCTCTCGGCGATTCGTCAGTACTCATGGTTCGATCATGCGATGACGTCGGTCGCGTTCATGGGCCAAGCCATGCCGATCTTCTGGTTTGGACTGATTCTGATTATCATCTTCAACGTCATGCTCAAACACCCCAACGGCGGCTCGCTGCTGCCGGGCGGCGGCATGATCACCATCGGCGGCAATGCAACGCTTGCAGACCGCCTCTCCCATCTCGCGCTGCCCGTGAGCGTATTGGTGTTATTCGGTCTTGGCTCGCAGGTGCGCTTCATGCGCGCGGGGATGTTGGACGTGCTCACGCAAGACTACATCCGCACTGCGCACGCCAAGGGACTGCGCGAGCGCTCGGTCATCCTGCGGCACGCCTTTAAGAACTCGGTGATTCCACTCGTCACGCTCGTCGGGCTTGAACTGCCCGGCCTCGTCAACGGTGCGCTCATTACCGAAACGATCTTCTCGTGGCCCGGCATGGGACGACTGTTCTTCAACTCGATCGAACGCTCTGATTACGCCGTGATGATGGGCGTGCTGATGTTGAGCGCGACGATGATCGTCATCGGCGGATTGCTGACGGATGTCGTGTATGGCTTCCTCGATCCGCGCATTCGCTTTGATTAGACGTTTGATGGTTTGTTGGTAGGTTCGTTGCTTGATGGGTCAAAACTAATCAACGAACAAACTAACAAACGAACCAACGATGCCGCGATGGCCCAAGCACAACTGACTGCACGCGCAACCACTATTGACGGGGAAGCGCGCGTCAAGCCCGAGCGCTCGCTGCGCGCAATCGTCTGGCGGCGCTTCCTCAAACACAAGCCAGCAGTGGCCGGGTTGTTCATGCTATCGCTGATTTTTCTGGCCTGTGCGTTCGTGCCACTGGTGGCCAACTATGATCCCGGCAAGACCCAAGTGGATCTGATCCGTACACCGCCTTCGGCAGCGCATATCTTTGGCACGGACGAGTTGGGGCGTGACCTGTTTATTCGTCTGTGGGATGGCGGTCGCATCTCGCTGCTGATCGGCGTCGCGACGATGGCGATTGCGATCCTGCTCGGCACGCTGGTCGGATCGGTTGCTGGCTACTACGGCGGCACAGTTGATACGATCCTGATGCGCTTCACGGATTTCATGCTGGCCATCCCGACGCTGTTTCTGCTGCTCATCTTCGCGCAACTGCTACGCTCGACCAACAATCCGCAGATCAGCGGCGGACCCACGCCGATCATCATCATCATCGGCGTCCTGTCGTGGATGGGTGTGGCACGGCTGGTGCGCGGTCAGTTTCTTGGCTTGAAGGCGAAGGAGTTCGTCGAAGCCGCGCGGATGTCTGGTGCGGAGAACTTGCGCATCATGTGGCGGCATATTCTGCCGAACGCGGCCAGCCCAATCATCGTCTCAGCGACGCTGCGGGTCGGCGCCGCCATCATCACCGAGTCCACGCTCTCGTTTCTGGGCTTTGGTGTGCAGCCGCCTGCGGCGACCTGGGGCAACATGCTCAAGAACGCGCAGTCACAGATGACCTACGCGCCGTGGACCGCCATCTTCCCCGGTCTGGCCATTTTCGTCACCGTGCTCGCCATCAACTACATCGGCGACGGCTTGCGCGACGCGCTCGATCCGCGACATGTCGAATAGGCGGGCATGGATGAACCAATCTATCATTGCCGACGAACGCACCCATCAACTTTCTGAGCTGTGTGAGCGCTATCGCCTCGACATATTGTATGCGTTCGGCAGCCGCGCGCGCGAGGCATTGGACTGGATGCACGGCGAGCGCGAGTCGCTCTCGTCGTCGCCATCCGATCTCGACATCGGCGTACACACAATCAATGGCGAGCAAATGTACGTCAGTGTTACCGTAGATCTCATGCTGGAATTGGAAGACCTGTTTGGCGTCAATCGCGTCGACCTCGTACATCTGCCGCAAGCCGATGCCTTCCTCGCGGCAAACGTCATTCGCGGCGAGAAACTGTTTGCGCGTGATGAGATCGCGGCAGACGAATATGCGTTATATGTTCTGCGCCGTGCTGGCGACCTCGCGCCATTCAAGCGACAAGAAATAGCGATGATGCTCGGAGCAGCGGCATGACGCCGGGCCCAATCCGTCAAGCAATCGTATCGGACCGGCTGCGTTGGGTGGAGCGCATGTTGGCTGAAATCGAAGTCTTGCCATTGTCTGACCAATCGCTTTTCTTTAGCGACTTCCGAAATCAAGCGACAGCGGAATCGTGCTTACGCCGCGCGATTGAGGCGCTCTGCGATATTGGACGGCATATTTTAGCAAAGGGCTTTGCTTTTGCCGTGACCGAGTACAAAGTGACTGCTAGGGAACTCGGCGCGCGTGGTGTGCTGACCAGAGATGAAGCACAATTGCTAAGCAAGTTGGCTGGCTACCGCAATCGGCTCGTGCATTTCTATCATGAGGTCGGCGACGAGGAACTCTACAACATCTGCGCCAACGAACTGGCCGACCTGACGAAGATCGCCGACGCCTATCGCCGTTGGCTGCATTCACATCCGGAGATGTTGGATGAGACTTTGTAATCGCACATGTCTGATGCATCAATCGAGCTAGGGGCGGTTTGCACGAACCGCCCCTACGTTTATCTAACTTCTCACAACGAGGCTGAATGAACTGGAACGAACTGGATCATTATCTCATCGGCGAGGCGTGGACTTCGACCGAAGCGTATGCGAACCTCGAACAGTTGTGTGACTTCGGCTCGCGCTTTGCCGGGTCGCCGGGCGGCCGCGCCGCGCGCGATTTTATCCTGAACAAATTCAAAGCGTATGGCTTGAGCAATGCGCACAGCGAGCCGTTCGACTTTCTGTTGTGGACGCGCGGCGAATGCGCATTGCAGATGCTCGCGCCACAGCCGCGCACACTGCGCTCGGCGATCTCGCTCGTGTATTCGCCGAACGCCGACCACATTCGCGCGGAGTTGGTGGACTGCGGCATCGGCTCGGAGCAAGATTTTGCGAAAGCGATTGAACGCGTAGGGGCGAAGCAGGCTTCGCCGCTACACAACAAGATCGCGATGGTCACCACCGCCAACCCTGAGCGGGGACCCAGCATCCACCGCCGCGAGAAATATGGACGCGCCGTCGCAGCCGGCGCGATTGGCTTCATCTACGTCAATCACAAGCCCGGCCTGTTGGCAGAGACCGGCTCGCTGCGACCCGGCCGCCTCGCCGAGATTCCAGCCATCGGCGTATCGTACGAAGACGGTTGGGAACTGTCGCGTTGGGCTCGGCGCGGCACCGTCGAAGTCGAGATGACCGTGCGCAATCACAGCGAGATGGGCCAAGGCTTTCACGTCGTCGGCGAAATCGCTGGGCAGAACGGCGAGTCCTTTGCGACGCCCGCTGCCGAGCGGGCGTCACGCGCGCTGGAGGCGCGCGTGGCAAAGGACGAGACGATTATCGCGGGCGCGCACTACGACGCACACGACATCTCGCAAGGCGCACGCGACGACGGCACGGGCGCGGTCGTCGTGCTCGAACTGGCGCGCATCCTCGCGCCACTCAAGGGACAACTGAAGCGCACGATTCGCTTAATTGCTTTCGACGCCGAGGAGTTGGGCGTGCTCGGTTCGAGCGAATATGTCAAAGCGCATCAGGCTGATCTTGGCAACGTCGCGCTGATGATCAATCTCGACGGCGCGGCAGGCGCGGTGGACAGCCACGGCTTTCTGACCGGCGGCTCGAAAGACACTGAAGCAGTCATCCGCGAGTATGCGAAGACGTTCGGTTATCCACTCACGCTGCGCGACCGCGTCGTGACGGCGTCCGACAACTTTCCATTTTTCATGCAGGGCATTCCCGCGATCAGCATGATCGCGCGCAACGAGAACCCCACGCTCGGTCGCGGCTTCGGTCACACCGCCGCCGACACGCTCGACAAGGTAGCGGAGGTCGAATTGAAGCAGGCGACGATGACCATCGCGCGCATGCTCGCGCGTCTCGCCGCGCACGATGGCACGCTCGGCGCACGAAAGTCGCGCGACGAGATCAAGCAAGTGCTGGTCAATCAAGACTTAGAGCGGCCGCTGCGCGCGCAGGACAAGTGGCCGTTTTGAAATTGCAAACTGCGAAGACGCGACCACCGCAAAGACCTTTAGAAAACTTCGCGCCCTTCGCGCCTTGGCGGTTCGATAGATGGGGAGAACTATGGACACGACTCGCGCATTTGACTTGGTGGATGCGAAACTGGACAAGACGCTCGAACGGATGCGGCGCATCATCGGCGTGAACACAGTCATACCACCGGGCGAAAACTACGACACGCTCGTGGATTATCTTGAGCCACAATTTCAAACCGCCGGCTTCACGACCCAGCGCGTGATCGTGCCGCCAGACAAGGTCGCGCAGATACCGCTGCCGCTCAAAGGTCCGCGTGTCAACCTCGTCGCATCGCGCGTCACGGGCAAACCCGAAGCCGTCACGGTTTATGCACACATGGATGTCGTGCCGATTGAGGAAGGTTGGAAGCACGACCCGTTCGGCGCACAGGTGGACGACGGCGCTTCATCAACGCCGCGCATTTACGGGCGCGGCGTCGCCGACATGAAAGGCACGATCGCGTCGCTGCTGAGCGCGCTCGACGTCATGCACGAGTTGGCAATCGAGCCGCGCTACGACATGCACTGCATCATCTGCACCGACGAAGAGGTCGGCGTGTATGCGGGCGCGAAGTATCTGGCGGAGCAGGGCTACGTTAAAGGGCACATCTTGTGCATGGAGGGCGTGCAAGACGCGCGCGTGCATCTGGCGTCGGCGGGTTCGGTGGATGTGACGATCACGACGTTGGGCCGCTCGGGCCACAGCGGGCGCAACTACACCGGCGTGAACGCCATTGAAGCGATGATCCCGATTCTGAATGAGTTGATGGCGCTCAAACGCGTGGTCGAGGCGCGCGAGTCGCTCATCCCCGGCCAGCCGCACCCGCTCGCGCCGTCGCCGTTCCTCACGCCGATGTTCAACCTCGACATCATTCATGCGGGTGTGAAGGCGAACATCGTGCCGTCGTCATGCACGCTCGTCGTGAATCGGCGCTACATCCCCGAAGAGAATTACGAAGACGTGATCGCCGAAATCCAAGCAGCCGTGGAGCGCGGACGTCAACAGTCGAACGCGCTCGACGTGAAAGTGGAATACTATCGCTCGTATCCAGCGGCACAATTCGATCCCGATTCGACTTACGCGCAGCGCATGCGCGAGGCGTACAAGTTGGTGCAGGGCTATAAGGACGACGACTTCGTGCGCGCGGGCGCGGGCGGCAGCACCGACATGGCGGACATCGCCGAAGTGTGCCACACCGACAAGTTCGTGCGCTGCGGCTTGGGTCGCGCGCTGGAAAGCAACGCTCACGGCGCGGACGAAAACATCCGCGTCAGCGATTTGCTCGCGCACACGAAAGAGTTGGTGTGGTATCTTGCAGAATAGAGAGGAACAGACATGCCGCGCATCGCATTGAATGACGTTAGTTTGTACTATGAGTCCACTGGTCACGGCCAGCCGCTTGTGTTCATTCACGGCTTGGGCTCGAGCACGCGCGATTGGGAAGCGCAAGTCCCCAAATTTGCCAAAGCGTGTCAGGTCATCACGTTCGATCAGCGCGGACATGGCCAGTCGGACAAGCCTGCGGGTCCATACACGATATCAATGTTCGCGGCGGACACAGCCAATCTGCTGCGTGCGCTCGGCGTCCAATCCGCGCACATCGTCGGCTTGTCGCTCGGCGGCGGGGTCGCGTTCCAGTTGGCGCTCGACGAGCCGCAGTTGGTGAAGACGCTGGTCATCGTAAACAGCGGACCCGTGGGCATGAACACGCCTGAACTGCGACAGGAAATTGATCGGCGCGTCGGCATCGTGCAGCAGATGGGCATGAGGGCGATGGGCGAAGCGTTGAGCAAGAATCTATTTCCAAAAGAGGAGCACGCCGCCGAGCGACTGACATTCGTCGAGCGCTGGGCGGAGAACGATCCGCGCGCATATATTGACGCGTTGCGTTCATTGCAGGATTGGTCAGTGATGGACAAACTCGGCGCGATTGAGTGTCCGACGCTCGTCATCTCCGCCGATCAGGATTACACGCCCGTTGCCTTCAAAGAGCTGTACGTTAAGCGGATGCCCAACGCTGAACTTGCCGTCATTGCCGACGCGCGCCACGCGACGCCCATGGAGCGTCCGCAAGAATTTAATGCCGTGCTCGCGCGCTTTCTCGCGCAGCATCCGTGAGTGAGTTGCTTAAATCGCTTTTCACAGAGCAACAAGCATCCTGAGAATTCCATCACGCGCGCGTGATGCGCGCGGACAGAATCGTGGCCGTAGTTACGACTTCAGTCGCCGAGCTAACGACTAAAGTCGTTACTACGAGCGATAATCCGTCAAAGACAACCAAGTTTCTGAGCAGCCTGTCGAAGGAAACGGTCAATACAGGGAACGCACGGTACGAGGGCGTATCAGCAATGCCGCTCACCGTGCTTGTCTTGATCACGAAACTCGTGATCTACTGTGTCTAATCACGCTCAAGCAAGATGCTGTGCGTGGAGGGCAGATGACGACCGCAACACAACCCGCACGCGCGCCAACTAAGCGCGTGCCGCCGGGCCCGCGCGGCGATTGGCTGATGGGCGTAATCCCTCAGTTTCGGCGCGACCCGCTCGGCTTCACGCGGCGCGCGGCGCGCGAGCACGGCGATATAACACGTCTGTGCTTCGGACCCGCCGAAAGTTGGCTGCTCAATCATCCCGACCTGATCAAGCGCGTCCTGCAAGAGCACAACAAGAACTACAAGCGCAATGACTTCCTCATCAACGTGCTCAAACTCGTCAGCGACGAAAACCTGTTCACGAGCAACGGGGAGTTCTGGCTGCGCCAGCGCCGCTTGATGCAGCCCGCATTCCATCGGCAGCGCATCATGGGCTTTGGGCAAATCATGGTCGAGCAGTCGCAGCACGCGCTGGATCGCTGGGCACAGCTGCCGCCGCAGCAATCCATTCAGGTTGACGACGAGATGATGCGCATCGCGCTGGGCATCGTCGGGCGCGCGCTGTTCAGCGTGGACCTGAGCGCAGAGGCAAGCGTGTTCGGGCCCGCGTTCACGATCAGTAGCGAGTACTTCAACTATCGGCTCAACCATTTGCTGTTCGTGCCGCTGTTCATTCCGAATCGGCGCAATCGTCAATTCAAGCAATCCGTGCGCACGGTGAACGGTCATCTCGACGCATTGATCCAATCGCGCCGCAATACCCCCCACCATCTCTCCCCGCGCGCGGGGGCAGAGCCAGAGGGGGGCGATTTGCTCTCGATGCTGATGCAGGCGCGCGATGCAGAGACAGGTGCCACGATGAGCGACGAGCAGATTCGCAACGAAGCGGGCACGATGATTTTCGCGGGACACGAGACGACTGCCAACACGTTGACGTGGGCATTCTATTTGCTGTCACAAAACCCCGAGGCCGAGCAGAAGTTGCACGACGAGTTGACGCGCGTGCTCGGTAGCCGCGCGCCGACGGCAGACGACCTGCCGAACTTGCGCTACACGCGCATGGTGGTTGACGAAACATTGCGCTTGTATCCGCCCGCGTGGGGAATCAGTCGTCAGGCTATTGAGTCCGATCAGCTTGGCGAGTTCACCATTCCAGCCAAGACTGGGGTGTTCATCGCGCCATATGTCACGCATCGCGACCCGCGCTGGTGGGACAATCCCGAACAGTTCGACCCCGAACGCTTCACGAGCGAGCGCAGTGCGGGTCGCCCGCCATTGGCGTATGTGCCGTTCGGCGCGGGTCCGCGCATGTGCATCGGCAATGTATTTGCGCTGACCGAAGCGACGCTTGTGCTCGCGACGATCGCACAGCGTTATCGTCTGCGTGTCGCACCCAACTACAACGTCGAGCCGCTGCCCATCTTCACCTTGCGCGTGAAGGGCGGACTGCCGATGCTGCTCGAAAAGCGTTAGCAGAATTCTTCTCACGCTTCTCACCGCAAAAGCGCAGAGGACGCCGAGCATAGTAAAATCTCTGCGTCCTCTGTGTCGCTGCGGTTCATTTTTTGGAGTGCCTCATGCTTTCTTCTGCCTCACCCGAATCGGTCGGCATATCGTCGGAGCGATTGCAGCGTGCGTTCGGACTCTTGCAGAGTTGGTTGAACGATGGCGTGGTCAGCGCGATTGCCAGCGTTGTCGCGCGGCGCGGCAAAATCGTCGGCGAGTTTTACGGCGGGCGTGTGTCGGCGCAATCTGACGCCAAACCTGTTGTTGCGACCACGCTGTTCCACACCGCGTCTATCGGCAAGCCGCAGACGGCGACAGCGGTGATGCTGCTGGTCGAGGCAGGGCGGATTTCGCTGGATGAGTTAGTGGGTTCCATCGTGCAAGACTGTAATCCTGAATGGGCGGAGCGCATCACCGTGCGCCATCTGCTAACGCATACGTCGGGTTTGCCGCAAGACCCCGGCGGCGAAATTCTCGATGGTCTGCCCGAAGGCGCGGACACGCCGACTTACCTAAAAAATTTCCCCAAGTCAAAACTCGCCGTGCCCATCGGCAGCAAGGTCGAGTACAGCAACGTCGGCTTCGGACTGCTTGGCTTAATCATCGAAGCGGTGAGCGGCCTCTCGTTTCCCGCGTTCATGCGCGAGTGTCTGTTCACGCCAGCGCGTATGAACGATACGTATCACTCGCCGCCTGAGCATTTGCACGCGCGCATTGCGCACGTCATGAGCACGCCGAACGAAGGCACTGAGTTCGAGCGATACAACTCAAAGCACGCACTAACGCTGACGCATCCAGCGGGCAACGTGGTGCAGACGGCTGCTGACGTGGCAACCTTTTTCCAAATGTTCCTCGATGGCGGCAAGGCACGTGGGCGCACGGTCATCGCGCCCGCGACTGCGCAGTTGATGACGAGCAATCACACGCGCGGGTTGCGCGGCGGCATCGAGGGTTTCATGACGTGGGACGAGTGCGCGTGGGGGCTCGGATTTGACCTTCGCGACCACAAGCATCCGCACTTCGCCGGCGAGTTCACGTCGTCATGTACGTTCGGGCACACGGGCGTGGCCGGCACGTTCGCGTGGGCAGACCCTGCACGCGACCTCGTGTGCGTGATGCTCGCCAATCGCATGTTGTACAACTTCTGGAACCAGCCGCGCTGGTCGCGCTATTCAAGCGCGGTGGTCGCCTGCGTGACGGATTGACGGCAGTACATCGTCCTTCATCTTCCGCGCTCCGCTCAAATGTGCTATCATGTCGAGCATGAGCGATAATGGTGTCCCTCAGCACATCCACGACCAACTGAACGCGCTGCCGATCAAGCCGGGCTGCTACATCATGAAGGATGTGAACAGCACGGTCATCTATGTCGGCAAGGCGATCAATCTGCGCAATCGCGTGCGCTCGTACTGGCATAAGTCTGCTGTCTATACCTCACCGAAGACGCCGCGCCTCGCCGCGCAAGTGGACAAGATCGAGTTCATCGTCACCAACTCCGAACTCGAAGCGCTCGTACTCGAAAACAATCTGATCAAGCGCTATCGCCCGCGCTACAACGTGCGGCTCAAAGACGATAAGCGCTATCCATACATCAAGGTCACGTGGCAAGACGCGTTTCCCAAAGTGTTCATGACGCGGCGCATGGATCGCGACGGCGCGCGCTACTATGGGCCGTTCACCGCCGCATGGGCTGTCTATGAAACACTCAACACGGTGCGCAAAGTGTTCCCGTACCTGACGTGCGACCGCGAGATCACCGGCCACGACTTGCGCGCGTGCATGTATCACGACATCCACCTCTGCAACGCGCCGTGCATCGGCGCGGTCAACCGCGAGGAGTATCGCGCGGCCATCAAGCAGCTGATGGATTTCCTCGACGGCAAATCGGATGAGGTAATGGCCGACATTCGGCAGAAGATGGACGACGCATCAGAAGGGTTGCAGTTCGAGCGCGCCGCCGCGCTGCGTGACAAATTGATCGCATTACAAAAAATCAGCGAGCGGCAAGCCGTCGTCTCGACCAACTTCGCCGATCAGGATGTGGTGGCGATTGCGCGCGAGAATGGACAAGCGTGCGTGCAAGTGTTCTTCATCCGACACGGCAAACTAATTGGGCGCGAGACGTTCGTGCTCGAAGGCACGTCGGAGAAAGAATCGCAGGAAGTGCTGTCGTCGTTCGTCACCCAGTTCTACAACGAGGCGGCATACGTGCCGCCCGAAATTCTCCTGCCCGAAGTGATAGACGAGGCGCACATCATCGAGCAGTGGCTGAACGGACGACGCGGCGATAAAGTAGAAATCCACGTGCCGCATCACGGGCACAAGCGCGACCTCGTGAACATGGCGGTCACGAATGCGGTCGAGTGTATCAATTCGCTGCGCGCGCAGTGGATGGCGACGGACAACAAGCATGTGCTCGCGCTCAGCGAACTGGAAACACTGTTGGGCTTGTCCGCGCCGCCGACGCGCATCGAAGGTTACGACATCTCGAACACACAGGGCAGTAACATCGTCGGCGTGATGGTCGCATTCGAAAAAGGCTTGCCGCGCAAGAGCGATTATCGCAAGTTCAAGATTCAGACCGTCGTGGGTGAGCCGAACGACTTTGCATCCATGCAGGAGATGCTGCGCCGCAGATTCAAACGCTACGCCAGTGACGAGGAATTTCAGATTGCGCCCGAGTTGAGCGTTCTACCCCCACCCCAACCCTCCCCCGCGACGAAGAGCACGTCGCAGGGGAGGGAGCAGACTCCCCTTCCCCTGCAAAGCGGGGGAAGGGACCGGGGGATGGGGGTCGTGGGCAAAGGCACCGCGCCGATGAGCGAGATCGGCAAGAAGCGCGACACGTCCTTCGCGTTGCTGCCCGACCTGATTTTGATAGACGGCGGCAAGGGTCAACTGTCGTCGGCGTGCGAGGTGATGAAAGAGTTTAACCTTGAGCACATCCCGATCGTCAGCCTCGCCAAGCAGGAGGAAGAGGTCTTCCGACCGGGACAATCGTACCCCATTCGCCTGCCGCGCGACTCGGACGCGCTGCAACTGTTACAGCGCGTGCGCGACGAGGCGCACCGCTACGGCTTGAACTTCCACCGCTCGCTGCGCGAGAAGCAGTCCATCGCCTCGCAACTTGACGAGGTCCCCGGCATTGGGCCCAAACGCCGACAGGCACTGCTCAGACACTTCGGCAGCATAGACGCGATCCGCGCGGCAACGGAGGACGAACTCGCGCGCGTCGCGGGCATGACCAAAGAAGCCGCGCGGCAGGTAAAGGCGAATCTTTAGTTGTTCGTCGTTGGTCGCTAGCGACGATGAACACAGTCACAGGCACGCGCAGGCGGCCGACGATGATGTCGTCAATCTCTGTCCTCGTGCGGCACGTGAAAAACGGGATACCCCAGCAGCCACGTCATAAAATCCATACAATGCTCTCCGAAGGCAAGGTCTGACTCACAGTGCCTTTCATGTGGGTTGCATTTGTGCGGCAGACGCGTGGAAGTGAACTTGTCAAAGCGGAAACAGCCGAAGTAAAATGATGGCGCAGGCAGTGAGACTTGTTTGACGTGGGCACGCCTGAGCCGATCGCGTCCGCAACTATATCATCACTGCTGTCGAACTTCAACGCTTGCATATGGTTCCAGTCGAACGTCTGAAACGCTTCAATTTCCTCGCGTCGCTTGACGACGAAGCGCTGGCTGCGCTCGCGCCCAAATTCCACGCCGAGATTCGCCCACGCAACGAATGTATCTTCCACGAGGGCGATGCGGGCGATAAGTTTTATATGATCGAGGCGGGCCAAGTGGCGGCAGCGCGCCGCTTGAGCGATGAGCGCGAGCAATTCATCGGCTACTTCGGGCCGGGCGAGTTCTTCGGCACGGAAGCAGTACTGACCGACGAGCCGCGCCTGCTTACGGCAGAGGCGGTAAGTCAGACCGCGCTGATCTACCTCAACAAGCCGGACTTCCGAGAGTTGTACGAATCACAGCCGGAGGTGAAAGCGGCGATTGATTCGATTCGCGAGTTGCGTGCGCATCGGCGCGTCGCGACCTTTCCGAGCAAACGCGAAGAAGAGGCACTGGTGTTTTCGACACATCGCCACTGGCTGTGGTTCGGCGCGCGCGTCGCGGCGTTGACGATTGCCATCGGCGCGCTGATGGTTGTAGCATTCTTCCTCGCAGGCGAATTCGCGCTTGTGTTGCTCGCGCTGCTCGCGCTGATCTATGGCGCGCTGTTCGTCTGGTTTCTGATTGACTGGCGCAACGACTGGTTCATCTTGTCCAGCCGCCGCGTGCTGCATCACGAGCAAATCAAATTTCTGTACGAGCGTGTCGAGGAAGCCGAACTGGACAAAATTCAGAACGTCACCTCCGACGTGTTGAGCGTTGCGGGCAACCTGCTCGATTTCGGCAACGTCACGATCCAAACGGCAGCGGGTCAGGGACGCATCGTGTTCGATTTCATTCCTCACGCGCGCGAAGTGTCGGACGCGATTCTGTCCGAGCAGCGGCGTGTGAAAGAGCACGCGCGCCAGCGCGAGATCACGCAGATGCGGCAGAACATCCGCAAAGATTTGGAGCGTGAGTTTGGCCAGAGTGACGAGCCGCCGTCGCTCGCGCCGTTGCCGAGCGGTGTGCGCAGACGCGAATGGGCTGGCGTCCTGCGGCGACCCTTCGCGGGCGTGAGCGTCGTACCGCCGACGTTCATTCGCAAAGGCAATCAATTGATTTGGCGGCGGCACGTGCTGCTGCTGTATCGAGACGTGTTCGCGCCCGTCGTTGTACTGCTGTTGTTGTTGGTCGTCACGCCGCTGGCCATCTTCAGCGACTTTCCATTGCTGCATCTGATGCCGCTGCCGATCGCGCTGACGGTCGCCGTGGTCGGCACCGGCGTAAGCGTGGGCTGGCTGCTGTATAAATATCGTGACTGGGAGAACGACATCTACGTCCTAACGGGCGACGAAGTGATTGACTCGACGCGTAAACCATTTTGGCTGCAAGAGCGCGTGCGCAAAGCGTCACTGGAGCGCGTGCAGAATATCACGCGCACGAAAGGCAACTTCATCGAGAACGTATTCGACTTCGGGACGATTGTGATTCAAACCGGCGGCGAGCACGGCGACTTGAATTTTGAAGAGATTCCGCATCCGGGCAAGGCGCAAGCGGAAATCTCGCAGGCGCTTGAGCGCTATCGTGAGGGGCAGCGGCAGCGCGACATCCAGATGCGGCGACAAGAATTGCTCAGTTGGTTCGGCGAATATCATCGCATTCTGGGTGGCACGCAGAGTGGCGGCAGCAGCCCGCCGCCCGGACCGACGGCTTCAACCTAAATACGACGCCCGCATGAATGGACATGCGGGCATTTCTTATTGCGGTTGGGTGGCAGTGGCAAAGCAACGCTTGACCTATTTCGGATGGGAGACTTCATTCGTTCGCCGTTGCTTCACGCCTGTACGTTTCGATGTTGCGACGTGCTGGGCGAACGCGTTAGCCAGTGGTCACCACTTTGGTGCGGCGAAGCCAACGCAGGAGGATGAACGCGGGTATGCCGACAATCAGTGCGATGGGCACGAAGTCAATCAGCAGATAGATGGCGACGTTGCTCAAGCCTTGCAGGAGTAGGACCAGGTTGCGCGTTGCGTCGCGTGCGACGCGCGCGGGGTCCCAGCTCTCTTGCTGCACAATAGGCGCTTCGAGTGTTTCGGGCACGAGGTCGAGCGTGATGGTGGCAAGGGCGACCGAGCGGTCGACGTATTGGATGCGGCCCTTGAGCTGCTCGATCTGCTGACGCACGTTGTTCAGTTCGCGCTGCACGGCAAGAATATCTTCTGCCTTTTGCGTCTTCTCGCGCACAGTCGTCATTAGCGCAAGCAGTTCCTTCTCCGTCGCTTCGAGATTGCGCAGCCGAGCGTTGAGGTCGCTGTACTCTTCGGTCACGTCTTGGCCCTTGATGCTCTCGCTGTTCACGTGAAGGGCAGACTGTTTGACTTGCTTCAGCGCGTCGTCGAATTTGTCTGCGGGCACGCGGATGGTCGCGCTGACGCGCACGCGATCTTTGTCGAGGCGAACCGTTTGCGAATCGGCGACGAAGCCGCCGAGCGATGCGGCAGTGCTCTTCACGATGTCGAGCGCGGCTGCGGCATCCTTCACCGTGAGCGAAAGGTTAGCGGTGCGGATGATCAAACGATCGGTGACGCTCGCGTTCGCGGGCGCTGAGTTGCCGTTCGATTTGGATTCGTCAGGCGGCTGGGCTTGCGGCGGCGCGCCGTTAGACGGACGACTCGCGCCGTCAAACGGGGCGGAGGTGGCGGACGCGCCACACGCGCCGACGGCGAGCGCAAGTAACACAACCAGGACAAATGTAAGCAAGCGTTTCATCGGGCAACTCCTTCGAGAAGATTGTGCGTGCTGACATGAGGACGGTGCGGACGGGGTGAATGTTCCGACGCTGGGACATGCAAATCTCAGAGGAATCAATAGACACGAAGCAGAGGACCGTAATGGCTTTACTCGTGCCTGATGTGATCGCACCATGTGTCATGGCGGCAGAACGCTGTCGAAAAATATTGCCTACGTCGGATGAGAATGTGCTACATGTGAACCTGTAGGGCTTTTCCAAAGTCGGTTGACAGGAGATGAAAAAGTGACCTCTTTCGGGTACACTGGCGTTGCCTAAACCCCAGTAGACCGAAGGAGGTCGAGATGCATCATAACACAGTCGCGGCATGGGCGATAGAAACGC
>JBBPZQ010000033.1:0-65998 GCA_038198935.1 Anaerolineae bacterium
AGCCAGAAGTGGACGATGCCCATTCGTGACTGGCACCGCGCCTTGCAGCAATTCGCCATTGTGTTCGAAGGCAGAGTCTCGTTACCCTAACCAGCACGCACTGACTCAAGACCATTTACACAAATTACTTGACACCGTCACTGAAGAGTTTTTAGCCATCACCAGCTAATGATAGCTCAAATAGAACTCCTCACTCGCCCTATATAAACACCCCCCATTCGCCGCTAAAACTGCTACACCCACGAGCTAAACTCACACGCTGGCTAACTTAACTACCGTGCATGCCAACTAAACCTTCAACGTCTACCATCTAAACTACCACGCCTGCTGACTAAACTACTACGCCTGCTGACTAAACTACCGCGCCTGCTGACTAAACTACCACGCCTTCCGACTGCCATCACAATCACGCGAACAAACCTCCATTCGGACTTGATTTTGTCCGCTGCCCGTCGTGCAATGCTGGCGACCAACGTATCTTTGTAGCAGTGGCTGATCGGCTTACTGCTACGTCATGCACTTCTGACCCCAAGGAGGTCATCATGCCCAATCGTTTGTTTCCCGCTGATGTGTTGGATCAGGCGCAAACCGCTTCCGAAGAGTGGAAGGAGATTGACCCCAAACTCAAGATCGGCAGTCTCACCCAAGCCGACTTTGCCACGAAGCTGACCGAGCGGCAGGCGATCGGCGCGCAGTTGGATGGGTTGGACACGCAAATGACAGATAACCGCAACAAGCGCGACGCCGCCGACGCGGAGTTGTGGGACGACATTAAGAAATTTCGCAGTGTCGTAAAAGGCAACTACGGCGACGAGTCATTGCAGTACGAGGTCGCGGGCGGCACGCGCCGCAGTCGGCGCAAAAAGCCGGTGCGGAGATCCAAAGCCCCAAAGCCCAGCTAAACAAGAACCGCCCGCAGGTCTGCACTCTGCGGGCGATTTGTTATTTCTTCTTCCGCGTAACCCGCGCCGCGTGATCCGCCACCAGCCACGCGTTCGTCTCGAAGAAACTGCACGTTGGGGCAGCAGTTCAACGGCGGCCCAAGTTTGCAAGTCCATTCTCATCGCTCCATCACCCGCAGCACCAACACTATCGCGGCGGCGGCGAGCACTAGCCAGATGCCGACGACGATAACTGCCGCCGTCCAGTTCGTCAGTTTCTGCGCGGGCGCTTCGAGGCGCGCACGCTCGCGGCACTCGCTCATCACCTGTCGAGGTATCAACTTCAGCGCAAGCCAAATGCCCGCAGGCACGATGATGAGATCATCCAGATAGCCGATCACTGGAATCGGATCGGGGATGAGGTCAATCGGGCTGAAGGCGTAGCCGACGACGCAGGCGGCGACTACGCGCGCATACCATGGCACGCGCGGGTCGCGGTAAGCGAGGTAGAGGGCGTACAGTTCCGTCTTGAGGCGCCGCGCCCATTGTTTGATTCGCTCCAGCAGGATTCCAATTGACTGTCGCACACAATTACTTTTTTCGTTTCGAGAAGCGCGTGGCGTGAAACGCGACGAGCCACGCGCTCGTCTCGAAGAAGCCGTAGGTGCGGCGCAGACGATAGCGATCCACACGCTCTAGCGGCGCGTTCTCCATTTCAGACACGACCTCTTCCATCTCCTCGATACGCTCCAGCACTTCGCCCGGCGTGCGCGGCGCGTGAATGTCCGCATAGGTGCGGCGCGACTGCGGGAACGTGACTTGATCGGACGGCAGTTGCGGAATCGTCGCAAAGGTCACATACGAATGCGCGAAGGCGAGCAGTTGCGTGCGCGGCAATTCGATCTCTTCGGACGGCATGAACTGCACGCCAAACACTTCTTCTGCACGTTTCCATTCGATCAAGATCGCCTTAACCAGATCGCGCAGTTCGCTCAGGCGCGGCACATCCGACGCGCGCAGACTGACGACGAAGCCTTCGCGCACGTTGCCCAGATGATCGAGCGCGTGACTGAACGCCGCGTGTGCGTGATCGGGCAGGTTGAGCTTTGGCGCGACAAGCCGATAGGCGAGACTGTCGCGCATCTCGCGTGCCACTGTCCCCACTTCAAGATATTCGATGAGGGAATCGAATAGTTCCATAGATCGCTCCTGCGTCCGCCTTGCTGCGTACATTGTAGAGCATCTTTTACTGATTTCAAGTAAGCGGACGGACTCAGCCTGCCCGCTATATTCCGCCTTGCATATGCGAGGCGACTTCTAACAAATCCTCTACAACGTTCTGCGACGATTCTAACGCGCGCAGCCTAACATGAAATAGGATAAGTGGTGGAAGCATGAACCCACACTGTGAAAATTGTGAGATCGAGATTCGCTGGCAGCCGACGCTCGTCGCGGCTCATAGCTATTGCTGTGACGGCTGCGCGGACGGCGGTCCCTGCATCTGTGACTATGCCGCGCTGCCCGCACAAAACAGCGCACGGCCCCGTGCGCGTGATCCGCTTCCTTATCCCGTAGCAATTTCTAACACTTCTCCAACGGCTATCAATTGCGCGTCTAACACGCGTCGGATAAATTGAAGTCAAACAAGCAAAACACTCAAGTGATTTCCTGAAGGAGGAAAAGTATGGCAAACATTATTCGCTGGGAACCGTTCGATGATGTCGTTTCGCTGCGCGATGCGATGGATCGGCTGTTCGAGCAGTCGTTCATCCAGCCGCGCGTGATGGGCGCAGTGCGTGAAGGCATGATGGGCCAGCTGGCACTCGACGTGATCGAGAACCCGAACGAGTTCATCATCAAAGGGTCGGTGCCCGGACTCAAGCCCGAAGACATTGACATCACCGTGCAGGGCGACACGCTGACCATCAAGGGACAGAGCAAGAGCGAGACGAAGCAGGAGAAGGAAAGCTACCTCTTGCAGGAGCGCCGCTTCGGTGCATTCCAGCGCTCCATTACATTGCCCGCCGGCGTGCAGGCTGACAAGGCGCATGCGGACTTCGACTACGGCGTGCTGACGCTGACGCTGCCGAAGGTCGAGGAAGTCAAGCCGAAGCAGATCAAGGTCGGCACACGCACGAACGGCAACACCCAGAACAAATAACCACGCTGACATTCTCTCCTGAATGAACGCGGCGAGGACACACTGTCCTCGCCGCGTTTTATTTTTATCTCTACACCAAGCATCTGAAACTCGACGGGCTTCGGAAGTTTAATGACCGTCAAAAGCAACGTCGCGCGTTTCCATAACCCGCGCGGTCATTGCGTTATAATGCGAGCATCTTTCTGTTGGAGTAAGCCGTGGACTCATATACGTTGTTGGAGCAGTTGTGCAACATTCCGGGCGTGTCGGGATTTGAGGACGACGTGCGCGAGCAGATTCTCGCATTGGTCACGCCGTTAGTGGACGAGGTGCGCGTGGACACGCTCGGCAATCTGATCGCGACGCGGCGCGGCACGAGCGACTTCAAGTTGATGCTCGACGCGCACATGGACGAGATTGGCTTCATGGTGCAGCACGTGGACGAGCAGGGCTTCGTGCGCTTCACGCCGATCGGCGGCTGGGATGCGCGTCTGCTGCCGAGTCACTTGCTCACGATCATCACGCGCGACGGTAAGCGCGTCGAAGGCTTGATCGGCACGCAGCCGCCGCACATCTTGAAACCGTCTGACCGCGAGAAGGTGATTCAGATCGAAGACATGTTTCTCGACGTCGGTGCGATCTCGCGTGATGAAGTCACAGCGATTGGCGTGCGCGTCGGCGACCCGATTGTGATTCACTACCCGTTCCGACGAATCGGCGCCGACAGCGTCGCAGGCAAAGCCTTGGATGATCGCGCGGGCTGTGCGGTCATCATTCAAACACTCGAAGCCTTGCGTGGCGCATCAGTGGACGCGACCATCAGCGCCGCATTCGTGGTCAGCGAGGAGCGCGGGTTGATAGGCGCGCGCACCGCCGCATTCCAGATCGAGCCAGACATGGCGATTGCAATCGAAGGCACCGTTGCCGCCGACATGCCGGGCGTGAGCGCGCAGCGGCAGCCATCAGCGCTCGGCAAGGGACCCGCGCTTACGGTTGCCGACGGCAGCTTCATTGCGAAGCGCAAGATGGTGCGCGCGCTCGAAACTATCGCGGATCGCGAAGGCATTCCGTATCAAATCAAAGTCCCGCCCTACGGCGGGACCGATGCAGGCGCGATTCATCAATCGCGCGGCGGCGTGTTGAGCGGCGTCATCTCCGTGCCTTGCCGCTACATCCACTCGCCGTTCAACGTGTGCCGACTGAGCGACTTCGACAACTCGTGGAAGTTGCTGACCGCATTTTGTATGGAAGCCACTAAAGTGATGGGTGGCAAGTGACGAGCGGGGAGCATTTAGTCGCTCGTCGCAAACTCGCTGGTTGCATCGTTTCGTTGGTGCGCGTTCACCACTATCCAGTGGATGCTTGCCGCGGATTCGTTCTCGTCGCGCGGCGCGATGAGAGCAATCGCGCCGCAGCGCGCGCAACTTGCCGCGTGGTCAAGCGACGATATGAACGTGAGCTGATGTTCACAACAGTTTTGCGAATGAGAAGCAATCACAAGATTCCCAATCATGGACGGCAGTCAATGGTCGAGTCCCAGTCGTCAACCGTTCGTCTTACGTCCGATACTCCGCGTTGATGCTGACGTACTCGTGCGATAGATCGCACGTCCACATCGTCGCGCTCTCGTCACCCATGCCCAGGTCGAGCGTGATCGCGACTTCGTTCTGAGACAGATATTGCAGGGCGTCCTCTTCTGAGAAGGGCAGGGGCGTCCCCGCTTTCAATAACTGCAAGTTGCCGAATGATAAGTTGATCAGCGTCGGATTGATGGGCACGCCGCTGCGCCCCGCCGCCGCCAGCACGCGTCCCCAGTTCGCATCGCGTCCGTAGACCGCCGTCTTGACGAGCGCGGACGTTGCGATGCTGTTCGCCACTTGATGGGCTGCCTCTTCGCTCGGCGCGCCGCTCACGGTCAGCGTGATGAACTTGGTCGCGCCTTCGCCGTCCTTCACAATCTTCTTCGCCAGTTCCATACACACAAAGTTCAACGCGGCTTGAAACTCGTCAGCATCCGGCGTGATGCCGCTCGCGCCATTGGCAAGCAGTGCGAGCGTGTCGTTGGTGCTGGTGTCGCCGTCCACGCTGATGCGATTGAAACTGCACTGCACGGCGCGCGTCAACATCGTCTGCAATGGCTCGCGCTCGATCTGCGCGTCGGACGTCAGCACGGCAAGCATCGTCGCCATGTTCGGATGAATCATGCCCGCGCCCTTGCACATGCCGGCAATCGTCACGCCGCCAACGTTGACCGATACCTCTTTCGGCTGCGTGTCCGTCGTCATGATCGCGCGCGCCGCCGCGTGACCGCCGTCGTGCGACAGTTCTTTGATCGCGGCGCGAATGCCGCGCACCAGATTCGGCATTGGCAGCTGCACGCCGATCACGCCGGTGGACATGACGAGCACGCGGCCCGACGAGATACCCAACTCCGTCGCGGCGAAGTCGGCGGTCATGTGGGCGTTGTCTGCGCCTTCTTTGCCGGTGACCGCATTCGCATTGCCGCTGTTGATCACGACGGCTTGTATGCGGTCGCCATGCGAAGCGATGTGCTCCTTGCATACTTGTATCGGCGCGGCTTGCACGCGATTGGTCGTGAACAGCGCCGCGCACGCGGCCGGCGCGTCGCTCATCAGCAGCGCGACATCGGGCGCGCCAGACTTCTTGATGTTGGCGGCGACGCCGCTCGCGCGAAAACCTTTTGGCGAGGTGAGCGAGCCGTCGGCGATTATGTCCATTTTCATTTGCGTGACTTCAGCAGTGGTCATGTTTCTCTCGGTGATTTAAGGTATCGTAGCACGGCGGTCTCGTGGCAGTTGTACAGGAACGGACAGATGATGCAGTCGCCCCAAACTTTTTGCGGCAGCACCGACTTCTTGACGACGTGGAAGCCAAGCTTCTCGAAGAAGCGCACTTGCAGCGTCAGCGCGAACGCATAGTCAAATGCGCGCGCCACGCCATCCTCAACCAGTTGATTGACGATCTGTTTTCCGAGTCCTTGGCCCGCATATTCTTCGGCGACGGCGAGCGAGCGCACCTCCGCGCTCTCTTTGTCCCACGCGTGCAGCGCGCCGCACGCGATCACTTTGCTCATCGTTTCGGCGACGATGAACTCGTGGACATTCTGCCGCACGGAATCTTCTTTGCGCGGCAGCATCTGGCCCAACGCGGCGTAGTGATTGATGAGCGCGGCGATTTCGCTCACGTCGCGCTCATCGGCACGGCGCAGCAGCGGTGCAACGACGTGAGCGCGCGGCGAGTGCAAGACAATCGTGGTCATGGATTCATTGATGTAGCGACGTTGCAATGCGACGTCGCTACACTTGCGCGCCGTCGCTGCTCATCTCCGAGAGCAGCGTGCCGAATTTGTCGGCGAACTCGTCAATGTTCTTTTCATCCACTATGAGCGGCGGCACGAGGCGGATCGTCTGCTCGCCTGCGTTGACGAGAATCAGTCCGTGCTCGTAACCTTTGTTCACGATCTGGCCGGAGTCCACCGTCACGTCAATGCCCCACATCAATCCGCGCCCACGCACGTCTGTGATCAGGATCGGGAACTCCGCCTTGAGCGCATCTAACTTCTCGCGGAGGTACGCACCTTGCGTATTGACGCGCTGCATGAATTGCGGATCGCTCAACTTGCCGAACACGACTTCGGCGACGGCGCAGATGGTTGCGTTCGCGGCGAAGGTGCTGCCGTGATCGCCAGGCTCCATCGCCGACGCAATCTGGTCCGTCATCAATACTGCGCCAATGGGCAAGCCGCCGCCGAGCGGTTTCGCCAGCGTCATGATGTCGGGCGTGACGCCGTACCACTCGTGCGCCCACAACTTGCCGGTGCGCGACAAACCGCACTGCACCTCGTCGAAGATAAGCACCGCGTTGTGCTGATCGCACAAGTCGCGCACGCCTTGCAAAAAGTCTTGGGTGGCGATGTTGATGCCGCCTTCGCCTTGAATCGGCTCGACCATGACGGCGCAAGTGTTGTCGCCGATGACAGCCTTCACGGAGTCGAGGTCGTTGAACTCGGCGAAGCGCACGGGCGTGAGCAGCGGCTCGAACGGTGCGCGATATTTTTCTTTGGCGGTCAATGCGAGCGAGCCAAAGGTGCGACCGTGAAACGAATGCGAGAACGAGACGAACTCGCACTTCTCGCCGTTGAAGTTTTTGCGCGACCACTTGCGCGCAAACTTCATCGCGCCTTCGTTGGCTTCGGTGCCCGAATTGGTGAAGAACACTTTCTTGGCAAAAGACTTTTCGCACAGCGACTTGGCGAGGCGGATCATCGGCGCGGTGTAATACAAGTTCGAGGTGTGCATCAACTTGTGCGACTGCTGCTCAATCGTGGCGAGCACGTCCTTATCGCCGTAGCCGAGCGCGTTGACGGCGATACCGGCTGTGAGGTCGAGATACTGCTTGCCCTCCGCGTCGTACAGGTACACGCCCTCGCCATGATCGAGCACGAACGGCGGACGCTTGTACGTTTGCAGCACGTACTGCTTTTCTTCCGCGATTAGTTCTTGCGTATTCGACATCGTGGTCTCCTGAACATTAGGTATGAGTCCTGAGTGCTGAGTCCTGAGAAGTCCCACTCAGGACTCAGCACTGGATGACAGTTCCCGTTCCGTTCCGCAGTCCATCTAAATCGCAAATCACTACTGACTTCACGCCGGCGCTGATGGCTTCGACGGCTGACTTCACTTTCGGAATCATGCCGCCGCTGATCTGGCCCGATGCGATGTGCTCGTCAATCTCGGCGGGCGTGAGCTGAGATACGATGGCGCCATTGAGTTGCACGCCGGGCACGTTGGTCACAAAGATCAGCGCGTCGGCGTTCATCGCCTTGGCGACCGCGAGCGCAACGTGATCGGCGTTGATGTTGTAGGCGTGCCCGTCACTGCCCACGCCGATCGGCGCAATGACGGGCACGATGTGCTCTTTCATGAAAAGTTTGAGCGCGTCCGCGTTGACGTGCGTGATGCTGCCGACGAACAACAAGTCGCCTTGCTGAATGCGCAATGGCTCACAGCGCATCAGGTTCAGGTCTGCGCCGCTCAGTCCGATCGCTTGCGCGCCGGCATTGTTCAGCGTGCGCACCAAGCGCTTGTTGATCGTCCCGCCCAGCACCATCTCGACGATTTGCAGCGACGCTTCGTCGGTCACGCGCAAGCCTTCAACGAAGCGCGGCGCGATGCCGAGTCTGGTTTGCAGCGCGGCGATCTCTTTGCCGCCGCCATGCACGATGATCGGCGGCGACGACTGTGTCGCAATGATCTGAGCGAATTGCTGTAGGAACTCTGGCGAGTCAATCTCGTTGCCGCCGAGCTTTATGACATTCATGGCCACGCTATCGGTTCGAGGATTTCAGATGCAAGGGACAACCTGAAATCTGATATTTGCAATCTGAATTCATAGTAGCCCCGCAGTTTCCTCCAACCCGCACATCACATTCATATTCTGCACCGCTTGGCCACTCGCGCCTTTGATAAGATTGTCGAGCGCACTGACGATAATCGCAGTTCCGTTGACGGCGGTGAGCGAGATGACGCATTGATTGTTGCCGATCACGTAGCGCATGTTCGCCAGTTTGCCCGGCGGCAGCACCTTGACGAACGGCTCAGCTTCGTAGGTCGTGCGATACAAACCGATGAGTGCGTTCGTGTCGAGATGCTCGGTCGGCTGCACGTAGATCGTCGCGAGCATGCCTTGATTGATTGGCACCAGATGCGGCGCAAACACAATCTTCGTTGGCTTGCCGGCCGCGCGTGACAACTCTTGTTCGATCTCCGGAACGTGGCGATGCGCGTGCCCAATGTTGTAGGGCGACAAGTTCTCGTGTGCCTCGACGAAATGATGCATCAGGGCCGGCTTGCGACCTGCGCCCGATACGCCGGACTTCGCGTCAATAATGATCGGCGCGTCGCCAAGCAGCCCGGCTTTGGCGAGCGGATACACGCCAAGGATCGAGCACGTCGGATAGCAGCCCGGATTGCAAATGAGCCGCGCATTCTGGATGTGCGCGCGATTGAGCTCGACCAAGCCGTATACCGCTTCGGCGAGCAACTGCGGCGCGAGATGCTCGTGCGCGTACCACTGCTTGTAGTCGTCAGGCGACTTTAGGCGAAAGTCCGCGCTCAGATCAATCACGCGCACGCCCGCGTCGAGCAACGTCTTCGCTTGCACCATCGCCGCTGTGTGCGGCAGACACAAGAATGCGATATCTATGTCGGTGATCGGTGCCGCATCCATCGCGACCAATTCCAACTCGTCCGTCGTCGGATACACATCGGCGAGCGTCTGGCCGCTCGAACTTTCGCTCGTGCCGAACGCAACCTCGACGTGCGGATGTCGCCGCAGGATTTTTAACAACTCGATGCCCGTATAGCCCGACGCTCCGAAGATGCCGACTCTGATCATGGTTCGCTCCGCGAGGGAGGTTAGGGACTTGAGACCGGAGGTTGGCATACTTCAGTCTCCGGTCTCCCATCACCCATCTCCAGATAACAAAAATCCCAGACTTGAGTCTGGGATGTGTTCGCATACGACGGACGCGCCTAACAAGCACATCCAGACACAAGGTCTGGCAAGTTGCTAGGTCGTCGGCTCAGTGATTCGATATTCATGGTCGTGTATTCCATCGAAACTGGCATCATTATAGCAATGCGCAGTTTCGCTGTCAATCTTATGTTATAATCGGCTGAGGCATTTTAAGGTTGAGGAGCCGATGTCGCCTGACTTCATTCTGAATTTTCTCCGCATTCTGATCGTCATCTTCATTTCGATTGACATCCACGAGTTCAGTCACGCGCTCACGGCGACGTGGCTCGGCGATGACCTGCCGCGCTATCAAGGACGCCTCACGCTCAATCCGCTTGCGCACCTCGACCCCATGGGCACGCTGATGATCGTGATGAGCTCGTTGAGCGGCTTTGGCTTCGGTTGGGGGCGACCCGTGCAAGTCAACCCCGTTCGTTTGCGCTATGGACCCGCGGTCGGCATGGGCATCGTAGCTATCGCCGGTCCCATTTCCAATCTAGTGTTGGCGACGCTTGCCGCGATTGGCTATCATGTCGTCAGCCTTGCGGGACTGATGAGCAACAACGCCTTCCAATTCTTTTTGACGTTCATGTTGGTCAACGTCGGACTAGCGCTGTTCAATCTGATTCCGATATTCCCACTCGACGGCTTTCGCGTTGCGCTGGCGCTGCTGCGGCTCGTGCGTGGACGCACCGCTATGCAAATTGCCTATCGGCTGGAGAGCACTGCCGCCTACGGTCCTACGCTCTTCATCTTACTGATATTGGCTGACCAAGTTCTGCCATTCAATTTCTTGGGTACGCTGATTGGCGGTCCGTCCTCATTTTTGATTCGCGTGCTCTTGGGGCGAATTTGAACACGATCGTTCATCGCGTTAAGCAATTCTTGCGCGCGCTGGATGCAGCCGTTGAGGCGCGCGAATTAAAAGAACTCTCGGAATATCTGGATGCTGCACAGCGAAAGTTGTTCGTGCGCATGAGCACGAGCGATCAGCGTCACTGCCTCGACCTGTTCTACACGTTGCGCGCACGCGGCGAGTCGGACGAGGCGCTGCTGCAAGCCGCGCTGCTGCACGATGTCGGCAAGTCGCTGGCGCGCATTCGCCTGTGGCATCGCGTCGCGTATGTGTTGGCGGGCGCAGCGTCGGTGCATTGGCGCGAGCGATTTTGCCTCGGCGCGCGGCGCGGTTGGCGCTATCCATTTCACGTGCTGGCGCATCACACGGAACTCGGCGCTGAACTTGCGCGGGGGGCGGCGTGTAATGAAGAAGTGATTGCGCTGATTCGCAATCATCAACGTTCCCTCACGGCACAGATTCAGCTGCCCGTACCCGCGCAGCGTAAGTTGCGCGCATTGCAGGCAGCCGATGAGGATTAATGACTAGTCAATCATCCGCGCGCTCGTTCTGGCGAACCGATTACTGGCGCGGCAAAGTCGAGGTCTCAATGGCACGAGCACGAGTCACCATTATTGGCTTGGGTTTGGTTGGCACGAGCATGGGCTTGGCGCTGCGTCAAGCGAAGCCTGAGCTTGAGGTCGTCGGCCACGATTTGAATCCCGACGCGACCAAGCGTGCGCAGAAGCTCGGCGCGCTTGAAAAGTCGGAATGGAATCTCATCAGCGCCGTCGCCAGTGCGGACCTGCTGATTCTCGCCACACCCGCGCTTGCCATCAAAGAAGTGTTCGAGTTGACTAAAGACGACATGAAGGAAGGCTTGGTCATCACGGACACGGCAGGCAGCAAAGGTGACGTGCTGCGCTGGGCGAAGGAACTGCTGCCTGCGCATGTTTCGTTCGTCGGCGGCGATCCGCTTGTCGGTCCGCGCGATGGAGACTCGGTGCCGCGCGCCGACTTATTTAAAGGGGTAACGTATTGTGTCAGCCCACTGGCGACGACGCCCAACGAGGCAATCAACGTCGTCGTGGGCTTGTTGAATTTGATCGGCGCGAATGCTTACTTCGTTGATCCCGACGAGCACGACGGGTACATCGGACTGGCTGACCATCTCTCGTTCATGCTCTCGACTGCGCTGCTGCGCATGGTGAGCAGCAATATCGCGCAGAGTCCGTCCGAGCAAGGCAACTTGCGCCTCATCGCGGACGTGCATCGCATGATCGGGCCTACCTTCTTGCGCAGCGCAAGTTTTTCGTCGGACGATCCCAAGACATATCGTGACCTGAGCGTTACCAACCGCGAGAATATCGTGCGCTGGCTCGCCGCGCTGCGCGATAACTTGGACAGCCTGAGCGCTATCGTGCAGGCGAGCGATCCGAAAGCGTTAGAGGCATTATTTGAGGATGCGTTCACCTTGCGCCACGCCGCCGCACAGCCGTATCGTGACCGAGACCTCGAAGCCGAGGCGCAAGCCATTCGCACCACAGGCGGATTCGGCCTCAATGATCTGCTCGGCTTGCGCCGCCGCACGCCTCCCAAAAGCGGCAAGTCAGACAACGGCAAACGTGGACGATAGCATTCCTCAATCAATTCACCGCAGACGCATTAAGGGCGCAGAGAACTTGAATGGACTCTGCGTTCTTTGTGTCCGCTCATCGTGCGGCAATATTATTCGGCGGAGTTGATACTTGCCTAGCATCTCGGCAGTGATGCCTGCCTACAACGAAGAAGCGAACATTGCGCCGCAGGTGCTGGAGGTGATCGAGACGCTGCGCAGCATCACGAACGACTTTGAAGTCATCGTCGTCAACGACGGCAGCCGTGACCGCACGGGCGCGCTCGTCCGAGAGTTGAGCATTGAGTATCCGCAGGTGCGGCTCATCACGCACGAGCAGAATCAGGGCTACGGCGCGGCGCTGTACGCTGGCTTTGTCAACGCGACGAAAGAACTCGTATTCCTCACCGATTCGGATCGTCAATTCGATCTCTCCGATGTACAAAAACTACTGCCTTTGATTGAGCAGGCGGACATCGTGGCAGGCTATCGCAACCCGCGCCGCGATCCACCCATTCGCGTGCTGAACGGCATCGGTTGGAGCGCGTTGGTCACCCTGTTGTTCGGCTATATGGCGCGCGACATTGACTGCGCTTTCAAATTGTTCAAGCGCGAAATCCTTCAGCACATCAAGCCCACCACACGCGGCGCAACCTTTAGCGCCGAGTTCCTTATCCGTTCCAAGCGTGCGGGCTACAAGATTGTCGAAGTCGGCGTGAAGCACATGCCGCGCCGCGCGGGCAGCCCGACGGGCGCGCGCCGCGACGTGATCGTGCGCGCGTTCCGCGAGTTGTTCCGTTTGCGCTGGCAACTGTGGTTTGATGATAAGACATAATCTCCCACGCAAATAAAATTTAGAACCAATTGAACCTTTGCGCGAGTAGCCGACACAATTTGCGCTAGCCTCAATTCCGCATAGAATACCCTCCATGTTAGCCCATATCGCAAAGAGGGAAGCGTGAATGAAGTTGCATTGAAGATATTGATGGTCGCGCCGACCTCCTTCTTCTCATCGTATGGTTGTCACGTGCGCATCGCCGAAGAAGCCGACGGGCTGCGCGCACTCGGTCATCACGTTAAGGTCGTCACGTATCATACCGGCGGCAGTTGGAACGGATTGCCCATCGAGCGCGCGCCTGCCATTCCATGGCGCACCGATTACGAGGTCGGATCGTCGCGGCACAAACTCGCATTCGATCTGCTGCTCGGCGCGAAGGTGCTGCAAGTCGTTGCGCGCGAACGGCCACACATCATCCACGCTCATCTGCACGAAGGCGCGCTCGTCGCTTTCCCCGCGCATTGGCTTTCGGGCGCGCCGCTCATCTTCGACTTTCAGGGCAGCCTGACAAGCGAGATGGTTGATCATCACTTCCTCAATAAAGACGGCTGGCTCTACAAGCCTGCACTGCGCGTCGAGCAAATGATTAACAACTTGCCGAATGCGGTCATCGCCTCATCGCAGCGTGGCGTGCGCTTGTTGCGCGAGCAGTTCGGCTGCCGCAAGGAGCGTATCCTCGTCGTGCCTGATTGTGTCAACGCTCACATTTTTCGTCCCGACGTGTTGAGCGCAGACGAGCGGCGCGCGCTGAAAGCGCAACTCGGCATACCCGCGGAGCGCAAGGTCGTCGTGTATCTCGGCTTGCTCGCGGAGTATCAGGGCACGGGCATGTTGCTCGCCGCGGCGCGCGAGCTGTTGAACGCGCGCGACGATCTGCACTTTTTGATCATGGGCTATCCGGGCGAGAGTCAATATCGCGCGCGAGCCGAACAACTCGGCATCGCCAATCACGTCACGTTCACGGGCCGTATCGCATACGCAGACGCGCCGCGCTATCTTGCCCTTGGCGATGCAGCCGTTGCGCCGAAGGTTTCAGCCACCGAAGGGATCGGTAAGGTGTTGAACTACATGGCGATGGCGCTGCCGACCGTCGCGTTCGACACCGAAGTGAGCCGCGAGTATCTCTCGCATTGGGGCATTTACGCGCGCACCAGCGATGTGTCCGACCTTGCACGCGCGCTGCTATTTGCTTTAGAAGAGCGTGCGCGTCCGCGCGGCTTCGCGCTGCGTGAGCACGCGCTGCGACATTACACTTGGGAATGGGCGAGCCGAAAAATTGTTGACCTCTACGAGAGCTGCTTACCAGCACATCGCGCAGTTGTACCGCTACCGCGACCTCGTGCGTAATCTGGTCGCGCGCGACCTCAAAGTCCGCTACAAAAATTCGCTGCTCGGCATCATCTGGTCCATGCTCAACCCGCTGGGCATGATGCTCGTGTTCACCGTCGTGTTCACGATCCTGATTCCGAATAACAGCATCGAACGCTTTCCAATTTTCCTGATGTGTGGGCTGCTGCCGTGGAACTGGTTCTCAGGCTCGGTTGTCGGCTCGATCTACAGCGTCGTCGGCAACGCACCACTGGTGAAGAAAGTATTTTTCCCGCGCGAGGTGCTGCCCATCTCGATGGTGCTGTCCAACCTCGTGCACTTTCTGTTGGCGTTGATCGTTCTATTTGTGCTCATGTTCGTTTCGCAAACGCCGCCCACGCGCTGGCTGGTGTTGCTCCCTATCCTTGTCGTTATTCAACTGTTGTTCACGCTCGGGCTGGCGTTTTTCCTCTCGGCGATCAACGTGTATTATCGCGACACGGCGCAGATCATGGAAGTACTCATGTTGGCATGGTTCTTCCTAACGCCGATCTTTTACTCCACTGACCTCATTCCGCAGAGCAAAGAAATCTTCGGCGTGGTGGTGCCCGTACAGCGGCTTGCCTATATCGTCAATCCAATGGCGTCGCTGATTGCGTCGTACCGCGTCATTCTCTATGACGGCGCGCCGCCTGCGCTGGACTTCTTCCTGCGCACCGCGCTCACGTCGCTCATCGTACTCGCGCTCGGCTACTGGTTCTTCCATCGCCTAAGCCGCGACTTCGGCGAAGTGCTCTAATTCGCAATTCGTACTACGCAATTCGTAAGTGGACATCACGCATTACGGATTGCACATCCCGCATTACGGAATTCTGCTATGCACCCCATCCAAAACTATCTCACCCAACTCAAACTCGTGCTCGACCAACTCGACCAGCAGCGCATCGCAGAGTTGATTGCAATCTTGCGATGTGTGCGCGAGCAAGGCAATCACGTTTTCTTTATGGGCAACGGCGGCAGCGGCTCGACCGCATCACACTTTGCGACGGACTTGGGCAAGGGTACTGCAATTGCGGGCAAAAAGCATTTCAAGGTGCTGCCACTGAACGATCACTTGCCGACGTTCTCCGCGTATGCGAACGACATGGGATATGAGACAGTCTTCGCGGAGCAGTTGCGCGCCTTCGTCGAGCGCGGCGATGTGGTGATCGGCTTGAGCGCGAGCGGCAACTCACGCAACGTGCTCGAAGCGATGCGCGTCGCGGAGGACGCAGGCGCGATTCGCGTCGGCTTCAGCGGCTACGAAGGCGGCATGCTGATGCGGGCGGTTGATCTTAACTTGCACGCGCCCGCGCACAATGTGGGCCGTGCTGAAGACGCACACCACGTCATGATGCATCTCATCTGCGACTGCATTCGCAATCAGGGCGATGAAGCATATGAATTGCCGAAGTGGGTCGTGCGCGAGGATTGGGGCTTGAAAGTGATGCGCGATCATCATCGGTAGTGATCACTACAGATATCGAATTACGCACCTTGTCTCCGGTTGCAATCGAGAATACTAACGCTGCTTGCGCAAGCGGCACGTCGGAGCGCCGATATGCGCACATGACATGCCCTCTCGAATTTTGATAGCCAAATCATGGCTCCGTTCGTACTTCGGCAAAATATTCAACATTCCACGCCGCTTCATTTTTGCCGAATGGCCTTGACAATGAGCTAGCTCGCCATTCGGTCAAATGCATATCATTCCACTCGATGCCTGCCGCGTCCGCTCCGCTTCTTCCCTCAAAGTTCAACAGCTACTGTGCGTAGAGCATTATTTTTTTCAGATCAGCCGCTTATGCACGACGGCTTGGAACAAGCGTCGGCGCTGAATGGATATTAACGTGAGCATAATCTTTCGGGGTGTTTGGAATGCGTCCGCCGTTCAGATGCGTATATAAAAACAGATGCGGAAAAATCCGCATCCTAATCCCGTTCTGTTAATAGGAGGAACGCTATGCAGGCTGATGCAAAGACGGTCACGACGAGGCGACAATTTCTAACCAGCACGGTTAAAGTCGCAGGCGGCGCAGCGCTGGCTCTTGCCATCGCAAAGTCGCCATCCGGATTGGGAACTCAGATTGCCGAAGCATCTACCAGCGGGGACATTGCCATTCTGAATTACGCACTGAAGCTTGAACGCCTCGAAAAGGCATTCTATGTGCAAGGCCAGAGTCGCTTCACGATGACGGATTTCACTGGTGCCAATTTCATTCGCGGATTCGGCGGCAGAATCATCAGCAAGGTGTATGACTACTTCAATCTGATTCGCGATCATGAAGTGGTACACGTGGATACGCTCGTCTCGGTCATTCAGAGCCTCGGCGGCACACCGGTCGCCGCTTGCACGTACAATTTTGGCTATAGCAATGTAGACGGGTACGTGGCTGTTGCTCAAGCACTCGAAAATACCGGCGTGATGGCATACGACGGGGCGATCAAGCTGATTGAAGACCCGGAACTGCAGCAAGCAGGCGCGACGATTGCCACCGTCGAAGCACGCCATGCGTCATACCTGAACCTCTTAAACGGCACGGTGCCGTTCCCCGCGGCATTTGACACGCCGAAAACGATGGACCAGATTTTGTTCATTGCTGGTCAGTTCATCGTTTCTTGCCCTTGACGTTTCTCGTGCGAGCTAGGCTTTTGATAGGGTGTAGTGCTCACCGCGAGCGACGATCTGCCTGAAACCACCGGGCAGTTCGTCGCTCGCTTCAATTTTGCTACTGACATATAGTCTTGCACTGTTGAACAATGCGACAATCATGGCGATGAAGCATACGACTTGCCGAAGTGGATCGTGCGCGAGGATTGGGGCTTGAGGGTAGTCAGTGAAACGTGAGGCGCGACGCACGTCGAATAGTCTGCATCAGAATGGGACGCAAGATGCAAGAAGCAGGATCCGTGCAATCCTGAATCTTGCGTCTTGCAGCCTGCATTGCACTTACAGATTCTTCTCCAGAAACTCAATCGTCTGCTTCCACGCATCGGCGGCTGCCTCGCGGTTATAGACTTCGGGGCGTGTATCGTTGAAGAACGCGTGGTGCGTGTTGGGATAGACATGTACCTCGATGTGCTTGCCGCGCTTCTGTATATCCTTTTGCAATTGATCGACCATCTCCGCCTTCGTGAAGTCGTCTTTCTCCGCATAGATGCCGAGCACCGGTGCCTGTAGTTGATCGAGGTCGCCCATTACGAATGCGTGCACGCCGTAAAAGACCACGCATGCACCAACATTGTCGGGATTGTGCGCCGCTGCAAATAGCGACAGCGCGCCGCCCATACAGAAGCCGACCGTGCCGACTTTTTTGCTGGTCACGGCTTCGTGCGCTGAAATGTAATTGATTGCGCCGCGCAAATCTTTCTCGGCGTCGGAGATTTTCATCCCCATCATCAACTTGCCCGCTTCGTCGGGCTCCTGATTGGATGCAGCTTTGCCATGATAAAGGTCAGGTGCGAGCGCGACGAAGCCCGCCGCCGCGAAGCGATCCGCCACATCCTTGATGTGCGGCACCAAACCCCACCACTCTTGAATCACGATCACGCCTCTGCCGCGTCCCGACGCTGGTATCGCAAGGTAGCCTTGCGCGCTCGTGCCGTTACTCGTGAATGAAACCATTTCGCCCATGTGAAGCCTCCGCTATGAAATGAGATGTGGTAAGGGCATCGCGTATTCTGCCTCTACCTGTATGACCTTTGCAGAAATGTTAGCAAAATTAGACGCGCGCGGTCAAGCAATTGACAGAGTCGTTGTTCGCGCGACGTGTAACGATGGGCGCGAGCGGCACTTCAACTGCTGCTCGGATAGTTAAGCATGCCTCACCAATCAACATCCAGCACGCGCTCCAATCGCGTCAAGCCCTCAATCAGCTTCGGCGTTTCCACTAATGCCGAGAGCATCAAGAAGCAGCCGCGCTCTTCGTCGTAAAAGTAACCGGGATGTGCGAACAGTCCCGCCTCAAGCATATCGGCTAACAGCAAATCTTCGGCGTGGCAGTCCACCACTTCCGGAAACAGATACGTCCCGCCAAAAGGCGGCGCGACGCGCACCCAATTGATATTGTGCAAGTGGGCGAGCGCGACGAGCAAGTTGGATTGAATGCGTGCTCGCATCTGCTCCACGAATGGCCTGCCGCGCTCGAACAAGGTCGGCAGCATGAACTGAGTCAGCGAGTTTGCGCCGAGCAGTGTATCGCTCAGAAGTTCGAGCGGCTCGATATAATCGTCGGCACTGGGCCCGCTGATGGCGATCCAGCCGAGCTTTAGATCGGGCAGTGCAAACATCTTCGAGATGCCGTTGAGATGGAACACCGTCGCGTCGGGATGCAAAGTTCCGATGGGCGGCACGCTGCGCGCGGCGAAAGGAAATTCGCAGAACACTTCGTCGGCAATGATGGGGAGGTTGGAAGTTGGAAGTCGGAGTGTTTCGGTAATGACGTGTCCCGTCGGATTGTGCGGTGAGATGAGCATGACGGCTCGTGTGCATTCATCCATCTGCTCAGTCAATCGTGCACCATCCACTGCCCATTGCAGCGTATGTAGTGAAAACTCGGATTGCGCACCTACAATGTCCAACCAATAGTTTCGCAATTCGATGTGATTCATCGCCGCGAGGTGACTAAACAACGGGTAACTCGGAATCGGCGCGAGCACGTTGTCGCCCGGCTGTGTGAGCAAGGCGAACAGCAGCGAGTACGCCTCATTCGTGCTCGCCGTGATGAAAATATGCTCTGGCGAAATGTCGAGCGGCGGCTCGCGGCGCGCGTAGTATCGCGCGATGGCTTCTCGGGCGCGCAGGCTGCCCTTCGGGTGCGGCTCGTAGCGCCGCGTGCGCCAATACTCTTCGGAGGCGTCGCGCAGGATGTCGGTCGGGAAGATGAAACCATGATGCGTGGGGTTGCTGCTGCTCAGATCAATATAATCGTCGCGCTGCGCAGCTAGTCGGCGCAACTGTTCGAGTGGCGACGGCGTGAGGTCGAGCGCAGCGAGTGACATGCGCAGAGTGTAGCGAAGAACGGAGTGGAGTACAAGAAATGGTTGGGACGGCCACAACCCTTTATCCATTCCGTACCGCTCACCAGGGGTTTCTTCCTCAGAGATCAAAATAAAAAACGCCGCCAAGATAATTTTGACGTTGCTGTTTTACCCCTCGTATAATGATTCTTTGCCTCGCCATGTATTGTAGGACGCTGCTCATGAAAATTCTGCTCCGCCTGCTCGCCAACCTCAACCGTTATCGTCTTCAGATGTTCATCACCTACGTCTGTCTGTTCGGCATCATCGCGTTGAATCTGTACGTGCCGCAGTTGATACGACGGGTAATTGACGAAGGCGTGACGCACGGCGATCGTCAGTTCCTCGTCAACGCGGGCGTGCTGATCATGGGCATCGCATTGCTGCGCGGCGCGTTCGGTTTTGGGCGCATGTACCTGACGGAGTGGCTGGCGCAGCGCATTGGCTACGACTTTCGCAATCAACTGTACGACAAGTATCAACGTCTGTCGTTCGCGTTCCACGACCACGCGCACACGGGCGATCTGATGTCGCGCGCGACCAGCGATGTGGACGGCGTGCAGCGCTTCATCGGCAACGGCTTGCTCGACCTCGCCAACATCGCCGTCACGCTCGTCGGCAGCATCGCCATCATGCTCACGTCCGATGTGCGGCTCACCTTGCTCACGCTCGCGCCGATTCCCGTGCTTGTGGTTGTAACCGTGCGCTTCGGATTGAATCAGCGCGTCTTGTCCAAGCGCGTGCAAGAGCAGATGGGCAAACTCAGCACGACACTGCAAGAGAATTTGACGGGCGTGCGCGTCGTTAAAGCATTTGCGCGCGAGGCATACGAGGTCAACAAGTTCGAGACGGAGAACCGAGATTATCTCGGCAAACGTCTCGCCGTCGTGCAGTCGTGGGCGAGCACGTTCCCGTTCATGAACTTCATCATTGCGGTCTGCACCGCAGTCCTGTTGTGGTTCGGCGGGCAAGACGTGATTCGTGGCACGCTCAGCATCGGCACACTCGTGGCATTCAACGCCTATATCCTGATGCTTTCACTGCCCGTTCAGCGCCTCGGCTTTCTGGTCAATATGATGTCGAATGCCGTCGCGTCGGGCGAGCGTTTGTTCGAGATCCTCGACCAACCATCGAAGGTGCGTGAGAGCGCAAGCGCGACGATCCTCGGCGCTGTTGATGGCTTCGTGAAATTCGAGCATGTAAATTTTTCGTTTGGCGACAATGAGGTACTTCACGATGTGTCGTTTGAGGCGCGACCAAGCGAGGCCGTCGCGCTGATGGGTCCGACCGGCGCGGGCAAGAGCAGCATCGTGAATCTGATCCCGCGCTTCTACGACGTGACGAGCGGGCGCATCACAGTGGACGGTCACGACATCCGTAACGTGACGCTCGCCTCGCTGCGTCGTCAGATCGGCATGGTGCTGCAAGAGTCGTTTCTGTTCTCGGCGACCATTCGGCAGAACATCGCATACGGCAATCGCAACTCTGACCTCGACGACGTGATCGCGGCGGCGAAGGCAGCGCGCGCGCATGACTTCATCATGCAACTGCCTGATGGCTATGAGACGCGCATCGGCGAGCGCGGCATCACACTGAGCGGTGGTCAGCGGCAGCGCGTCGCCATCGCGCGTGCGCTCTTGCTTAACCCGCGCATCTTGATACTGGACGATTCGCTCTCGGCGGTGGACACCGAGACCGAGTATCTCATTCAGCAAGCGTTGGCGACCTTGATGAACGGGCGCACGACGTTCGTGATTGCGCAGCGGCTCATCACGCTAAAAAGTGCCGATCAGATCATCGTGCTCGATCACGGGCGCATCGTGCAGCGCGGCACGCACGATGATTTGGTACAGCAGCCCGGCCTATACAAGCGCATCTACGAATTGCAGTTGAAGGATCAAGAGGAAGTGGCGAGCAGCGAGTGGCGAGTGGCGAGTGTTCAGCGGATTGGATAACGCACAAGGCGGTGAGCGCTGCCCTATCCGCTTTCAACATCCGCTGCTCTGCCCAGCGGCATCTCGCGTTCCATGCGGCCGAGATAGATGAGTGATTCGAGGTCTTCCAAGTCTTCGGGCGAGTAACGCGCCACGACGGCGCGCACGTTTTCGAGCTTCTCGTCGGATGCCCAACCAAGCATCCGCGAGACGTCGGCAAAATCTTGTGCGCGTTGTGCCGTCAGTTTCATCAGCACAAGGTACTGCAAAGCGATAACAGGGAAGCCCGCAGCATCGTATCCGGGATCAGTCAGGGCTTCTCTCAGCCAAGGATAGTTGCCGAACAGCACATCCACTTCGACGCCTTCAGGCGAGTGCAGTAGAAATCCCGGTACCGCCAAACGGGATAAGACACGAAAGCCTGCTTGTTTGAATCGTGCCATAGCTGCATCCGCGTCAGTACGATGAACTAACACATCCATGTCTTTTGTCATGCGCTCTGCCATGTACGCGCGAGTCGCAACGCCGCCGATCAATACCCAATTGATTCCCTTCAAAATCTCTCGCAAGTCGGGCCATGGAATCATCGCAGTTCTCCTTTGCAGAAACTGGACGGCGCTGCCCGCACCGGGGCGAATGCGGCGCGTGACCATCTCAATAAGAAACCGTCGCTTCTGGCGCGGCGTGAGGTTGCCGTCAGGTGCGATCTTGGCTATTGCGGGGGGAATGCGTTCGTTGTCCACAACATTTATTATACAGAGCGGCAGCAAATCTAACCGAGATTCACCATGGGCATGAGAGGCGGCATGACGTTCGGGCGCGGCGGGCCCGACGACGACATTCTCGGCAAGGCATACGACCCGCGCGTGATGAATCGGCTGATGGAATTCTTGCAGCCGTATCGCCGCCAGATCGTGCTCGCGTTTTTTATCATGATCGTGCGCGCGACATCGGGACTGGCGGGACCCTACATCATTCGCCTTGCGATTGATCAAGGCATCGGCAAGAACGATCTCAACTTTCTAGGTCAGATGGTGCTCGCCTATTTGGCTGCGACGGGCGTGAACTGGATCACGAGCTTCGCCCAGATTTACACGATGTCGTGGGCTGGGCAGCACCTGATCTTCAACATGCGCAATCGGCTTTTCGCGCATCTGCAAGCATTGACGCTTTCGTTCTACGATCACTACGAAGTTGGCCGCGTCATCTCGCGCGTGATCGGCGACGTGGGCGTGATGCAGGAATTCGTGACGTGGGCAATCGTCGGGCTGTTTAGCGACATCTTCATTCTGGTCGGCATCGTGTTCGCGATGCTTTCGCTCAACGTGCCGCTGTCGCTGCTCACGTTCACGGTCATTCCGCTCATGTTCATGGTGACCGTCGTGTGGCGCACGCGCGCGCGCGAGGCGTTCCGTCAGGTGCGGCGCAAGATCGCCATCGTGAATGCGAATTTGAATGAGAACATCACCGGTGTGCGCGTCGTGCAGGCGTTCGTACGCGAGACCACCAACCTCGCACACTTCGAGCGACTCAATCGCGACAACCTGACCGCGAATCTGGACGCAGCGCGATTGTCCGCCTTGTTCTTCCCGACGGTGGACCTCATCTCGTCGCTGGCGACGGCGCTCGTGATCGGGTTCGGCGGTATCGCGGTGCTCGAAGGAAACCTGACGGCGGGCGTGCTGGTGGCGATGGTGCTGTACGTGGATCGTTTCTTCGATCCGATCCGCGACCTCACGCAGCGCTACACCACCTTCCAGCAGACGATGGCGAGCGGCGAGCGCATCATCGAGTTGCTGGACACACAGCCAGACATTCTTGAAGAGCCCGATGCGATTGACTTGCCGCCCATCGTCGGTAACGTCCGCATCAATCACGTGACGTTCGGCTACGGTGATCGCTCGGCTACGCTCGGCACAGGCACGGACGTGTTGCACGATATCGTCCTCGATGTGCCTGCGGGCCAGACCGTCGCGTTCGTCGGCGAGACGGGCGCGGGCAAGTCGTCGCTAGTCGCTTTGCTCAGTCGCTTCTACGAAGTCCGCAAAGGCAGCATCACGATTGACGGGTACGACATCCGCCACGTCACGAGCGACTCGCTGCGGCGGCAGATGGGTGTGGTGCTGCAATCAACCTTTCTGTTCAGCGGTACGGTCTTGGAAAACCTTCGCTTCGGGCGGCTGGACGCGAGCGAGGATGAGGTGATCGCAGCGGCGCAGACTGTGGGCGCGCACGAATTCATCTCCCAGCTGCCGAACGGCTATGAGACGCAAGCGGGCGAGGGCGGCAATTCGCTGTCCGTGGGCCAACGACAACTGGTGTCGTTCGCGCGCGCGCTGCTCGCCAATCCCCACATCCTCATCCTCGACGAGGCGACCTCCTCGATTGACACGCACACCGAGCAGATCATCCAGCGCGCGCTGGAGAAACTGCTCAAGGGTCGCACCTCATTCGTGATCGCGCACCGCCTCAGCACGATCACGCGCGCCGATCAAATCGTCGTCATCCACGACGGGCGCATCGTGGAGCGCGGCACGCATCAAGAGTTGTTGGCGAAGCGTGGAATGTACTTCAATCTCTACACGATGAGCTTCCGCCGCGAGCGGCAGCAGAAGGCGCTGGCGGCACTCGACGCCGAGTAGAACGAAAATCAGGGAGATAAGAGGCGATTGGCTGCCTTTATCTCCCAGAGGTCTGCTCAGCTCCGTCATCGCGGTTCACACCCCGTTTGACACGTCTCGTACTTACATCTAATATCCCCGCCGTCATATGAGGAACAAAGACCGCAGCCTCACCATTCTGGTCGTGCCGCACAACGACAGCCCGACCATCACGCTGCGCTTTCCGCGCTGGCTTGTGCCGTCGCTGATCGTGCTCATCCTCACGCTGGTGGGGTTGGTTGGCTACTTCGCCGTGCGCTACTGGCAGCTAGCAGAACGCTTCGACGAGCAAACGCGCGAGCAGCAGACCAATTTCGAGCGCGTGCGCGGAATGCGGACGACCATCCTAACCCAGCAAGACGACGTGAAAGCACTGAGCGATGAGGTGACGCAGGTCGAATCCGAGATGGAGAGCCTGCGCAAATTGAGCGAGCAAGTGCGCCAATTGCTCAGTCTGCCGAAGGCGACTCCGCCGACCGTGACACCCGCGCCGACGCCGCAATCGTTCTTCATGCTGCCCGACGTGACGGGGCGTGTGAGCGGCAATGCGTTCGTGCCGAGCGCGCCGCAGCCCTCTATGCTGCTCGTCGCGGAAAGCACCGCAAAAGTCGAGGCAGCGCGGCGGCTCGTTCCATGGATGGAAAAAGAATTGCAGTACCTCGCGTACCAATCGCTCAAGCGGCTGGCAAAAGTTGATCCCAGCAAAGAATACACACAAGATGAATTGCAAGCGCAATTAAAACTGCTCGCGGCTGCGCCCGCGCTGTGGCCCGTGCGCGGACCCATCACCTCGGATTTCGGCTGGCGGCGTGCGCTATTCAATTCGAGCGCGCGCGAGTTCCACTCGGGCATTGACCTTGGGGTGTGGTATTACACGCCGGTGCGTGCCACCAAAGACGGCGTGGTCGTCGCGGCAGGTTGGATGCAAGGCTACGGCAATGCCGTCGAGATCGCGCACGAGATGGGCTATAGCACGCTTTACGGTCACAACACATCGCTTAATGTGAAAGTCGGGCAGCAGGTGAAAGCCGGCGACGTGATCGCGCGGTCAGGACAGACCGGCTACGCGAATGGGCCGCACGTCCATTACGAGATTCGAATGAACGGCAAGCCCGTTGACCCGATGCGCTTCCTCGACCTCGCGCCATAATGGTCTGAGCCGTTAGTCACTGGTCGTTGGTCGCTTGTCTTCCTCGTGATGGGTTCAGCGATTTCAATCGCAAGAAATAGAAAGGAATGTATGCTGAACGTCCAGAAACGCATTTTCAAAGATAGCAAGTCGCCGGACAAGTTTGAGACGCTGCTCGGTCCGAGCGCGAACTTTGACGGCCAACTGAAGTGCTCCGGCGGCGTGCGCGTGGAAGGCGACTTCAAGGGCGGAATCGAGACCGATGGCAATATCATCGTCGGCAAAGCCGCAAACGTTAGCGCCGATTTGCGCGGCCACAACATGTTAATCGCGGGCAAAGTGAACGGCAACATCTTCGCGCATGGTCAGCTCGCCATACTCTCGACGGGGCAAGTACTCGGCGATGTCGAGGTCGGCTCGATCTTGATCGAAGAAGGTGGCGTGTTCAGCGGACGCAGCACGGTGCACACGAATGGACACGGGGCTAACGCTTGATTTCAGATTGCAGATTGAGCGAGCAAATCTGCAATCTGAAATCTGAAATCTAAAATACCTGTGACTCGTCAGCAAGCTATCTTCCTCATCGTCGTTAACGCATTCGTGTCGGCGGTTATCAGTGCCCTCGTCGTACTCCTCGCGTTTTCGCTGTATGCACCGCCCCCGCCTCCCGTTGTCGCCGTCGCGGGCACGCCGCTGCCGCCAACGCCGACCCGCCGCACGCAGCCACTCACTTATATCGTCAAACCCGGCGATACACTCTCGACGATTGCGGCGCAGTTCAACATCTCAACCGCCGCGCTGATGCAGGCAAACGGCATTACCAATCCCAACGTGCTTGCCGTCGGTCAGCAGCTCATCATCCCGCCTCCCGATCTCACGCCAGTGGTCTCCATTCCTGCGACGCCTAGCACTGCCGTCGCCTCACCCGTGCCGATCTTGCGCATTACCGCGATCTTGCGCTCCAGTTCGCCGCAAACGTCTGTGGGCGAGATGGTCATCATTCAGAATATCGGCGTGCGCATTAATATGAAAGGCTGGACGCTCGCCGATCTGCGCGGCAGTATCTACGTGTTCCCCGACGTGGTACTCGACAATAATTCTGGGGTGCGCGTACACACTGAAGGCGGACTCGACACCGCGACAGATTTGTACTGGGGACGCTCCGCGCCAGTCTGGGACGCGACGGACACCGCGACGCTGAAGGATCGTAGCGGTGTAGTGATTGACTCGTATACGATACGCAAGTAATGTGCAATGCGTCAGTGGCAGCGCGCATATAAGGCATTACGAATCACTTGTTACGCATCACGCTATGTTATAATAGCCGCAGACCACATTCCTTTTTCTAGAAAACGAGGTGTCCCGTGTCTGGGCATTCCAAGTGGGCGACGATTAAACGCAAAAAGGGCGCTGCGGATGCTAAGCGCGGCCAGATGTTCACCAAGATTGGACGCGAGTTGACGATGGCGGCGCGCAGCGGCGGCGGTGATCCCGAGGCGAACATCACGCTGCGCATGATCGTCCAGAAAGCGCGCGCGAGCAACATGCCGAAGGATAACATCGAGCGCGCCATCAAGCGCGGCACTGGCGAACTGGAAGGCGCGGCGCTCGAAGAGGCGATGTACGAAGGCTATGGTCCGCACGGTTCGGCGCTGATGATCAAGGCGCTGACCGATAACCGCAATCGCACCGTCGCCGAGATTCGCGCTACGCTCAGTCGGCACGGCGGGCGCATGGCCGAGGCGGGCGCGGTAGCGTGGATGTTCGATCACAAGGGCGTGATTGCAGTGGACGCGCGAGGCAAAGACCCAGACGAGCTCGCGCTCGAAATCATTGATCTCGGCGCGGACGACGTGAATGTGGAACAAAACGCGCTCGAAGTTTATACGATGCCGACCGACTTGCACAAGGTGCAGCAGGCGCTCGATCAAAAGAAGATTCGCTACGAGTCCGCCGACTTGGAAATGGTGCCGAAAAATCCGCTCGACCTGCCGCCGTCCGAAGCGGCTTCGACGGTGAAGTTGATCGAAATTCTCGAAGAACTCGATGACGTGCAACAAGTCTATACCAACGTCGAAATCACCGACGAAACGATGCAGCAGTTGGAAACAGCGTAGGACCCAATTCAGATTTTAGATTTTGGCGCTGCCATTGCAGTTTGCATGCCCTAAAATCTGCAATTAGCAATGATCAGAGTTTTGGGCCTCGACCCGGGTACGGCGACGACCGGGTACGGCGTAGTAGAAGAATCCGCAAACGTGCTTGGCTTGATCGCATATGGAACAATTCTCACACCCGCCGATATGCCCATGCCTCAGCGGTTGCGGCTCATTTTTTTGCGCGTGACCGAGTTGCTTGGTAAGTTTCAGCCACAAGCGATGTCGGTCGAAAAACTTTTCTTCAATCGCAACGTGACCACCGCGCTCAGCGTCGGGCAGGCGAGGGGCGTCGCGCTGCTGGCTGCTGCCAACGCCGAGCTGCCCGTGTTCGAGTACACGCCGCTCGAAGTGAAGCAAGCAATCACTGGTTACGGTCGCGCGACGAAAGATCAGATTCAGCAGATGGTGCGCATGCTGCTGCAATTGGATCACATCCCCAAACCCGACGACGCAGCCGACGCGCTCGCCATCGCTATCTGCCACATCCAATCGGCGCAAATGCGCGCGTTAATCGAAAGGGAAACGGGGTGATGGGGGTAACGAGTCTGAACTCCAACAGCCCGTTTCCCAATCAGCTGTTCTCCGGTTCACCGCTCAGCCTCTCCAGCACTTTCCTTGCCTCGCGCGCGGCACGTCCGCGATGACTAATCTCGTGTTTCTGCGCTGACGACAACTCCGCCGTCGTTCGTCCCAATTCAGGTAAATAGAATATCGGGTCGTAGCCGAAGCCGCCCGCACCGCGCGGCGCAGACGCAATGACGCCTTCGCATTTGCCTTCGACGATCTCGATGCCGTTATCCGGTATCGCAATCGCAATCACGCAGCGATAGCGTGCCGTGCGCTGTGATGGCAGCATCGCCGCGAGGCGCTCCAATAGGATGTGGTTGCGTTTCTCGCCACTCGTGTTCGGGCCCGCAAAGCGCGACGACAGCACGCCGGGTTCCCCGCCGAGCGCGTCAACCTCGATGCCGGAATCGTCTGCGAGCGTGAGCAGACCTGTGGCTGCGCCGTAAGCGCGCGCCTTTAGGATGGCATTCGCCTCAAAGGTGCTGCCCGTCTCTTCAACCTCCACGGTCACGCCCACGTCGCCGAGCGAGACGAGGACGAGCGGCAACTCGGCAAAGATTTCGCGGAACTCGCGCAGCTTATCTGGATTGTGAGTTGCAATCAACAATTGTCTCACGCTTCATCCTTCGTGTGGTGATTTTGCGCGCTCATCGCTTTACACTACAATAGTTCGCGCACGGAGGTTACGATTGTGGATGGACTGAATCAATTCTTTCAAGCCAACGCGGCGCAGATGTGGATTGTGCTCGCGTGTCTCGTCTTTCTTGTGGAAGTATGGGTCGTCGTGCTAACGTGGCGCGTCTTTCGCGCGCGCTCCGTGCTCGCACCGCAGGCTGCTGATGCGCCCGCGGCGTTCGCTGCAGATCATAATAGTCTCACCCATCTGCAAGAGCAGATATTCTACAGTTTGCAGCGCGTCGGCATCGTGCGCTTCAATCCCTTCGACGACACGGGCGGCGATCAAAGTTTTGCAATGGTACTCACCGATGCGTATGGCAACGGCGTCGTGATGAGCAGTCTGTACCGGCGCGGCGACAGCCGCATCTTCGCCAAGCCGCTGACACAGTGGCAATCGTCCTACGCGCTCTCGACCGAAGAGCAGCAAGCCATCGCGCACGCGCGCGGTGAAGAGCATGCAGAAACTGAATTGACCGAGACACCGGCGTAATTTATAATAGCACTCGCTGCGGGTATGGTTCAGTGGTAGAACGCGAGCTTCCCAAGCCTGAAACGCGGGTTCGATTCCCGCTACCCGCTTCACAAATCCCTGAGCGTAATCGGGGTTTTTTTCTACATCAGACTTGCGCAGCGGTGGGCAGGCCCGTGAGGCTCAACGCTCTCCGTCGCCTCGCGGGTCTCCTCAACTGACGATATGTTGAGCCGAAAAGTGCTAGCATGAGTCGAACGCAAATGCGTTTGGAGTGCTGCGGGTTGTGCGGTACGCGTGTCCTCGTGGGTTTCCAAAACCCGCGAGGTTTGCAGTGAAAGGAGGACGCCGATAGGCCAAGCGACCTAAGCTACTCCCATCTTGCTTGCTGCCAACCATCGGTGCGTGCTGTTACGAATCGCATCCAATTCACATAAGGAGAATATCTCATGTCAACCGAAAAGAGCCTTTACGAACGACTCGGCGGCGATTTCGCCATCGCGGCGGTAGTGGACCGCTTCAGCGACCAGCTTCTGAAAAATCCGAAGATTGTTAACGCAAACCCCGAACTGAAGAAATGGCACACGGAGGAATACAAAGTGCGGTTGCCAGGCCTCAAGTTCCTGCGGACCCTGTGGGTCTGCGCGGTGGCAGGCGGACCGTTTCAATACACCGGCAAACCTCTGGGCGACGCCCATTCCCATTTACACATTCCACCCGAAGTGTTCGACGAGGTCGCTGCGGAGCTTGGCCTCGCCCTTGATTACTTCAAAGTGCCCAAGCGCGAAAAGGACGAAGCCATGGCTGCCTTCAACGCACAAAAGCCCGACGTGACGGCCGGTTCCAAGGACATGGCGAAGCACTGAATTCGTTGACACCCGAAGATTTCGACGAGATCGGAGCGGCGGTCGGGGGCGCGCGTGAGCGGGCGCACGCAGCGCGAAATCTCCGTGCAAGCGCGCGACGGCGGGCGAGTAACTATTGCATCTGTTGCAAGCGCCGCCGCCGCCGCACGTGAACGCGCGCGGCAAATGACGAACCACGATGACGCAAACACACAACGTCATCCAGAGAAAAGACTTTCGATTTCCTTGTGTCTTCGTGGCTAAACCGCATGAGCGAGACGCTGGTAGCGATACCTGCATGAATACTCTGCGCGAGTGTCCTCAATGAAAGCCGTCGTCATGGCGGGCGGCACAGGCTCGCGGCTGCGCCCGCTCACCGTCGCGCGCCCCAAGCCGCTGGTGCCCATCGCGAACAAGCCGGTGATGGAGCACATCCTCACGCTGCTCAAACGTCATGGCATTGACGACGTCATCGTCACGCTGCAATTCATGGCGCCCGCCATCCAGAATTATTTCGGCGATGGCGAGGCGTTCGGCCTGAAGATTCATTACTCGATTGAAGAGACGCCGCTCGGCACCGCAGGCTCAGTCAAACTCGCGCAAGAGTTGTTGAGCGAGCCATTCCTCGTTATCTCTGGCGACGCCATAACCGACATCAATCTCACGGAGCTGATCGCGTTTCATCGGCAGAAGTCTACGGTTGCCACCTTGCTGCTTTACCGCGTTCCGAATCCGCTCGAATTTGGCGCGGTCATCACCGACGGCGACGGCCGCATCGTGCAGTTCGTCGAGAAGCCGTCGTGGGGCGAAGTGATCAGCGACACCGTGAATACCGGCATTTATGTTCTGGATCCGAGCGTACTCGACGGTTTCGAGCGCGATCAGGTATTCGATTTCAGCCAAGACGTGTTCCCGTTGCTATTGCAGCAAGGAGTGCCGCTGTTCGGTTACACTGCGTCGGGCTACTGGTGTGATATCGGCGATCACGCCAGCTACGTGCAAGCCAACGCCGATTTCTTGTCGGGCCGCGTGCAACTGCCGATTCCGGGCAATCGCATCGGCGGCAGCATTTGGGCGGCCGACGACGTGGAGGTCGCACCTGATGCGCAATTGTATGGGCCCATTTTGCTGGGCAGAGGCGTCAAGATCAAAGACAATGTGATCGTGCAAGGTCCGAGCATTGTCGGCGACTACACCGTGCTGGATTCGCGCGCGCATGTTGATCGTTCCATCATCTGGCGAAATTCGTACATCGGCGAACGCGTCGAGGTGCGTGGTGCGGTCATCTGCCGCCAATGCCGCGTCAAATCGAATGCGGCGGTCTTCGAGGGCGCAATTTTGGGCGATAACTGCGTGGTCGGCGAAGACGCGATCATTCATCCTAACGTGCGCATCTGGCCCGACAAAGAGATTGACACGGGCGCGACGGTGAAGAATTCGATCATCTGGGGCACGCACGGGCGGCGCATCATCTTCGGGCGTTTCGGCGTGACGGGTCTGGTCAACATTGACCTCACGCCGGAGTTCGCAGCCAAGTTGGGCGCGGCATTCGGCGCGATGCACCAGATCGGAACGGTCATCACCGTCAATCGCGACCTGAACAAGACCTCGCGCATGATCAAGCGTGCGATTGTGGCGGGTCTGCCGGCTGCTGGCGTGAACGTGGCAGACCTCGAAAATGTTCCGATTCCCGTCGCGCGCTACTACACAAAGATCACGAACGCGAAGGGCGGCGTGCACGTGCGGCTGTCGCCATATGATCGGCGCGTGGTGGACGTAAAGTTTTTCAACGACAGTGGCTTGAGCATCAGCCGCGCACTGGAGCGCGACGTAGAGCGCGCGTTCTTCCGCGAGGATTTTCGGCGCGTCTATCTCGACGACATTGGCAAGATAAGTCTCGCGACTGAAGTGATCGAACGCTACCATGCAAATTTTATCAATGCGCTGAATGCCAATGCGATCAGAACACGCAAGTTCAATATCGTGGTGGACTACGCGCACGCGCCCGTTAGTCTCGTGCTGCCGAGACTGTTCGACGAAATGAACTGCCGCGTCATCGCGTTGAACAGCACGCTCGATCCCGAAAAGATGTCCATCCTGCGCGCCGAGTTTGAAAATGGTTTGGATGTGCTGGGCCGCATCACGGGCGCAACCAAAGCCGATTTCGGCGTGCGCTTCGACGTGGGCGGCGAAAAAATTTTTATGGTCAACGCACGCGGCGAACTCATCGCCGAGCCTGTGCTGTCATTGGCGCTGACGGAATTGAGCTTGCGCGCGCGAAGCGGCAAGACATTGATCGTGCCTGCCAATGCCTCGCACGTCGTGGATCGCATCGCCGCCGCACACGAAACGAAAGTCGAGCGCACCAAGCTGGATACCAACGCTTTGATGAGCGCGGCAGCGCGAGACGGCGTGCTGCTCGCGGTGGATGGCGGCGGCAACTTCGTCTTCCCTGAATTTCAGTCCGCGATTGATGGATTGTTCGCGCTGTTCAAATTGATGGAATTGCTGGCGACACAGGACACGACGCTCCACGACGTGATCGCGACGCTGCCACCGCTCACGGTCGAGCATTTGGCGGTCGCGTGCCCGTGGGACTCGAAGGGGCGCGTGATGCGCCGTCTCAACGAAGATTATAGCTCGTATAGGGCCGAGCAGATTGACGGCATTAAGATTGACTTCGGGCACGAGTGGGTGCTCGTGCTGCCCGACCCCGATCAGCCGCAGTGCCACATTTGGGCGGAATCTACGACCCATGACAACTCGCGCGCGCTGTGCGAAAAATTCAAAGCGATCGTGCAGCAATATCAAGAGTGACGTGCGACGATTACCTGAGCGTCATTTACCGCGCTTCGTTTCGATTTCCACTTCTTCATGCAGTCCGTCTTCTTTTTCAAGATTTTCGGCGTTCCGTTCTTCTCCTACACAACGTGCATCGGCGTGAGCGTGGTCGTGGCGCTGCTTGCCGCCGCTTCGCAATTGCAGCGTGAGCGTGGCGATGCACGTTGGCTCGCAGTGTCGTTCGCGTGGCTTGCGGCATTTGCTATGCTGGGCGGGCGCGTGGCTCACCTGTTGCTCAATGCGGATTACTACCGCGAACGTCCAACGCAGATGTTGAACTTTTACGACGGCGGCTTGAGTTTCGTCGGCGTGTTTATCGGCGGCACTTTCGCCTTGTGGCTGTCGAGTCGCCTCGCACGCGTTCCGTTCGCACGCGTGACTGATGTTGCGGCGTTGCCGACGTGCATCGTCGCGTGTGGCGCGTGGCTCGGCGCGTTCATGCGCGGCAGCGAATACGGAACGATTGCAGACAACGTGTTTGCGCTGGAGTTACACGATACTTACGGCGTGGTAGATGTGCGCTGGGCAACGCAAGTATTGGCGGCACTGTGGTGTGCGTTGCTGGGTTTATTGTTGATGGTCATCAATACGAGGGGAAGGGCGGGACAAAGTTCGTCGGCGTCAGCGTTTATTGGGCTTTACGCGTTGGGCTTGTTCTGGCTGGACTTCACGCGTGGTGATGCGACGCTCTACATCTTGGGTTTGCGACCGACCCAATGGCTATATGTTGTGTTGATTGTCGCGAGTATTTTTGTGATAGGGCGAAGATTGCTGAGTCTCTTGACGAACCCGCGAAAAACCAATAGAATTTGAGTATATTTCCCATCAAGGAGAGCAGCTTATGGCAATGACGAAGAGCCAAATCACCGCCACGCTCGCGGATCGAGTTGGCATCAGCAAGAAACAGAGCGCGCAATTTTTGGAAGAGTTAGCCAACCTGGCATATGCCGAAGCATCGAACACGTTTACGCTGCCGGGCTTGGGAAAGCTCGTCATGCAGCACCGAGCTGCGCGCGAGATCACGCTCACGCTGGGGCCCAACAAAGGCGAGAAGAAAATGGTGCCCGCCAAGAACGTGGTCAAGTTCCGCGTTGCGAAAGCCGCCAAGGATGCAATTACGGGCGGCAAGAAATAGATTTTTCAGTCTGTTGCCCACATTACAAAAACCACCAATGCAATCTCACGCTTGGTGGTTTTTGTGCCTGCGACGGCATCCGTCGTCACACATTTCGTCGTCGCTAAACGCTGCAATTCTTCAGCGCTGGATGTTGCTGCTGCTGCCGCTTATCAGCGCCCCGACTTCCGCGTGCGTGACGAGCGCGTAATCACCGCGAATGGTCAATTTTAGCGCGGCTATAGCGTTGCCCATCTGCAAGCCGCGCGTAACGCCCGCTTCCATGTAGCCTGCGATGAAACCCGCCGCGAATGCGTCGCCTGCGCCGACCCGATCCACGATAAAGGGGACAGGGTAGGCGGGCGCGTGTACCACTACGCCATCTGTCTTGTCGAGCACCAGTGCGCCTTGCGCGCCAAGCGTAAGCACGACGACGCGCCGCGCGAATTGGTCCGCGAGCGTGCGCAACATCTCGGCGGGTTGTGCGTGCGCGATTCCAAACACGACTTGTGCGTCGGCTTGTTTGACGATCAGCATGTCCGCCTCGCGGCACAATGGCTCCAGTACTTCGCGTGCAACAGCGGGCGACCACAGCCGCATGCGATAGTTTACGTCGAACGACACCTGCACGCCTTGCTCGTGCGCGCGCCGCAGTGCGACCTCGACCAGTTCTCGACATGAATCGCTCAAGGCGGCTGTAATGCCGGTCAGGTGCAGCCAGCGAGTGTGCGCCAACACGTCCCAAGGAAAATCAGCAACCGACATCTCACTCATGCTCGATTGCTTGCGGTCGTACAGCACCGACGACGCACGCGGCGCGCTGCCCATTTCAAGAAAGAACACGCCAATACGCCCATCCCTCGTCCAAACCACATGGCTCGTATCTACACCATGTGTTGCCAACTCGCCGGCGATCTTGTGACCGAGTGCGTTGTCGCTGAGACGTGACAACCACGCCGAGCGCAGACCCACGCGCGCCAATGCCACCGCGACGTTCGCTTCTGCGCCGCCGTGCTTGAAGTCGAGCGTCTGCGCTTGCTCCAAGCGCTCGAAGTCACGCGTCGAGAGGCGGATCATGTTCTCACCGAACGTAAGCACGTCATAGCGGGTCATGGCGCGAATCCGCGCAGCATGATCGCATCGCCGCCGCTTGAGCTGGACAGCCGCCCTCCGTCGCTCAACGTGTACATGCCGACCGCGATGTGGTCGAGCCGAGCAAGCGAATCGGCGCTCAAAGCAATTGCGTGCACATCATAGATCACCTCGCCGCGTGCCCACGCGTGCGTCGGATAACGACCCGCCAGCGGCTGTGCGTCGCCTTGCGCGATGATGCGATTCTGGGCGTCGAGCAGATGCACGAACACAGTATAGTCTGTGCTGATCGCCGTATCGGCACGCCAAGTGAGCGCGAGCGATGCGCCGCCCGCCTCACGCACCAAGCGATACTCCAGCAGCGAAGCCTGTCCCGCCAAGGTAGCAAACACGTCCTTGGATGACGGCATTGTGTCTGGAGCGCGCTTGAGTTCCGTAATGATGCCGTTATTTACCGACGCGGGAAGTCGCTTGTTGGCTTGCGCGTCGAACACCTCTACACGCAAGCGCAGCAGGCTTGGCGTCGGCAGTGCACTCAGTGGAATTTCTTGCTCGTCGCTCATCAGTGTTTTCGGCAGCCACCACGTCATCGGGAAGGGATCGAGTCCGCGCGCGGGCGATGTGCGCGCCACCACTTGCCCGCTCGTATCGAGCAGTAACACGCCCACATCGTAGTCAGCGGATAGTCGCTCGGTCGCGCGCCACAGCAAGCGCACCCTCAGCGTGCACGTCGCCAACCTAGTTGCGCAGTCGTCGACCACAATCGGACGCGCATCGGCGCGCGCGTCGTCGCCAACACCTTCGATGCGATAGCCGACGAGTTGCAGCGCGTCGCCGAACTGCACGGCGAGCGATTGGAATTGTCCTGCATCGCCTTCGATGACTAATGCTCGGGTGTGCACGTTCCACAAGGCGAGCGCGCGCTGCATGTCCGAGCGCGCAGCATCTGACTGGCCGAGCGCATCGTCGTAGCGCGCGCGCTCGACGTACTCGTTGCTGAATTGCTCGAAGTCATTTTCGGCGCGCGCCAGATTTTGCTCGTAGTAGCCCGACTCGGCCAGTTCGCGTTTGTGCGCTTCACCTGACGGGATCGTGCTCAGCAGAAACAGCGCGAACGCAGCGGGCACGCACGCGAGCACGACGAGCCAGCGCGCCTGCCGACCCATGCCGCCATCCAGCAGCCAGCGCGCGCCCAAGCGCACGACGACGAGCGAGCTGAGACCAAACAGCAGCAGGCTGTCCATCAAAAACGGCGCGCGCGGCGCGAGCCAGTGCGCCGCCAGCAATTCTGGCAGGCGACGCAGCACGATGGCTTGGTACGAGATCCACTGCCGCGCCGAATGATATTCTGAAAACGACGTGAGCGCGCCGAAGGCTTGCAGGAAATAACCGTAGCTCCAGAGCGCGCAGAAAATTCCGAACAGGATTGCAGGCTTCGCAACGAGTGACGAGAGACTAGAGACTCGCTTCGTCACCCGTCGCCAGCCCCTCGACTCGATCAGTTCTGCGAAGCCCATCACAAAAAGCGGCGTGAGTCCGATGAAGTAGCGTGCGCCGAACGAGACGCCCGCCCACCAGCCGATGCGTGTTGCGCTGCTGTACGCAATCGCGAGCAAGGCGATGAGCGCGCCGCCGTACAATGCACGCTCGCGATTGAAGCCGACGAGCCAACCGAGTGTTGCGACCAGCAAGATCGGCGCGGTGAAATACAGACCGTGATACGATGAGAACAGCACGTCGAGCAAATGCGCGCCGCTCCAATTTGATTCGAGCGTGTACGGATTGGCGAGTGGACTGCCCAAAGTGATCCACCACGCGACGAGTTGCGGGAGCAGGGGAAGGAAAACGCCTAATGCGACGGCGCAGACAGTCAAGAGCCATTTTTGATCTATTATTTTGAAGTTTGGATTGAGCGAAGAAATTACCAACCGAAAGTCAAAGATTAAGAATACGCCGAGCACAGCGTGGTATTGCGCCACGCTCATCAGCAAGCCGAGCAGCAAGCCAAGTCCGAACCATTGCCGGGACGTACGACGCGCGCGCGTCGTGTGCCACAGGTAAAGGTACAGCGCGCACAGCAGCGCCGAGATTGTGTGATAACTCGGCGCGAGCGCCGTAGCGTAATAAATGAATGAGGAGCCGAACGCGACGAGCAGCGTGGCGATGAGCGCGGTGCGTCGCGTGAAGCGCGTGCACGCCCAGCGGTACATCACCACTAATGCAAGCAACCCATAGACCCAATCGCCGAAGTCGAGCCACAGCGCATAGTTCATCGCCAGCCCGCTGCCGATGCCGCCGTGCAGCCATGCAGCGAGCACGCCAAGCAAATAGAATGGCAGCCAGAATGGAATCACGCCGACGTTTGCAATTTGCGCGGCGTAGCCCGTCGAGGTGATGATGATGCGCTGCCCGTAATGCTGGAGCTCATTCATCAGCAGCAGGTCGTGGTCGAACACCAGCGAACGCAGGTAAGACGTGTAGCGCGTGCCGTCGGGTCCGCCAAGCGTCGAGCGCACGAGCAGCACGAATGCGACGAACCACACGAGCCATGCCACATAAATTTTGAGGTTGGCGCGCAGCTCGGCGCGCAGTACGGTGAAGGACAGCGAAGGGTAGTGAGATTGGCGAACGCGCAACGGCAGCGCGCGAGCGATCAGGTCAAAACGTCGCATGGCGCGCTATTATAGCATGGGGCTATCCGTTCGCGGACAAGCGGGTCAGTAGCGGACTGTATTGCTCAGACTTATGTCTCGCTGAAGAACTTCAACGCGAGCGCGTTGAACTCGTCGGCGTGTTCCAGAAACGGCATATGTCCACAGTCGTCATAGATCGTCAGCTGCGCGTTGGGCATTGCCTTGAGCGCGCGCTCGCCGTGCCACGCCGGAATAATTTTGTCTTGCCTGCCCCAAACCATCTGCACGGGCATCGTCAATTCGCGCACGCGCTCGTGCACGTCCACACGCTTCTGTCCTTCTTGCAGCGCGCGATTGACTCGCACGGTCTTGAGCACGCTTTGCTGGTGCCAAGGTTGTCTCACCGCTTGGAGCGCCTGCTTCAGAAATGCATCCGTGACTGCGCGATGGCGCTGCGTGTACAACACGCGATAGTTCACGATGAGCGTCAACATGTTCGGTAATGTTAGCAACTCGCCGAGCACAGGTACGCCAATCGCACGAAAGATTGGATGCACTTCCACGCCGAGTCCGGCTGGGTCCACCAACATCAAGCGCGTGAAACGCTGCGGCGCTTTGAGCACGGCGTTCAACGTCGCCGCGCCGCCGAGCGACCAGCCGACGACGTTCGTCTGCGCGAGTCCCAGCGCGACCATGAACGCCAGGATGAAATCGCCGAGACTGTCGGCGCTGTAGGAGTGCTCGCGCGATGGCGGCGTGTATGCCCAGCCGACGAGATCCGGCACGATGACGTGAAATTTCTCCGCCAGTACGTCCGAGTTTGCCGACCAGCTGTACGCGCTCTCGCCGATGCCGTGAATCAACAGCAGCGGCTCACCGTGTCCACCGTCGAGGAAGTGGACATTCGTGCCGTAGGCGGGAATGGTTTTGGATTGCATGGGTTTCTTACCTTCCTTCAGGACCTGCGCCCTGCCATAGCTTCAGCCCATCGCGCACTTGGGTAACGCCCCCAGCATCACGATAGCAATCATGACGAACACCATCAGCAGATTCGCACCGCTGAATCCTGTCGCACCCCACACGCGACCACGACTGCGCCCCTGCTACAGCACGCGCTCGTCGGGCAAAAGGTAAGGTGTGATAATGCTCGCGTCCATCCTGTCCGCCTCCGTCAATTGCTCTTCATTGATAGCGCCGAACGGTCTTTCGTTGTGGCGCGCGCATGTGCCGCGCTTCGTTCGCGCCACGCTTGAATGAGCGCGAGCGCGCACAGCAGCATGAGCGGTACGTTGAGAAGCATGTCAATCGCCGCGACGGTTGTGGACCACCAAACGTGCGAGTGCTGGCTTGTTACGCCGCAGCCCAGCATGGCCAGCACGCCGCTGACGAAGCCGTGACCGCGCACGTTCAAGCAGTCCACGCCCAGCGCTGTTAGCGCGCGCCCAACCACGCCCAGCCCGCCGAACTCACCTGACAGATGGCGCATGTGATTTAGTCCCGCACCGTAAAACGCCTGAAAGGCATAAAGCAATACGATCACGAAGCCCCACATGCGGCCGCGCCGTGCGAGCAATGCGCCGAACGGCGGGACGATCAAATACATCGAAGCGACGATCAGCAGAAATTCTGGAATGCTCACGCCCCAATCGCGCGGCTCGCCGAGATTGAGCGCGTCGTCGAGGACGTGAACGATCAAGAAGAAAAGACTGACGATGAATAGGCGTGGAACCCAGCTTTGATAGCGGGACACGAGAACTCCGAAGCGTGATGCGTAATCCGTAATTCGTGCTGCGTGTTGCGAATCAATTACGCGTCATGCATGGATGAACTGCTCAAGCGCTTCACTCGCGCGCTCCGCTGCATGTTCGTCGGCGTCAAGCCACAAGATTTGCGGGTCGTCAAGCGCGAACCACGCGTACTGACGGCGTACGAAGCGGCGGGTTTCCTTTTTCGTTTCGCTCACGACGTCTTCGAGTGACCGTGCGCCGTGCAGATGTTGGATCAACTGCCGATAACCGAAGCCGGACAGCGCGGGCAGATTTTCGTCGTAGCCGCGCGCGAGCAGGTCACGCACCTCGTCGAGTAAACCGTCCCGCATCATCTGATCAACGCGTGCATCTATGCGGCGATACAATTTTTCGCGCGGCAGCGTCAGTCCGAGTTGTAGAATGCGGTAAGGCGGCGGCGCTTTACGCTGACGCGACGAGATCGGCTGGCCCGTCGTATGATAGACTTCGAGGTAGCGGATCACGCGGCGGATGTTGCGCGCATCCACCTTCTGGGCGGCAATCGGGTCCACCTGCTGCAATTGCCGATAGAGAGAATCGCTGCCGTATGTCTGCACTTCGCGCTCGAGTTGGCCGCGCAATAGAAAGTCCGGAGCGACTTCGGGAATCGTCCAACCTTCCAGCACCGTCTTGACGTACAAGCCCGTGCCGCCGACGAGCAGCGGCAATTTACCGCGCGCGTGAATGTCGTGAATCTTCTGGTTGGCAAGCTGTTTATATTGCGCGAGCGTGAGCGTTTCGTCGGGATCAACGAGATCAATCAGGTGATGCGGCACACGCGCGCGGTCGTCGCGCGTCGGCTTCGCCGTGCCAATGTCCATGCAGCGATAAATCTGCCGCGAGTCCGCGCCGATGATTTCACCAGCAAACTTTTTGGCGAGTGCAATCGAAAGCGCAGTCTTGCCGACGGCAGTGGGCCCCACGACGGCGGCAAGTTTGATTCGGCAGGAATCCTCCCCTGCGGAGAGGGAGATGGCAGGGTGGGGGTCAACGTTGGACTGCATTCTCGATCACGTCCACGCGAAGCAGTTTGCCGCTCCCGTCCATTTCAATCGCCACCACATCGATGCGCCAGTCCACATCGTCGAGTGACTGCTCCTGCAAATATGTTTCCGCGATAGCGATCAATTTCTGCTGCTTGCGCGGATGCACGGCGTCTTCGGGTGAGCCGAAGCGATTGCCGCGCCGCGTCTTGACTTCAATGAACACAAGTGCGTCTGCCTCGCGCGCAATTAAATCCATCTCGCCGGCTTCACAGCGATAGTTGCTCGCGATGATGCTCATGCCGCGCGACTGCAACTCGCGCACGGCGAGTCGCTCGCCCGCGTTACCGAGCTGCCGCTTGATTGACGGACGCTTGGTCATAGTAATAGCTGGATGGCACGTTGGTTGGTTGGTTAGTACTCTCGACCTCGTGACCTTGCGAGCATGCGACCAACTGGCGAATCGGTGCCCACGATTGACGGTGCACGGGCGTGACCCCGAATGCTTGCAGTGCGCGCTGATGCGCTTCGGTTCCGTAACCCTTGTTGCTGTCGAAGCCGTATTGCGGATAGTGCGCGCTCAACTCGCGCATCATCTGATCGCGCTCGGTCTTGGCGATGATCGAAGCGGCAGCAATGCTGAACGAGTAGGAGTCGCCGCGAATGATCGCCCGCTGCGGCAGCGGCGACAAGGGCAATGGAAACGCATCGAGCAGCAACGCTTGCGGCGCAACTGACAACGCATTGATCGCGCGGCGCATGGCTTCGTGCGTTGCGCGTGTCATGCCCCACACATCCAGCTCGCGCACGCTCACAATCCCAATCGCGTGCGTAACGGCGAGCGCGCGAATGAGCGCGGCACAGCCTTCGCGCTGCTCCGCTGAAAGTTGTTTCGAGTCATCCACATCCGCCAGACAGCGGCGCATCGTGCGCGTCGGCTCTGGCAGAATCACGGCACCCGCGACCAAGGGACCCGCCCACGCGCCGCGTCCAACTTCATCCAGCCCCGCGACGAGCCGCAAAGCTTGTTTGCGAAATTTTATTTCCGCCCTGAATGTTGGCATGTGTCAAAAAGAAAATTAGGGGAGATTAGAACAAACTAGCGGAAGCGCGCTTCCCTAATCTCCCCTAATGTCCCCTAATTTCATTGCGTTGGTGGTACGGAGGGTTATGATGGCTGCGCTGTGGTTTCCGGTTCGTCGTAGCGCTTCTCACGCAGGCGCGCTTTCTTGCCGACACGCCCACGCAAGAAGTACAGCTGCGCACGGCGCACTTGGCCGTGTCGCAGCACCTTAACGTCGTCGAGGCGCGGCGAGTTCGTCACAAACGTGCGCTCGACGCCGACGCCGTGCGCCGCGAGGCGTCGCACCGTGAAGCGCTGCGTGGGTCCATTGCCGCGCAAGCGCATCACGACACCCTGAAACGGCTGAAGACGCTCGCGGTCGCCTTCGACGATACGATACATCACACGCACCGTGTCGCCTGGCCGCAGCAAGGGCATCTCGCCGTTGCGGCCGTCTCGCGTCGGCATTTTAGATAGCGAGCGAATAATATCCTGCATAGCACACAACCTTTCACAATTCAGATTGACAGGAGAACATTATAGTATGGGAACAGGCCATCGGCAAAACGCATTGCATATTCTGTGATGCGTACGTCGTAATCACGTAGCGCGCATCAGGTATCACGTTCAGCCCAGCCGAGCGTGCTCAGGTATTTTCGATCCTCGTCGCTCAAGGTTGCCGCGCGCAGCAACTCGGGCCGCTGTTCGAGCGTGCGCCGCAGCGATTCACGTCTGCGCCATTTGCTGATCTCGGCATGGTGCCCCGACACCAGCACGTCGGGTACGCGCCAGCCACGAAATTCGGCGGGGCGCGTGTAATGCGCGCCTTCGAGCAAACCGTCGGCATGCGAATCGTTCGCAGGCGCATTTGGATCGCCGAGCGCGCCGGGCAGCAGGCGTGTCACCGCGTCCACAAGCACCATCGCGGGAATCTCGCCGCCAGACAGCACATAATCGCCAATCGAGATTTCATCAGTCGCCAGATGCTCACGCACGCGCTCATCCACGCCTTCGTAGCGTCCGCAGATCAGCGCAACGCGCGGACGATGTGCGAGTTCGTGCGCAACAGTCTGCGTGAACAAGCGTCCCTGGGGTGTGAGCAGCACGACGGTGCGCGGCGAGTCTGACACATCGGCGAACACGCTCTCGACTGCCGCGAAGATCGGCTCGGCTTTCATCACCATCCCACCGCCGCCGCCATACGGCACATCGTCGGTGAGGTGATGTTTGTCCGACGTGAAGGCGCGGACGTCGTGAATGTGGATTTCAACCAATCCCTTGTCGCGTGCACGCTGGATGATGCTGTCGTCGAACGCGCCGCGAAACATGTCGGGAAAGAGGGTGAAGATGTCGAATCGCATGACCTGATTTTACAAGTGTCAGGTCTCAAGTGCCAAGTGTTCAATATCAACTTTAGCATCGCACATCTACATGTCGGTTGAAACCTGATACGTGGCTGATGGCAATTCGCATAGGCTCTTACTTATGTCCCTTTGTCCCCATCATTCATGTCGCTTATAATCGAAACGATATTGAAGTTGAGGAGTGAGTAATGCCCGTGATTGAAGTCGGCGCGCTGCTGACGCTCGGTTTGGTCGCGCTGCTGGACAGCATGCTGTCGGTGGACAACGCGCTGGTGCTTGCCGTCGTCGTCGAGCATCTGCCCCTGCATCAGCGTGCGCGTGCGCTGCGCTACGGCATCCTGGGCGCGTACCTGATGCGCGGATTCAGCATTCTCTTCATCTCCTTTCTCGTGCATTTTTGGCCCCTCAAGCTTGTCGGCGCGCTCTACCTCGTGTGGCTTGGCGGTTCGCATTTCATGTCGCGCGCGGGGAGCGGTGAGGATGGGCCCAAGAAAAAAGTGGCTGGCTTCTGGCGCACCGTCATTCAAGTCGAATGGCTCGATCTGACATTCTCGCTCGACAACATCATCGCCACCGTCGCGCTCGCCCCACGTCCCGATCAATTGTGGATCGTGATCACCGGCGTGTGCATTTCTATCCTTGCCATGCGCTTTGTCGCGGGTCTGTTCCTGAAACTGGTTGACCGCTTTCCAATCTTACGCACGACGGCGTATGTGCTGGTGATATTCATTGGCTTAAAGTTACTGCTCTCGCTGATCACCGGCTTCGAGCTGCCTGAAGTCGAAACATTCATCCTCATCGTCTTCATCATCGTCGGCTCAATCCTCTACGAGCGCGCTCGAAAAAATTGGGACGTCAGGCACGCAGCGCGGCAACCGCAGCCCATTCCCGACGAATCTTGAATACCTCCCGCAGTCCTCTGGTCCTGCCGACACTCACATCGCTGGCACTGCTGCTCAGTCTCGCGCTGAGCGCGCGCGCGTTCGCGCAGACGCCAGCGCCGCAAGGGGTGATCGAAGGTCAAGCAGTGATTGCCAGCGCCAACTCGAACGCACCGCTCGACGCGCTGCCCGCCTCGCTATTCACGTTCATTGACGGTGCTCGCCAAGTGCCACCCGCGACTGCGTTGACGGACGCGCGCGGGCACGTGCGCTTCGTGAATCTGAACACGACCAGCCACTTCACCTACACGCTGTTCATCAAGTTTCAGGATACGATTTACGGCAGCGGCGCGATCTCGTTCGCGAGCGGCCGCAACGTCGCAGAAGCCACCGTGAAAGTCTTCGATGTGACGAGCGATCAGCGTGCGCTGCGTGTGGACCAACATCATCTCATCATTGATGTTGACGAGACCGCGCACGCGCTGGACGTGCTCGAATTTTATCAGCTGACCAACACGGGCGACCGCGCCATCGTCGGCGCGACGGAGCCGAGCGCAAGCAACAAGCGCGTCTCGTTCCGCGCGCCGATTCCGCCAGACGCGCAAGTGCAAACCATCGAAGAGCGCACGCCGAACACAAACATCTTCCAAGCAAATAACGAACTGCTCGATACCGTGCCGATCGCACCCGGTCCCGCCGAACTCGTCTTTGAATATCGCGTGCCCTATCAACGCGCGACAATTGCGCTGGCTCTGACCTCGCCATATTCAGTGACGATGCTGAACGTGTTGGTTGCGCCGAACGTGAGAGTGCGCAGTCCGCGCCTGACGTTCCAGCAAAACGTGGATGCGAATGGTCGTTCGTTCCAGCACTACAGCGCACGCGACCTGCCGCCGAACACGAGCATCGCTATCGAGTTGAACAACTTGCCCGCACCGCTCATTCCCCTCGACGTGCTGCAATGGCTACCGCTCGCCGCAGTCAGCGTCGCGCTCGCCGTCGCGCTGTTCGTTGCCTATCGCAGGACCCCCGATCATGCCGCTCCGCGCCGGCAAACTCCCGCCTGAATTACTGCGCTCGATTATCGCGCGCGTGCCGGCGCTCGATCTGCGCGTGCTGGTGGGACCCGCCGTCGGGCGCGATGCGGCGGTCATCGAGCTGGCGGATCGCTATCTCGTCGTCAAGACTGATCCGATCTCGTTCGCCACCGACGAGATCGGCTGGTACGTCGTGCAGGTCAACGCCAACGACATCGCCTGCATGGGCGCGCGCCCGCTCTGGTTCATGCTCACTAGTTTGCTGCCCGCAGGCTGCGACGCATCATTGCCGCAAACGATTGCCGCGCAGGTGATCGAGGCGTGTTCGGCGCAAGGCATCGCGTTCGTCGGTGGGCATACGGAAGTCACCATAGGCTTGGATCGTCCCATCGTGTGCGGTACGATGATCGGCGAAGCGGCGCGCGACGAACTGATCGCGCCGGGGCGCGCGAAAATTGGCGACTTGATTTTGCTGACCAAAGGCGTGCCGCTTGAAGGTGCGGCGCTCATCGCGCGCGAAATGGAAAGTGAATTGATAGCGCGCGGCATTGATCGCCAACTGATTCAGCGGGCGAAAAACTTGTTGCGCGAGCCGGGCATTAGCATAACCCGCGAGGCGCGCATCGCTGCACGCGCCCACGCAAGCGCGTTGCACGACCCCACCGAGGGCGGCTTGGCAACGGCGCTGTGGGAACTGTGTGAGGCCAATCAACTGGGCGCGCACATCGAACGCGCCGCGATTCCGATTCTGCCCGACGCGTCAAGACTTTGCGATGCGCTCGCACTCGATCCGCTTGGCACGATTGCGTCGGGCGCGCTGCTGATTGCGATTGCGCCAGCGCGCGCGGATGCGCTGCAAGCCGAAATCTCTCGCGTCGGTATTGCGTGCGCGCGTATTGGGCAGTTCGTCGCAACCGAGCGTGGCGTGCTGCTCGACGGCATACCGATGGCGCGCTTCGTTGCGGACGAGATCACAAAAATATTTGCGTGAGCCGGTCTGACTGCACAAGGGTTTGCTGAAAAAAATATCGCGCACAGCATGTGCCTGTGCGCGATCCGAACTTTCAGTGCGCCGCAGCGCGTTATGCTTGAGCTTGTTGACCCAGCGCATTGAATGCGAATTGCAGCGCCTGCGCGCTCGTGTTCGCATCCAGTCCGGTGCGCTCCGCTAATTCGTGCGATAGTCCAGCGTTGTGCAGCAGGTCGGTACTTACGCCAGTCGGGCTACCCATGTGCGTCATGATTTGATTTGTTTGGAACGTGCCGCGCGAGGTCTGGCCCTTGCCGCCCTGCATGTGCGACTGCACCAATTGGGCGATGGCGAAAGCGACGATCATTTGCGCGATTCGCGGCGGAATGTTGAAGCGCTGCGCGATCTGTGTGATGATCGGCGCGAGCACGGTGTTAGCGGCGACGCTGCCCAAGCCCGCGCCCATCATCGTGCCGAGGATGTCGCCCCAAGGCATGCCGCCTTTTGTGTTGGACGAGGTGCCGCCGCTTGGTGCGGTCGGCGTATGCGACGTACCCGAGGGGTGTCGGCCGAGTACGCCGCCGAGAATGTCGCCGAGCACATCGCCGCTCGGTTGTGTCGGTGATGGCATCTGTGATGGCATCGGCTGCGAACTGGCCGTACCGCCTTTCTCATGACTGATCACGCGCGGCGGTAACGAACCTTGCGGCAGTGACTGTTCTGAATTTTGATTCGCTGGCGAACCATTCAGCACGGCGCGAATAACGTCGTTAATATCCATCGTTCCCTCCCAAGGTGTATTTTGATGTCGGCACATGATATGCAGCAACATCTCCTTTCAGTCTAGCACAGCGCCTTCCAATTTCACAATGGACGAAGGAAAATGCAATTCGCATTAGCGGCACGATCACCCTTTAACTTTCGATCAGCCTTACGTCGCACCTAGCAGCTGCCGCATGAGGTTGTCGGCATTGCTCGGCGAATCCGTCAGCAGGGCGCGCAGCTCAGGCGCGTGCATGCTGATGCGCTGACACGGTGGGCAGCTAGCGACATGCGTGCTGATGTGGGCGAGGAGTGCATCCATGACTTGGAGCGCGCTCGTGAATCGGGACTCGGCTTGCTCGGCGCGGGCGAGCAAGGCTTGATTCTCCTCGACCAGTTCGTTGAACAACTTCTCACTCATGCCAACCAACTTTTTCATTTCAACCTCTACGCGGTGCAGATGGCAAAACGTATCCGGTCCTACGCGACGTCGCCCAGTTGGTACTGATATGGAAATTATACTGTAATCGTGCAAACGACAATAGGACGCTGGCGACAGATCTGTAGGTGCCCACGGAATGCTGTTATCGTCCCTAATCGTATTCACGCCGTTCACGATTAGGGCACTCCGACTTGTGATCGGCGCCAGAGTGATGACGATGCAGAAGACTTTGGCCGTAAGTCTTCCGCACCTTGTTGACTGTCGAAGCTATAAGCAAACGCCCGTCTTACAGCAAATTGAGAATTGCGGGATGTGGTACGCTGACTTAGGCAAGCGACAGGCTGAGTGGTATAATCGCGCCCTGTATTGAGCACGGCCTGCCACATCATGCACGAGGAGCGATCCATGAGCAATTCTCAGCAGCGTGAAAAAGTCAGAGTCCTGTTAGTAGATCACACACCAGTAATTCTGGATACGCTGGAGCGCATGCTGTCCGGCTATCCCGAACTTGAAGTGATTGCCGCGGTCACGACCGTAGATGTGGCGTTGGGACGCGCGCAGGAGCTCGAGCCCGACGTAGTCATGTATGGTTTCAGTATGCGCCTGACGAAGACGGTGGAGGCACTGCCGCAAGTGCGTGACGCATTTCGCGACTGCTTCGTCGTCGCATCGAGCTTCGAGCCTGACGACGCGGGCAAGCACAAAGCTCTCGCGGCCGGTATGGACGCCTACGTGTCGGGCTTCGAACTGGACACCAAGCTGCGTCCGCTACTTCAGGAACAGTTCGCCGAAGAGAATTGAGTTGGTTGAACCTCGTGATAGGTGAACCACCCGATGGATAATGGCCCAAGCGCAGACAGTAATCGAATATGTTGCCGCTCCGGCTGATTAACAACCAAAGAATCCCCTCGCGTTCGGTTTTGACACGACACGTCGTATGGAATTTACACTCACCGCACGACCACCCTTCAACTTTCGCTCAGTCGTGAAATCACATGGTTGGTATCAGCTTGCGCCTTTCGCGTGGGATGACGCGAGCGGAACGCTCATGCGCGTCGAGCGGTTGAACAGCGGTCGCGTGATCGCACTTGCGCTTACGGGTGATATGCATAGCGTGCGCGTGATGAGCGCGGGCCGATTCAGCAAGCGCGAGCAGCAAGAGATCGCCGACAAGCTGCGCTGGATGTTCATGCTTGACGCCAATCTCGACGGCTTCTACGCGCTCGCCGATGAGGAGCCTCGCCTCGCACACTGCCGCGCGAATGCGCACGGCCGATTGCTGCGCTCGTCGTCACTGTGGGAAGACGTGGTCAAGGTGATGATGACGACGAACATCCAATGGAGCGGCACGAAGCGATTGGTCGCGGCGCTGGCCAATCGCTTCGGCGAGGCGTTGGTAGATGATTCCGCGCACCGCGCGTTCCCCATGGCAGAGCCAATTGCGCGCACGCGCGAGAGCACGTTGCGCAAACTAGGACTCGGTTACCGTGCGCCGTACTTGCTGCAACTCGCGCGCGACGTCGTGTCGGGCCAATATGATCTGGACGCGTTGAAGGATGAAACGCGGCCGACAGACGAGATTCGTCGCGCCCTGATCGCGCTGCCCGGTATTGGACCCTATGCGGCGGCGACACTGCTCGGCATTTTGGGCCGCTATGATTTCATTGGTGTGGACACTGAAGCGATCAGTGCAGTGTCGAAGGGCTTCTATGAAGGCAAGCCCATCGGCGCGAAGGAGATCGAAGTCGTGTTCGCGCGCTGGGGCAAGTTCAAATCGCTGGCTTACTGGTTCTGGGATTGGGACGGTCAGCAGCAAGCGCCGATGGAGGCGTATGAGAATCGGCTGATTGCCAATGTTGTAAAGTGAATGTGGACAAGCGCATGAGGTCTTCCCATGTGCTTATTCTTTCGGTTCTGGATGTGTTACAATTTTTTCAACAGATCACATTCGTCTTGGAGGCAGTCACATGCAAGCAACCGTCAATGGAATCAAGATGATGTTCACCGACGAAGGGCAGGGGATGCCGCTGGTGTTCGTGCATGGCTTTCCGCTCTCGCGCGGCGCGTGGCAAAAGCAAGTCGAGGCGCTCAAGTCGTCGTATCGCGTAATTGCGCCAGACCTGCGCGGATTAGGCGAATCGGAAGCACGCGTGGGAACAAACACGATGACGCAACTCGCCGACGACACTCATGCGCTGCTGAAGCAATTGAACACGGGACGCATCGTACTGATCGGTCACTCGATGGGCGGTTATGTCGCGCTCGCATTTGCGCGCCAGCACCCAGAGATGCTGCGCGGCTTGGTGCTGGTGGGCACGAAAGCGGGCGCGGACTCCGCCGAGGCAGCAGCGGGCCGTCGCGCAACAGCGGAGAAGGTGAAGATAGAAGGGTCGAGCGTCGTCGTGAACCCAATGGCGCCGAAGATGCTCGCGGCGAGCAACAGCGACCAGACGATGGCGCAGCACGTGCGCGGCTTCATGGAACGGTCGCAGCCCCAAGGCGTGATCGGCGCGCTGCTCGGCATGGCGGAGCGCGAGGACTCGACGCCGCACCTCGCGCAGCTCAAGATGCCGACGCTTATCATTGCGGGCGCAGATGATACGATCATCCCGTCCGGCGAATCGGAGAAGTTGGCGAGCGCGGTCAATGGCGCGCGACTGGAAATGATTCCCAATGCGGGCCATCTCGTCGCGTTCGAGAAAGCCGACGAGTTCAATCGAGTGCTGCGCGAGTGGCTGAAAACAATTTCTTGATCTCACGCACTGGCGCAATAAAAAGTTTGCCGGGCTTGGCGGTTTCGTTGAAAAGACAAAAGCCTCTTCACATTGAAGAGGCTCTTCGTTTGCCCCCGGGGCGACTCGAACGCCCGCACATGGCTCCGGAGGCCACTGCTCTATCCACTGAGCTACGGGGGCGGATAGGCATCGTGCAGAGTCCATTCTAGCAGAAGGCGCGCTCGGCTCCCAACTCTCAGCCTGTCGCCTTGGTCGGACGGCTGCGCAGCGCTCTGACCTCGTTCAGCAATTGGTAGCGCGTCAGCGATGTGGGCGTCGCGACGTCATCGGCGCCGTCCATGAGCGCCAGCGTAATCTGATTCTCGGTCACGGATATTACTGGCGCAACCTTGTCGCCCGCGGCGCGACCATAAACCCGCGCGACTTCATCGCGGTACAAGTTGGCTAACTCCAAATTGCTCAGCGCATGCAAATCTTCCATCAGACTCTCCTCTTCCGCAAAACGGAAAATCACATCGGACGGACATCACTGCTGTCAGTATATCGGAAGCATACGAGCAGAGCAAACGCGTCTCAGGCGCATCTACGTGACTGCCAATCGCTCCGGCGGCATCGCTTCGTGAATTCGTTCGTCCACAATCTGTGCGATGCGCTGTACCGCATTGTGCACGTCGCCGAACGTCGTGTAGAGCGGCGCGAGTCCGAGCCGAATGTTGTCCGGTGTGCGAAAGTCGGGAACGATGTTCATGCGCTCGATCATCGCGCGGTCAATGCGATACGCGTCGGCGTGCCGAATCGAAACGTGCGAGCCGCGATAAGTTACATCGCGCGGCGTGCCGAGCGTGAATCCGCGCGACGCGAGTTGCCGATCGTGGAGAAAGATCAGGTACTCGCTCAGCAACTCCGATTTGCGGCGAATGCGCTCGATGCCCGCGCGCAAAATCAAGTCCACCGACGGCTCGACGGCAGACACAGCCAAGATGTTCGGCGTGCCTGCCATGAAGTGCTGGATGCCGCGCGCGGGTGCGTAGCGCAAATCGAAGTCGAATGGCTGCTGCTGGCCGAACCAGCCCCAGATCGGCTGAGTGAGTTTGTCTTGCAGGTCTGCGCGTACATACAAGAACGCGGGCGAGCCGGGTCCGCCGTTCAGATATTTGTAGGTGCAGCCAATCGCCATGTCTGCTTCGCACGCATCGAGTTCAATTGGCAGCGCCCCGACCGAGTGACACAAGTCCCAAATGACGAGCGCGCCGACTTCGTGCGCGCGCCGCGTGACCGCGCGCATGTCGTAGCGGTAGCCGCTCTTGAACACGACGTGCGACAGCTCGACCACCGCCGTGCGCTCGTCAATGCTCTCGTACAGTTGATCGGGATCCGGCGTGATGCCGTCGTCGCTGTGCACGAGAACGAGTTCATGCTGGTTGCCGAGCAGCTCAAGCGTGCCTTGAATGATGTACAGATCGGAAGGAAAATTGAACTCGTCGCTCACGATGCGCATGCGACCCGTCTGCAAGCGCAGTGCGGCGACGATCAGCTTGAACAAGTTGACCGAGGTCGAATCCGAGACGACGACTTGGCCCGCTTTCGCACCGACCAGTTCCGCGATTTTGTCGCCAATGCGGCGCGGCGCGTCAAACCAGCCTTCGTTCCAACCAGCGATGACGCGCTGGCCCCACTCGCGCTCGACCACCGCGCGCATTCGTGCGGCGGTTACCTTTGGCAAGCGGCCCAGCGAGTTGCCATCAAGATAAATCAAGTTAGGGTCGCTGATGACGAATTCATCGCGAAACGCTTTCAGTTCGTCTTGCTCGTCAAGCGTGCGCGCAAAGTCTGCGCCGAGTTGGAAGTTGATCATCGTCATGCTATAGGCAGTTCACGGTCTGACTTCATACACTGCACTAATCGAATCCTTCAACGCTAATTTGCGAACGCTGCCAAAGCCGGCATCGTTGCACAGCGCGCGCATCTTTGATTCGGTCAAGCCGAGTGTGCCCATGCCTTCGCCGCCGCTGGCAAGTGATGTCGTCATGCAGTACAGCACACTGTAGGAATAACGCAACGCCGCGAGCGGGCCCACATTCTCATCAACGCCGTCCGAACATTCAATGTCCATGCAGACGTAAATGCCATCGTGCTTGAGCGCATCGTGAATACCGCGCAGCAAGTCCACTGGTTGCGCGGCGTCGTGGATGACGTCGAACGTGGTGATGATGTCGAGAGGTTCTGGCACTCCGTGCGTGATGTCGCGCTGCTCGAAGCGCACGCGCTCTGCAACGCCGGCGGCGTGCGCATTCGCCGTCGCATGTGCAAGCGTCGGCGCGTACACGTCATAGCCGACGTAACGCGAGTTCAGAAATGTCTGCGCGAGTTTGATGAGCGCGCGTCCATGACCGCAGCCCACGTCGGCGACGAGCGCACCGCCCTCAAGTTTGGCGATCACGTCCGGCATGTGCTGCAGCCACTGCTGCACGATCAAGTTCTCGGCGGTCACACCCGAATCGCGCTCCAGTCCGTGCCACCAATTCTGATCGTAATGCGATTGCGGCACGCCAGCGCCAGTGCGAAACGCAGCGAGCACAGGCTCAACCGCTTTGGTAAGTCCGATCAACATTTGATGCACGCCGCCGAAGAACACGCGCCCATCTTCTTGCGCCAGCACCGCGCGATGCTCCGCAGGCAATGCGAAGCGTTCGCTCGCCGAATCGTATCCGAGATAGCCCGCTGCGACCATTGCGCGCAGCCATTCGCGTGCGTAGCGCTCGTTGGTGTGCGTGCGTGCGGCGAGTTCGCCGCTGGTCGCTGCGCCTCGTTCGGCCAAGTCTTTGAACAAACCGAGTTGATCGCCGATGAATGCGAGCATCGTCACACCCATGCCGCTCGTGTCGGCCAGCACTTTGTTGGTGAACGCTTTGGCTTTTTCTTTATTGAACGCCGATTGAGACATGAACTGGTCCAGTGAATGTTACACTGACGAAATGATTCACTCGCGCTGTGCCATTCGTTTCGTCGCGTCCAATATGACCTGCCACTCGCGCGTCTGCGGGTCAACGACCTCGAAGTGACCTGCGCCGTCGAGCGCAATCAATTCAGCGCGATCACCTTTCGCGCGCGCTGCATCGTAATAGCGTTGGCTGATCTCGAACGGCACGTTCGCATCGGCGGTGCCTTGAATCAATACTTGCGGGACGCCGAGTGGCAGCAATTCGTATGGCGAGGCGGCGTCGTAGCGTGTCGGCACGTCAGCGGGCGCGCCGCCAAGTAGCGATTCGATGACGTTGTTGCTCAAGCGCATCTGCCAGCCGCGCCGCAGGTCGAGCACGCCCGCGAGCGAGACGACGCCTGTGATGGGCAGCGGGTCTTTGTCGTGCAGTGGGTCGGATTGCATGATGCGGTGACGACCCGCGAGCCAACACGCGAGATGCCCGCCCGCAGAGTGGCCAAGCGTAACGACGCGCGTGAGGTCGAGATCATAGTGGGGCGAAAGTGCGCGCACGTGGTCCGCTGCCCGCGCGACATCGAGCAACGTGCCGGGATATCCGCCGCCGTCATGCCCGATTCGGCGATACTCGATGTTCCATGTCGCCAGCCCGGCCTCTCGCAGCGACTCGCACACATGACCCATGTAGTCGAATCCGTATTGCGCGCGCCAGTAGCCCCCGTGGATGACAATCACAATCGGATGTGGAGCGCCGCCGCCCGGCAGGCGCAATTCGCCGAAGTGATGCTCGCCGTCGCCATACGCCATTCGCATGTCGGCGCTTGGAGCAGGTTGTGTCAGGATGTTAATGCTCATCGGCGCATCATCGGAGTTGAGTTGAGTTGAGCGCTAGATCGCTGCGCGTAGGCAATCACTTATCCGCACGCGAAAAATATTTGTTCTCCAACACAAGCCAACCAACGGAGTATTCATACGAGGAAGTCAACGCACGCAAAAACAAAAAATCGCCTACGAGGAAAAAGCGTGCAAGCAGAGGTCTCTGCAAATGGTGGCTGTCACCAATTTGCAATCTCGAACCACTCGCAACGAGCGATGGTCGAGACCGGACAGGTGATACAGACCTGTCCGGTCTCAGCACTCTTACTCACACTTAATGACCGGCGCGCGGCTGACCGCTGGCAGCGACTTGATGTACAGATAGATCGCTTTCAAGTCGTTATCTGTTGTGGCCGCAGTAATTTCATTGTATGGCATCCCATCGCACAACTGATGGCCAGTCGGGTCCTTGCCGGAATGAATCGTGTTGATGAAGTCGGTGTCGCTCCACTTCGCTATTATTTGTGTCAGGTTGGGACCAGAGGGGGGGAAGCCTTGCGGATTGCCGCCGCCCAAGTCGGGACCGTGACAAGCCGAACAGCCGATGATACTAGCGAGGTACTTGCCGTATTCGGCCGTTGCGGCACGAGGCGGCGCAGTAACGGGCTGCGTTGTCGGCGGTTGTGCACTTGTCGGCAATACACCGGCGCCAATCAGCAGCGCGCCGATAGTATTGATGCTGGTCGGTGCGGTGTCGTGAGGCGTCGCCGGCTGCGAGCGCAAGAACGCTACGACAGACTGCACGTCGCCATCGCTCATCACGTGAAATTGTTCTGACGGCATGATGATCAGCGGGCGACCACTCTTCTCCACGCCATCACGAATCGCGCGAATGATCTCGCCGTCCGTCCAATCTTTCAACGGACCCGCAGGCGTGAGGTTGGGCGGCTGCACGACACCAGCCGGTGGGCCACCTGCGAGGAAGTTGCCGGGCGCGCCATCGAGCGGGAACTTGTTCGCCGTGGAATGGCAGCCGACACAGATATTGGCGATCTGCTGGCCGCGCGCCACTTGGTCGGAACTGGCTTGCACTTTGATGGCGGCTGGCGTGGCGACGGGCACAATGTTCAAGCGATAGAACCCGATCAACGCGACGACGAGCACGAGCAGCAACAAGAGCGTGAGCAGCGTCGCCAAGACGCCGCCCACCCACTTGATCAGGCCGTTGCGCGCTCGCCACGCGCGCGAGGCCAGAAATCCGAACAGCAGCAGCAGTACGAGCAGGACCAGTACGCCGACAATATCAATCATCATTCCTCCTCGATCAATTATTGTGTGCCATCATACCATCGTGAACTAGCGGCTGTCAACGTATGCAGCGCCCATTGATTGACAATTTCGACTGCACTCCATTACAATCATCCCAGCCGTATTGTTGTTTATTTTTGGTTGAAAGCGATTTGTGCATGGTCAAGCGCATGACGAGCGCGCAGATTCGCCGCGCGTTCCTCGATTATTTCAAACGCAACGCACACACCGAAGTTCCATCCTCGTCGCTGATCCCCGGCGATCCCACGCTGCTGTTCACCAATGCCGGCATGGTGCAGTTTAAGGACACGTTTCTCGGCTTAGAGAAGCGCGCCTACTTGCGCGTGACCACCGCACAGAAGAGTATGCGCGTAAGCGGCAAGCACAACGATCTCGAAAATGTGGGACCCTCGCCGCGTCATCATACCTTCTTCGAGATGCTCGGCAACTTTTCGTTCGGCGATTACTTTAAGCGCGACGCGATTCGCTTCGCGTACGAGTTGCTGACGCAAGTGTACGGCTTGCCACCCGACCGACTCGCGTACACGGTCTATGAAAACGACGACGAAGCGTACAACGTCTGGGTTAACGAGATCGGCGTGGACCCGCGCCGCGTCGCGCGTATGGGCGCAAAGACGAATTTCTGGCAGATGGCGGACACGGGACCCTGCGGGCCCACCAGCGAAATTCACTGGGACATCCATCCCGAACTCGGCGTGGACAGCATCATCCCGCTGGTACAAGCCGAAGACGATCGCTTCCTCGAATTGTGGAACCTCGTCTTCATGCAGTTCAATCGCAAGCAAACGCCCGACGGATTCGTGGACGAGCCGCTGCCGAAACCTGGCGTGGATACGGGCATGGGCTTGGAGCGCATCAGTGCCGTCGTGCAAAATGTGCCATCCAACTACGACACCGATCTGTTCATGCCGATCATGGACGCGATTCAGGAAATCTTGCATCACGACGATACGACGCGCGAGAAGAATTACATCGCCTACCGCGTGATCGCCGATCATGGCCGCGCGATGACGTTCCTGCTTGCGGACGGTGTGCTGCCGGGCAATGAGGGCGCGACGTATGTGCTGCGTATGGTGATGCGGCGCGCGATGCGCTTTGCAAAAATGATGGGCGTGGATCGGCCATTCCTCGGCGAGGTCGCGCGCGCGATTGTGCACGAGATGTCGAGCCACTACACCGAGTTGTCGGCGAAGCAGGACTTCATCATCAAAGCGATTGCGCAAGAAGAAGAACGCTTCCGCCAGACGCTGGAAAATGGTTTAACGATTCTCGACGATATCACGGTTGATCTGCAAGCGCGCGGCGAGGCCATCATTCCGGGCGACGCAGTGTTCCGCTTGTGGGATACCTACGGTTTCCCGATTGACCTCACGCGCGATGTGGCGCACGAGCGCGGGCTGACGCTGGACGAAGACGGATTCCGCACGGCGATGGAGCGGCAGCGCAAACAGTCGCAAGCGGCGGGCAAGTTCACGTTCGGCGAACAACAGGATGTGTATCGCGCGCTGAATTTGCCCGAAACAAAATTTCTTGGCTACACGACAACACGCGCGAGCGGAACGCTGATCGCAATTCTGCGCGACGGCGAATCGGTGGAGCAGGCGAGGGTAGGGGACACGATTGAACTCGTGCTCGATCAAACACCGTTCTATGCCGAGTCAGGTGGCCAAGTGGGCGATACGGGCGTCATCGAAACGTTGCATGGCGCAGCCGCGTCTTTACAAAATGCAGTGGTGCAAATTGTAGATACACAGAAGCCGGTGGCTGGACTGATTGCACATCGCGGACGCGTCGTGTCCGGAGCGCTCCGCGTCGGCGACACGGTGAGTGCGCGCGTGGACGAACAGCGCTGCGCCGACATCATGCGCAATCATACGGCGACGCACCTGCTACACAAAGCACTGCATGAGATTCTGGGCCCACACGCCACGCAGAAAGGCTCTCTCGTTGCGCCCGACCGCTTGCGCTTTGATTTCAACCATCTCGCGCCGATCACGCGCGAAGAGTTGCAAACGATCGAATCGCGCGTCAACGACATGATCCTGCGCAACTTGCCCGTGCATTGGTACGTGACCACCAAAGCAGAAGCAATGCGCGCCGGTGCGATGGCGCTCTTCGGTGAGAAGTACGGTGACGAAGTGCGCGTCGTGTGTGTCGCAGATCGTCCACTGTCTGAGAACCAACGAGCAAACCAACCAACTCCCCAACTTCCAGATTGTTACTCTCGCGAATTGTGCGGCGGCACACATCTCGACTCGACGGGCCAGATCGGCTTGTTCCTGATCTTGAGCGAAAGTTCCGTCGGTGCGGGTTTGCGCCGCATCGAGGCGCTGAGCGGTCGAGGCGCGCAGCAATTCGTGCGCGAGCGGCTGTCGCTTCTCAATGATCTATCCGCACAATTGGGCGCACCGCCGGAGCAAGTCGTTAAGCGCCTGAAGGCACTGCAGGATGAACTCGACGCACGCAAGAAGGAATTGGGGCAATTACAGCGCGCCTCCGCCAAGTCCGACCTCGATTCGTTGTTGGGCCGCGCTCAGCGCGTGGAAGGCGTTTCCGTCATCGCCGAAGCGGTGAACGCGGCGAGCGCCGACGTGCTGCGCGAGATGAGCGACGCGCTGCGCGATAAACTCGGCTCGGGTGTGGTAGCCTTGGGCGCGGTCATCAACGACAAACCGTCACTCATCGTTTCGATCACCCCAGACCTGATCGCTCGCGGCTTACGTGCGGGCGATCTGATCAAGCAGCCCGCCCGACTGATGGGCGGTAGCGGCGGTGGCAGACCGAACATGGCACAGGCTGGCGGCAAGGACGCGGCGAAGTTGGGCGATGTACTGTCGCTAATTCCAAGCGTCATCGAAAATACGCTCAAGGGACACAACGGAGATTAACGGAATTCTCCTGATCTCCTGCTTGCATACGCATCCATGAACGGCCAACAAAACCCACAGTCCCTCACAGAACAAATCATTCAGATCAATCCAAACGACGAGATTGCGACGATCCGCGACAAGATTCAGTGGGCGAGTGCGCCGCGCGTCGTGCTGTACGTAGCGCACCGCAACAAGGCGCTGCGCGACAAAATGAATCTGAAACTTGTGCAGCGCACGGCAATTGACAACGCGATACAGATCGCGCTCGTCGCGCGTCATCCCGAAACGGTGCGGCTCGCCCAAGAGATTGGCTTGCCCGTGTTCTGGACGGCGCGTTCGCTCTTGCCGTGGCGCAAGTGGAATAGCCCCGCGCCCGTCTTTGTGCCCGACGACGACGGCGACGTGCTGACCGTCGTGACGCCGAGCGAATCACGCATGCACAAAGACTATCGCCTCGCCAGCGCGATTGGGGGCGGTATCTTCATCTTGGTGATCGGCACGCTCGTGTTGATGCTGCTGCCGACCGCCAAGATCAGCATCGCACCGATGACCGACGAACTGGCAGTAGATCACATCCAGATCAGCGCAAGCTCAAATGTAAAATCGGTGAATATAACCATCGGACAGATTCCTGCGCGGCTCGACACTGTAACGCTCGACGGTAGCGAGCAGTTGGTACCGAGTGCGAAAAAAGATGTGCCCGACGCGAAAGCGAGCGGCACAGTTCTGTTCACCAACCGCACCAATCAAGCGATACATATTTCAAAAGGGACAGTCGTCGCCACGTCGTCGGGCGCACCAATCCGATTCCAAACGACGCAAGATGCGGATGCTGCGCCTGCCGCGCGCGTCGAGGTACCGATTCAGGCGCTCGAAGGCGGGCCCAACGGCAACGTCGCGCGTTTCACCATCAACTCCATCGAAGGCCCGCTGGCTGTAGCATTAATTGCGCTCAACCAAAATCCAACCGGCGGCGGCACGGTCAGGCGCGCGAGCGTGGTCTCGGAAGAAGATAAGAAGCGGCTCGAAGATACGTTAGCCAATCGCTTCCGCCAAGAAGCGATCACGAAACTGCAAGGCAAGCAGTTGGAAAATGAATTTCTGGCCGCCGAGACAATCAGCGTCACGCTGGATACGAAGACGTTCGACAAATTCGTGGACGAACCGGCCGACTTGTTGACGTTGACCGCGCACGCAACGGCACAAGGCTTGATCGTCAACGGCGCGAACGCGAACATCATCGCGCTCAAACGCTTGGAGAGCAAACTGCGCACGGGCTTCGAGTTGCTGCCCAACAGCATCACGTTCGTGCCGGGCGGCATACTGGCTGCCGACCCGACGAGCATCAAGTTCGAGATGAACGCGAAGGGCAAAGCCGCCGAGGCGATTGACCGCTTTGCAATTGCGAACAGTGTGCGCGGCATGACGACGAAGGAAGCGACGGCTTGGTTGCAGCAGCACTACTCGTTGCGCCGCGAGCCCGACTTCGACATCAAGCCCGACTGGATCGGCAGCGGTCGTCTGCCGTTCTTCAACTTCCGCATCAACGTGGACGTGACGCAGTAGCGGCAGCCCGTGTGCTTGCCTTTACGCCACGCACGGTATTCGGTTTGCAATCCACCCATTTCTTTCGTGCGCTGCTCAGGTCACGGCGCAAGCGCAGACGCGTGCTGCCGTTGCTGGCGCTGGCGTCGCTGCTGCAAGTTGGCGCACTGCAAGCCGTCGCTCTCACTGCTGTTGTCTTCTTCGTGGTGAGCAATCAGAATGACTCGTGCGCCACGACTCCTTTCATTATTCCGGCCGATGCGCCCGGCCACGCGACGTACCTCGACCTCAGCGTACCGTTTGAGACACTCGCCAGTGCGTGCGCGTCGCCTCAGCCGATTTCGGCTCCGCCGACCGTTGAGACTCAGCCCGCCAATAGTGCGCTCGTCAACGAGTTGCTCGCGCCGCTCGTCAACGAAGCGCAGCAGCGGCGCGAGGCGCGTGTCGAGAGCGAGCCGCAGGTCGCGAAGCGCGTTGATCCTGCGCTGAACGATGGGCGCATCAACTTCCTGTTTTTCGGCTACGGCGACACATACGAGCCGCCCGAGCCTGTTCACTTCAAAGGATCCATCAACCTGTTCTCGCTCGACCTGCGCACACTGAACATCTCCAGCATCACGCTCAACCACGATATTCGCGCGCCTGAAGTCGAGCATTTTCAGCAGACGAACATCCCGACGAAAATCCACATGGCGTATCCCGTCGGCGGATTTGATTTGATGCGCGACACGGTCGAGGATGCCACCGGCTTGTCGGTGGACTTTCAACTCACGATGGAAGATGGCGTGATCGCGCGCGCAGTGGACGACGTGTTCGGCGCACTTGACGTTGATTCGCCTTTTGATCTCGACGCGCGCCCCATCTATTTGGATGGCGTCGAGTATCCTGAATTCCATTTCGCAGCGGGCACGCAAAAGCTCGACGGCTTGCACGCGCTGCAATACATCAAAGCCGTGATGAAGGGCGAATACGATGCGAGCAAAGAATTAACCGTACGCAAACAAATTGTCGTCAAAGCGCTGGTGCAAGCCACGCAGCGCGAAGTGCTCAATCCGCTCTTTTGGACAAGAGTGCTGCGCTTCATGCACAATGAAGTGGCTCGCCATTCGATTGGCTACGACTTTGACGTGCCCGCGCTGGTATTTGCGGCGGCGCAGAAGTTTGCCGCGTTGGGCACTTTCCTGCCAATTTCTGAACAGGCGCGCGGCAACATGATCCTGCCGCGCATGGGGCAGAGTCTTTACGTCGTGGATTATCTGAGCGGCGATGGCGGCGTCGAGTGGGTAACCGGCAGCCTTAACCCGCTCATGCAGCACGACGTCGCGAGCGGAGTGTATGCGGCTGACCAATCGTTCTCGGTGCCGAAGGGCGACGCCGACCCATACGCCGACGATCTGGTCGCAAATTATTGGACGTCGGTGCGTGAGTTGGTGAAGCAGCGATTGCTGACGAACGATGAATAAGGAGTGACGACAGACGTTGGACGGTTGACGGCACACTACGACCTGCCGTCCGCCGTTCGCCGTCTGGCGTCGCGCAACTATGCCCCGCATCATGGCACTCGATCTCGGCGAGAAGCGCGTCGGCGTCGCATTGAGCGACGAGAGCGAAACACTCGCCACGCCGTATGAAGTCGTGCAGCGCGTGTCGCTGGCAAAGTTGATCGCGCGTCTCGCGGAGATCGTCGCGCGAGAAGACGTGGTCGCGCTCGTGATCGGTGATCCGCGCAGTCTAAGCGGTGAAGAGGGTCCGCAGTCGCGGCATTTGGTGGACGAGGGGCGGCGCATCGCCGAAGAACTCGCTCTGCCGCTGACGCACTGGGACGAACGCTTGACGACCGTGCGTGCGGAGCAACTGCTCGCGGAGCGTGGGGGACGCCACGCACGCCGCAAGCCAGTGTTGGATGCGATGGTCGCCGCGCTCATCCTGCAAGAATATCTCGACGCGCGCCGCGCCGCGCAGTCATCGAATCTATTGTATGAGGACTTGAACCCTGATGGCTAGACAGAACACTTTTCGGGAACGACACGAAGCGAAACATCGCCCGCGTTGGTCGCCGCTGCGCGCACTGATGTTCCTCGCCGTGCTCGCCGTGTGCGGCGGCGTCGGCTACCTGATTTTCTCCCCTTTACTGCAAACCGCCAGACCCGCATCCAGCGCGCCGAGCGCCTCGACCAGCAATCAGCCTGCCGGGCGCGGCTCTTCGATTGATCAAGTGTTGCTCAACATCTATCTCAGTCTCAAGCAGAGCGAAATTGACGCGCGCTCGAGCGGCACGGGCGACGTGCCGTTCGCGGTGCAAAATGGCGACACGCCCGCGACGATAGGCACTCGGCTGAAAAGCATGGGCATGTTGAGCGACGCAGAATTATTCCGGCTGCTGGCGCGCGCACGCGGCGTGGAGAACAACTTGCAGGCGGGTGAATACACATTGAAGCGCGGCATGACGATGGACGAAATCCTCATCGCGCTGCAACACGGACGCGACCGTCCGAATGTGCTGACCATCGTCGAGGGGCGGCGCGTCGAAGAGATCGCGGGCTTGCTCGACAAGCAAGGCATCGCCAAAGCCAGCGACTTCATCAACGCCACGAAGATGAGCGCCACGTACAACATTCCTGAACTAAACGGCCGCCCGAACGGCTCGACGCTGGAAGGCTTCTTGTTCCCCGACACCTACGACCTGCCGAAGGACGCGACGGCGCAGCAACTCGTGCAGTTGATGCTTCGCAACTTCGACAAGAAAGCCGGCGGCGATCAGTGGAGCAAACCACCGCAAGGACTGACGGCGTATCAGACGCTCATCATCGCGTCCATCGTCGAGCGTGAGGCGCAGGTGCCGAGCGAGCGGCCCATCATTGCCAGCGTGTATGAGAATCGCATCAAGCAGGGGATGCGTCTCGAAGCCGACCCGACCGTGCAGTACGGCATGGGCTTGCAGCCGAATGGCTCGTGGTGGAAGACGCCCGTCATGCTCGAAGAGTATCAGCGTGTCAACTCGCCATACAACACGTACACCAACGACGGCTTGCCGCCCACGCCGATTTGCAGTCCCGGTGCGGATGCGATCAAAGCTGCGTTCCAACCCGCGAAGACGGAATTCCTCTTCTTCGTCGGCAAGGGCGACGGCACCCACGCCTTCGCCAAGACGTTCGAGGAACATCAGGCGAACGTTGCGAAGTATCAGAAGTAGGGCGGACGACGGACGACGGACGACCGACGACGGATGGTCAATCGTCAATCCTCGGTCGTCCGTCGTTTGCGTGCTTGTTGGATTGTGGCTGCTCGCCGCCTGCGCTCCCATCCAACTCACTCGCCCCGTATTCAAGCTCGGCTTACTCGCGCCGTTCGAGGGTAAAGGGCGCGCGAGCGGCTACGAAGCACTCTATGCGGCCAAACTCGCGCTTCAAGAGCGGAACGCCACAGGTGGCATCGCGGGTTGGTCGGCCGAGTTGGTTGCCCTAGACGATGGCGACGACTTCGCGCAGACGATCCAGCAGGCGCGCGTGCTTGCGGCCGATCCCGACGTGATGCGGATGCTCGTCGTGATCCCTTCAAATGAGATGCAACGCGCGAACACGCGACTGGTGTCGCTCGGATTGGCGTTTGATATGGTTGCACCGCAAGCGACTGATGGCAATACTGCGAACAGCGCCGCATTCATCGCTGCCTATCACTCCATCTCTGGTGGCATCACACCCGGCGCGCTCGCCGCGCAAACATATACAATGACGCAGTCCGCGCTCGCGCAAATCGAGCAGCGCATCCGCGCGCAAGGTCATCCGTCTCGCTAACCACATCCATACTTCATCGTTAATACTTTACCAGATGCGAATTCTCGAACTCACGTGGGAGTATCCCCCGCACGTCGTCGGCGGCGTCGGCACACACATCGCGGCGCTTGCGCCGATGCTTGCGCACTTAGGCAATAACGTGACGCTCGTCACGCCGCTGATGGGTGGCACAGCGCTCGAAAGCGCCGATGGCTTGACCGTCCAGCGTGTCGAGACTGCGCCGTGGCTCGACGACCTGCTGAGCGATGTGCAGCAGACCAACGCGCGCATGACCTCATTCGTCGCCCAACTGATTGAAGGCGGCGCTGCGTTCGACGTCATTCACGCGCACGATTGGCTCGTCTGCTTCGCCGCGATTGCGCTCAAGCAGCAATACAAACTGCCGCTGCTCGCCACTATCCACGCCACCGAGCGCGGCCGCTGGCGCGGCTATCTCGGCGGCGATCCTTCGCGGCAGATCGCCGACGCCGAGTGGCAGATGACGTTCGAGGCGTGGCGCGTCATCACGCCCAGTCGCTCGATGGCAAACGAGATTCACAACTATTTTAAGTTGCCCGCCAACAAGATTGACGTGATCCCCAACGGCATTGACACGCGGACATTCGACGCGCTCGACGGCGACCCTTCGACGGCACGGTATCAACGCCGCTCAGGGCAAACTCTGAGCGACTTCCGCGCACAATATGCGCCGCCCGATGCACCGCTCGTCTTCAGTGTCGGCCGCCTCACGTACGAAAAGGGCGCGCACGTACTGATCGAAGCCGTGCCGCGCGTGCTGGCACAGCATCCGACGACGACGTTCGTCATCGCGGGCACAGGTGCAATGGGCGATGGCTTGAAGGAGCGCGTGAACGAATTGAATGTGAGCGAGAGTGTGCGCTTCGTCGGCTTCATTTCGGACGAGGAGCGCAATAAACTCTACAAGGTGGCGACCTGTGCCGTGTTCCCGTCGCTGTACGAGCCGTTCGGCATCGTCGCGCTGGAGGCAATGGCGGCGACGTGTCCGCTGGTCGTCGCCAGCACCGGTGGACTGGCGGAGGTCGTGCAGCATCACGTCACGGGCGTGACGGTCTATCCTAATTCGGCCGATTCGCTCGCCGACGGCATTTTGCACGTGCTTGACCATCCCAACTGGGCGCGCGAGCGCGCGCAAGTCGCCTACCAAAGGGTCGTGCAGAAATTCAACTGGCGCGAAATCGCGGAGCGCACGCTGCGAGTGATGGAGCGGATTGTGGAGGAGCGGAAGAGCGCGGATTGGTAAGAGCACCCTCTCCCAGCGGGAGAGGGCAGGGTGAGGGAGAGCTCTCCCTCATCCCCAACCCTTCTCCCGCAAGCAGAAGAGAATCAGCGAATGATTCTGTGAACATGCAGCGGCATCGCCACCGCCTCGTCTGCAAACGTGTACGCGCCGAGCAGGGCTTCCCGCTCGGCGTTGGCTTTGCTCTCGTCGTTGGCGTGGATGGTGAACAGCGGTTCACCGCATGTCAGCTTGTCGCCAACTTTCTTGTGCAACACGACGCCCACTGCAAGATCGATGGAGTCGCCTTTCTTCATGCGACCAGCGCCCAGCCGCATCGCGCTTAAACCGACCGCGAGCGCATCGAGCGCGGCGACATAACCATCATGCGGAGCGGGCACCGCTTCGATCAGGTTCGCGTGCGGCAGCAGCGAAAAATCGTCGGCCACGCGCGCATCGCCACCCTGGGCCGCAATCCACTCGCGGAATTTTTGCAGCGCGCGGCCGCTCGAAATCGCTTCGTTCAAAATCTGTCGCGCCTCTGCTTCGTCCTTCGCGCGGCCAACCAGTTGCAACAATTCGGTGGCGACGGCGAGGCAATGCTCTCGGAAATCCTGTCCAACGTCGAAGCCAATGTCCCGTGTCCCATGTCCGATGTCCTCTGAGCGATATGGGGCTTGGGACTTGGGACTTAGGACTTGGGACATCGTACGCAGCGCAGTAATCGCTTCCATCACCTCCAGCGCGTTGCCGACCGTCGCGCCGAGCGGCTGATTCATGTCGGCGATGACCGCGCTAACCTTGCGCCCTACGCCTTGCCCGATCTCGACCATCGTCTGTGCGAGCGCGATGGCCTCTGCCTCGGTCTGCATGAACGCGCCGCGTCCCACTTTCACGTCCAGCACAATCGCATCTGCGCCCGCCGCGATCTTTTTGCTCATGATTGACGACGCGATGAGCGGCATCGAAGCGACCGTCGCGGTGACATCGCGCAGGGCGTAGAGCCGACCATCGGCGGGCGCGAGCTCATGTGTTTGCCCCGCTAGCACGATGCCAACATCCAGAATATTTTTCTTGAACTGCGCGACGCTCAGCTCGCTGCTGAAGCCAGCAATCGAATCGAGCTTGTCGAGCGTGCCGCCGGTGTGCCCAAGCCCGCGCCCGCTCATTTTAGCAATAGCGACGCCACACGCCGCGACCAACGGCGCGACCATGATCGTCGTCTTGTCGCCGACGCCGCCGGTGGAGTGTTTGTCGGCGATCAAAATGTCCGAAGTCCCATGTCCGAAGTCCCATGTCGAGGTTCGGACTTTGGACTTTGGACTTTGGACTTTGGACTTCACATCGCTCAGGTCAAGCACTATGCCGCTATGCGCCATCGCCAGCGTCAGCGCGACCATTTCCTGTTTGCTCATGCCGCGCAGGTAAACGGCCATCAGCCACGCGGCCACTTGGTAATCGGGGATGTCGCCGCGCGTGAAGCCTGCGACGAGGAATTTGATTTCGTCGTCGGACAGTTCGCCGCCGTCGCGCTTCTTGGCGATGAGGTCAAGTGCGCGCATACAAACCCTTGTTGGGTGGCATTGGCATCAATTATTGTAGGGGCAGGTTTTGCGCCTGCCCCGTGAGGGTGAGGGCAAGCCTTGCCCCTACGCCTCGTCCATGATTTGCTTCATCACGTCTGCACTCGGATGACTGAGCGCGCGGTAGAGCGGCTCGGAAAGCGCGGCATAGTCTTTTGCCTTTGACTTCTCGCCGCGATTGTAAAGCACGATGGCGAAGTTGCCGTAATCAACGGCGACATCGTAGCGGCTGCCAATTGCTTGGTGCAGTGTGATGGCCTCAATCAGTTGTGCTTCTGCTTTGCCGATGTTGCCGCCGCGCTGCACTTCAAGGCGGCTTAGCGCGCCGTAGCAATTGGCTTCGCCCACGCGTTCGCCGACGGCGCGAAAGAGCGTGAGCGCCTGCTGATACGAGGCGAGCGCGGCGTCATTGTCGTCTCGGAAGCGTTGCACATCGCCGATGGCTCTCAGCGTGTTGGCTTCGCCCACGCGTTCGCCGACGGCGCGAAAGAGCGTGAGCGCCTGCTGATACGAGGCGAGCGCGGCGTCA
>JBBPZQ010000034.1:0-44116 GCA_038198935.1 Anaerolineae bacterium
CCAACCCTCTGGAAGGTTTCAACGCCGCTCTGCGTCGGCGCATGGCTACTGACCGACGCAAGACCAAGACCTATGCAAAAAACGCTCGGCTGCAAAGTCGGCTTGCTGTCTACTGGCTCTGGCACCATTTCGTGCGCGCGCATTTTACGACCACAGCGGTGCCCGCCGTTGCTCTGGGTGTTGTGGCGCACGGCTTCACGGTGCCCGACTTATTTCGGTTGCACTGCACTTACCCACTGAACTGAACTAGTGCCGGCGGTTCCATCCGCGCAACATATTTCGGGAGCATGCGCGTATTGAGGTCGGCGCGGATTTCACCTGCGAGGTCGCCATGAAAATCGCTCCACACTTTTGGCGCTTCGATGTATGGATCCATGCCCGGAAACGGTGACGGCATAGAATCGCTCCAATGAAGAGAGACCTCACAGGTCTCGAAGACCTGTGAGGTCTCTCGAATCTCAACTCGCCGCTTGCGTTTTCGCGCTCGCCCGCGCCATCATCGTGCCTTGCTGCTGCTTGGCGAACGTCAAGCCTTGCTCGCTCGCATCCACTACGATCACGTCGCCGGACTTGAACTCGTTAGCCAGTAGTTTCGTCGAGAGCGGCGTTTCGATGCTGCGCTGGATGATGCGCTTCAACGGCCGCGCGCCGTACTGCGGATCGTAGCCGGCCTTCGCCAGCCACTCGCGCGCCGCATCGCTCAACTGCATCGTCAAGCCATGCTCGGCCAGCCGCTTGCCGACGTCTTTCACTTCCAAGTCCACGATGTTCAGGATGTGCTCCTTGCTGAGACTGTGGAAGATGATGATCTCGTCCACGCGGTTCAGGAACTCCGGGCGGAACGTCTTCTTCAACTCTTCCATGATCTGCATGCGGAAGTGCGCTTCCTGCGTGGCGTTCTCGCTCGCGCGGAAGCCGAGCGCGCCGCCTTTGCTGATGTGCTGCGTGCCGACGTTCGAGGTCATGATGATGACAGTGTTGCGGAAGTCCACCGTGCGCCCTTGACCGTCGGTGAGCCGTCCGTCGTCGAGCAGTTGCAGCAGCGTGTTCCACACTTCAGGATGCGCCTTTTCGATTTCGTCGAACAGCACCACTTGGTACGGACGACGCCGCACCGACTCGGTGAGTTGTCCGCCTTCGCCGTAGCCGACATAGCCGGGCGGCGCGCCGAGCAAGCGGCTGACCGTGTGGAACTCCTGATACTCGCTCATGTCCACTCGCACCATCGCGTCCTGATCGTCGAACAGGAATTCGGCCAGCATCTTCGCCAACTGCGTCTTGCCCACGCCCGTCGAGCCGAGAAAGATGAACGAGCCAATTGGCCGGCGCGGGTCTTTCAGTCCTGCGCGTCCACGACGGATCGCATCCGACACGAGCCGCACGGCTTCATCCTGACCGACGATGCGCTCATGCAGCCGCTCTTCCATCTTCAGCAAGCGTCCGGCTTCCGTTTCCAACATGCGCTTGACCGGCACGCCCGTCCAACTCGAAACGATCTCCGCGATGTCTTCTTCGTCCACCACTTCGTCGAGATTGCGCTCCTTGCGCCACGCCGCCGACAGATTGTTGAACTCAGATTCAATCTTGATGCGCTCCGCCTTGAAGCGCGCCGCGCGCTCGTAGTCGGTCTGCTGCGCCGCCTGCTCTTCGTCGGCAATCAACTTCTGCAACTTGACGCGCTTCTCGCGCAAGTCGGCCGGCAAGTCGAAAATCTCGATGCGCAGTTTGGCTGACGCTTCGTCCACCAGATCAATCGCCTTATCGGGCAGCGCGCGCTCGGTCACGTAGCGATGCGATAACTTGGCTGCGGCTTCGAGCGCGGCATCGTTGATCTTCACTTCGTGATGCTGTTCGTAGCGCGGCCGCAGCACGCGCAGCATCTGCACAGTCTCCTCGACCGACGGCTCCTCGACGAAGATCGGCGCGAAGCGCCGCTCCAGCGCGCGGTCGTGCTCGATGTAGTTGCGATACTCGTCGAGTGTGCTCGCGCCGATACACTGCATCTCGCCGCGCGCGAGCGCCGGCTTCATCATGTTGCTCGCGTCGAGCGCGCCCTGCGCCGCACCTGCGCCGACGACGTTGTGCAGTTCGTCAATGAACAGCATGATCTCGCCGTTGGCTGCTTTCACTTCGTCCAGCACCGCTTTGAGCCGCTCTTCGAATTCGCCGCGGAAGCGCGAGCCTGCGACCATGCCGCCGAGGTCGAGCTCGATCACGCGCTTGTTCAGCAACTTGTCCGGCACGTCGCCGTTCACGATGCGCTGCGCGAGTCCTTCGACGATGGCGGTCTTGCCCACGCCCGCATCGCCGATCAGCACGGGATTATTTTTCGTGCGGCGCGCGAGCACGCGCATCAAGCGCATGATCTCGTCGTCGCGTCCGATCACTGGATCGAGTTTGGCGTCGCGCGCGAGCGCGGTCAGGTCGCGTCCGAACTTTTCGAGACTGCGATACTTCGTCTCAGCATGGGGATCGGTGATCTTTTGCCCGCCGCGGATCTGTTGGATCGCGTCCAGCGCGCGCTCTTTGCTGATCGCACTCTCGCGCAAGATGGCAGCAGACGCGCCGTCGCGCTCGGAGAGCACGGCGAGGAAGATATGTTCGGTCGAAACGAACTCGTCGCCCATGCGCCGCGCTTCTTCTTCCGCCAAGTCCATCACGCGCTTCAAGCGCGGGGTCACAAAGATTTGCGCCGCGCCGACGTTGTGCGAGTGGAAGTACGTCTTCGGTGTGACTTGCAGCGCATCGTCGAGGCGGCGGCGGATGTGATCGGCATCGGCTTGCAGCATATTCAACACTTGGGTGATGACGCCTTCGGGCTGTTCGAGCAAGCCGAGCAGCATGTGCTCGACATCCAGCTGGCTGTGCTTATAGCGGGTCATGATGTCTTGCGCGCGCGCAATCGCATCCTGTGCCCGCTCGGTGAATTTATCAAATCGCATCATAACAGTCCTCAGCGAGGGCGAACTGCTCGCCCGTTTCCAAGTTCATTATACAGGAAGGAAAATCAGAAAAGTATAAGAATCCGCTCATCCAAAAGAGTAGGGGGCGCGATTCAATCGCGCCCCAATGTTGTCACCACCCCAACCGCTTCGTCGGCGTGATCTCGATCACAATCGTGTACTGCTCACCGTCGGCGATGTCCCAATCGTATTTCGACTTGAACTGCTCGACGACTGGCGCTGGCATGTTGGCGCGCGAGAGGAGCCGCGCGCTGCCTTCGAGGATGAGCGGATGCAAGCCGTCTTCGAGCGCGAGCGCAGCGTGCTCGTTCTCGCGCAGGTTGCGAATCTTCACGCTGTCGGGGTCGGTGCAGATATAAATCTTGTCGTCGTGCGCGACAAACCAGATTGGGATGAGATGAGGCGCGCCGTTCGGGCGCACGGTGGCGAGCCAGATGTTGCGCTCGTCGCGCAAGCGTTGTTGGATGTCTTGTTGTGTGGTCAAAGGCATTGCGTCAACCCGATAGAAGATAGAAGACAGAAGACAGATGACGGACCTTGAGCAGCCGTCTCCCGTCACTTGGCTCCCGTCATAATCTTGTATTCGTATCCCTGCTCGATCAGAAAGCGCTGGCGACGCGCCGCGTACTCCTGCTCGACGGTGTCCTGCGTGACGACAGAGTAAAAGTTGGCTTGCGCGCCGTTCGACTTGCGGCGCAGGATGCGGCCCAGCCGCTGCGCTTCTTCTTGGCGCGAGCCGAATGTGCCGCTCACTTGAATCGCCACATTCGCGTCGGGCAAGTCCACTGCGTAGTTTGCCACCTTAGAGACGACGAGCAATCTGATCTCGCCGCGCCGAAATTGATCGTACAGTTTGTTGCGCTCATCGTTCGGCATTGCGCCGAAAATGAACGGCGCATGAAGCGCGTCGGCGATGTGCCGCAACTGATGGAGATATTGGCCGATGACCAGCACACGATCTGATTGATGCTGCTCGACCAACTGTTGCACGACCGGCAATTTATCAGAATTCTCGCCGGCGATGCGTGCCTGCTGCGGCCTGCGCGCTTGCACGTATGCGAGGCGCGCGTCGTGTTCAAGTTCAACTCTGACTTCGTGGCACTTCGCTTCCGCGATCCAACCGGCGCGCTCCAACACTTTCCAACCGGCTTGATAGCGCGTCGGCCCGATCAGCGCGAACACGTCGCCCTCGCGGTGATCTTCGCGCACCAAAGTCGCCGTCAAGCCGAGCCGCTTCGTCGTCTGGATCGCAGCCGCGAGGCGGAAGACGGGCGCGGGCAGCAGATGCACTTCGTCGTAGATAATCAGTCCCCAATCGTTCAGCGCGAAAATGGAAAGGTCGCGCGTGCGCGATTGGCGCGTGACCGATTGCAGCGCGTGCGTCAACATTTGATACGTCGCAATCGTGACGGGTCGCACCTGCTTGCGCTCGCCGGAATATTCGCCGATGTCTCCGTCGCGCAGCGTCGTCTTCTCCACCAATTCCTTTGCCCATTGCCGCGCCGACGTGATGCCCGGCGCAAGGATAAGCGTGTTGGTCTGCTCGGCGGCGATCATGCCGATGCCGACGAGCGTCTTGCCCGCGCCGCACGGCAGCACAACCACGCCACTGCCACTCTGCTTCACGCGATGGATTGCCTCGCGCTGATAATCGCGCAAGTGCACGCGCTCATCACGCAACGCCACTGCAAGCGCGTTGCCTTCACGATACGCCGCGCGATCATCGGCGGGCTGTTCCAACTCGAGCAGCGCCTGCTTGAGTGCGCCGCGATACATCGCGCTGAACAGCCACGTGTGTTCGTCGCGTTTTTGGTTTAATAGGAGTTTGATGGTTGGATAGTTCGTTAGTTTGTGTAATAAGGCAACATCATGCGAACACAATGCGAGACAGTCGTCGTCGGCGTCTTCGATCCAGACGCGCCCGTAGTTGCCCACATGCTTCTCGATCAGCGCGCGCGTCTCCGACGGCACCATATCTTGCGCGAACTGTTCGAGTGTGCGGATGATATCCGCCGCGCTGAGTCCGGCGGCAGCCGCGTTCCACAACGACAGCGCCGTGAGTTGATAATGGTGCAGCGGTCCCGGCGTCTTCAATAACTCGGCGAACGGCGCGATGGAGAAGCGCGCGGCTTCGGCGTTAGGGTGATCGGAGTCGAGCAGGAGGGTGTGATCGGATTGGAGATAGAGCACTGACATGCCAAGTGTCAAGTGTCAGGTGTCAAGTGTCAAGACTCAGCGTGGCACTTGACACTTGGCACTTGACACTTCATCTTTTCTCGTTCAGCAGCACCGTCGCCTTCGCCGCCGCGTCGTCGAGCGCGGTGCGCGCATTGGTCTTGCCGCCCTCGAAGAGGTTGATGGCGCCGTCGAGCAGGTCGTGCACGTCGGGCGCGGCGCGGATGGCCGGATCGGCGTGCGCGAGCGGCAGCAGCTCATCAATGGCTTGCAGTTGCTGCGGCGTCTTTGCAAAATAATCTTTGAGTGATTCGCGCGCGGCTTGGCGAACGGGCAGCACGCCGGATGCCTGCGTCCAACTCGCCGCCATGTTCGTGCGCGTCAGCCAGCGCATGAACAGCCAAGCCGCCAATTGTCTGTCGGACGTACTCTTCAGGATGGCAATGTTGCTGCCAACGAGCAGCGAAGCGGACTTGCGCGTCGGATCTGTTTGCGGCAAGAGCGTCACGCCCCACTCAAAATCTTTGCCGCCCTTCTTGACCGTGTCGCGCAGCGCGGATTGATAGTTTGGAATCGCGGCAGTCGAAGCGATGTTAAAAATCGCGCGGCCCGCCGCGAAGTCGGTCATGTCGGAGTTGCCTTCGGCGCGATAGGTCCAATTGTCGCGCACGCCGTTGGACAGAAACGTGAGCGCATCCACGCCCGCCAGCGAGTTGAATGTCGCTTTCGTGAAATTGTCGTTGTAGAGACTGCCGCCGCGACTGAGCAGCATCGCCTCGAACACGCTGACATCGGGCCGATACGCGAAGCCGCGCACGTTGTTCGTCGTCAGCGTGCCGGCGTGCAATCGGAACTCGTCCCACGTTTTCGGCGTGTTGGAGATGCCAATCGCTTTCATCGCGCCCCAATCATAATAGAGCGCGATCACGCCGCGCGCGAACGGCAGCGAATAGATCGTGCTGCCTTCGTCGGGGATGCGCATCGTCTCCGCGAGCGCGGGCGGAATGTCTCCCAACTCAGTCGCGCCGAGTCCGGTGCTCGCATCGTTCACGTAATTGTCGAGCGGCACGAGCGCGCGCAGGCGCACGTACTGCGCGATGTCAGAGTCGAGCCCCGTCACCAGATCGGGCAGCGTGCCCGCCGCGACCGACGCGACGACTTTGCGAAAGAGTTCCGTGTACGTCGGCTGGCTCGCCGCTTTGATCCTGACGTTCGGATAGTCCTTTTGGAACGCGGCGATCAGGTCGTTGAGTGTTTGCTCACTCACGCCTTTGTCCGGCAGCACCGTCCAGAAGTTGATCGTCGTCGCGAACGGCGATGCCGTCGAGACGGGCGTGGGCGTATTGGCTGGCGGCGTGCCGGTCACGTCAACCGTAGGTGATGGCGCTGATGAGTCACAAGCCGTGAGGAGCAATAAGATAAGAAAGAAAAGAAGTCTGAATCTCAGCATGATTGTCCATGGAGACCACCCGCCGATTTATCGGCGGGCTACAGAACCAGCGCCGCTCGAGCGGACTTGCATTCAACGCCCTTTATAGGACATTGGTTCGTAGCGCGGCAATTCAACGCCGCGCGTTCGACGAAGGCGGAGTAAATCCTGTTGTCAAACTATGGTCGTAATACGATTTCCAATGACACGTATACAACCAAAAAAGAGGATGACACACGTGCCATCCTCTTTCACTTGTGCTGCGCTATTATACTACCAGTTACTGCTTGGGCGCGTTCTCCTTCAGCACCTGATTGGCTTTCACGACAGCGTCGTCAAGCAGTTTCTTCACGTCTGCCTTCGGGTTCTGAATGACCTGTGTGATCACGTCCTTGTCAATCGAAGCGCGCACGGGATCATAGCCGGCGACGGGCGACTCGACCACCGAGTACTGCGCCCAGTCGAACATCTTGGCATAGGAGTCTGCGACGGGACCCCACGTCTTGTCAGCCTTGAAACCCTTGATGACGTCGTCCTTCGCGCTCTGGCGCACGGGCAGATAACCCGTTTGCAATGCCCACTTCGTCGTCTGCGCCTTCTCGCCGAGGAACTTGATCACGAGCCAAGCAGCCAGTTCCTTTTCGGGTGTGGTCTTATATACCGAGATGCTTGCGCCATACAGATCAACGGCGGGTTTGTCGGTGTACGGCAGCAGTGCGATGTCCCACTTGAACTTGCCACCCTTCGCCACTGCATCGTTGAAGAACGGCAAGCCCGACGACGAGCCCATCGTGAACAGCAAGTCGCCGTTGCCGAAGCGGTTCTGGTTGCCGAACGATTCGCTCGACGGAATTTCGACGGCACACTTGTTCGTCAACAGGCGCTCGACCATCTGCAAATCGTCCACGCCCGCCTGCGAGTTGAAGACGTAAGCCGATGCATCGGGCGCGAGGATGCGGCCCCCGCGCGAGAAGATGCGCGCCGAGAAGCGCGAGGCGTCGTGCCCCACATCCCAGCCGTACTTGCCGGGGTTCTGCTGGCTGAACTTGCACGCCGCTTCCTCGAACGTCTTCCAGTCCTTCGGAATGTCGTTGTAGCCCAGCGCCTTCAGCGCGTCCAGATTGGCGAACATCACTTCCATCGAGCGCTGCGTTGGGAAGCCGAGCGTCTCGTTCTTGAACTGCGGATTCTTGTCGCTGTCGAGGAACGCCTGGAAGTAGTCTTTGGCGTCGGCATCGCTCAAGCCGTACTTCGTGCTCTTGATGAACGGCGTCAAGTCAATGACGGCGTTCTGGTTGCGATAGAACGCGGCTTGGTTCTGGTATGCCACCGAGATTTCGGGCGGCTGCTGCGCTTGCAGTGCGGCATTGACTTTGTTATAGACATCGTTGTATGACGAGCCCGCGATTTCTGCTTTCGCCGTGATGCCGTATGGGTTCGACTTGTTGAACTCGTCCAGCATCGTCTGGAGCAGGTCTTGGTCTTTCTGCGGGCGGTTGTGCCAATAGATGACCTGAATCTTCTGGCCCTCAATCTTGATTGAGTCCACCTGAGCGGGGGTTGACGGTGGGTTCGACGGCTTGACGGCTTCGGGTGCAGTCGTCGCCGCTTGAGGCGGATTCTGCTGGCCCGCGGGCGCAGTGGTCGGCGCGGTGGTCGCTTGTGCGCCGCACGCGCCAAGCACAACCGTCAATGCGGTCAGCAGCAGTAATGCTAAGAGCAATTTGTTAGTTCGCATGTTGCTTTTCTCCTCCTGAGAAGTCAACGTTCACGCTTGAAGCAAATCATCATTCAATGACCTGCGCGGCTGTTGTCGCGCTCGCATCACCTCCTTCCGTCAAGCATTGTAATCACTCAATTGAGTATACGTGACAGCACGCCGCTGTGGATTGGCGCGATCTATCGGCTAGCCTTTGATGCCGGTGCGTGCGATGCCTTCCTTAAAATACTTCTGGGTGAAGAAGTACATGACGATGACGGGCACGACCACCATCGAGGCGAACGCCATCAGCCAATGCGTGTTGGTGCCGCCTTCGGTCGCTTGGAACTGCTGCAAGCCGACCGCGAGCAGCCGCATACTGCTATCGCGCGTGACGAGCAGGGGCCACTTGAACGAATCCCACGAGCCGATGAAGTTGAGCAGCGCAATGGTCACGATGGCTGGCTTGCTGAGCGGCACGACGACGGTGAACAAGTAGCGCAAGTGTCCCGCGCCGTCGAGCAGTGCTGCCTCGAATAAATCTTTTGGTATCTGTAAGAAGAACTGGCGCAGCAAGAAGATGCCGAACACACTCACGAGGAACGGTACGATCAGTGCCAGATAGGTGTTGTACCACTGGAACTGAAACATCATCACGACCTTCGGCACGAGCGTCAGGTCATTGGGAATCATGATCGTGGCAAGGATGAGCACGAACAGCAAATTCTTGCCCGGCAACTCGATATGCGTCAGCGCATAGGCGGCGAAGATAGACGTGAGCAGCGTGCCAGCCAGAATCACCACGGTGACGATGAGCGTGTTGGCGAAGTAGCGCACGACGAGCGGCACGCCCCACTGCCGATCAATGCCCGCCTCTTTGATCGCGTCACCGTAGTTTTGGAATTGCGGCAGCTCGTTGCCAAACGGCGGCCAGGGCCAGAAGTTGTTCACGATCACGTCGCCGACCGATTTCAGCGAGGTCAGAATCATATAAATGAACGGACAGATCGAGACGAGCGCACCGAGAATCAGAATTGCGTAGATGAACAGCTTGCCCCAGTTGACGGGGCGGCGCGTCGCCGTTTGTTCCATCAGCACAGCGCGTGGTTCTGTGCGTGCAAGTGTAGCCATGGAGTCTCCAAACTGCGAGACTAGCGATTGGAGATTTGAGCCTGAAGATCAGATGCTCAGGCTCCAATCGCAAGTCTCCAGTCTCTAGTCATATACGACCCGACTGCCGGCCGCGCGATTCTGGAAAATCGTCAGCACGAGAATGATGGCGAACAGGATAAACGAGAGCGCGGCGCTGTAGCCGTAGCGATTGAACTCGAACATTTGGCGGAAGATGAACAGGCTGGCTAGCTCGGTCGCGTCGCCCGGTCCGCCGCGCGTCATCACATAGACCGAGTTAAATTCTTTGAAGGTGCCGATGATGGCGATGACCAGCAGGAAGAACGTCGTCGGCGAGAGCAGCGGAAAGGTGATATTGCGGAACAGTTTCCAGCCGCTCGCGCCGTCCACCTTGGCTGCATCGTAGAGTTCGGGCGAGATGTTGCCGAGACCCGCGAGGAAGATGGCGATGTCGTAGCCGACGAAGCGCCACGTCGTGTAAATCAGAAATGCGATCAGTGCGAGCGGCGGACCGTGCAGCGCCGTCGGCAAGTCTGCGCCGAAGTTTTGCGCTGCGAGTTGAAAGATGCCGCGCGACTCGCCGAGCCAGCGCAATGGCTCGATGCCGACGGTCTTCAGCGTGGCGTTGATCAGTCCGCGATCTGGGCTATACAGATACGCCCATACCGCCGCCGACGCGACAGTGGATGTGATGTAGGGAAAGAAGAACATGACGCGGAAAGCATCTTTACCGCGAATATCTTGGAACAATAGGTACGCGATGACCAGACCGAGGCCGAGTTGCAGCGGCACGGAGATGAACGAATAGACGGCCGTCGTCCAGAGCGCGTGCCACATCTCTGGGTCGCTGAACGCGCGCACGTAGTTATCCAAGCCGACGAAGCGCGAGTTGTTCGCGCCGCAGTTCAATTGCCAATTGCACAGACTGATGTACAAACCATAAAAGACGGGATAGAACTCGAATATGAGCAACAGCAGGATCGCCGGGGCGAGCAGGAGATAGCCCAGCGACATTTCTCGGATTTGGCGCCATTGGCGCATCGTGCCGCGCCGAGGCGCACCCATCCGCGCAAGACCGGCCATCTGTGTTGCCATGCCTCTCCTTTTCCTAGCATCACTCAACTTCCCGCAGCAGCGAAGGCCGACGAGGAAAACGTTCGGGGTAACGCTGTCATTATAAGAAACGCAAAAATGGTTGTCAAACAAATTGAACTGACTTATAGTAGTCATGAGTCCTTCGTCATTAGTTGTTAGTGCAAGTTTAACAAACTCATTGTGCATCGCGCAGTAGCCCAGCCGTGCTGTGCAGATACAGGCAGCACAGCTGCCCTGCTACTCTTAATCACAACAACCACGTTAAAGATGCATTAGGCAAATGACGGGTAACCAACGACCACTGACCAACAACTAATGACGAGCATTGACGTTGCGCGCTTCGCGCCGATTATCTACCTCGACGAGCGCGAGCCGTTTCCGCCGACGCGCGTTGGCTATGCCGTCATCAACGAGACGCAGCCGTCGCCGTCGTTCCAGCGCACGATCGAGATCGAGCCGCCATGTGTGCGCGCCGTCGAGTACGCGGTCTGGTCGGATTGGGACATCGGGCACCTGTTCGAGTTGGAGCATCTGTGGGTCTATCTCGACGCCGATGAGCGCATTGCGCAGTGTGAAGGCTCGTGGCACGGCTTCTACAACACGATGGAGTGGCACGGCGTGATGCCGACGGAGGCTGGCCACCCCGTCGTGTATTCGCAGCCGGGCAAGCACGCCTTCGCGCCCTCGCCCGACGCATTCGACGCGATCCGCAACGAAGCGGTGCGCGACTGCACGCTCGACGCGGGCAGAGGCGGGCTGCTCGTCACTCACTTGTACCTCGACCAGTTGCAGAAGAATCCATCCGACGATATGCTCATCAGCCAATACTTGCATCGCCGTGCCTTCACGCCGTCGTGGAACTTCACGCGCCGCGTTAAGCTGACGCCGGAGTTGCTGGTGCGCTGGTCCCTGCTCGACGAATACATTCCGCCGCGCATCAACTGGTGGATCGAGCAGTTACGCAATGCGATGCAATGACGTTGTGGATTCGTGTAGAATACGTTCACTGAGGATGCCATGAGAACGATTCCCGAAGGGTTGCTCGAAGAAATCACGCGCCGCTTGGTCGCCGAGTTCGATCCCGAACAGGTCATCTTGTTCGGCTCGCACGCGTGGGGCACGCCCAACGACGACAGCGACATTGATCTGCTCGTCATCGTGAGCGACAGCGACGAACCCGAGATCGAGCGCATGGTGCGCGCACATAGCGTGCTGCACGGGCTGGGCGTCTCCAAAGACGTGCTGGTGACGACGCGCGAGCAGGTAGATTTTTTTGCTCAGGTGTACGCGTCGCTCGAACGACGCATCCTCGATTGCGGAAAGGTATTGTATGAACGAAGCCAAGCGCCAGTCGGTTCAGAGTTGGCTCGTCAAAGCGCAACATGATCTAGCATCAGCGCGCATTTTATCTAGTCAGACACCGCCTTACCTCGACACGGCGGTTTATCATTGCCAGCAAGCCGCTGAAAAGGCGGTGAAAAGTTTTCGTATATGCTGATCAACCTTTCGAGAAGACTCACGACATTGTTGAGTTGATCGAGTTAGCGGTTAACTACAATCCAGATTTTTCGACTGTGACTCATCTGGGTGATCGTTTGAACCCATATGTCTCAGCGTTTCGTTATCCGCGTAAGCAGATGGAACCAAGCCGCTCACAATTCGATCTGGCTCTGCAAGCCGCAGAGCAACTCTACAACTTTGTGCTCTCCCGCTTACCTCCTGAGACTCATCCGTAACTTTTGAAAGAACTCACTTATGGACAAGTTCATCATCGAAGGGAAGCACCCGATCAAGGGCGTGGTCACGCCGAGCGGCAACAAGAATGCCGCACTGCCTATCCTTGCCGCGTCGCTGCTGACCGACGAGGAAATCATTCTGGAAAATATCCCGCGCATCCGCGATGTGGACACGATGCTGCGCCTGCTTTCGCATCTCGGCGTGGACGTGCACTGGCGCGGCGAGAACGAGCTGTCGCTGCGCGCCAGAAACGTGAGCGCGGAAGACATTGACCCCGAAGACTTCACGGCGATTCGCGGCTCGGTGTTGATGGCGGGCCCGATGCTCGCGCGCGTGGGCCGCGTATCGCTGCCGCGGCCGGGCGGCGATGCGATCGGCCGCCGCCGCGTGGACACGCATCTGCTCGCCTTGCACGAACTCGGCGCGAGCGTCGAAGTGGAATCGTATTACACGATGTCCGCCAACGAACTGCGCGGCGCGGACATCCTGCTCGACGAGATGAGCGTGACCGCGACCGAGAACGCGCTGATGGCGGCGACGCTCGCCAAAGGCACGACCGTCATCAGCAACGCCGCGTCCGAGCCGCACGTGCAGGACGTGGCGCGCTTGCTGCAACAGATGGGCGCGCACATCGAAGGCGTTGGCACCAACACGCTGGCGATTCAAGGCGTGGAGAAATTGCACGGCGCGCGTTTTCGCATCGGACCCGATCACATCGAGGTGGGCTCGTTCATCGGACTGGCGGGCGCGACGGGCGGCGAACTGCTCATCAAAGACGCCGCGCCGCAAAACTTGCGGATGGTGTGCTTGATGTTCAAGCGGCTGGGTCTCGCAAGCGAAGTGCGCGGCAACGATCTGTTCATTCGCGGCGGCCAGCACATCGCCATTCAGAGCGATGCGCACAACGCTGTGCCGGCCATCCGCAATGCGCCGTGGCCAGGCTTCCCCGCCGACTTGATGAGCATCATGCTCGTCACCGCGACGCAAGCCGAAGGCACGATCATCATCCACGACTGGATGTTCGAGAGTCGTCTCTTCTTCGTGGATCGTCTAATTGCGATGGGCGCGCGCATCATTCTGTGCGATCCGCATCGCGCCGTCGTGATTGGGCCCTCGTCGCTACATGGCGAGCAAATGCAGAGTCCGGACATCCGCGCGGGCATGGCGATGCTAATCGCTGCGCTCGCCGCGCGCGGCACGAGCATCATTAACAACGCGGGCGTGATTGATCGCGGCTACGAAAAAATCGTGCGCCGCTTGCGCGAACTCGGCGCGCAGATCGAGCGCGTGAGCGATGGGACATGAAGACCTCACAGGTTTTGAAAACCTGTGAGGTCTATTTGGCAAGCACGCGCACGACAAACCCGAACAGCCACGCGAACAGCGCGACGGCGGCAGCCGCATAGCGCGCGATCAGCATCCACGAGATCAACGCATCGGCAAAAATCATCGGCGGGAAGATTTGCGGTAGCCCACTCACGCGCGCGGGATCGCACGTCGCGCTGGCGACGACGGACAGCAGCGGCGGCGTGAGGTTCGCGAAGCCAACGCGCACCACCACACTCAATCCCGTGTATAGCAGAATCGCGCCGAGCGCACTGACGATGACCGTGCGGCGCGCGCGCTCGAAGTCGCCGACTGCCATGAACAAGCCGAGCGCAATCGTGAGCACGCCCGCGATGAAGGTGTAGCCGAAGAAGGATGCGCGCAATTCCTTTGCGCGAAAGACACAACTGAGGTCGCTCTCGTTAAAGAACGGCGTCCCGTCGAATTTCAACTCGCTCAACGTGCGCAGTGTCGCGCCGCCAATTTCCACGTTCAGGTATGACAGAAAAGCCTGCGCCGCGATGTACCGTTGATCGCTCGTGAGCGGACGCGGCGGCGCGGGGAAGCCCGCGTACTCGTACTCCATTTCGAGGAAGACCGGCGTGAGGAAAAATTGCAGCGTCAGCAGTAGCAGCGCGACGGCGAGCGAGATGGCGAAGGCGAGGCGTAAGACCATTTTCGATTCTGGATTTCAGAATTTAGATTCGATTATAATCATGTTGCTCCTTGTGTGCTTGTAAATCTGAAATCTCGCTAGGGTGCGATTCGCGCTCTAGCACGGTGCCGTTCGCTGAATCAGCGAACGGCGAAAATCTGAAATCTAAAATTTCCTATGCGTTACTGGGTCGCGTTCGCCATTTTGCTCGCTCTGCTGTTCGCGGTGCGCTCGATCTTAGCGCCCTTCGTCGTCGCGCTCGCGCTGGCATACGTGCTGGTACCGGCGGTGGACTGGCTGCACAAGCGCTTCAAAATGCCGCGCTGGCTGGTTGTGCTCGGCATGTATCTGGTTGCCTTTGCGCTGATCGGGCTGGGCATCTACGCCATCGAGCCGACATTGTCGCGTGAGTCGCGTGATTTGGGTCAGAATGCGCCGCAGATTATCGAACGGTTTTTCCGTGATGCGTTCGGCGGCGAAGAGATCGTTCTGTTCGGCCAGCCGTTCCGCGCGCAAGTCGTCGCGAATGAAATCGTGCGCAGTGTCGAAGAGACTTTGGGCAGGCGCGGCAGTCCACTGCAACTGGCAGAGCAACTACTGCACAGCGTGTTCGATTTCTTCCTGTTCTTGATCGTGTTGTTTTATCTGCTGAACGATTGGGGAAAGATCGGCGCGTTGGTGTTGACGGTGCTGCCCGCAGACAGCCGCCCGCGCTTTCGCGACCTCGCCGACCGCATTCACAATATCCTCGCGCGCTACGTGCGCGGTGAGTTGATCTTGATCGCACTGATGTCGAGCGTGACGTACATCTTCCTCGCGTTCGTGTTCCACTTGCATTTCGCGCTGCCCATCTCGATTGCGACGGGCTTCCTCGAAATTATTCCGCTCGCAGGACCCGCGATTGCGGCGACGCTCGCGGCGGTGGTCGGCTTCTCGCAAGACGGCGGCCAGCTCGCGCTGTGGATCGTCGTGTTCTATACGGTTGCGCGGCACGTCGAAGATTATTTGGTCGTCCCGAATGTGGTCGGGCGCGCGGTGCATCTGCATCCGATCGTCACGCTGTTCGCAGTGTTGGCGGGCGGCACAATTGCCGGTGTGCTGGGCATGGTGCTGGCGGTGCCCGTCGCAGCGGCGCTCGTCGCCATTTGGGATGTGGTGCGGAGCGAGGAGAAGCACGACCTTGCGACGGCAGATCACAAATCCGCAACCGCAACAGCCAAGTCAAAACCTGTTAGCGAATAAAGGCTCTCGATACTTGCGCGTGGCACGAACGGCAGGGGCGAACCTGTAGGTTCGCCCCTCTGTAGTATTCGCCCGATGTGTTCAGCCTAGCGTATTCGCCCCCGATGAGCGAGGGGCAGACCTCAGATCAGCGAGAGAACATTTCAACCGCTCTCTTTCAAATCCGCCTCATCCTGCATCGCCTTCCGCTCTTCCAACGCGCCTGCCGCCAACTCGTGCGCGACGGCGCGGAACACCCCCCACTCGCGCCAGCGGGCCGGCAGACTGCGCAGCGCGCGCGCCGTCACGCGCAAGCCTTCGGCGCTGACGCTCTTGAACGCCGTGATGCGTTCCTTGCCGCGCTGCAGCGTTGGGCGATCCTCGTCACCCTTCAACAGAAAGACATAACTGGCGAACGGATAGGCGCTGTCGGCGTTCGCATACTCGATCAGCGCTACGAACTGTTCGATGCTGACATCCAATCCCGTTTCTTCTTTCGCCTCGCGCAACAGCGCGCGCTCCACTGTTTCGTCCCAATTGATGCCGCCGCTCAATAAGCGAAACACGCCGTCGGGATAAAAACTCTTCGTGTGCAGCAGCACCTTATTGCGATCATTGCGGATAGCGAGCACCACTTCGGCGCGGCGGTCGCCATTCTTGCTCGACGTTACGGGCGATTGGTTCAGTTGGCACGTGACGCGCTGCGGCTTGCCATACTTACGCGCCAGCGCGCGCACTTCGCTCGACTCAACGGATGGAATTTTTTTCATTGCGGCAACCTTTGCAAAATTTGGTCGGGCGGCGTGTGCGCGGTACAGTCTGTCGTGATCGGCGTGACCGAGACTTGTCGCTCTTTGAACAACACATAAACGTCGGAGTCATGCTCCACTTTATCGAAATCGAACAGGCGATGATAGCCCGTCAATACTTTTTCGCCGAGTTCGTTTTCTTCGACGATGCTGTGGAAATGTGAGTAACTCGAAACGTGTGTCAGCCGCCACGGTGTATCGAGCGCAGCATCCTGTGGAATGTTGATGTTGATGATCTGCACGCCGGGCGGCAAGCCATTGTCGAGAATTGCAGCGGCGAATCGCTGTGCGACCTGCGCGGCGATCTGAAACTCGACTTCCTCGCTGTGACTAAAGTGGTGCTCGATCTCGACTTCGAGCGAGATAGCGAGCGCAGGCACGCCCATCGCCGCACCTTCCCACGCCGCGCCAACCGTGCCGGAGATGGTCAAGCCCGCGCCGACGTTCTCGCCGTAGTTGATGCCGGAGATGATGAGGTCGGGCTTGCGCGGCGCAAAGCGCAGCAGACCGTTGCGCACCGTCTGCGCGGGCGTAGCGTCCACGGCCCATGCCGTCAGGTCTGTCCCGTTCACGTTGAGCGTGTGCATCTCCGTGACGCCGGGCCGCTGCCAATAACTGCGGCTCATCGCGGACTGCTGCTGCTGCGGCGCGACGACGAGCAGCTCGCCGAGCGTGTGCATGGCGTGGATGAGCGCGCGCAGACCCGGCGAGGCGATGCCGTCGTCGTTGGTCAGCATGATTAGAGGTTTGTTGCTCACGTTTTTGGTCGTGCTCAATCCTGCGGTAGAATTATTAGTGAGACGGTGCGTATCCGCTCGCTCTGCCGACATGTGTGCGCGGCGCAGACGTGCTTGTCAAGCAGGACAATATTCCTGTAACGCATAAACGTCTGCGCGCGTTATACTGTCAGAGCACGGAAACGTTCCAAATCCCTGTACGGAGGTGCATTATTGTATCATAAACTTTTGCCGATTGGAGTAGGCTTGCTCGCCGCGCTGTTCCTCGCCGTCGCGGTGGCTGTGGCTGCGCCTGATGTGACTGTGTTATCTGCACAGGGCAGCGCGCCGACAGCTGGCGCTGCGCTGACGAACACTATCACGAGCACGCTGCCGGTGACGGGCCAGCTGAAGATCGCGCTGGCGGTGGCGAAAACATTTAGCACGACTGTCGCGCAAGTGATGGCGATCCGCGCGCAAGGTTTGGGCTGGGGCGAAGTGTACAAAGTCTTCTTGCTCGCCCAGTTGACGGGCCAAAGCCCAACAGCCATCGTGAACACGCGCCAAAGCGGCCAAGGCTGGGGCGAAATTTTCAAGGCGGCCGGTCAAAACCCTGGGCAGGGCAAGAACAACCTTGGTCAATCCATCAAAGCCAGCCAACAGCCAACCACGACCGTGACCACGAGCGTTACGCCGAAGTCCAACAAAGGCAACGGCAACGGTCAAGACGACCAGAACGACGACAAGGGGCAGAACCAACCGAATAAAGGCAATCCGAATTCAGTCAATCCCAATCGCGGTAATCCCAACAACCCGCCGAGCAACACAGGCAAGCCCAACGACAAGGGCAAAGGCAAATAGCCTTAACGTGTGCTGACGATCACAGCGGGATGTTCCATGATGGAACATCCCGCTGTCGTTTATCATTGTCCGGTGAACGATGATCGCTACTGACAAGCTGTGATACCCCACTAAGACCCAGTAGACGATGTCTCAAAACTACATCTAAATCCCCTGAGCTTCAGATAAAAGTTCGGACAGGCGGAAAGAGCAGCGTCATGAATTGGTGGTAAGCCTTGCGCACGATGCGTTTGACGCGAGCGGCGGACCAAGACAGTTTCAATTTGAGCAGGATGAACAGTCCTGAATAGCGTTGGCGTTTACGTTGAGCCGCTTGCGCGCGTGCGCGAGGCCCGCGCCGCGCGGGAGTGCGCTGGGTGGAGGACTGTTCGGCACACCATTCGTCTTTGAACTGCTCACCGATCAGCGTACCCAGACTGAAGGCCAACAGCACCAGCGCAATCACTTGTTCCATCATGGCGTGCTGTTGGTTCATCAACTTGTCCAGCTGCAACAGACTCTTCAGGTCACGGAAGGTCTGCTCGATTTTCATGCGCTCGCAGTAAATCCGCAACGCGAGCACGGGCTCGATGGCGCTCATGACCCCCAGCAGCTCACTCAAATCAGGACGCCAGGTGCCAATCAGATTGACGCGCACCTGAAAGCGCGTCCGCGAAAGGCTGTGGCCAGCAGCAGCGTCCAGAAGCCGCGCGTTTTCCCATCTGTGAGCGTACCGACATAAGCAGTTTTGCGCGCGTGTGGTCGCGGGATTTCGGTCACGTCCCCGATCACGAACTCGGCCTCATTCTGAAAGAGCCGCCACCGCAGCGCCTTCAGGTTCACTCGGTGCAGAAAGCGTTGCAGCTGTTTGTAGTTGCTGTCCGCTTTGCCGTGCAACTGGCGCGCAATGTCCGTGAGCCGTTGCGATTGCGCTCGCAGTTGCGCGTGCAGAATGCGGGCTGCCTGTTGCGCTTGCGCCGCATCGTCGAACAATGCTCGCGTGAACGGCGAAAGTTTGCTAGACTGCATCCGAAGCCGCCTTGCCTAAAATGTTGGTTGGCACTGCCATTCTACTCACGCACCGAGGCTTCTGTCTATCCACTTCTCGCATGTCCGAACTCTTGTCCGAAGCTCAGTAACTTAACGTTCGCTCATTTTTCGACGAGATTGAGAGATTGAGATAAGCTCTGGGCATGAGCCCACAATTGAACATTCGCAGCGAACGGGTTGATGATATGCCGGTCTTGCTGGCCTTTCAGGAGCAAATGCAGGTGGCGCAGTTGTTGGATGAGCACTTTGCGACGCAGGGCAACTGGCAAGGTCTGAGTTTGGGACAGTTGACGATGCGCTGGTTGAGCCATATCCTGTCGCAGGCCGATCACCGCTTGAATCACGTGCAGGCGTGGGCGGAGAATCGCTTGGAAACGTTGCAACACTGGCGTGAAGCTGATGCTGGATCGCATTGGACCCATGGTTCAACCCGACGACGCGGATCGCGCCGTCGGCCAGCCGTCGCTGCAACGGCTGCGCGCATATGTCGCAGACCTTTTGCCGACACTGGGCGACGACATTACTGAGACTGTCTCGTGCCGCTACACCATGACGCCCGACGAAGATTTCATCATTGATCGGCATCCGTCGTATCCGCAATTTTTATCGCCTCGCCGTGCTCGGGGCACGGCTTCAAGTTCGGCAGTGTGATCGGCCGCATCTTGGCTGATCTCGCGCTGTGCGGTGCAACCGACTACAACATCGAACGCTTCCGCATTGAGCGTCCGTCACTTCAACATCGTTTAGGAGAATTACATGAGCATAGCAAGTCTTAAGGGCAAAGTCGTCATCGTCACGGGCGCGGCGCATGGCATCGGCAAAGCCATCGCGCTGCGCTTCGGCGCGGAAGGCGCACACGTCGTCGTCGCCGATGTGGATCGTGAGGCAGCCGAGCAAGTCGTACAGTCCATCGTCGCCGCGAATCCCGTCCTGAGCGGGACGACCGGCGGCTCGGCGCTGGCCGTGATGGCTGACGTGTCGGATGAAGCACAAGTGCACGAGTTATTTGAGCTGACGTTGCAAAAATTCGGCACGGTGGATGTGTTGGTCAACAATGCAGGATTGACCAACACCGAGCGCCACTTCCTCGACGCCGACAAAGCGTGGTGGGATCGCATCATCGCCGTCAATTTGACGGGCGTGTTCTTGTGCAGCCGGCGCGCGGTACAGATCATGGCGCGCCAGCGCTCTGGCGCGATAATCAATTTGTCGTCGGGCGGCGCGTCGCGCGCGCATCGCGGCAACGCGGCATACGATGCGGCAAAGGGCGGCATCGAGGCGCTCACGCGTGCAATGGCGCTCGACCTCGCGCCCTATGGCGTGCGCGTCAACACGCTCGTGCCGGGCTCGATTGACAGTAAGGGCATGGATTCCGAACTCAAACAAAAACGCGGCGAGATCATTCCGCTGGGCCGCGTCGGCGAAGCGGACGACCTGGCGGGGCCCGCCGTCTTTCTCGCTTCGGATGACGCGCGTTATATCACGGGCCAAGCGTTGGTCGTTGATGGCGGATTGTTGGCGCAACAGCGCTCGGCAACGGTGGACATCTTCCCTTTAAGTAAGTTCCCGACGCTGGAGGCGGAATGACGGCGAAGCGATTCCGCGTCGGCGTGGACATCGGCGGCACCTTCACCGATCTTATCGTGGTGGACGACGAGACGGGCGCGTTTGCAGTCGGCAAGGCGCTGACCACGCAAGACGATCCATCGCAAGCCGTCGAGAGTGTGCTGAGTGAAACGCTGTCGCGCGCCGGCATTGATGCGTCCGACGTGCCGCATCTCGTGCACGGCACGACGCTCGTCACGAACGCTATCATCGAGCGCAAGGGCGCACGCACCGCGCTGCTGACCACGCAAGGTTTCCGTGACTCAATTGAGATCGGACGCGAGCATCGCTACGACCTCTACGACTTGATGCTGGAGCATCCGCGCCCGCTCGTGCCGCGCTACCTGCGCTTCGACGTGCCGCAGCGCACGCTCGCCGACGGCAGCGTGCTGCACGCACTCGACGAATCGTTCGTCGAGCGATTGGCGCGCGAGTTGGCTGAGAAGCATATCGAAGCCGTCGCGATTGTGTTCCTGCACAGCTTCACCAATCCAGCCGACGAACGCGCGGCACGCGACGTCGTGCAGCACGCCGCGCCTAATGTGCGCGTCTCGATTTCGTCCGAAGTCGTGCCCGAGATTCGCGAGTTCGAGCGTACATCCACGACCATCGCCAACGTGTACGTGCAGGCGCGCGTCGAGCGCTACCTGCATGAACTGGAAGCGCGGCTGCGGCGGCTGGGCTTCGCGGGCAGTTTCTTTTTGATGCTCTCTAGTGGCGGCATCGCGACGGTGGACACGGCGGTGCGCCACCCAGTGCGTTTGCTCGAATCGGGTCCCGCCGCCGGCGCGCTCGCGGCAACGTATTACGGTCACGCGGCGGGCTATCCCAACTTGCTCTCGTTCGACATGGGCGGCACGACAGCCAAGATTTGTGTCATTGATCAAGGTCGGCCATTGATCGCGCACGACTTCGAAGTAGCGCGCATCTATCGTTTCAAGAAAGGGTCTGGACTGCCGATCAAACTGCCGGTGATCGAGATGATCGAGATTGGCACGGGCGGCGGCTCGATTGCGCGCGTGGACTCACTCGGCTTGCTCAAGGTCGGACCCGACTCGGCCGGCGCTGACCCCGGCCCGGTGTGTTACGCGCGCGGCGGCACGGAGCCGACGGTGACGGACGCCGACTTGATCCTCGGCTATCTCGACCCACATTACTTTCTCGGCGGACGCATGCAACTGGATGTGGACGCCGCGCGTCGAGCGATCCAAGAAAAGATTGTGGCGCGACTCGGCACGTCCATCGAAGAAGCCGCGTGGGGCATTCACCAGATTGCAAACGAGAACATGGCGAACGCCGCGCGCGTGCACGCGTTGGAGCGCGGCAAAGACCCGCGCCGCTTTCCATTGTTTGCGTTTGGCGGCGCAGGTCCTGTTCATGCATTCCGAATCGCGCTTGCGCTCGGCTCGCCGGCACTGCTCGTGCCGCTGGGGGCTGGCGTGACGAGCACGGTCGGCTTTCTGTCCGCGCCGCTGTCATTCGACTTCGTGCGCTCGTGGCCCGCGCGGCTCGCTACGCTGGAGTGGTCGCGCGCGAACGCGCTGCTCGCCGAAATGGAAGCCGAAGGACAAGCCCTGCTCGAATCGTCCGGCGTATTGCCTGATGCGATCACGCAGCGCCGCGAAACGGACATGCGCTACGTGGGGCAGGGCCACGAGATTCGCGTGCCACTGCCATCGGGCACATTGGACGACACACACACGGCGACGTTACGCGCGTCGTTCGAGCGCGTCTATCGCGAACTGTACGAGCGCTTGGGGCCGCCCGTGCCCATCGAGATTTTGAACTGGCGCATCGTGTCGTCGGGTCCGACGCCGAGCTTGCGCTTGCGCGTCACGGCGCCTACGGATGACGATGTGCAAAATGCGCTGAAGGGTGAGCGCCTCGCATACTTCCCTGAAGCCGGCGGCTTCATTGCGACGCGCGTGTATGATCGCTATCGGCTCACGCCCGGCACAACCCTTGAGGGCCCCGCGATTATCGAGGAGCGCGAGTCCACGCTGATCGTCGGTCCTGGTGCACACGGCGAAGTGGATGCGCGGTGGAACGTTATTGTAAAGGATGAAAGATGAAGGCGGAAGGCTGAATGTAAACACGTTCTGCTTTTCTTCATCGTTCATCCTCCCGCCTTCATCCTTGGTTTTCATCCTTCATCCTTCCGCCTTCATACTTTGTTGTCATCCTTGAGGTAGAGATGAATCCGATTTTGCTTGAAGTGTTGTGGAACCGCTTGCTGTCGGTGGCGAACGAGCAGCAGGTCGCGCTGATGCGCACGGCGTTCAGCACCATCGTGCGCGAGTCGCAAGACCTCGCGTGCGGACTGTTCGACACGCGCGCGCAAATGATCGCGCAATCGCTGACCGGCACGCCGGGCCACATCAACCCAATGGCGACGGGCGTGCGCCATTTGTTGAACGCCTATCCGCCCGACACGCTTTTGCCCGGCGATGTGCTCATCACCAACGATCCGTGGCTCACCTCGGGCCAGATCAACGACTTCACGGTGCTCACGCCGGTCTTCAGGGGCGAGCGCATCGTCGGTTATTTCGGCAACTTGTGTCACGCGGCCGACGTGGGCGGACATGTGCTTTCGGCAGAAGCGCACGAAGTTTTCGAAGAAGGGCTACGCGTGCCCGTGACAAAACTGTTCGAGCGCGGCGAGCCGAACCGCGAACTGATCAAGATCATCCGCGCCAACGTGCGCACGCCCGACGAGACGATTGGTGACCTGTACGCGCAAGCGTCGTGCAATGCCGTCGGCGCGCGCAGTCTTCTGCACATGATGGACGAGTTTGCCCTGGAGAGCATTGACCCGCTCGCGGACGAGATCATCGCACGCTCGGAGCGAGCGATGCGCAGCGCGATCCGCACGCTGCCGAATGGGTGCTACGAGAACGAAGTGATGAGCGACGGGTTCGAGGAACCGATCCGCATTCACGTCACGGTCACGATCCACGACGAAGACATTGATATTGATTTCGCTGGCTCGTCGCCGCAGAGCCGGCGCGGCATCAACGTCGTGTTCAACTACACGCACGGCTACGCCTCGTTCGCGATGAAAGCGGCGGTCAGTCCGGAAGTGCCGCATAACGATGGCGCATTCCGGCCGGTGCACGTCAGCGCGCCGCGCGGCTCGATCTTGAACTGCGTCGAACCGGCCGCAGTCGCATCGCGTCATCTGGTGGGCCACTTTTTGCCGGGCGCGATCTTCGGTGCGCTCGCGCACGCACTGCCCGGCCGCTTGATGGCGGGCAGTGCCGACCCGATCTGGATGAGTTTGTGGCGCGGCAAATGGAAGCATTCAGGCGATGCAAGTCAAGTGACGCTGTTTCAAGTTGGCGGCACGGGCGCGCGCGCGCTCAAAGACGGGCTGAGCGCAACTGGCTTTCCCAGCGGCGTGGCTGGCGTGCCAGCCGAAGTGCTCGAAACGCTCGCGCCGCTCATCCAACATCGCCGTCAATTGCGCACCGACTCCGGCGGCGCGGGCCAATATCGCGGTGGGCTTGGGCAAGCTAGCGAGGTCAGTTATCGCGGCAGTGGCCCTTGGAGTGTGTCCGCCATGATTGATCGCACGCAGTTCGCGGCGCAAGGACTGGATGGCGGCAAGCCCGGCGCGCTCGGCGAATTTTTGGAAAGCGGCGCGCGACCACTGCCGCCCAAGTCCGTCATCTGGTTCGAGTCCGACACACACGTTCACCTGAATCCGCCGGGCGGCGGCGGCTATGGCGATCCGTTTGCGCGCGACCCCGAAGCCGTGTTGGCTGATGTCGTCAATGGATATGTGTCCATCGAAGCGGCAGAGCGCGACTATGGCGTGAGCATTCGTTATCTCGGCGCGGCGAATGCTCTGGTGCGATTGCCCGAAGCGTATGAGCTGGATGGTCCAGCCACAAGCGCACTGCGTGCACGGTCGTAGTCGCCGCGCGTCAGTGGTCACGCAATGCGGGTCGCGCGCAACGTTACACTGCACAACGCGCGTTGGTGTTGTGCAATATTTTTTGCATTCTCAGCATGAAACTTGTATGATACTCAGCGTTTAGAAAACAATCACGTCCTAATGCACGTCAGCACTGCTTGCTGGCCGCGCGCGAATCATTTCCCCAATTCAACCCACACGCCGGCTGTTGGATATGACAGGGAACTGCCATGCCGTTTGAACAGACGGATCAACAACTCATCCAGTGGGTTGCCACCAGTGTGCGTGACGTGCCCATTTCACTTGCGCCACCGGATGATCGGCAGCAAGGACAAGGGATCAGCCTTTATCTGTTCAGGCTCACACCGGCGAACCCCACCCAAAAATCTCGGCCGCTGCCGCTCGAAGTCATTCTCAACTATCTCGTCTCGACATGGGCGGAGCAGCCCGAAACGGCTCATCGCCTGTTAGGACAACTCGTCTTTGCGGCGATGGGCAGTAGCGAGTTCGAAGTGGATTTCACGCCGCTCTCGCTGGCGGATTGGGCCGCCTTCGACGTGCGGCCGCGTCCCGCGTTTATCTTGCGCGTGCCGTGCCGCTATGAGCGTCCGCAGCCGCCCACGAAACTGGTGCGCAAGCCGCTGTCCATCGAAGCCGCATTGATTCACACGCTCGACGGTGTGATCGTCACGCCGGATGGCGTGCCGCTCGTCAACGCGAGCGTCGAACTGCCGGCGTTTCATGTATCCGGCTACACCGACGCGCAGGGACATTTCCGTCTGCGCATGGCGACACTGCCCAAACATCCGGACGCCAATCGTCTCATCGTCAGAGCCAAAGGACGCGAGCAACATTACACGTTTGAGTCACCGCTCAAGAGCGACGACCCATTGATTGTGCAATTCGACATCACGGAGGATTGATATGCCCATCTACTTGGCGCCAGATATTTATATTGAAGAAGTATCTGGCGGTGCGCGGCCGATCCAAGCGGTCGGCACCAGCACGGCCGGTTTCGTCGGCGTCGCGCCCAAAGCCGATGCGTTCGTCAACGAAGCGCGCGCCATCAACAACTGGTCGGAGTTCGTGCGCGAGTTCTTCCCGACGGGCCAAGCGAGCACGCCGTTGTCGCAAGCCGTGTACGGCTTTTTCCTCAACGGCGGGCGGCGCTGCTATGTCGTCAACGTCGGAGCGGCGAATGCCGTCTCGGGCGGCGGGGGCGGCGGGCGCGTCGGCTTGCAGGTGCTCGAGCAGATTGACGAGGTGGCGATTGTCGCGATCCCCGGCTACACCGACGCCGCATCGTATGACGCAGCCGTCTCGCACTGCGAGAAGTTGCAAGACCGCGTAGCCATTCTGGATGCGCCGCCCGACGTGCCAGATATGTCCGCGCTGACGACGGTGGCTGTCGCCACCGCGCCCAGCGACAAGCCCAAGCGCGGTAAACCGGCCGACGAAGCGAAACCGGCCGACGACAGTAAGGCGGCGGCGACGACAGGCATGCGTCCGCGTCAATCCGATGGCGGCTACGCGGCGTTTTATTTTCCATGGATCACGGTGCGCGATCCCATCAGCAACGTGATGGTGGACGTGCCGCCGTCGGGCCACGTCGCAGGCATTTGGGCGCGCTCCGATGCGCAGCGCGGGGTGCACAAAGCGCCAGCCAATGAAGTGATGCGCGGCGCGCTCAACGTGACCTACATGCTCACGCGCGACGAGCAAGGCGAGTTGAATCAGAACGGCGTGAATGCGATCCGCTTCTTCCCACGCGAAGGCATTCGCGTGTGGGGCAGCCGCACCATCGCGCCCGGCAGCAGTGAGTGGCGCTACCTGAACGTACGGCGCTTGTTCAACATGATCGAAGAGTCCATCGCCACCAGCACGCGCTGGATCGTCTTCGAGCCGAACGACCGCACGCTCTGGAAATCAATCCGCCGCGACATCAGCGCGTTTCTCACGCGACTGTGGCGCGACGGCGCGCTGATGGGCCGCACGCCCGACGAAGCATTCTTCGTCAAGTGCGACGAAGAGACGAACCCGCCCGAAGTGATTGACGCGGGCATGGTCGTGACGATCATCGGCATCGCGCCCGTCAAGCCCGCCGAGTTTATCATCTTCCGCATCAGCCAATGGGCGAGCGGCACGAGCGTAGAACAACAAGGAGGCGCTAATGCCTAACGCAACGCAAGCCGCACCGCAACCGCAGCAGCAGAACGCTTGGGTTGACCCGTACCGCGCATATAACTTCAAGTTGGAGATTCAAGGCATCACGCAGGGCCACTTCACTGAGTGCAGCGGCGCGGCGGTGAAGGTGCATCCGATCCGCTACCGCGAAGGTGGCGCGGGGCAAATTGTGCACGTCATGCCGGGTCCCATCGAGTACAGCAACATTCGTTTGAAATACGGGCTCACGTCGTCGCAGGATTTGTGGAACTGGCTGATGACGGCGGTGCAGGGCCGTGTCGAGCGCAAAAACGTTTCGATTCTTTTGCTCGACGCCGACGGCACGACCGAGATGATGCGCTGGAACTTGATTAACGCTTGGCCCTCCGAGTGGCGCGGCACCATGCTCGACGCCTTGAGCCGCGAAGCCGCCATCGCCGAACTCGAACTCGTCTATGAGCGGCTGGAACTCGGTTAACGTGGCGCGACGATGGTCTCTGCGAATGCGAGCGCTGCGCGCCTTCGCGCGTTGGTTGGATCGTCTCGCGCGCGCGATCTACGCGCGCATCGGCGGCAGTGCGTCCGATGCAGAAGTGGCATACGATCAGCCAAGCGCCGACGAATGGGCAGCCGCCGATGCGCCCGCGCATTGGCTCGCGCGCGTGCGGGCAAAAGGTCCGCCCGCCGATTGGCTTGAGCGCGTGCGCCGTGCGCGTTTGCTTAACCCACACGCGGACTTCATCGGGCGAGCGAACCTCAATCAACTCGACAGTTCAGAAGTGCAGCGTGTCGTGGCAGCAATACCGACCGCCGATGCCGAGCAGCAAACCGTCACGTCATCCGAGCGGGCGAGCGCAACAAGGCCGCGTGAGATAGTTCGGCGGCAAAGTCGTAAGCCGCTGCGCTTCCATCGCGCGCGCCGTGACGCGGATGAAACGACTCGCCAGCAGCGCGCGCGTGAAGCAGATCAGGGCGTCGAGGCAATCGCCAATGAACACCAATCGGTGAATGCCTCGATGCTAAGCGCGGCTGCCCCTCTCAAGTCAGGAGAACCGCTAACCGTTGACGCGCGTGCAGAGCGACGCAACTCAACAGACGCGACGCGCACGCCCGCACGCCCGACGAAAGCATCGCCTGCAATTCTGCGTGCACGCGCGGCCGATCACAATACGACGCAACGCGTGGCTAAGGCTGCTCGCACAAGTGAGTTCGTCGAGCCGCCGCCGGCTGTTGAACGCGGCGGCGATCAGCATGACTTGTCGCTGCCTGTGCGCGCTCGCCATGAATCTCACGGCGATACGCCCACAACAAGAATTTCACACACTAATATGCGGGCCGATTCGCGCGATCGCGTGCCATCAGCCATTGAGCACATTGCGCTGCCCAGCGCGGCCGAATGGCACGGACGTTGGCCCCCGATCATCACGCATCCACGCGCAGCCGACGACGCCAACGGGGTCAAGTCAGCATCGCAGCACATGCAACCAGAAACATCAGGGCGCGGCGCATCACGCGCAGCCGACGCGCAATGGGGTGCAGTATTCAGCACGCACGACCCAGCGCGCAGTGTCTCATGGCCCGAGCCAATGCTTGAGCGTTGGCCCGCGCTGCCGTCCGACACGGCAGAGAGTGAGCCATCATCGCCCGCCGCGCTGCGCGACTTGGAGCGCTGGCAGCGCCTAGACGCGGAGCAGCGCGAAGTGTAGATGGAGCGCGCGATCTTTTTAATCGAAAGCACAGGTCAGACGATCTCGTGCCTTCTTAATCCGGAGAGCGTGGTCTTGCGCCGCGCGGCCGGCGTGCGCGTGCGCCATTCAGCCGCCGGCGAGTTGAGCGGCGCTGGTCTGAGCGACGATCCGATCCTGTACACCGGCGGCGGCCGCACACAACTCGATCTCGACCTGCTCTTCGACGTGAACCTGGCCGGCTCGACCGTCAACACGCCCGACGTGCGCGAGCTAACGCGGCCCCTTTGGACGCTGGCAGAGAATATCGCCAACGACGAAATGTTTACACGCTCGCGCCTCGTGCGCTTTGTGTGGGGCAAAGCGTGGAACATTCCGGGCGTCGTGTCAGCCATCGCCGAGCGGCTCGAACAATTCACGCCCGATGGCGTGCCGCAGCGTTCGTGGCTGCGCTTGCGCTTGCTGCGCGTCGGCGAGGTGCAGCCGTCCGCCCCAGTCGCGCCGACGATCACGGATGCGACCGCAGCCATGCTGGAGCGAGACTTCGTTGATGCGGAACGCAGCGCGGTCATGACCGCTGCTGCCACGCCGATCGAGAACGAGACGCTGCGCGAAGTGCACAGCGCGGCGGTGAGCGAAACGGAAAACGTGAGCGAGCGCTTGGACGTGATCGCGTTCGAGGTGTATGGCGCGCCGTGGCTGTGGCGGCTGATCGCACTGCTCAACGCGATTGACGATCCGTTGCATCTCGCCATCGGCACCGTGCTGCGACTTCCGCCCATCGGCGGGACGACGGGGCACCATGAATAAAGTCAACGCGCTGCCACGCGTCGTCGTCGAGTTGGTCGGCTCGCCGCTCTCCACGACGACACTGCGGGCGTTAGCGGCGGTGCGCGTGCAGCAGCGGCTCTCGCAGCCGACGCTGTGCGAACTCACGTTCCGCGATCCGCCCGGTTCGCTCGACGCATTGTCTGACCTGATGCCGGGTATCGCAATCCGTGTTTTGCTCGGCGACAATTCCGTGCCGCTGTTCGTCGGCGAGGTGACGGCGGTCGAGCATGTGTACGAGGCAACGCGCGGACGGGAGATGCGCGTGCGCGGCTACGATATGCTGCATCGCTTGCGCAAGCGTCAATCGGTGCGTGCGCACGTGCAGACGACGCTGCGCGATTTGGCGCGCGACCTGGCCAATGATCTCGAGCTGTCCGTCGCTGGCGATGGTGCTGATGCGGTGTGGCTGCGGCTGATCCAACATCGTCAATCCGACTTTGAATTGCTCGTGGACTTGGCCGCGCGCAGCGGCACGTATTTATCATTGCGCGAGAACGTGCTGCACTTGCTCACGCTCGACGGCATCGGCGAACCGATTGGCTTGACGTATGGCGATTCGCTGTTCGAGACGCGCGTCGAGCTTAATGGCGACCCGTCCACACGTAGTGTGCGCGCGACGGGTTGGGATCCATTTCGTGTCGAGACGCATGAGGGCGAGACGACACACGCGCGCATCGGACGCGAGGTGAGCGCGCACGTGCTGCCGCAAGATGTCGGCGGCGATGGCGCGCGCGCGCTGGTGAACGAAACTACGCCGAGCGATCGGCACGCGGACGAACTGGCGCAAGCCGAACTCGACACGCGGCTCGCGCGCGAGGTGGTGCTGTGGGGTGTTGCCGAAGGCAACCCGCAACTGCGGCCGGGTGCGCGCGTGAACGTAACACATATTAGCGATGCGCTCAGTGGCACATACGTCTTGACGGCGGCGACACACACCATTGACGATCAGCGCGGTTACGTCACCGAATTGACGAGCGAGCCGCCCGCGCTTCGCTCGCGCAGCACGGCAGCGGCGGCGACGTTCGGCGTGGTCAGTCGCGTGGACGATCCCGATCACTTGGGCCGCATCAAAGTAACGCTGCCGACGTACGCGAACGTCGAGACGGAATGGATGAACGTCGTGAGCGCGGCGGCGGGCGGCGACAAAGGGTTGATGGCGCTGCCCGATGTGAATGATCGTGTGCTGCTGCTGCTGCTCGGCGAAGACCCGGCACAGGGCATCGTGATCGGCGGATTGTATGGGCCCCAGAGTTGGCCCGACGACGGGGTGGATGGTCAAGCGGTCAAACGTTACACCTTTCAGACGCGCGGCGGCCAGCGCATTCGCCTCGACGACGCGCGCACCGTCGTCCGCATCGAGGACAAGACGGGCAGTTACGTCGAGCTGTCGCCTGACAAAGTGCGGCTGCACGCAGCGGTGGACATGGACCTCGAAGCGCCGGGCAAGCGCGTGACCATTCGCGGCCAGCAGATTGATTTCGAGCGAGGTTAGCACTCGTTACAAAAGAAGCTTCCCGATTCGTCATTCTAAGCGGAGCGAAGAATCTCTGTGGCGCGACTATAAAATGGGTGTTGTCATGCAACCAATCCGCTGCGACCTAATTGCATGACTACGTGCGTTTGCGGCAAACGTCTCAGAGTGACATCAAATAAATAGGTGACAATGAACGCGAGGCTCACATGCGCTTCTTGACGTTGGATGCGAAGCTGGTGTGCAAACACGAACTCGGCTCGGTTGGACTCGAAGCGACTCAGAAATTCGTCACCGTCGTCAATCGACCCGTGTTGGTCGAGCCGAATCCGGAGAATCGTCCTATCTCAGGCTGTCCCAATATCAACATCAACATCAAGCCATGCCAGCACACGCTGAAGGTGCGCGCCGGTTACTCGGACTTCATTCGCATCGAAGGCAAGCGCGTGTGCCTCGATATGGTCGTCGGGTTGACCGACGGCACGCCACCCGGCGTCGTCGAATACAAAGTGAATGATCCGGGACAGACGCTCGTCGCGGAGCTGTGATGGCTGCGCCGCGTTATCGCGCTTGGCGATTTTGGTATCCCGAACTCGACGTGCCGCCTGCCTTCGCGGGACTGGGCATCTCGTCGCAGGGACACATTGAGATGGTGAAAGAGAACGAGTCGGTGCGCCAAGCGATCTTGCTGCTGCTCTCGACGACGCCGGGCGAGCGCGTCATGCGGCCGGGTTACGGCTGCCATCTGCATCGCATTCTGTTTTATCCTAACGACGACACGACAGCCGGATTAGCGATCCATTATGTGCGGCGCGCGTTGGAGCAGTGGGAGCCACGCATCGAGATCATGCATCTCGACGCGCAGCGCAATCCGGACGACGACGCGCGGCTCGACATTCTGCTCGATTATCGCGTGAAGGCGACGCAGCGACTCGATTCGTTCGCGCTGTCAATCAATCTTGCGGGCGAGTAGCTATTTCGATTGTCATTACATGGTGTGACAGTTACCACCAAGACACCAAGACACAAAGAATCAAATATTCTTCTCTGTGTCTTTGTGCCTTTGTGGTGAAACGGTTCAGGAAATTTCAAGATAGTCTTCAAGGCAACCTGAATGCCATTGCCACTGCCGAAACTAGACGATCGCACCTTTCAACAACTCGTTGACGATTCCAAGCGTCTCGTGACGCAGAGCGCGCCCGAATGGACCGACCTCTCGCCGGGCGATCCGGGCATCGTGCTGCTCGAAGCGTTCGCGTTTCTGACCGAGACGATGATCTATCGGCTGAATCGTCTGCCCGAAAAAGCATACGTCGCGTTCTTGCGCTTGCTCGGCGTCACGCTCGAGCCACCGGCGGCTGCCAGCGTCAGCCTGCACTTCACACGTGCACAGGCTGCGAATACTCAGCCGATCCAGATTCCGCGCGGCACGCGTGTCTCGCTCAAACGCAGCGACGGCGGTTCGAACGAGCCGCCGATCTTCATTACCTCGCGCACGGTGACGCTAGCGGCGGGTGACAACAGCGTGGACATGCTCGCGCATCACTGCGAGCAAGTGAGCGGCGAACTGGCCGGGCGTGCGAGTGGACTGCCCGCGCTGTCTATCAGCGCGCGTCGGCCGCCGATCATTGCGCCGACGGGCGACGAACTCGATCTGGTGGTGGGCATCGAAGCGCACGCGGGCGAACTGACGGCGAACGATCCCGCGATTCAATTCGAGGGCACGACGTATCGCATCTGGCGTGAGGTCGAGAATTTTACGAATCTCGGCGTGGATGGGTTTGTGTATATCGCCGACCGCAATACCGGCACGATCACGTTCGCACCTTCCGCGCGGCGGCGCAATGAAGATGGCACGCTCTCGGACGCGCCAGAGAGTTTGGCGGCGGTGCCGCCGGCCGATCGCGAAATCCGATTGTGGTATCGGCGCGGCGGAGGCCCCGAAGGCAATGTCGCCGCCGACACGTTGACCGTCTTGAAAGATAGCGTCGCGGGCGTGCAGGTCACCAATCCGAATGCGGCGACGGGCGGGCGCGCGGGCGAGACGCTGGCAAACGCATTGGTGCGCGGACCGCAAGAATTTCATTCGCTGGAACGCGCGATCACCGCCCAAGATTTCGAGTTGGTGGCGAAGAAGCGCTCGCCCGCCATCGCACGCGCACGCGCATTCACGCGCTCCGCACTGTGGACGTTCGCCGCGCCCGGCACGGTGGAAGTTTCGCTCGTGCCGTATCTGCCCGACCAACTTCGCCCACAGGGGCGCGTCAGCATTGACGCACTGCGCGCGCAAGAGACCGACGATGCGCGCCGCTTGATTCAGAACGCACTCGACGAGCGGCGGCCGCTTGGCACGAACGTCCTCGTCAACTGGGCGCACTACAAATTGGTCAGCGTGAAAGCGCGCATCGTCGTGCGCCGGGAAGAAGATTTGGAGCGCGTGCGGCAGCGCGTGCTAACGCGGCTCAATCAAACTATCAATCCATTGCCGAATAACATCAGCGCGGAAGGCTGGCCCTTCGGCCAAGCACTGCGCGCATCGAACGTGTATGACATCGCGCTCTCGGAGCCCGGCGTGCGCTGGGTGGATAGCGTGCGCTTGCGTGTGGACGAAGTGCCGAACACGGCAGTGCCCTCCATCGCCGCCGATGCATTCCAACCACACACGTGGTACGCCGTCAGCAACTCGACCTTGTTCCGCTCGATCAATGACGGCGACGGTTGGGAGCCGGCGGGCCGCTTCCCCACCGAACAAATTGATCTCGTGCGCGTGCATCCCAATCGGCCGGGACTGGTAGCCCTCGCCACGCACACGGCAGACGTGAAGGGTTCGCGCGTGCGCATCTCGAACGACAGCGGCGAGACGTGGCTGCCCGACTCGTTCCCCATCAACGTATCCATCTACGACATCGCGTGGACGGTGCGCGACAGTGTGCCGCTGCTGCTGCTCGCCACTGATGGCGGATTGTATGAATTGTCGCTGCGCGCTGGCAGCACGCCCGTGCAAGTGTTAGTGGATCCGCGCAAACAAAATCTCGGCTTCTACGCTGTGACCATTGCGACAGAAGCGCGCGGCACGTATTCAGTTGCGGTCGCGGCGGAAGCGACGGCGGGTGTGTACTTGTCGAGCGAGGGCGGACGTGCGAACACTTTCCGCAAGATTGATGAGATGGGTGTCAAGGGTGAAGACATTCGCGTGCTGACGGTGCAGTACGTCGGACCCAACTCGTACTTGTGGGCGGGCGCGTTCTCGCCCGGCGGCGACGATCCGGGACATGGCTGCTTTCGCTGGCAGTTGTTGGGTCCACAGAACCCGCCCGAAGGTTGGGTGCGCTTCGCCGATGGCTGGGACGGCGGCAGTTGCCGCGCGATTGCGTTTCAAGGCACCAAAGTTTTTGCAGGCACGCATCGGCGCGGCGTCGTGCAGCTCGATGCGCGCGGCGGCAGTCAACCGTGGATCAAGCCCGACGTGAATTCGGGGCTGCCGCTGCGCGATCAAGGACGCTTTCAAATTGTCAGCAGCGTTGCGTGTGACCCGAACGGGCAGTGGGTCATGGCGAGTGGCGTGAGCGGCGTGTTCCGCAGTCGTGATGGCGGCGTCACATATCAAACGTGCTCGACCAATGAGTTCGCCGAAGCGGTGACGATTCCCGATACGTGGCTGTTTGTGTCGGGCGAGCACGACTTGAGCGTGGTGAGCGAAGATGAAGCACGCTGAGATCGCGCAGTTGCTACCCGGCGTTTTTCAGCGCACGCTGCGCCCCGACAATCCATTGTCGGCGCTGTTGGCGCTGATGGAGCAGCTGCACGAGCCGGATGAATTCGTGCTCGCGTACCTAGACGAATTTTTTCAACCGTATCGCGCGCCGAATGCGTTCGTCGCATTTCTGGCTGGATGGGTTGATCTCGAACGCTTGCTGGTACAATCGCCCGAAGAGCGTGCGCGCACGCAGACACAGCCACTGCCCAGCGGCACGGGCCGCTTGCGCGAGTTGGTGGCCGCCGCCGCGTATCTCTCGAAGTGGCGCGGCACCGCCAAGGGCTTGCTGCGATTTCTGGAGACCGCGACGGGCGCACATGGTTTTCAGATTGACGAAAATGTTTTGGATGCAGAGGCACAGTCGCGAGCTTATCACATTCGCATCCACGCGCCCGCCGAAACGCAAGTGTACGCTGTGATGCTGCGCCGCATCATCGAATTTGAAAAACCGGCGTACGTGACCTACGATTTGGTTTTCGATCAATCGAGCGCAGAAGTGAGCAGCCACGGAGCGACAACATGATTCCGGTTCTCATCGGCTTAGCCGAAATCGTCGTGCTGATGGGCGTGTTCTTCATGCTGGGTGTGATGGGCTGGCCAGGCGCGGACGACGACTGACTGGAAGGTGGTCGCGGTTCGGTCGAGGACCGCTGCTATTGTGAGGCGTTTCATGCGGGCATGGTGAAGCAGCCCGCCAACACCTGGTCCAACGTCGCGTTCATGTTGATCGGGTTAGCGATCATGCTGATGCTTGGCGGCAACAGCGCGCGCCCACGCAACCCGATGCAGATCGCCGACTTCTTTTCCATCGGCTATGGCATGGCAGTGGTGTTTCTTGGGCCGGGCAGCATGTTCTTTCACGCCTCGTTAAAACGCTGGGGTGGATGGGTTGACAACCTTTCGATGAACCTGTTCGTCTCGTTCGTGATCGTCTATGACTTCGTGCGCGTCGTTCACGGCAACGAAATCGTTTTCTTGATGGTGTATCTCGTCATAAACGTCACGCTGGGCGTCGTCACCGCGCTGCGCGATGGACTGGGCAAGTATATCTTCGGCGGACTGATCGCCGCGTTTGCCATTCTTGAGGTGCTCATTCTCGTGTTTCATGCCGGCGGCGTCACGCGCGAGTTTCTGCCCTACATGCTGCTGACGCTCATATCGTTCGGCTTGGCATTCGGTATCTGGCTGTTGTCGAATACGGGCGGGCCGCTCTGCAAGCGCGACACACTGTTGCAAGGTCACGCCATTTGGCATGTGCTCACAGCCATCAGCACGCTGTTCATTTACTTGTACCTGCTCAGTGAAGTCAGACCTTAAAGTGCGTTCAAGTATAAAGTCCTACTGCACTTGTCATTCTGAGCGGAGCGAAGAATCTCTGTGACGTGACTACGAGGCTTATGCAGTCATGCACTCAATCCGCTACGAATAGAATGCATGACGACATGCCTGAACGAGTAACGTCTCAGAGACGCTTCGCTCCGCTCAGGGTGACATTAGGGGCCCGTTTCTAAACTGATATTACGGAGGAGACGAATGAACTCGACGGCTGCGTTCTTCGGCAGCATCTTCCACTTGATCGGCGCGGTTGACGAAAATGTATTGCGGCGCGGCGCGAGCGCGTACGCTGAACAGTTGGCGGAGAGCAACGACCCCAGCGCGTCACCATCCGTCACGATTCCGATGTGGGCGTAATTGACTTTGCGAATGGAAGTCGCCCGACTTCAAGCAACCACTTTGCGTTAGGATCATCATGCCTTCTCTGTTTGCCATTACGGCGCCGACCAACACGGTCTATCTGGACGATAAGCGGCAAGGCACCGCCGCGATCACCGTCACGAACACGAGTGGTGTCGGCGCACGTGGGCGCGCGCGGCTGTTCGCCAAAGACGCCAAGGTCGCCAGTTGGCTGACCATCGCGGGCGACGCCGAGCGCGATTTCAGCGTCGGCGGGACGCAGCAATACAGTGTGAGCATTGCGGTGCCGGGCACCGCCACGCCCGGCGCCTACACGTTTCGGCTGGATATGGTGGGCACGGAAAACCCCGACGAGAATTTAACACAAGGTGATCTAGTAACCTTCTCGGTGCCTGCGCTGCCCAACGGTCATGGCGGGTTTCCTTGGTGGATACTGTTGATCGTGCTTGCGCTGTTGATCGTCATCGGCGTCATTGTGTTTCTCGTGTTGCCGAAGCCGGCCGCGCCCGACCCCACGCCCACGCCGACCAGCACCTCAACGCCTGCGCCGACCGCGACGGCGACGCCGGTGTGTTTCGTCTTGCCGCGCGGCGTCGTTGGTTCGTGGCAATGGGAAGGGAACGGCAACGACGCGAAAGGCAAGAACAATGCACAGCTCGTCAATGGTGCAACGTTTGCGCCTGGCTTCATCGGCCGCGCGCTGAAGTCGAGCGGCGCGAACGACCACGCGAGGGTTGTTTCGTCCACGCTCGACTTGCGCGAGGAGCCGGGCTTGAGCATCAGCGCGTGGATTAGCCTAACGAGCGTTACCAATCAAGCCATCGTCGAATGGAACAACGGAACGGTGGTCGGCGTGCACCTGTGGGTCGGCGTGCAGCCGCCCGATGGGACGGGCAACGGTTCGCTGTATGCGAATGTTGGGGACGTGAATAACGTCCCACACAAAATCTCGACATCGCCCAATCTCATCAGCGCGAATCGCTTCCAGCACATCGCGCTCACGTATGATCGCGCGAGCGGCAGAGCCAGATTGTATCTCAACGGCAGCACACAGGCGCTCGATAACAATTTTGGCACGTTCAGGCCGCGTACCAATCTCGATCTGTTCTTCGGCATTCGACCGCAAGACGTCAGCCACAGCCACATCAGCGGCTTGATTGACGACGTGGAGATTTACAATCGCGCGCTGACCGACGCCGAAGTACAAGACATAGCACAAGCCGGCGCGCAGTGTCGGCGCTCGGAGTAAATGAGATCAGGAGCATTGAGTGGCGAATCCTTTTGCGATCACCGTTCCATCGAACACCCTCCTTTTGAACGAGAAGCGACAGGCGCAAGTCGCGTTCAGTGTGACCAACCTGAGCGGTCGGCCCCTGCGCGGACGCGCGCTGCTCAAATCAGACAAAGCCGAAGCCAACGCATGGCTGACCGTGGACGATGAGGCTGAACGCGATTTCGCCATCGCCGAGACGAAGCAATACGTCGTCCGTATCGCCGTGCCGAACGATGCGCCTGCGGGCTTCGCACCATTTCGCCTTGATATGGTGGGCGTGGACAATCCCGACGAGAACTTCACGCAGGGGCCCACCGTCACCTTCCAAGTGCCTGCGCCATTGCCGAAGTCGCCGCCGTTCCCGTGGTGGATTATTCTCGTCGCGCTCGCGCTGTTAATCGTGATTGGCGTCGTGATCTTTTTGCTAACGCGCGGCGGCGGTGAGCCGTCCACGCCGACGGCAGTGTCGACCGCTCCACCGATCAGCACGCCGACGACTGCGCCGCCCAGCAATGTCGCGGTACCGTCGCTCATTGACCTGTCGCTCAAAGATGCGCAGGATAGGCTGGCGAAAGTCGGACTGCGGGTTGGCCAGGTCACAAAGAAAGGCACGCTAACCAAGAAATCTGAGATTGTGTTGGATCAGAATCCGCGTGCGGGCATCGTGGTCGGACCGAACACGGGCATTGATCTCACAGTCGAGGCGACTGTACTGTTTCAGAGGAATGAAATCAGGTTGATGGACAGCCAGCGTATTGATCTAGACAGCGGTGTGGTTGGTGCGGGTAATTTCGATCTCGCCCTCGAAACTAAATGCTGCACGGGTTTTCCAACCTTGATTACGAGTAGATTCATCACGCTGAGCCAGGGCGGCGCCAGCGTGCAACCAGCAACGGATCGCTTGGCTGCCTGTCGCGATGTGCTGAGGTCAGCACAGCCGCTGTTCGATCTCGAGATATTTCGTTCAAATCCGCGTCTGTGTGTATTGACCAGCAACAAGCACATCGCCGAGGTCAACATTGTCCCAGCGGTTGCGATCACAGTGCCTCCCGGACCCGGTTTCGTCCTGCTCAATGTCGTCGTTTGGGGCGACTAGAATTTTGAGGAGATAGTTTCCATGCCAAGCTCGTTCACCATTAATACGACGCAGAACAACGCACTCGACCTCGACGCGCAGCGTCACGGCGAGGTCGAGTTCAAGGTCAACAACGTGCGCGGTCGCGCGCTGCGCGGTCGCGCGCAACTGAAACCCGCCGACCAAAAGATTGAAAGTTGGTTGAAGGTTGACGGCGACGCCGAACGCGAGTTTGTGATTGCCGAGCCGAAGACGTACAAGGTGCTGATCACCGCGCCAGCCAATGCTGGGCCGGGCACGTACCCGTTTCAATTCAACATGATTGACGTGGCGGACGAAGAGAATTTTTCGGAAGGCCCGTTAATCAACTTCAAAGTCCTCGCGGCCAAGCCTGTGCACAATCTCACGCCGCTCATCATCGCAGGCGTCGTGGTGCTGCTGCTCGCGCTCGTCGGCATCGTGGGTTTCTTCATCGTCTCGGGCAACAATGCGGCGACGCAAGCGGCGCTCGCCACCGCAAATGCGTCGGGCACGCAAGTCGCGCAGAGCACGCTCGACGCGCAGAACACCGCGACGGCAGTCGCCGCGGCGACGAACGCCATCGCACAGGCGACACTCAACGCGCAGAGCACGACGAGCGCCGTCCAGACGCGCGATGCGCTCGCGGCGGCGAACGCGCAGAAGACGGCCGACGCGCAAGCGACGCTCGCGGCCGGCACCGCCACCGCGATTGCCAATGCGGCGAGCACCGCGACTGCTATCGCCAACGCGGCGGCAAAATACAACGGCGACTGGATCAAAAATAATTCAAGTCCGGCCGGAATAAAACAACTGGCTATCAGCAGCAGCGGCGCGAACGTCACGCTGAAAGTAACGGCCGACTACCGAGACATTCTGACAGCCAACGGCGCTTGGGCTAATGCTGCTTGCAATCCGCCCTGCTCGTGGGGCGAAACCATCGTCGCGTTCAAAGACGATCCATTAGTGGCGACGCTGCCGATACAGAGCCGCCTCGCTCACGTGCTCACGCTCGCACTGAGCGGCGATCAGTTGTCGGTGGCTGATCAGACGAAGATTGACGGCACACAGCGCTTCGCCGTCGGATACATCTTTAGCCGATCATGTTCGTTCCTGAATTGCGTATTCATACCGAGACCCTTCCCGAACGTGATCTGCCAAATCACCAAAAACTGTTAGCAGCACGTCGAACGCGAGAACCAAACGCACGAGTTTCTAAATTTTGCCAAGGAGGCAATCATGAACACGAGTGGTGGCATTCTCTCGACGCTCTTGGGCTGGATACCCAGCTGGGTGGGCTTCGTCTTGATCATCCTCGCGGGCATTTTGATGCTCATCTTCGGCATCGTCGGCAAGCCCGCGTCGGCCGGACTGATCGCGTTCGGCGTCGCAGCTATCGCCAGCGCGGTCATCGCGTGGTACAGCGGTGTGGCAAGCAAATCGGACGTGAACCCGATCGGAAAGAGTTTCGGCGGCACGGTCGAGCGCATTGACGGTTGGGCGTGGGGCGTCGTCTTTCTGCTGTTCCTCGTCGCCGTCGTGATTGCCGTTTTCGTCAAATAGCACGCCGTCATGGATCAAAGAAAAAAATTCGTCGTCGTGCTCGTCGCACTGGCGCTGCTGTTCATCTGCGGCATCGCAACCGCTCCAGCGATTGGCAACAAAGGCTTGTCGTCTCCGGTCGGCAGCACGCCGGGCGTTGGTGGTTTGCTGGACTTCGTGTGCAGCAACCTCACGTTGGTCTGCCGCAATCTCGATCTTGGCAAGGACGTGAGCGCGCAGCCGCCGTCCTGCGTTGTCGGGAGCGGCAGCAAGCGCGGCATCAGCGTCTTGCCGAACGGCGCATGCGAGTTCACGGTGAAACGCTCCGGCGATCCGCTGCGCCGCCTGGAGTTGAAGTTGACCACAGGGACGCAAGTGATGGTGGCGCTGCCGGACGATAAATCATTTCCGGACGGCGGTGTGAAGTTTAAGAGCGGAGAAACCGTGCGCCTGAATTTTCAGCGCGACGAAAATCACGACCACAAGCTGCTAATTACCTGCATCGGCACCATCGCGTGCGTGCTCGCGCCGACGTAGCTATCGCCCACGCTTGTTTTTTACCAAAGAGACAGCCGTTTGCTTGCACTGAACGGCTGTCTCTTGGCATTGCGCTTACCGTTGAAGGAGACAAGATGTTCGCCCGCATCTTCGATAGCTCTGCACTGGTGTTCTTGTTGATCTTCGCCGGCGTTGCGCTGATCGTCGGCGCGATTGCCGGCTTGATCAAGCGCGACGATGCCGGCGTCGCCGTGACGCGCGCTTTCGAAGCCGCCATCCTCGCGTTCGTGGGCGGCTTCCTGGCGCGCACCTTCGTCAGTTTGCTGTTGTCGGCGGGCAAAGATTCGCCGGCTGCGGGCTTGGCAGTCGGTTGGGGATTCTTCCTGTGGCCGGGTTTGGTGGACACAATCCTCGCGCCGTTTTCGATCCGCGCACTCACCAAGCCAGACGTGCTGCTGTGGATCGCCGCCGTCGTCGGCGCGTTCACGGGCATGATGGATGGCGTGTGGCGCATCCATCCGTGGACGAGCCTCGGCATCTTGTCGTTCCCGCTGGATGTGACGTGGGGATTGGCCGGCTCGACCAACGGCTGCTTGCTGCACCTCGTCAACTTTGCGTGGGCAGACCACTCCAATGAAGCGCGCGCCGCCGCGCACCGCTACGCGCGCGGCTTCGCGTTCAAATCGGGTTTTGCGCTGACGCAGGGCAACGTGATGAGCAGCTTGAGCAGGCCCTACGGTGCGCCGCTCTATCATCACGAGCGCACGCATGTCTGGCAGAACCGCATCTTCGGGCCACTGTTCACGCTGACGTATTTGGGATGGATGGCGTTGATGGCGCTGCCCGGTCTGATCGCAGGCGCAGCCAGCACGGGCGTTGGCGCAGGCACGGGCGCGGAGCGCTTTTCGTACTTCGACAACCCGTGGGAAGTGTGGGCATACGAAGTGCAGCGCGGCATGGGCGACGACTTCCGCAACTCGCAGGGCCGCTTGATCTGGCCCGTCGTCGCGGTCATCATAGCGGCGGTGTTTTTCTATTTGAGCGCGCTACTCGCGGCGGTGTTGGTGGTGAAAGCAGTCTGGCTATGAACGTGAGAGGGGCAACTCACACCTGCAAGCGGATCGCTTTGAGCACGGCGACGATGGCGCCGATCAACAGCAAGATGCCCCAGATGCACGCGAGGATGCCGACAATGATCGCGGCTATTGCATCGGTGATGCTCACCAAAAAGCCGGGCACCAGTCCATGCAGAAAACTGATCACGATGTTGCCGATCAGTGATGTGATAATCAACAGCACTAGCCCGGTGTTCTCCAAAAATCGCTGATGTGCGACGAGCAGGCTGCCCGCGAAGCCAAGTTTCAAGAACATGATGAGACTCAATGCCGCCGCCGCGCCACCACGATTGAAGAAGCCGTAGATCGCCAAGTACGCAATCGTTCCGAACGGTACGGACAGCAGCAGCGCCACCATGATTAGCAACAGCACGAATGCGCCAATGATCGCCGCGATCACGCCGAGCACCAGAAAGAACATCACGATCAGCGACGCGCAGCCCTGCACGCGCCCCTGCACGCGCTCCGGAATGACAAGGCTCATGCCAATTAGCCCGACGCTGAACAGCAGCACGCCGTCCAGAAACGCCAAGTATGGCACCGCCAAGCCGGGCGGCTTAGCCTGATCGGATATTTTCTGAATCTGCTCGTTGTTCATCTGGCCCAGCGCATCCGCCAATTCGGAATCGTTGCTGGCTTGCGCGCGAATCGAATTCGCGTTCGCCGTCACTCCGCCCAGCACTGCCGTGCTGCCCACTTCCACGAGCACCGCGATCACCAGCAAGATTAACGCCAGAACAAAAAACGGTCGTCGCAGCGTATCCATGCTCTCATGTCCTGTTTGATGAATTGACAAACGGCGCGGGCGCTACATCTTTGCAATCGTGCGCAGTCGCCGCTTGCGCGACGCTTTCAATGGCAATGCTCGCCAGCACCACCCGTCGTCGAGACCCCTTAGCACCGGCGTATCGTGTCTGCCATGATAGTCGCTGCGATTAATGTCGTCGTTCTCCATCAGCAGTACCACGGGCAAGCGAAACTCGCTGATAAGCAAGTGGTGCCGCAAAGCATCCGCACTACGAAAGACAACTGGTGTGCTTGGCTTGCATTGCGCCGCCGATGGGTTGGATTAGAATACGTCCCATCTCAACCATTCGCTTGGAGGGAACGACGATGAATCGCATCAACGATTTTCTGGATCGCTACGTGCTGCCGTGGCCCGTGCGTTATCTGACGTTTCGTTTCGTCATCATCGCCACGCTCGCGCTGCTCATCCCGCTCATCATCTTTGCGGATAATCAAACGCTGGTGCTGCTCGTCAACAGTTATTTGAACACCATGAGCGTGGCCGTCAGCTCGATTGTGCTGTTGTACGCAACGATCAGCGAAGTGCGGCAGAAGCAAATTGCCGACTTGCAAGAGCGGCGCGCGCAAGAAGACCACCAACACGTCACGGAGATGCACCAGCTGGTGCTCGAATCGCTGCAGAACCAGCACGAAGAGATTCACGAATTGCAGCAGTTGATCGCGACGATGCAGGGCAAAGCCTATACGCCTGAAGCATTGCAAGGCGTGCCGGATTTGAAAGAGCTGCACCCACGCGGCGCGGAGCGTTTTGACGACGAACACGTTCAGGATCGGCTGGACGACCAGTTGCATCAGAACAACTTGACGGAAACCGTCGCCCACGATTTGGTCGGTGGCTAATTGGATGACTCGACGGCCTCGAACGTCAAGCGACACCCTACGGCGCAATCGCGATCACCCGCAGCGGGCTGCCGGAGCCGTTCACGATTTTGAGCGGCGCGGCAATCACGATGGCGCCCGTCGGCGGCAACTGATCGAGATTGACGAGACTGGTCAGACCGAACTTGCCCGTGCCGTGCATCGTGAAGTGATTGGGGAACGGCGGGTCGAATTTGGCGGCTTGACCCGCGTCCGTGCCGACCGTCTCCACGCCAACGCCGAGCACGTCACGCTCGCGCGCAAGGAACTCCGACGCGTCCTTGCGCCAGCCCGGCGTGTGGGGCCCATCCTCGGCAAGGTTGATGTATTCTTTTTCGTCGGTGCGCTTCGCCCAGCCCGTGCGCAATAACAGCCACGCGCCGGACGGAATGCGGCCGTGCAGCGCTTCCCATTCGCGGATGCGCTCCGGCGTGACGAGGAAATCTGGGTCGCGCTCCACCTCCGCCGTCACGTCCATCACGCACGCGGGCCCGATGAACTTCTGCGCGGGAATCTGATCCACGCTGTTGTCGGGCAAGTCTTTGCCGCTGACCCAATGAATCGGCGCGTCGAAGTGGGTGCCCGTGTGCTCGCCCGTCTCGAACCAATTCCAATACCACGCGGGTCCGCGCTCGTCGTAGTGCGACAGTTCGTGCAAGCCGAAGCGCGGCGTATTGTTCCACTGCGTCGGCAGCGGCAGAATCGGCGTGCTGGCTTCGAGCGGCGCGGTCAGGTCAATCACGCGCAGCCGACCGTCGTTGAGTTCCTCCACCAATTGCATCAACACGCTCGTGCACGGCTGGGTCATCATTTCTCCTTATTACTACTCTGTTAGATGCATGACTGGCGGGACGTAACTTATGAGAAACTCGGCCAACGCTTTAGAACGGAAACACTCGACAACTTGGCGATGGATAGACGCCAGCGAGCGGCGGCGTCTATCGGGCCGAGGGGGAAAAGA
>JBBPZQ010000035.1:0-119633 GCA_038198935.1 Anaerolineae bacterium
CTGTGGCTGCCGCTCAGCACTTCCAAGACGACCTGCGCCTTGAAGTCTGCTGTGAACGAACGATGTTTACCCATCTGGACCCCTTTCTGAGATGATGATACTTCAGTTTCCTCAGTGTCCAGTTTTTGGGGTGCAGTACAAACATCTACTATACGCCTCAACCTGCCGACATTGATCTTACGAATCAAGTCTATCCATAATCAACGTCTTACTCAAGTTACGAGAGAAGCAAACATGAAAACTTTGCCAATTCAGCTCGGACTGTTCACCTTGATTTTGTTTTCGATTCTGATCCAAGCATGTTCAGCACAACAACAAACAAGCCCGCAAACTGCCGGAACCACTCCAACGTCTGAGTCGGACATGCAGCCAGGGCCGGTGGAATCCAGTTATAGAACTGCACAGTCATATCAGCAGTTAGTTTCAGAATCGAACGTGATTGTTATCGGTCAGGTAGTCGGCGCGGTTGAAACAGTTAACCTTGCGCGCATGCCTAACGATCTTACTCAGCCTGATCCGAATGTCTTGAGCCTAGGGCAGGTGTACTCTGTCACTGTTCAGCGTTACCTCAAAGGCGCCGGAGCTTTGACTTTGAACATTGTTCAAGAAGAAGCTTTCCTATCCGAACGAACACCAAAGACGCCCGAAAATATTCAAAAAGCACGAGCGAGTTACAAGCTAGTTCCATTGCGCATGGGAATCAAATATCTTTTCTTCCTCCGTAACCTGCTTGGGTTTACGGGGAAGAACTATTTCGTGGGCACTCGTCATCCGTGGCGTTTCACCTTACCCGATAGTGGAGATGCTGAACCTGAAAGCCCATGGCAGTATGCGAAACAAGTGTTTCCACCTCAATCTACGTCAGGGCTCATTCAAACCGTCTCACAACTCGCGAATCCTTTAGCAACTCCGCAAGGTGGCACTCCGGTTGCCACGCCGACTCGTAAGCCGTATCCGTAGTCCCGTCGAGACGATGCTCTATGGCAAAAGTCCGAATCGTAACCGACTCGTCGTGTGACGTGCCGTGCGACATGGCGAAGGCGCTCGACATCGCCGTCGTGCCCATGAACATTCACTTCGGGTCAGACACCTATCTCGAAGGTGTGACTATCTCGACTGACCAATTTTATACGCGCATGGTGCGCGACGCGCCCGCCGTGATGCCGAAGACATCTCAGCCTGCGCCCGGCGCATTTCTCGAAATGTATCAGCGCGTGGCAACGGACTCGCGCGACATCATCTCGATTCACGTCTCGGCGGCACTGAGCGGCACGTACAATTCTGCGCTGACCGCAGCGCGGCAGCTGAACGACAGCAAAGAGGCGCATATTACCGTGATTGATTCGCGCAGCGCGAGCATGTGTCTCGGCTGGACGGCGATGGCGGCGGCGGAAGCGGCGCAGCGCGGCGAGAGTTACGCCGACATCATCAATCTCGTGCTCGACATGATTCCGCGTCTGCACATTCCTTCGATGCTCGAAACGCTGGAGTACGTGAAGTACGGTGGGCGCATCGGCAAGGCGCAGGCGTTCATCGGTACGCTGCTCAACGTCAAACCGATTCTGGGCATCGAAGGCGGCGAGGTCATCCCCATCGAGAAGGCGCGCACGAAATCAAAAGCGCTGGAGCGATTGGTGGACATCACTCGGCAGTATGCGCCGTTCGAGGATATCGCCGTGATGCACACGCACTCGCACGAGACCGCGTACGAAGTCGTTGACCTGCTTTCGCCATATCACCCCAAAGATCGCATCATCATCGCGGAGACGTGCGCGGCAATTGGCGCACACGTGGGACCCGGCGCGATTGGCGTGAGCGTCGTGTCGCAGAAATGACGAACACCGCGCGACGCACGCGGTTCTGGATGACGAAGGACGAAGGTTATGTTAAAATGCCTTCGTCCTTCGTCTTTCATCCTACAAACGTCACAGGCGCATCTACATGAAACCAATCGCAATCGTCACCGACAGCACCAGTGATTTGCCGCCCGCCATCGCCGAGCAGTTGCACATCAGTATCATTGCGTGCAACGTCCACTTTGGGACGGAGGTTTTCCGCGAGCACGTGGACCTGACAAACGAGCAGTTCTATCAGCGGCTCGCAGCCTCGCCACAGTTGCCGAAAACTTCGCAGCCGTCGACTGGTGAGTTCGAAGGCTTATATCGCACACTCACCGCAGACCATTCGGGCATCGTCTCGATGCACATTGCATCGAAGTTTAGTGGCACGCTGCAATCGGCGAGCATCGCGGCGAAAGAAATCAAAGACGTGCCGATTGCGACGCTAGATTCTGGCACGACCTCGATGGGTCTCGGCTGGCTCGCCATCCTCGCCGCACGCGCCGCGCAGGCGGAGCAGAGTTTCGATGAGATCGTGGCGCTCGTGAACGGTGCGATTCCGCGCGTGCGCATCCTTGCGCTGGTCGAGAATCTCGACAATCTGGTGAAGGGCGGACGCATAGGCAAAGGGGCAGCGGTGCTCGGCACGATGCTGAGCGTGAAACCGATTTTCGCCGTCAAAGCGGGCGAGGTCATTCCGCTCGAAAAGCCGCGCACGTGGCAGAAAGCGCAAGCGCGGCTTGTCGAGATGACAAAAGACTTGGGCCCGCTCGAAGAACTCGCCGTACTGCACGCGGACAACCGGCGCGACGGCGAGCAATTGTGCCAGCGACTGTCAGAATTGTTTCCGCGCGAGCGAATCGTGTTGACGGAAATCGGTGCAGTGCTCGGCACACACGCGGGGCGCGGCACCATCGGCGTCGCCGCTATCGTGCGCAAGACATGAGCAACGCCCGCTCATGAACAGGTAAGCACCACAACGACGGTTGAAAAAGCGGACAGGATTAAAACCTCGTTCACCGGGTGCAAGTTCTGTAGCCTGCAAATGTATCAGCAGGCGGCGCTTGGTAAAGTACGTGATTTCAACTGATACTCTTGTAAAAATACTAAGTCACGAAGGGCAGACGGATTTCACCGACCGCGCGGTGGGCGGCGGACTCGAAGCGTTCGTCGCGCGCTGGCAGAGTGACGCGCTTGAACGCACAAGCGATCAGCGCGAACGCGAGTTGTATGTGCGCGCGCGCGCGGTCATACACGGTTATGCGGAGCGTTCGCCCGCCGAGCGCAAACCGATGGTCGCCGAAGTGATGGAGATCGCACGCACGCTGTCGCAGACGGGCGCACGCCCCACATCAGCACGCGCGCCAGCGCCTGAACCTGCGCTCGTCGTCGAAGGCGCGATCATGCAGCGCGAACCCACACGCGAAGCACCGCCAGCGCGTCCACCACGCGAGCGTCGTCCTGCGCCGCCCAAGGTCACGATGGATGTGTCGCGGCCCGTGACGGACGTGTACGGCATCAGCGACATCACGGCGAAGAAATTGAAACGGCTCGGCGTCGAAACTGTCGAAGACTTGCTCACCTATTTTCCGCGCCGCTACGTTGATTACTCCACGCTCAAAACGATTGACCAATTGTTTTACAACGAAGAAGTCACCATCATTGGCACGGTCACGAAGGCGAGCATGCGCGAGACGCGGCGCGGCTTCAGCATCACCGAATTAATCATCGGCGACGATACGGGCGAGGTGAAGGCGACGTGGTTCAACAATCCGTGGATTCTGAAACGCCACCGCGAAGGACATCAGGTCGCTCTCAGTGGCAAGGTGGACGAGTATCTGGGCCGCATCACCTTCAACGCGCCGGACGTGGAGCCGCTCACGCGTGAGCAATTGAACACGCGCGGTTGGGTGCCCATCTACGCGTTGACCGAAGGCATCTCGACGTATCAACTGCGCCGTTGGATTGATAACGCACTCAAAACCTACACGCCGCACCTCGAAGACTATTTGCCCGCCTACGTGCGACAGCGCGCGCGCTTGGTGGATTTTCCGAGCGCGCTGCGCAACATCCACTTTCCAAGCAATCCAGATGCGCTCGACCGCGCACAACGGCGACTGGCATTCGACGAATTTCTGGTGATTCAACTGGGCGTGCTGCGCCAGCGCGCGCAGTGGCAGTCGCAGCCGACTGCTCCGCTAGTGGCAGATGAGCGCACGCTCCAGCCGTTCATCGCATCGCTGCCGTTCCAATTGACGAACGCGCAGCAGCGTTCGATTGAAGAAATCAAAACCGACTTGGCGAAATCGGCGGCGATGAGCCGCCTGCTGCAAGGCGACGTCGGGGCGGGCAAGACGGTCGTCGCCGCCGTCGCCGCACAGATCGCGGTCGGCAACGGTAAGCAGGTCGCCATCATGGCGCCGACAGAAATCCTCGCCGAGCAGCACTATCGGACGCTGACCAAATTATTCGAGCGCACGAGCACCGTTGTGCGTCTGCTCATCGGCTCGCTCAGTCGGCGCGAGAAAGATAACGTGCGCCAAGCACTCGAAGCGGGGCGCATTGATATTCTCATCGGCACGCATGCGCTCATCCAAGAGGACGTCCAGTTCAAAGACCTCGCGCTGGTCGTGGTTGATGAGCAGCATCGTTTCGGCGTCGAGCAGCGGGCGATGTTGCGAAGCAAGGGCTGGAACCCGCACATGCTCGTGATGACGGCAACGCCGATCCCGCGCACGCTCTCACTCACGCTGTACGGCGATCTCGATCTGTCAATTCTCGACGAGTTGCCGCCGGGTCGCCAGCCGATTTTCACCAAGTGGCGCGAGGCGATTGAGCGCGAGCGCACGTACCAATTTGTGCGTTCGCAAGTGCAGCAAGGGCGACAGGCGTTTGTCATCTGTCCGCTGGTCGAGGAATCGGAGAAATTGGAAGCGAAAGCGGCTGTGGACGAGCACGCGCGCTTACAACGTGATGTTTTTCCCGATTTGAAACTTGGCCTGCTGCACGGGCGCATGAAGGGCAAAGACAAAGACGAAGTGATGCGTGCGTTTCTCAATCGCGACTACGACCTGCTCGTATCAACGTCGGTGGTCGAGGTCGGCATTGACGTGCCGAATGCGACCGTGATGCTCGTCGAAGGCGCGAACCGTTTCGGCTTGTCGCAACTGCATCAGTTTCGGGGGCGCGTTGGGCGCGGCCAGCATTCGTCGTACTGTTTCCTGCTGGCAGACCGCGCGTCGGAAGAAAGCATGCAGCGGTTGAAAGCCATCGAAGAGACACAAGATGGCTTCCGCCTCGCCGAAGAAGATTTGAAGATGCGCGGACCCGGCGAGTTCTTCGGCACACGCCAGTCCGGACTGCCCGACTTGAAGGTGGCGAAGTTGACCGACGTGAAAGTGCTCGAAGAAGCGCGCAGCGTCGCACAAGAAATTTTCCAGCGCGACCCCGAACTCACGCAGCCCGAACACGCCGCGCTCGCACAAAAGGTGCGAACGTTCTGGCGCGGCGAAGGGGACTTGAGTTGAAAGCGCTGAGCGATGCGTGGTAAGTGGTTGATGTGGTGGCGAGTAATAAATTCAGCCATGCTGCTCGTCGGATTTCTCGCCCCATGGCTCATCCCAGGTATTGATGGTCTGGTGTGGACTGGCATGATGGGCATCTCTGGTTTTGTTGCGCTGGCTTTGCCGATGGATTTGGCTTTTGCGATAGCGATGCTGCTTCGATTCGTCGGCGGCATCTGCGTCGTGCTTTATGCGATCGTCAACATCGTATGGTTCGAGAATTGGAATCTCCTGATCAGCACGCTGGTCACTGCTGCGTTTGGCGTCGGTGTGCTGCGCGGCGCGGAGCTGGCGTATGCTATGAGTACTGGCACGGTTGGAGAAATTCAATTCGGCTACTGGCTCACGTTGATTGGCATCGTGTCAAGTCTTGTACTCGAAGTCATTGCAGCCTCATGAGTGCAAACCATGAGCCATATCAGGCGCGGAGAGGGTGACTTGAGTTGAAAGTGAAAAGCGACAAGTGAAAAGTTGAATACGAACTGCTCCGACCCACTTTTCACTTGTCACTTTCCACTTTTCACTTTGCATTATGCGAGTCATCGCCGGCACGGCGCGCGGGCGCGCATTGAAAGCGCCGAGTGGCAAAGACACGACGCGGCCGATGATGGACATCGTGAAAGGCTCGCTTTTTAACATGCTCGACGCGCTGGGCGAGATAGAAGACGCGAACACGCTCGACCTGTTCGCGGGCAGCGGCTCGCTCGGCATCGAGGCGCTCAGTCGCGGCGCGGCGCATGCCGACTTCGTGGAGCAGAATCGTGAAGCGTGCAAGGTGATCGCGGAGAACGTGGCGAGGCTCGGCTTTGCGGATCGAGCGCAGGTCTTCACGCGAAGCGTCCAGAGTTTTGTGGAAACCCCCGCGCGGCCCACTCCCGCCACGCACGGCAGGGAATCGGCATACGACCTTGTGTTCATGGACGCGCCATATCGCGCCGAAGTGTCGAATGAACTTTTGACAAGACTTGCGGAGTGGGCGCGATTAGATGATAATGCTACCATCTGCGTCGGACACCACAAGCACGAGACGCTGCCCGACAGCATCGGTCGGTTCACGCAGGTGCGCTATCGCTGCTTTGGCGCTTCGTGCATTTCGATTTATCAATACCTAACGGCGGAATCATGAGTGTCTCGCTAGGTTCGTTTGTCACCGCAGATACGCAGAGGACTCTGCGCAATCAATCACGAAATCCGTGCGGTGCGTAACGCTGTCTATCAACGGAAAAACTTCAATCTGAAATCTGAAATCGCGCATGACCGTCGCCGTTTATCCCGCCACATTCGACCCCGTGCACAACGGGCACATGGACATCGCGCTGCGCGCCGCGCGCATCTTCGATGCGGTGATCGTCTCGGTGTATGCGCGTCCGAGCAAGAGCCTCATGTTCAGCATTGACGAGCGATTGCTGTTGCTGCGCGAGGCATTCAAAGACTCGCCAAGAATTCGCGTCGCCGCCTATGACACGCTCACGTCGGACTTCGCACACGCGAATGACGCACAGGTCATCATTCGCGGACTACGCGATGTCAACGATTTTGAACTGGAGTTCAAGCAGGCGTTGATGTATCGTCATCTACGTCCCGATTTGGAAGTCGTGAATCTCATCTCCGACAGCAACTACACCTACGTGAGTTCCAGTCTGCTGAAAGAGGTGGCAATGCTCGGCGGCGATATTGATCGCCTCGTGCCGCCGCACGTCGCGCGTGCGCTGTATATGAAATTGAAGCAGATGGGCATTGAGGCTGAACAAAAAGTCAAAATGGTCGCACTTTCGAACGACTGAAGTGATTCAGCAAGGAGGCGTGCTACGGACATCCTTTTCCTTATTGATAAACTTGAGAAGTTAGTGCAGGACAGCCGCAAGGTGCCCATGAGCAACGCGCGCATGATGGACGAGAAGCAGCTGCTCGAACTAATTGACCAGCTGCGCACGTCCATCCCGGAAGAAGTGCGCGTCGCCAAGCAGATTCAACAACAGCGCGACCGCGTGATCGCGCAAGGCCGCGAGGAAGCCAACCGCATCGCGGAGAATGCGCGGCAGCAAGCCGAGACGCTCGTCACGCAGCACGAAATGGTGCGCGCCGCCGAAGGTCGCGCGCAGACGATCATCGAGCGCGCGCAGCGTGAGGCGAACGACATCCGACGCGGCGCAGATGGTTACGCCGAGCAAGTCTTGCGCGTGCTAGACGAGCGCGTCGCGCACGCGCAGCATCAGATTCGCAGCGGCTTGATCGAGTTGGCGAATCGGCGCGGAGACGCAACAGGCACAGACGACGACAACAAAGAAACATCGAGCACACCGGAGGCGCAGCCGCAAACCCAAGCGACAACGCCACAAGCCGCCATGCACATGGTCGGGAAAAATGATGCACGAACGTAAAAGCGTTCGCCGCAGTAGTGTAGTGAACCCCGAGGTATAGCATTAGTGCACGCCTGCGCTGCTGTGGCTCAAGTTTTCGCTTAACGTCTCTGTCTCGATGGATTCAGAGACGTTGCTTTTGACACCCCTATCACTCTCCCCTATAATCGAATTTGTTTTGCAGGAAGGTAGGTACGTGATGGAATTCAACGTAGCGCAATTGATGAAGGAGCGCACAGGAGCGACGCGCACGTATGAACTGCGCGAGAATATCGAGCAATTGGACACCGAACTCGTCACACTCGACGACCTGAGCGGTGAAGTGCGCCTGATGCGAACGCTCGAAGGAGTTTTAGTCACCGGATGTTTGCGGACGACTGTTGGGTTAGTGTGCGACCGCTGCCTGATTCCATTTGCGCAGAACGTCGAAATCGAACTGGAAGACGAATTCAAACCGAGTCTTGACATCACCAGTGGCGCAAGCCTGCCGGTGCTGCCCGAAGATGAAGGCAACTTAATTGACGACCATCACATTCTCGACTTGAGCGAAGTGGCGCGCCAGCGGCTGCTCATCAGCCAACCGGTGCACCCGCTCTGCAATGATGAGTGCAGGGGCTTGTGTCCCAATTTTGGTAAGAACTTGAATGAAGACGCGTGCGATTGCGCTGATAGCGAGATTGACCCGCGCTGGGCTGGATTGAAAGAATTACTACGCTAGTTTCTTAGTTCGTTAGTTGATTGCCGCCCATCAATCCAACCAGCCAAAAGTCTGACGAACACCGAACGAAAGGAATTGAACTGAATGCCACCGCAGCCAAAACGGAAACTTTCGCAAGGACGCCGTGACCGCCGCCGCAGTCACCTCGCCTTGAAGACAACCCATCTGGTCGAGTGTTCGCAATGTCACGAGATGCGCCTGCCGCACCACGTTTGCCCCAATTGTGGCACCTATGATGGCGTGGAAGTGCTTGAGAAAGAAAAAGCCAAATAGGTTTTTTGCATCACGCATGAATCAGATAGCCGTGCTCGCTCGCTTGCTGGGTGCGCACGGCTAATTTTTTTGTATATGAGCATCGCATACGTTTTCCCCGGACAAGGCGCGCAGCAAGTCGGCATGGGCAAAGACATCGCGGACTTACCCGCCGCGCGCGCCATCTTTGACGACGCGGACCGCACGCTCGGATTCGCGCTCACGCAGTTGATCTTCGACGGGCCGAAAGAGGCACTCGACGACACCATCAATACGCAGCCTGCACTATTCACGTTGAGCGCCGCGTTGTTCGAGTTGCTGCCGAACCAAACGCCCGGCTTTGTGGCGGGCCACAGTCTTGGCGAGTACGCGGCGCTGTACGCGGCGCGCGTGTTCTCGTTCGCCGACGGCTTGCGGCTCGTGCGCGAGCGCGGACGCTTGATGAAAGCGGCGGGCGAGCAGAACCCCGGCAGCATGGCAGCCATCATTGCGCTCGACGAAGCGACGGTCAACGAAATCTGCGAGGCGATTGGCAACGTGCAAGTTGCCAATTACAATTCAGCGGGCCAAGTCGCCATCTCTGGCAAGAAGGATGCTGTCGCCGCCGCGATGCAAGCCGCGAAAGAGCGCAAAGCCAAACTCGTTACACCGCTCGACGTGAGCATCGCGTCGCACTCCGCGCTAATGCAGCCCGCGGCGGATGCGTTCGCGCGCTTCGTCAACGAGACGCCGATGCACGCGCCGCGCATCACGGTCGTGGGCAATGTCAGCGCGCGACCATTGCAATCGGTAGACGAGATTCGTGACGAGCTGATTCGTCAGCCGGTCTCGTCGGTGCAGTGGAGACAGAGTGTCGAATACATGGCGGCGCAGGGCGCAAATACGTTCGTCGAGATTGGACCGGGCAAAGTGCTCACGGGGCTCATCAAACGCATCGCCAAAGGCGCGAAGTTGGTGAACGTGAGCGGTAAGGAGTCGCTGGTCGTTGATCGTTAACTTTTATTTTTTATCGGCTATCCGTGAACACTAATCCTGAATGATCGGCGACGAACGACTAATGACTAACGACTTGTCGGAGCATCTATGATTGACTTGACCGGCAAGGTCGCACTCGTGACGGGTGGCTCGCGCGGTATTGGACGCGCCATCTGTTTGAAACTCGGCTCGCTAGGTGCAAAGGTCGCGGTCAACTACAACGCAAACGAAGCCGCCGCGCAGGTTGTCGTGAACGAGATCAAAGCCGAAGGCAAAGGCGACGCGATTGCCGTAAAGGGCGATGTCAGCAAAGCAGAGGAAGCCGCGAAGGTCATCAAGGCGACGACCGAGGCGTTCGGTCGTCTCGACATTCTCGTGAATAATGCCGGCACCACGCGCGACAATCTGCTGGCCATCATGAAGGAAGTGGATTGGGACACGGTATTGAACACTAATTTGAAAAGCGTATTCAATATGTCAAAAGCCGCGCTGCGCCCGATGATGCGACAAAAGTACGGGCGCATCATCAACATCACGTCCGTCGCTGGCGTGACCGGCAATGCGGGACAGACGAACTACTCGGCATCGAAAGCGGGCATGATCGGCTTCACAATGGCGATGGCGAAAGAGTACGGCAATCGCAACATCACGGTCAACGCTATCGCGCCTGGCTTCATCCCGACCGATCTGACGAATGCGCTGCCGCAGGACATCAAAGACCAGATGCTCAAACTCACGCCGCTGGGACGCTTCGGCAGCGTCGAGGACGTGGCGAACACAGTAGCGTTCTTCGCGTCGGACGCGGCGAGTTATATCACGGGCCAAGTGCTGCGCGTGGATGGCGGCATGATTGTTTAACGTGAGGGACAGGATGGACGACACGACGGGTTCGGTCATTATCGCGCCGCAAGTATTGTGCACCGTCGCGCGGCACGCGGCACAGTCCGTGCGCGGCGTTGCGGGACTCAGCAAGCAGCGTCCCGTGACTATGGAGCGTCTGCTCAGACGCACCGCCGTAGAGGAAGGCATCGCCATCAGCGTTGAAGACAACAGCGCCGCGATTGACCTTTACCTCGTGCTGGAGCGCGGCGCGTACATGCTGGACACGAGCCGACAAGTGCAAGCCGAAGTCGCGCGCGCGATTCAGGAAACGGTCGGCATGAGCATCCGCGAGATCAACGTGCACGTTGAAGACGTTGCCATTGAACTGACGAGCGGCGAGCGCTGAGCGCTGAGTGATATGCTCGTCGCCCATCGCTCGTCGCTTTCAACTCACTATGAAACCCCGTCGCCACGCGCGCATGGTCGTGCTGCAAGTGCTCTACGAAGTGGACGTGACAGCGCACGAGCCGCAAGCCGCATTTGGACAGCGACTTGCAGAAGAACCGCTACCCGATGGTGCGAGCGACTTCGCGAGAGCGTTGATGCAGGGAGTTGTGCAACATCGCGCCGCGCTCGACGGCGTGATCGCGCAGCTCGCCCCGGAGTGGCCCCTCGCTCAAATTGCGCCGCTTGATCGGAACATCCTGCGAATCAGCGTGTACGAAATTCTGCTCAGTCAAGTCACGCCCATCAAAGTCGCCATCAATGAAGCCGTCGAGTTGGCGAAATTGTTCGGCAGCGACACCAGCCCACGCTTTGTGAACGGCGCACTCGGCACGCTTGCCGACCGCCTCAACGAATTTATGCAGCAAGTCGAGCGAGAAAAACGATCCACATAAAGCAGATGGAAACGGAAGTCCGAAGCAGCCTATCTTCCGATCATCCGCCGTGTTCTGCTACCCGCCTAATCCATGACCGACATCATATCCATTTTTCTCGTCCTGCTGCTCGCCATATTGCTGATCGGGCCCAAGCGATTGCCCGAAGGTGTGGAAGGTCTGTGGCTGGCGTGGACGAATTTTTCCCGCGGTCAGCATGGTGGACAGCCAATCTCGCTAGAGGCGGCGCGCGCGCAATGGGTACGCGAAGAGAATCCACTGTTCAATGGAATCCTCTTACTGCGTGCCGCAACCGAGCACCTCGTCGAATTGCGGCTGCGATTGTTCATCTCTCTCGGCGCGTTCGTTATCGCAGCCATCATCACGTTTGTCTTCTCGAATCAAATCTTTGAGCTGCTGCTCGCACCATTGAATCGCGTCGAGCGGCCGCCTAAGCAAGCGACGAGCCAATTCCAGTTGACCCAGAATGTGCCGATCACGACATCGGTGATGCTGCCCAATGCGACCAGCCCCGTCTCACTCACCCTCGAAATTCCGGCCGGCACGATTCTGCCTGTGACGTATCCGCAGCCGGCCGAAATCATCAAGCCGATCTTTACCAAGCCAACCGAAATGTTTGTCACAACCTTTAAGGTTGACTTGCTCGCAGGTGCGGGACTTGCGCTGCCGATCGTGGCGTATGAACTGATCGCGTTCTTGCTGCCCGGCCTTTTGCCTAACGAGAAGCGCTACGTGTTCGTCCTGCTGCCGGGTGTTGCACTCTTTTTTATCGGCGGCGTGGTGTTCGCGTACTACTTGATGCTGCCGTTTGCGCTGCAATTTCTATTCACGTTCGGCTCGGACATCGCGCAGCCGCTGCCGTCCATCGGCGACTATATCAATTTCGTCTCCTCGGTGCTATTCTGGGTCGGGCTGACGTTCGAGACACCACTGGTGATTTTCTTCCTCGCCAAGATCAAAGTCGTGAATGTGCAGAAGTTGAAATCATTCCGCCGCTTCGCCATCGTCGGCGCATTCGTCATCACCGCCCTCGTCACGCCAACCCCCGACCCGATCAACCAAAGCATCGTCGCACTGCCGATCATCGTCCTCTACGAGTTGGGCATCTTCCTTGCAAGGTTCGCATGAATCGTACAGAATAAGAGATGGAGACATTCAACTCGAAACTTCTTACGCTCGGTTCACTATGGACTTCACGTTAAGCGACGAACAAAAACTTTTCAAACACACCGTCCACGCATTCGCCGTAGCCGAATTGCGACCACGCGCCGCAGAAGTAGATCGCACGGGCGAGTTCAATTGGGATGCGGTCAAGCATATGGGCCCGCTCGGACTGCTAGGCTTGAACGCGCCGGAAGAATACGGTGGTGCGGGTGTTGACGCGGTGAGCGCGGCGATTGCGCTTGAAGAATTGGCGTGGGGCTGCGGCAGCACGGCGCTCGCAATTGCGGCGCACAACGGCTTGTGCTGTGCATCCATCGCGTTGCTTGGTAACGACGGGCAGAAAGAAAAATTCTTGCGACCGCTCGCGTCGGGTGCCGGCCGATTGGGCGCGCTCGCGCTGACCGAGCCGGGCGCAGGCTCCGATCTCGCTGGTGGCGTGAAAACGATGGCGGTCGCGGAAGGCGACTCGTGGATCATTGACGGTCAGAAGATGTGGACGACGAACGCCTCGCTCGCCGATCTGATCGTCGTACTCGTACGCACCGAGCGCGAAGGCGGCACGCACGCGCTCAGTCAATTCATCGTGCCGACCGCGAGCGACGGCATCACGATTGGACCGCCGGAGCGCAAGATGGGACTACACGGTTCGCCGACGCACGCCGTCACCTTCAGCGATGTGCGCGTGCCGACAGAAAATTTGCTGGGTACGCTCGGAAATGGCTTGCAGCAAACGTTGACCGTGCTCGACGGCGGGCGTATCGGCATCGGCGCGCTGTGCGTCGGACTTGCACAAGCCGCGTATGAAGAAGCGTTGAAGTACGCCCACGAGCGCGAGACGTTCGGCAAAGCGATTGGCCAGCACGAAGCGATTGGCAACATGCTCGCGGACATGGCGACGGAGATTGAAGCGGCGCGGCTCATGGTGTATGAAGCCGCGTGGACGAAGGCGCAGGGCAAGCCGTTTACACAAATCGCCGCGATGGCGAAACTGTTCGCGAGCGAAGTGTCGGAGCGCGTCTGCTACAAAGCGATTCAGATTCACGGCGGCTACGGCTACTCGGCCGAGTTTGCCGTCGAGCGCATCTATCGTGATCAGCGGTTGATGGCAATCGGTGAAGGCACGAGCGAGATTCAGCGCATGGTCATCGCGCGCAACGTGTTCGAACACGTTTGAGTCGTCTCGACGCACGGTGCGCGGCATGCTACAATAGCGCGCAGTGACACACAAAACAATTGGCGCTGCGGAGACAAGGCGATCAGAGTCGAATCATAATGCTTCTGCTCTTCGCGCTGAATTCAGATTGCATGACCACCCCATCAAATGATGACCATCGTGCGCGCTGCGAGCAACTGCTGCAAGAAGCGGAAGCCTTCGAGCGCGCGGACGATTGGGATAATGCGGTCGCCAAGTACCGCGCGCTGAATGAGCTCGATCACCTCTACAAAGGCGCGGAGGCGAAGCTGCTGTTTGCGCTGACCGAGCGCGACGCGGGACGCATATACAAGGATGGCAAAGCGCACATGGCGGCGGGCCGCTATGCCGAAGCGCTCGAAGCCTTTCACAAAGCGAAAGTGCGCGCGGGGGTGTACAAAGATACCAGCGCGCTCATCAAAGCATGCGAGCAGCAGTTAGGCGCTGTGAGTGCTGCGCCAAGCGCCAATGCGGCTAGCAAGAAAGGCTGCCTCGGAGCATTGCTGTTCTTTCTCCACTAACCAACAGCGAACACCATGAGCCAGAGCGAGCACGCCCAACGCAAATGGATCGCGCGCCTGTACGACGAAGCCACTGCGGCGATGGAGCACGGCAACTGGCAAGAGGCGGCAGCGAAACTTGATCGTGTGATGGATGTCGCGCCGGATTTTCCGGGCGCGGCTTATCGGCAGCGCCAAGCGCACGAGTGGCATCAGATTGATCGGCGCTTCGAGAAGGCGCGCCGCATGATGAACGCAGCGCGCTGGTCGGAGGCGCTGCATTTGCTGCGGCAGGTGCATAAGCAAGCAGGCAATTATCGCGACGCCGAGCTGCTCATCAGCGTCAGCGCACATCAATTGCTAGATGCGCCGCCCGTTCCACTTCGCAACACGTCATGGCCCGCAGAAGGTGCACGCGCGCCGCTCATGGCATTTGCCGCGGTGGTGACCGGATTCTTGCTGGTACTCAGTGCATCGCCGTTCCTCTTCGGCAATTTGGAACCCAACAACTCGTCCGTCGCGCAGCACGTGACGAGCACCACCACGCCGTCGGCACTGCTCGCGCAAAATCTAACGCCCGCCGAAACAGCAGCAGCTCCCGACGCAAGCTCATTGCCAACTGAGGCATCGAGCGCGCCTGCGCCTACCGAAGTTGCCGCGCCGAGCGCATCACCTTCGGACTCCAATCCGACTGCCTCACCCGCACGCACGACCGTCAGCGACCCGACGGCACGGACCATCGCCACACGCACGCCGCTGCCGCGCGCTACGGCGACGCGAACGCCAACGAGTGCGGGCGTCAAGGCGCGCACATCTACCTCGACGCCTCTATCCATCGCCGCAAGCACGACGGCAACGCCAAACGGGGTCAGCGTTGCTGGCGGCACGGCTTTCCCCTTGCTGGCGCCGACTGCTACATCCACGCGCGCGCTGCCAACGGCGATTGCGACGCCACGTCTCGTGTCGGTGGCGGCGCTCGACTTCGAGTTCCAACCAGCCAATTTGATTTTTAACGCGGGCGAGCGCCTGCGCATCACGCTAATAAACAAAGGCACGGTGGATCACGATTGGGTGTTGAGCAATGCAACAGGACGCGAGGTCGCCAAAGTGCTGGCGTCAGTGGGGCAGAGCGCGAGCGTCACGTTTAACGTGCCTGCCGCCGGCATTTATGACATCGCGTGTGATATTGGCGATCACGCGCAGTTGGGCATGACGGGCAGAGCGACCGTGCGCTGATGGAGCAGCATCCTTATCCGGCGCTGGCGCGCGCCGCCGTCGAAACGTTCGTGCGCACGGGAGGCGTGCTCGTACCGCCCGAATCATTGCCAGCGGAGATGCAGTCGCGCGCGGCAACCTTCGTCTCACTGCACCTGAAAGAGGGAACGCTGCGTGGCTGCATCGGCACGATCCAACCGAGCGAAGACAATCTGGCAAAGGAGATCATTCGCAATGCGATCTCCGCCGCGACGCGCGACCCACGCTTTACGCCGGTGCAAGCCGTCGAGTTGGGAAACTTGAATTATTCAGTGGACTTGCTGTCGCCGCCCGAACGCATCGAGACGACAGCGGAATTGGATCCTAAGCGCTTCGGTGTGATGGTCGAGAACGGTTGGCGGCGAGGACTACTGCTACCAGCCATTGAAGGTGTTAATTCTGTGGAATTGCAAGTAGCGATCGCATTGGACAAGGCGGGCATTGACCCGCACGAACGTTTTCAGTTATATCGCTTTGAAGTCAAGCGCTATCACTGAGGGAAAAAAACCTCGCGAGTCTTGGAGACTCGCGAGGTTTTTTGTGTGATTACTGCACTGTGGCTTTGGCCGCCATGCCGGCTTCCTTATGACCTGCAATATCACAAATGATTGTGTATGCGCCGGGCGCGCTGGGTACCGTGAATGTGGTGCTACCCGTCTGTCCAACCTTAACTTCGAGCTTCGGCAACAACTCCTTGCCGCTTGAATCGGCTAGCACCCACGTGTGATCAAGGGCGCCTTTGTTGATCATCGTGACTTTAATCTGTTCACCCGCTTTGAACGTCTGATCGCCAGGCGTAAACTTGAAGTCGGTCGCCTCGACCTTGATTTCACGTACACCACTTGATGGCTGTGAGCCGCTAGTGGCTGGTGTAGGCTGTGCCCCACATGCTGCCACGACCAGCATTGTGACTGCCGCCGCCATTACGAGAACAAACGATTTTGCAGAATGCATTTTGACTTCTCCTCCTTTGGGATAGTAGTTTATTGTGCTCTGCAACACTTCCAAAAAATGGTAACATTGCCAGTATGCGATTGTCAAATTCGTCGCAATCCATCGTGCGACTTTCATCACGAGCATTAACGCAGATGGTGCCGCTGATGGGACTCAATGAATACACGCACACGTTTGCCCTCAATCGCTTGTCGCTCGATTATTTGCAGGCCGCCATTACACCGCCACCGCTGCCCAGCATCGCACTGCGGAAGAGTGCGCACTCGCTGAAGACACCGCTCGAATGGCTACCATGCTAATGACTGTCGCAGTAGCTGCGTTATATTGGTTGAGTGATTCAGCCTTGAGTCGGTTTTGTTGTAGAATGGACGGCGGTGATACGCAAGTCGCGTACGGCGAATAGTAACGTCAGGAGGCAATCCAGCTCTATGAAAAATCCATTCCGCAAACATGATGAGCGCAAGCGCATTGTCGGTTTTGTCGGCGGCTACCTCGTTTCGCAGGGTTCGATTACGCTGGAACAGTTGGACGTGGCGTTGCTTCATCAAGTGCAAATGGCGCAGAGCGGAGAAAAAATCTCGCTCGGGCAAATCTTGCTGCGACTTGGCTACGTGACGAGGTCGGAACTCGAGCGCGCGATGGCGAAACATCAACGAGACCGCGCCATGCTTTAACGCAATTAGCGCAGTACGTCGCGCTATGCTCTTGGCACATCGCACACGAAAAAAGGAAACCCGTTATCTTCAAGACAACGGGTTTCCTTTTTGCCATGCCTGTGGTTAGCGGACTTATTTTCTTCGCAGCGCATCACATACTAACTCCGCGCAGACGACCTATGCCACATTGCTTTGCGCATGCGCTAACGCACCATCGGAATTCGACTTGAGCGCACGCGGCGGGCGAAGCGGGGCGCTCCCTCGCCTATCCGATGCCGTCGCGACGCTAAAGACTTCATGTGTATCCACGACGCTCGACACGACGTCGGCGTTGTCCTCTGTTGCAAGCTCATCAGCCACAAGATGTATTACGCGCGAGCCCGTCGTCTCAATCGTCATCTGAAATCCTGTCAGCTTCTCGCCGACACGTGCGGCAGGTGCAAGCTAACGCGCCGCACAGTGCAGCGCGCGCTCAGCTCATTAAAGCGATGAAAATATTCTTGCCGGCAGATGAACCACCCAAACCGCAATCGTACTGTCGCAATGGTAATGATTAGCGGAAGACAGGCTCGCTCATAGTCTCGTTCGGCAAGCCGTTGCCGCCATTTGCGCGTGGCATGCCGAGCACACTCGTGACGGTCGGATGCTCGCGATTCATCACTAGCGTGCGCAGCGGGAATGGCTCGCCCGTTACGCGGTCGCGACCCGTGCGTGTAATGCGCTGGAATACGCCATCCTCAATTGCGTCGTTGATAAATCCCCGTATTCCATCAGTCGTTTCTGTTGGGAAGATATTCGCCTGAATCATGTTATCCACGAGCAAGTTGAACGCCACAAACATATTGCTCTTCTCGACCGCATCGGCAACGCGAATGAATCGTTCCAATTGCTCGCGGTCTGCTTCGCGCGGATTGGCCGGGGCGCTCAATGGGCCAGGCGCGGTCACTTCGACGTTAGGCAGATACGCCCAGTCCACCAGACCGACCGTCACGATCTTGACCATGCCGCGCCGCTCCATCTCCTGCATGAACGCGCGGAACTTGTCGAAGCCGAGCCGCTGCTCGTTGAAGTGCGGATCGCGCCGCGTGAGTTCCTGCTTGATCCAATTCACCAGCGCGCGGCCTTCGAGGCGCGACTCGCGGATGACGCTGATGACCTGCTGCATCGTCTGTTCGAGCTCAGAGGACACGGGCGGCAAGGACTCGACGGGCGCCGGATGGAACTCCATCGGGTCCACGTCGCGGTCATAATACAACAGGCGGTCAACGCTTTGCGAGAGTCGGAGCGAGGTGCTCCACGAGACGCCAATCGCAATCACTTCTCTGCCGTATGGGCGCAGTGTGTTGATGACATGTACAAAATCGCCGTCGCCCGAGGCAAGCACAAAGGTCTGAACCGATGGATAACGATGATAGGTCTCAATGCAATCTGCGCTGAGCTTGACATCCACACTGTTCTTGCGCCGCTGCTCGCCAACCGCATTCACCCCAATCAGGCGAGTCGGCACGTAAACAGGTTCGATGCCGGCGGAGTACAAGTTTTGCGGATCGTTCTGATGCCATTCATTCTGCCAATCGGCATAGGCACGCGCGACCACCAAGCGGCCGAAACTTTCGGCGGTCTCGCGCATGGATGAGACGTTCGGTTTCAAGCTGCGCTCGTCGAGGCTCGCTTTGATGTTTTCCCAATCAATAAATAAGGCCACATCGCCCTTCCCGTTCACTTTTTGCATAACACCTCCAAACTAAAGTTTGTTGGATGGATGGTGGGTTCATTGTTACGTTAAGCATACCAACAAACGTACAAACAATCCAACACGGTCAGCGCACACCGCGAATCTTGTGGACGAAGTATGTGCCGAGCGCAAAGTACACCACGGCCAGCGCCATGATGACGCTGTAGCCCAGTGTCGGCAAGCCAATGTTCTGACCAACATTCTGGAAGTTGTCGAGCAGCGCGCCGGCAATCGGCGTGGCAATCACTTGGGGCATCGTGAACGCGATGTGCCACACGCCCATGTCGCGCGCGTAGTCGTCGGCAGACGGCAGCACGTCACTCGCCAGCGCCCAGTCCACCGCTTGATACGCGCCGTAGCCGACGCCGAACACGACGCCGAGTAAGACAGCCACAGTGTAGTTGCCGTAGAAGATGAACACGGCGGCGACCAATCCTTGCAGCGCCCCTGATAGATAGACCATGCGCTTGCGGCCGTACTTGTCGGAAAGCACACCAGAGACCAGCGAGGCTGCGAGCGCGCCAATCAATAACGCGATGATGAAGTACGTGACGGCTCCTTGCGGATCATCGGCAACTTTCACACCGAACAGGTTGAACGTACCGATCACGTCTTTCATGTAGAACAACAAGAACTCTTGCACGGTAAAAATGCCGAGCGTGATGATGAAGCGCGTGAGGAACACCCAGCGGAAGTCGTGCGACTCGATCAGCGGCCGATACAGTCCGCGCATGAACTCGCCCCAATGGAACGGCGGCACGTCGGGCGCGCGCGGCTCTTTCACACTTACCACGGTGACGAGCATCCCAAGCACGGTGACGCCGATGATAATCCAGTACGCGCCGACCACGCCGCCGATCACGCCCAACAATATGCCCATCAAGCCGCCGACGAAATTGCCCAGCACGCTCATCAAGCCGAGCCAGCCCGACGCCGCGCCGCGCTGCTCCTGTGGCACCGCGTCGGGGATGAGCGCGGAGAACGGCGCGGTCGCCATGTTGTTGAAAAAGTTGACCCACATGAACGCGCCGATGTATGGCAGCAGCGAAGACGGGTCGCCTGCGCGCGGCAGATATGCCAGACCGAGCAAGCCGACTATATTGAGCAGCGTGCCCGCGACGAGGAACGGCTTGCGCCGTCCCCAGCGCGTGTGGATGCGGTCGCTCCAAGCGCCATAGAACGGCGCGACCACCATCGAGATGAACGCGCCGAAAAGCACGACTTTGCCGAGCGTCTCACCTTTGGTCGCGTCGCCTACGATGGCGAGCACCTGCGTCGGCGCGAGCACGATCAAGATTGCCGACCAGTGCACGCCATTGGCGAACCAGTAGAAACTCAGCATCGCCTGCTGCAACGTCGAGAGTCGAGCGCGTGCGGGTGGTGAGATGGGAATGGCGGCGGTGGTCATGGCTCTGCTGTGGCGACTTTAAAGAGTGTACGACTCAACTCTAAAAGCATTAAAATTCTATGCGTGGCAATAGCGATAATCTCAATGTCTCTGCTCCGCACCGCTCACCTCGTTGAGCAGTTCGAGTCCATGTGGGAGCGCGGGCAAGATGATTTCAAAGTTTTCGCGGCACGCTTTGGGCGAGCCGGGGAACGTGATGATGAGCGTGTGTCCACGCATGCCGGCGACGGGGCGCGAGAGCATCGCGTGCGGTGTCTTCTGCAAAGAGGCTTGCAGGATCGCGTGCGCCAGTCCGGGCGCTTCGCGCTCGATCACGTCGCGCACCGCTTCGGGTGTCACGTCGCGGAGCGCAAAGCCGGTGCCGCCCGTCGTCAGAATCAGATGCACGCCCGCCTCGCACCACTCGATCAACTGTTGCGAAATCTGCGCGCGCTCGTCCGGCACAATCGCGGTATGCGTGATCTCGGCATTGGCGAGTTTCGTCGTGACCAACTCGCGCAGCACAGGACCCGACTCGTCGGCACGTTCGCCGCGCGAACTGCGGTCGCTGATGGTGAGAATGGCAACGGAAAAGTGCATCGGAGTAGCCAGCAGCCAGCAGCCAGCAGTCAGTAGCCAGTAGTCAGTCGTCAGATGCTGGCTACTCGATAATGAGCGCCATGTTGTCGAAGTAGCTTGACGTGCGCTGATGGTCGGCGAAGGATACCGCGCGCACACTGCCATCTTCGGGGTCGTGGTAGATGAAACCATTGGCCGTCGCGCCGACGATGGTGACGGTGTGCTCGTAGCGGACGAGTTTGACTGAGTGTCCGTCGGGCAGTTGGATGTACACAGGCGTCTGCCACTGCTCGCGGAAGGTCGTCCACCACACGACCGGGTTGCCTGCGCGCAGCGATGTCATGATCGCCGATTTGAACGCCGCATACGATTGGCCATACAGCACGGTCGAATCAAATCCCAGTCGGCTTAAGCCGCGCCGCAAACCTTGTGCGTACGTTCCGTAATCGGCGAGCGTGCCCCACATCGGCGCATTAGTGCGGCCGCGAATGCCTTCGAATGGGTTCGCCGTGCGCGGCATCGCACGCACGATTTGAGACTCGCTCACGCGCCCGCGCAAGGCCATCGCCGCCGCCGCTTCCTCGCACGTCAGCGTTTGCTGCTGCTGCCAGAGCGGCACGTCGTAGAGGCGCACGCTTGATGCTGGCACGATAAGGGATAGCGGTGTCAACGAGTCGCTTGCCGACACGACGAGGCGCTGGCCCGCAATGATCGTTCCATCTTTGCTCAAGCGATTGAGGCTAATCAATTTGTCGAGCGGGAGGTTGTACTTGCGAGCGAGACTGAACAGCGTCTCGCCGTAGTTGACGACGTGAACGACGGGTCCATCCGCGCGCACAGGCGGGGCATCCATGCGCAGCGCGACGGCGATGACGAGGAGAACAACAATGAAAACGTGCTTCACAGTCCTGCTCAGAAACGTGTTCATCAAGCAACCTTGATGCCGAACGGACTGGCAACCAAAAAAGGAATGGGACGGTTTTGCCGTCCCATTCTACCACAAATCATCGCACGCTTTTAGGTTCGCGCTCGCGTTCGCGCGGCGCCGAGCCGTTGTGCCCATCGCCCTTGATCGCTGCGCCATCCTCGTTGGCTTGAGGCACGGGCACCGGCTCCAGCGCGGCGTCGAGCACATCCATCACGCGCTCGGCGAGCACAAACTCCATTTCGTCGCGCACTTCCTGCGGCAATTCTTCCAAATCTTTTTCGTTGCGCTTGGGCAGGATCACCTTCTTCAAGCCAGCGCGATGCGCCGCCAGCACTTTCATCTTCACGCCGCCGATGGGCAGCACCGCACCGCGCAGCGTGATCTCGCCCGTCATACCAACGTCGTCTTGCACCCGCCGACCCGTGAGCAGCGATGAGACTGCCGTCGCCATCGTCACGCCGGCGGAGGGTCCATCCTTCGGCACCGCGCCTTCCGGGACGTGGATGTGGATATCGGACTCGTCGAATACTTTCTCGTCAATGTTCAACTTCTCGGCTTGCGAGCGCACGAACGAGACGGCAATCTGCGCCGACTCTCTCATCACGTCCTGCAATTGGCCCGTGATGATAAGCTGGCCACCTTTCTTTTCGCTCGGATAGCGCGTCGCTTCGACGAACAAGATGCCGCCGCCCATCTCCGTCACCCACAAGCCCGTTGCCACGCCGGGAATTTCGGTGCGCTCCTTGACCTCGTAGTAGAAACGCTGCTTGCCCCCGTACTCTGTCACGTTGTCTGGGGTGACGACCACTGTCTGCACCTTGCCTTCGGCGATCTGCGTGGCGACTTTGCGCGCGACCGCGCCGACAATGCGCTCCAAGTTTCGCACGCCGGCTTCGCGCGTGTAGTCGTTGATGAGACGGCTCAACGCACGCTCCTCGAACGTCAACTCTTCGGGGGTCAAACCGTTCTCTTTGATCTGGCGCGGTACGAGGTAGTTCTGTGCGATGCGCAATTTTTCGTGCTCGGTATAGCCGTCGAGTTGCAAGATTTCCATGCGGTCGCGCAACGGGCCCGGAATCGGATCGAGTTGGTTGGCGGTCGTCACGAACATCACCTGCGACAAATCCCAGTCCACGTCGAGGTAGTTGTCGCGGAAGGTAGAATTCTGCGCCGGGTCGAGCACTTCGAGCAGCGCCGACGATGGATCGCCGCGCCAATCGTTGCCAACCTTGTCCACCTCGTCGAGCATGATGAGCGGGTTCTTCGACTCACTGCGCTTGATAGACTGGACGATGCGCCCGGGCATCGCGCCGATGTAGGTGCGGCGATGTCCGCGTATCTCCGCTTCGTCACGCATGCCACCGAGACTCATACGCACGAACTTGCGACCCAGTGCGCGTGCGATGGATTGCCCGAGCGAGGTCTTGCCGACACCGGGCGGGCCCACGAAGCACAAGATCGCACCACGCTGCTCGGTCGCGTCTGCTTCGCTACTGCGCTCTTTGCGCAATTTTCGCACGGCCAGAAATTCGAGGATGCGATTTTTGATCTCTTCAAGGTCGTAGTGATCTTCGTCGAGAATCTTGCGCGCTTCGGGGATGTCGAGCTTGTCCACCGTGAACTTCTGCCACGGCATGTCCACCAGCCAATCGAGATAGGTCTTGATGACCGAATACTCGGCGGCCGCGGCCGGCATTGAGCGCAGGCGGCTCAACTCGCGCTCTGCCACTTTACGTGCTTCCTCGCTCAAGCCGGCTTCGCTGATCTTGCGCTCATACTCAGCGACTTCACGCTGCTGCTCGTCCTGCTCGCCCAGTTCCTTTTGGATGGCTTTCATCTGCTCGCGCAAGAAATACTCGCGCTGCATTTTGCCGATTTCGTTCTGCGCCTCATTCTGAATTTTCTTTCCCAGTTCGAGAACTTCCAATTCGCGCGTAAGCAGCAAGTTCAACTTAGCCAGTTTGTCTTTGACGGCGTCAATCTCCAGAATCTCTTGCGCGTCGGTGAGACTCATGCGGATCGAAGTCGCGATCAAATACACAAGTTGGCGCGGGTCTTCGACGTTCATCACCGCCATCATCAACTCGTCGGGCAGGTGCGGTACGAGCGCGACCAGACGACGGAACAACTCAATCGTGTTGCGCATGATCGCCTCGACCTCGACGCTCTTCTCCGTCAGGTCGGGCTCGATCTCCGTGTGCGCCTTAAGATATGGCTCCGTCTGCAAGAAATGCTTGATGCGGATGCGATCCAACCCTTGCACGATCAAGCGCACGCTGCCGTCGGGTGCTTTGAGCAGGCGATGGATCAGCGCGGCACAGCCGATGCTGTACAGGTCGTTCGGTCCGGCCGTCTCGACGCCTTCGCTTTCTTCCTTGATGGCGACGAGTCCGATCACGCGCGCACCGAGCGCGGCGTCGTCAACCAATTGAATGGAGCGCTGCTGCTCTACCGTCAGCGGCAGCACGGTCAGCGGATAGACGACCGTACCGCGCAGCGGCAAGATTGATAGGTCATTAGGAATCGCAGGCGAGCCTTCCATCTTTGGCGGTGGACTCTCGATCTCGGTGGCGTCGTCCTGCTTGCCTCTGCCAAAAAAGTTCATTCGTTCTCCGTTGTGCGTGGAGTATTGATGCAATGAGATGCAGGCTATTCGTTATCGCCGTCAACGACGGTGACGGGGATGTGGGTCTGTTCGATTTTTTGTTTGGGGAGCTTGATGAAGAGGAAACCTTTGTCGTACTTCGCTTCGATCTTTTCTTCGTCAATGGGCCACGGCGCGTGCACTTGGGTCATAAAGTCGCCGTAGGAAATTTCGAGCCGATGGTACGCCACCTTGTCCGCGGGGTCACGGCGCGTACCCGATACGGTGAGCAGTTCATTGTCGAACGACACATCGAAGTCTTCTTGTCTCATACCCGCAATCTCGATACGGACGACGACGTTGCCGCCGGATTCGTACACGTCCGTCGGCGGCGTCCATGTATGATGGTTCGAGCCGAGATAGCGACCACCGGTTGATAGTTGCTCGAAGAAGCGGTCGAACTCGTTTAACATCTTGTCGAATTCGCCATACATGCGCGTGCGGTCTTGGTGCATAGCTTAACTCCCGTCAGGCAAAAAGATCATGTGCGGCTTGATACATCTCAAAATATTGTAGCACGCGCGTTGCGCAGAAGCAACCAAAACAAACGACCTCGGGGTTTTGATAACCCGCGAGGTCTCGTATTATCGCACTCAGCTAAGTTCTGTTTATCGCGTCTTACGCGGGTCGAGCGCATCGCGCATACCGTCGCCGACGTAATTGATCGAGACGACCGCGAGGAAGATCAGCAAGCCGGGGAACAGCGCCATGTGCGGCGCGACTTCCAGAAAGTTCAGCGCGTCGAGTAACAAGCGACCCCAAGACGGCGTATCGGGTGGGAAGCCGAGACCTAAGAATGACAGCGCCGATTCAGTGATGATCGCGCCGCCGACGCCAATGGTCGCGGCGACGATGACGGGCGAGAGCACGTTCGGCAGGATGTGTCGGGTGATGATGCCCGGCGCGCGCACGCCAACCGCGTGCGCCGCCTCGACGAATTCTTTTTGCTTGAGCGACAGGAACGATGCGCGCACCAGTCGCGCAACGGGCATCCACGTCGTGAGCGCGATCACCGACACGATCAGAATGAAAACGCCAAACTCGGGACCCTGTCCCAGGCCGATGAGAATCTGCCGCACGGGATCACGAAACAAGTAAATCACCATGAGCAGGAATGGCAGTTGCGGAAGTGACAGGAACAAGTCCGTGATGCGCATCAGGCTGCTGTCGAGAATGCCGCCAAAATATCCAGCGATCGAGCCGACGCTCGTGCCGAGCAAAATGGAGACGATTACTGACATGACGCCAACGGCGAGCGAAATGCGCCCGCCCCACAGCGCGCGCGCCAGCAAATCTTGACCGAGGTCGTTGGTACCGAACGGATGCTCGACTGAGGGCGGCAGCGTCGAAGCGCCGAAGTCAATGCCATCAATCCGTTTCGTATAAACCAGTGGGCCCAATATCGTTCCAAGCACGAGTCCGAACAGCACAAACATACCAGTCATCGCCAGCCGATGGTGCTTGAATTGCCGCCATGCGTTGCTCCACAACGAGCGCGGCTTGCGAGTTAGCTCCGCGTCCACGCTTGCGGCTCTCAGGCTCAGGGATTGCGCTTGCGCTTGTGCCATACGAACTCCAATTCAGATTTCAGATTGCAACGGATCAATTTGAAATCTGAAATCGTCTCACGTGTACTTAATGCGCGGGTCGAGGAAGCCATACAAGATGTCGGCGACCAAATTGAACAGCACGACCAACACGGAATAGATGACGGTGATGCCGATGATGACAGGTATATCGCTGGTGTCGAGCGACGAGACGAGCAGTGAGCCGATGCCGGGCACGCGGAAGATTTGTTCGGTGATGAGTGCGCCGCCAAAAACACCGGGCACGCCCAACGCAATTAGCGTGATCACCGGTAGCATCGAATTGCGAAAGGCATGACGCATGATGACCATGTATTCGGTGATGCCCTTAGCGCGCGCCGTGCGCACGTAATCGAGTGGCAGGTTTTCCAACATGGCGGCACGTATGAAGCGCGCGAGCGTCGCCGTCTCGAACAAGCCCAGTACCATAATCGGCATCGCCGATTGTTTTAACAACTGCCCCAATGAATCAAGGTCTTTGACCACCAGCGTCGAGTCATAGATGAACGGCAGCCAGTGCAGTTTGACGCTGAAGATGAGAATAAGCAGCACTCCCGTGAAGAACGTGGGCACGGAAAAACCGATGAACGCGAATGCAGAGACAAGGTGATCAATCAGGGAATACTGCTTTACCGCTGAGAGAATTCCGATAGGAATTGCCAACAGAATGCTGATAATGTATGCCATGCCCAGGACCCACAGCGTTGACGGCAGGCGGTAACTGAGCAGCGTCAACACCGGCAGACGGCTGTTGAACGAGTAGCCGAGATTGCCCTGCACCGCCGCACCGAGCCATTGAACGTAGCGAATCGGCCACGGCTGGTCCAGTCCGAGCTGGTGCCGGATGTTCTCGCGCACTTCGGGCGGCACCGCCGGGTTGAGCGCGAACTGTGCCATCGGATCATTGGGCGCGATGTTAACGACCGCGAAAATCACGAAGCTGATGCCGATCAAAGTTGGGATGGCGATGAGCAGGCGGCGGATTAAATATTGATTCATCTTGCACCAATAGGCGTAGGGGCGAGGCATGCCTCGCCCCTACCATTCAATCACGAACTACTTCGTCCAGTCTGCGACGTTCCACAACTCCGAGTCCCACGGATTCGGGATGTAGCCCTTGATGCTCTTGTTGATCGCTTCAGCGTCGGCACGAGCCACCAGCGGGATGATGACCAAGTCGTTGACCACGAAGTCATTCATCTGCACGATGATAGCGTCGCGCTTGGCTTGATCGGTTTCTTTTAACGCCTGGTTGTAGAGGGCATCGTAGTCCTTGTTGCAGAAGCGCTCGTAGTTACCGGTACTCCACTTGTTCGACTTTTGGGAAACTTCCTTGCAGATCCAACCTTCCATGTAGTTCAGCCAAGTCACGGGGCTATCCGGATTGTTGGTGAACATCTCGACATCGGCATAGAAATGGGCAGCCGTATCAGGGTTGGCTTCGTCGCCGCTGAAGAATACACCCCCACTGGTGGATTTCAACTCGGTCTCCACGCCAATCTTCGCCCACGCATCCTTCACGAACGCCTGCTCCTTCTGGCGCAGCGCGTTGACCGTCGTCTGGTAAAGGATGTGCATCCTCACGTCTTTCCCGCCGACCGTCTTGTGGCGGATGCCGTCCGCGCCCTTCACCCAGCCGGCATCGTCGAGTAGCTTATTAGCGCCGTCGACGTCGGGTTTGCACGAGGTGTTCTTCGATATGAGCGCAGGTGGCGCTGTCACAATGTTGCACGTGCCGACACCACTCGCGCCGTACAGCTGCGTGGCCATGGTGGTCGTGTCAATAGCCATGCGCAGCGCCTGGCGCACTTTCAGGTCCGACAGGAACGGATGCGGCTGCCCGCCTGCCTCGACAGGTTCGCTGCGCTTGTCACCCAATGCCGGATCGGGGTTGGTGCGGTTGAGCAGCAGACGCTCCACAGCGCCGCCGGGCGCAATCGCCAGCGTGCACTTCGCATCGGCGGCTTGAACCATCGGGTTTAGCACGGCGGCTTCAACCTGCAAATTCCAGCCGAAGTCCGCGTCGCCCGTCTGGCATACTGCTTTGGCAGACGAGGGTGCGTCGCCGCCGCCCTTATCAATCACGTCCTTGAAGCAGGGCTTGCCTTGCGGGACGCCGCGATAGTTCTCGTTCATCGTGAACGTCACGACGTCGTTCGGTTTCGCTTCGACGATCTTGTATGGGCCCGTGCCGATCGTGGCGAGGTTGGGACCATCCTTCGACTTCGCGCCGATAAACGGCTCGAACTGTTTTTTCTGCAAGATACGGAACGACGTTCCGACCATTGCGACGGACGGGTCAGGCTGCGGGTCGGTGAACGTAACCTTCACGGTGTTCTTGTCAACGGCTTCAACGGTTTTGACGGCTTCCCACGAGCCAAGGGTCGTGGCAGCAGTTTCTTTGGTTGAGACATACTTCCAGGTGAACACCACGTCATCGGCCGTGAAGTCCGAACCGTCTGACCACTTCACGCCGGGCTTCAACTTCCAGATGACGGTCGTGCCGTCTGCCGAAAAGCCACCATTGGCTTTGGTGGGCAACTCGGCGGCAAGCGCAGCCACCGGCTTGCCATCGCCGCCGAAGTAAGCCAGCGGCTCAACCACGAGCGTCGCCGCATCGGAATCCTTCGTGCCTTGCGACAGATGCGGATTCACGGTGGTGACGGCTTGCCAGTACAGAAGGCGCAGCGTGCCGCAGTCGCCGGCCTTTTTCGCAACGGGGGCAGCGGTCGGCGAGGCAGCCGCGGGCGGTGCTCCCGTGGTGGGGGCAGTCGTCGCTTGAGCCGCCGTTGTCGCGGGCGCGCTGGTGGCGGGTGCAGTCGTCGCGGGTGCGCCGCATGCGCCGACCAACACGGCGACAGCGAGCGAGGCGACGATCACGAGCCATTTCGATTGTCTTACGAACATATCATTCTCCTCCTGAGAGATGTTTGAACGTGCATCAGATCGTCGGTCAAGAAAACCAGTTGCCTGAGCGGCGCCTCCTTTCCTCACGTTCGATGTGAATGCAAAAATGCGGATGATGTTTGTGCCGAATCACCATCCGCAGGCGGGATTGTCGCAACTATACAATGAGAAGCGAGGGGTGTCAAGCGTTGCGCGCGTCAGCACAGCGTTACTATTCATTACCCACTCCGATGCCAAAAGTTCACTGCCGTCCGAATTCGCGCGCGAGTTGCTCGAAGCCAAGCCGAATCATCGTGGGTCGTCCGTGTGGGCAAGTGCGCGGCGACTGACTGTGTTCCAATTGCTCGATCAACGCCTGCATCTCTGGCAGTGCGAGCAGGCGACCCGCTTTGATCGCCGACTGCTTGCAGACTGACGCGATCAACATCGCTTCGCGCTGCGCGCGCAACGGGTCGCCGTGCCCGTCGTCCTCGCCCGCCAGCTCATCCAGAATGATCGAGAGCGCGCGGCGCGGGTCGCCTTCGCCCATGATGGTCGGCACCGCGCGCAGCAAGACGGTCGTGCCGCCGAACGGTTCTACGTCGAAGCCTGTTTTCCGAAAGAGTTCGAGGGCGTCGCGCAGACGCGCTGCTTGCTGCGGCGACAACTCGACGGTAAGTGGTTCGAGCAGCGGCTGTGCGTTCGCACCGTCGCCCGACTGCATTCGCTGCGCCATAAACTTCTCGTACAACACGCGCTCGTGCGCCGCGTGCTGGTCAATCAGGAAGATGCCTTCGGGACCCTCGGCGATGATGTACGTGCGCGCGACTTGGCCCAGCACGCGGAGAAGCGGGAGTGCTGAGTGAGTTTGTTGGTTTGTTTGTTGGCTTGTTGGCTCGGCGGGTGGACGCAGGCTGGCAATCGGTGGCGGCAGAGCGGAGACTTGCGACTGGAGATTCGAGACGATCGAGTTGAGGCTGTTGTCAGGGTTCTCGTCGCTCGTCACTCGCCATCCTTCGACTTGGCTCAGGTCAGGCGCGTCGCCTTTGCGCGGCACCAGCCGCATGTGCATTGGCAATTGATCTTCAGGTGGCCCCGCGAGCATTCCGCGCTCCACGCCCCACGCTACACTGTCCACTTGAATATTAGGTGCGTGTTGCTGTGCGAGCAGCGTCTCGCGCACGGCACGCTGCAACGCGCTGAACGCCAAATGCGGCTCGCGGAAGCGCACTTCCGCTTTGGTCGGATGTACGTTCACGTCCATGCGCTCCGACGGCACGCTGATTTTTAAAATGCAGACGGGGAAGCGGCCCGCTTGCAGGAAGGTGTGATACGCATCGGTGATTGCAAACAATAGGGTGCGATCCTGCACCACGCGCCCATTCACGAACAGCGTCATGTGCGAGCGATTCGCGCGCGTGAGCGAAGGCGACGAGATGAAGCCGCTCACGTCAATGTCCAACGTGCGAGGTTCAACGTCCGATGACATCAATAAGTCATCCCTTTGCACGTTTGGCTTTGCACGTTGCACTTCGATCATCTGCTTCGCCGTCTCGCCGCCGAATACCACGACGAGCACGTCGGACATATTGCCGCTGCCCGACGATTGAAACGCAAGTCGCCCTTCGGACATGAACGTGAAGCGGACGTGCGAGTAGGCGAGCGCATAGCGATTGACCAACTCGTGAACGTGACCCGACTCCGTGTTAGTGGATTTCAAAAACTTCAAGCGCGCCGGAATATTGAAAAACAAATTCTCCACGCTGATCAGCGTGCCCTGCGGTGCAGCGTGCGGCGTGTTGCTGACGACGCGACCGCCAGCCAACTTCAACTCCGTGCCGACGACGTCATCCGCCGCGCGCGTCAACATCGTCACTTGCGCGACGGCGGCGATGCTGGGCAGCGCCTCGCCGCGAAAGCCGAGCGTGTGAATTGCAAACAAGTCGTCGGCAGTTTGCAGTTTGCTCGTCGCGTGATGCACGAATGCAAGCTCGGCCTCGTCACGACGAATGCCTGCGCCGTTGTCGCCGATGCGGATCAGCCGCTTGCCGCCGTCGCGCACCTCGACGCGCACCTCAGTCGCACCCGCGTCGAGCGCGTTCTCGATCAATTCTTTCACGACGGACGCGGGCCGCTCGATCACTTCACCGGCGGCGATCTGCGCGGCGAGTAACTCGGACAAAACTTGAATCGCCATCGTTCAGACCGATCGGCTCGGCCGCCCCATCGCCGCGTGGATGGTCTGCACCAGTAGCTCCGGCACGTCCGTCTTCGGCACAAAGCCCGCGGCGCCCGCGCTGAACGCTTGCTGGCGATATTCGTCGTTGTGATAGAAGGTGAGCATAATCACTTTCGAGGTGGGCCACTTTGCCCGAAGCGGCGAGATGAGGTCGAAGCCGGAGATGCCCGGCAGCACCACGTCGAGCAAGATGATGTCGGGCATCAGCGCATCGTCAAGACGCAGCGCCTCAGCGCCGCTGCGCGCCACGTTGCACACGCTGAGCGACCGTTCGGCGTCAATCAATTTGGCAAGCACACTGGCCACAATCTTGTTATCGTCCACCACTAATACATTGATCGGTTCGGGTTCTAGTAAGGACACTGATGAGAAACTCCACACGCTGTTTCAGGTCACAAACGAACAGCGGCGAATGGCCGGCAGCAAATCATCGGCTAGATTGAACTTGGAAATGAAATCGCTCGCGCCTGCTTCCAGCGCCGCCTGCTGCTCCGTTGACTCGTCGTCATACGACATCACAATCATACAGGCGCGCGGCAGCGTCTCACGCAGCGCCGCGATGCGCTCCAACATGGCAGGCTTGAGCGCGCTGTAATCACACACCACGATGTGCGGCTGCAACTCGCGCGCGCACGTTACTGCGCCTTCTAGGCCGCGCGCTGTGCCGACCACTTTTACATCGTCATAGGCTGAGAGGAAGCGCGCAATCGAATCGAGAATCTCTTGGCGGTCGTTAACAATGAGCACGTGGTTCTTATCGCTGCTCGCCGGCATGGTCGTCACGGTTGCCTCCACTGGGACTCGTTTGAAGTGCCGTAATCATAGCAGGGATTAACTCAGTGGCAACACTCAGTTTGGAGACGAAGCCGGCGGCGCCTGCCCGCAGCGCCGCTTCCCGATAGCCCGGACGATCATCGAACGTGAGGACGATCACTTTGCACGCGGACCATTTCTGTTGCAGCACCTGAATGAGGTCAAGGCTCAAGTGACTGCCGATATGCAGATCGAGCAGGACGACCTGGGGCGGCACTTCCACCGACAATACGGCGACGGCTTCACCGTCTGCCAGCGTGTCGAGCAGCACGAAGCCGGGCTGCCGATCAAAGAATCGCCGAATAGCAGCACGGAAGACGGGGTTATCGTCAATGGAAAGAACTCGGATTGGACTTGAGTGGCTTTCCTCGTGTGACGTGCTCATCGTGACTTGCCCTATACGACTGCCATGCCAGATTGGATGCATCCAGTATAACAATGGCGTTAGGGGCGCGCAATAGGTTTGCCAAAATCGGCCCTGACCTGTCTGCAATGCCGGCGAGGTCTCGGCGCAGACTGGTTGCGCTTTTCGGAATCGTGTGCTTATAATAAACCATCATGCATCCCCGCATGATACATATTCGCTTTTGGAGGAAACATGTCCGCACCTAATGTCCCTGGTCCGAGTAACTTGCCGCCCGATCCGTCGCGCGATATCCCACCGTCGAACATACCGCCGAGTGGTGGCACGCCGCCGCCCTACATGCCGCCTCCGCCTGCCCGCCCGACGGGCGGCGGTGGAGGACTGTTCAGCGCGCGCAACATCATCATCGGCTTAATTGCGCTTGCGCTGCTGTGTGCGTGCGCATGCGGCGCGGCGTTCCTCGCGTTCGGTCAGGGCGCGAACATCTTGGGGCAGACACTGCAAACTTCAGCGCCGGGTCTGGTGGACACTGCCCAGGTCACAGCCGTCGCGCAAGCCTTCATGACCGAATTGAAGAGCGGCAACTGGAGCGGCGCGTACGCGATGTGCACGCCCGACCTGCAAAAAGAACTTGGCTCGGCGCAGGCGCTCGGCAGCAAGATCACCAGCGGCAAAGCGCAGCCCGTTGAATGGACATTTAGCAAATACAGCGCCATCACGTCGCAGAGCAGTGACGCACAGATTGATGGCACCGCGAAATTCACGGGCAATACCAGCGGCACATTGCGCCTCGTGCTTGACCGCGTGAGCGGCAGTCAGTGGAAGATCAGCGGCTTCAACTTGACGCCGAAGTAAAAGGTTCGACCTCGACGTTTACGACGCATGTGTAGGGGCGCAGCGCACTGCGCCCCTACTTTGTGCAACGCGGAGTGCATGTGTTTTCGCTCGCAGGCAAAGTGGCGTTGGTCACCGGCGCGGCGCGCGGGCTCGGCCGCGCCGATTGTCTTGCACTCGCCGAAGCCGGCGCGCGCATCGTCGCAGTGGACGTGAACGAGACGGGCGCAGAGAACACCGCCGAGCAAGCGCGCGCCTTCGGCCAAGATGCGCTCGCGCTCAAAGTGGACATCCGCGACCGCGACAAGGTAGCGCAGATGGTGCAGACGATTAAAGACGAACTTCACGCCACGCCCGACATCGTCGTGAACAATGCGGCGACGCTGGACAACGTGGCGCAGCTCGGCGATATGAAGGACGAGTTGTGGGATCGCGACCTCGCCGTGAACTTGACGGGTGCCTACAACGTGACGAAGGCGTTGTGGTCGTCGCTCGTCGAGAAGCAGTGGGGGCGTATCATCAGCATGGCGTCGGTCGCGGGCACGATGGGCGGTTTCGGGCAAGCCAGTTACTCCGCAACCAAAGCAGGACTGATCGGCTTCACGCGCACGCTCGCGCTTGAAGGCGCGCGCTACAACATCACCGCGAACGCGATTGTGCCCGGCGTCATCGGCACGGAAGGCTTCGGCAAACTGCCCGACAAGATGAAAGACCGAATGCGCGCGCGCGTGGCGATGCGCAAAGAAGGCGAGCCGCGCGACATTGCCACGCTCGTCGTGTTCCTCGCCTCACCCGAAGCGAAGTACATCACCGGCGCGGCGGTGCCCGTCACGGGCGGTCTGCACTTGTTCACATTCTAAAGAGATGACGAGTGACAAGTGACGGGTTACAAGATAGCGAATGGCGGATGGCGAATGGCGGATGGCGGATGGCGGATGGCACATCGCGTATGGCAAATCGCATACCGCAAAGTGCAAGTCATCGAAAATGTCGATATGTGAAAAGCCATCAGCGATATGCTATCGGCTATCAGCCATCTCGTCACTCGTCACTCGCCTTCATGGTATAATTTCCGCCGCACATGCCGAACGCTCCATCAGCCGCACCGCACCTTGACCGTATCGGCTTGTGCCGCACCTGCGTCCATCACCGCTTGATTCAGTCGAGCAAAGGCAGCACGTTTTATTTGTGCATGTTGAGCGAGCGTGATCCTCGATTTCCAAAATATCCGCCGTTGCCGGTCGTGCAGTGTGACGGCTACCTGCTGAGTGCAGTCAATGACGACGACCACTGATCCGATCAATTTGGTGCACCGCGTTATCACGCCGCGCGCGGCGACACCGGGTTCTGCGCCGACGTTGCTGCTGTTGCACGGCCGCGGCGCGGACGAAAACGATCTGGCGGCGCTCGCACCGCGACTTGATCCGCGTTTGCTCGTCGTCAGCGTGCGCGCGCCGTATCCATTTCCCTACGGCGGCTATACGTGGTACAACCTGCTGCAAGTGGGCGAACCCGACGCGGCGATGTTTCAGAAAAGTTACTTGCGCCTGAGCAAGTTCCTCGACGTGCTGCCGCGCTTGTATGCGGTTGATGCGCAGCGGCTGTTCTCGATGGGCTTCAGTATGGGCACGGTCATGTCGTACGCACTAGCGCTGACCATGCCCGAACGCTTCGCGGGCACCATCGCGCACAGCGGCTACGTGCCCGAAACCGTCGGCTTGAATTTGCGCTGGAGCGAGTTGGCGGGCACGCACTTTTTCATTGCGCACGGAACGAACGATCAAGTTATTCGCGTGGAGTTCGGGCGGCGCGCGAACGAGTTGTTCGAGCAAACCGACGCCGACTTTGTGTACAAAGAGTATCCTATCGCGCACGAAATCAGCGTGCAGAGTCTGCGCGATCTAGCGGCGTGGCTGACGCAGCGGATTGGCGAATAGCAGATGGCTGATGGCCAGTGGCAAATGGCAAATCGCCAATTGTCGGGTCGCTATCACTCAATTCAAAATCTGAAATTGTTTGAGGAGAATGCATGAGATTGGTTATGACCGGTGGCGCAGGATTTTTAGGTTTTCACATCGCGAATGAGTTGGCGGATAAAGCGCAGATTCACCTGCTGGACATCGCCGAGTTCCACCCCGAAGATTATCCGAAAGGCGTGTCGTGGGCACACTGCGACGTGCGCGATGTGGCTGCGCTCGAGCGCGAGTTGAAGGGCGCGGACGTGGTGGTGCACGCGGCGGCGGGGTTGCCCTTGTGGAAGCCGAACGACATCCGCGAGATCAACGTGCAGGGCACGCGCAACGTGCTAGACGTGAGCCAGCGCGTCGGCGTGCCGCGCGTCGTGCACATCTCGTCAACGGCCGTGTACGGTGTGCCCGATCATCATCCGTTGTTCGAGCACGATCAACTGATCGGCGTCGGCCCCTATGGCGAGAGCAAAATCGCAGCCGAAGGCATGTGCGAGCAGTATCGCAAGCAAGGCTTGGTCGTGTGTGTGCTGCGGCCCAAAACGTTCATCGGCACCGCGCGGCTCGGCGTGTTTCAGATTTTGTATGATTGGGTATACAACGGAAAACGCATCCCGATGATCGGCAATGGCAACAATCGCTATCAATTGCTCGAAGTAAGCGACTTGGTGAACGCGATCTGGCTTGCAGCAACAGCACCGGACGGCAAAGCGAACGACACGTTCAATGTCGGTGGCGACGACTCGCAGACGGTGCGCGCGTACCTCGGCGAGTTGTGCAAGTTCGCGGGCAACGGCGCGCGTCCGATGGGCACGCCCGCCGCGCCGATCAAACTCGCGCTTGCCGTGTTCGAGGCGATGCATCTGTCGCCTCTTTACAAGTGGGTGTATGGCACGGCCGATAAAGACTCGTTCGTCTCGACGGAAAAGATTCAGAAACAACTCGGCTGGCAGTGGAAATTCAACAACGCCGAGGCGCTTATCAATTCGTACCAGTGGTATCTCGTCCACCATCGTGAAGTCGAGGGACAGTCGGGCGTGACGCATCGCGTACCGTGGAATCAAGGAATCTTGAAGTTATTCAAGCGATGGTTGTGATCTGACGACGGATGCGGACAATGGACGGACGCAAACAATCGTGTGCCGGCTGTTGTCAAACTTAAGGAGAAATAATGACTCTCAACTTACGTGGCATCTTTCCCGCATGCATTACGCCGTTCGATAATGACGGAGACGTTGCGCCGAAGAAATTTGCGGCGAACGTCGCGCGTTGGGAGCAAGCGGGCTTGCACGGTTATCTCGTGCTCGGCTCGACGGGTGAGTTCGTCTATCTCGACGAGGACGATCGTGCGCGCGTGCTCGAAGCGGCGCGCGAGGCGATCCCACACGGCAAGACGATGATGGTCGGCGCGGGACACGAGTCCACGCGCACGACGATCCGCTACACGCGCCAAGCCGCCGAGTTCGGCGCGGACTGTGTACTGGTCGTCACGCCCGTATATTACACGCGCGCCAAAGAAGATGCATGGCGCAAATATTTCCTCGACGTCGCAGAAGCGTCGCCCCTCCCGGTTTTAATTTATAACGTGCCGCCGTTCACCGCGACGAACATCAGCGCCAACCTCGTCGCCGAATTGTCGCGTCATCCGAACATCGTCGGCATCAAGGACAGCGCGGCGGACGTGGGCCAAGTCGCCGAGGTTGTGCGACTCGCGGACAAAGACTTCGCGGTATTCACCGGTGGCGCGCGTGTGCTGTACCCGTCGTTGTGTGTCGGGGCGGTTGGCGCGGTGCTCGCGGCGGCGAACCCATTCGGTTACACATACGTGCAAATCTACGAAGCGTTCCAGCGCGGCGACCACGAGGCTGCGCTGCGCTTGCAGCAGGAAAGCCGTGAGGCGGAGGGCAAAGTCAGCGCGTATGGCATTGCAGGCTGGAAGGCGGCGATGGATGCGATGGGCTGGGACGGCGGCGAGCCCCGCGCGCCCATCCTGCCGCTTGACGCAAGCATCAGAGCCAAGGTTCAAGCCATCGTGCAGAGCAACGTGATGGCGCTGGCGTGACGTTGAAGATGAAAGATGACGGATGAAGGATGAATCGGACAATTTTAGCGTTCATCCTTCATCCTTCTGCTTTCATCCTTCGGTGAACCCGTACCTCGCGCTGTTCGTCGCCATCGTCGCCACCGCGCTCGCCTCCATCTACATTCGCCTCGCTACTGCACCCCCACTCGTCATCGCCGCCTATCGTCTCTCGCTCGCGTCGCTGATACTCGCGCCCGTTGCCACGGGCGCGCGAGCGGAAGAGATGCGCCGACTCACGCGCCGCGAATGGCAACTCATCCTCAGCGCGGGCGCATGTCTCGCATTGCACTTCGGCGCGTGGATTACGTCGCTGCAACTCACAACCGTCGCCAGTTCTGTGTCAATTGTGACGAGCGCGCCGATCTGGGTTGCGCTCGTGTCGTTCGCCGTGCTGCGCGAGCAGGTGGCGGGCGTGACATGGCTCGGCGTGCTAATGGCGGTGGTTGGCGGCGTGTTCATTAGCGGCGGCGATTTGGCTGGCGGACAATATGCGCTCGTTGGCGATGCGCTCGCCCTGCTCGGCGCGTGAGGCGGCGCAGGCTACTTTCTCATCGGCGGCAGACTGCGCTCGCATTTGTCATTGCTCGCGTATGTTGCGCTCGTGCATTCGGTCGCGGCGACGCTGCTCGTCGCCGCCGCAATGATTGCAGGCCAATCGCTGGTCGGCTACTCCGCTCAGACATACGCGCTGTTCCTCGCCCTCGCGCTCATCCCGCAGATCATCGGACACTCATCGCTCAACTATGCGCTACGTTTCGTGAGCGCAACCGTCGTGAGCGTCGCCACGCTCGGCGACCCCATCGGCGCGACCGTGCTCGCATTTTTCATTTTGAATGAAGTGCCGAAGCCGATCGTGCTCGTCGGCGGCGCGTTGGTGCTGTGCGGCATCGCTCTGGTGAGCGTCGGGCAGCGCAGGACAGATACTAGACGGCAGATGGCGAACGGCGACTGATTGCGATCCATGTTCAGTCCTCGTGCTACAATGTTTTCATATGGTAATTCGCTTTCTGCTGTTCGACGTTGACGAGACGCTGTACCCATCCACCTGCGCCGTGTGGCCCATGCTGCGCGAGCGTATCATTCAATACATGGTCGAGCGCGTCGGCATGACGCGCGCCGATGCAGAGGCATTGCGTGAGCGCTATCTGAACGAGTACGGCACAACGACGCGCGGGCTATACCTCCATAACCAGATTGACATTGACGACTACTTGCACTTCGTGCACGACGTACCTATGAACACCGTGCTGTTCAATGACCCCGAACTGCACGATGTGCTGGCGCACCTGCCGCAAACGAAATGCCTTTTCACAAACGCCACGCGCCAGCACGCGCGGAACGTTGTGCAGTGTCTCGGCATTGGCGATCACTTTACACGCACCTTCTCGCTCGAAGACTTCGATTACATCAGCAAGCCCGACCCTCATCCTTATGAAGTGGCGTTCCGCGAACTGCATGCGCGCGGCGACGAATGTTTGCTGCTCGAAGACAGCCTGCGCAATCTGGCGACGGGCAAGCGGTATGGCATGACGACGGTGTTGGTGAGTGAGCAGCAGAGCGCGCTGCACGGCGCGGTAGATTTTCAGATCTCGCGTGTGCATGACATTTTGAAAACGATGGAGCACGTAAAATGATTCGAGCCTTCGCGCGCCAAACGGATCAATCGGGAACGGTGATCGGCGTGAACGCTGTGACGCCTGCTGAGGGCGCGCGGCTGATGCAGATGCCCGACTATCACATCTGGTTCGATGCGTGCGCGCCGAGCGACGACGATTACCGCTGGCTGGACCAAACATTTCACTTCCATCCGCTCACCATCGAAGATGCGAAACAGCACGACCCGCGCGCAAAAGTGACCGAGTACGAGGGCTATTTGTTCATCACGCTGCACACGCCACGCCGCCAAGACGAGCATGAGGAGAGCGACGAGATTCACGTCTGGCTGTCTGGCAAGTATTTCGTGAGCGTGCACGACCTCGATAATCCAATCATCAACAACTTGATTGAACTCCAACGCATGAACTTTAGCTTGTCCGAGTGGGGCGCCAGCTTTCTGCTGTATCGTCTTAGCGACCTCGTGGTGGATGCGTACTTCCCCGTGCTCGACAATTTAGGCGACCGCATGGACTCACTCGAAGACCGCATCGTAAGCGACATCAGCCAGAATCAACTCAACGAAATCTTTGCGCTCAAACAAGACCTCGTGTTTCTGCGCAAGACGATTGGACCAATGCGTGAAGTGTTCAACTCGCTGCTCATCCGCCGCTACTCCCTGATTGACGAGCGCGCGCTCGTGTACTTGCGCGACGTGTACGAACACATCGTGCGCTTTTACGATATTATTGATTCGTACCGCGACTTGGCTAGCAACGCACTCGACGCATATCTGTCCACTGTCTCGAACAACTTGAATCTGGTCATGAAGCGGCTGACGATTATCACGACCATCTTCATGCCGCTCACGTTCGTGACGGGCTTCTTCGGCATGAACTTTGTCCACCTTCCATTCGAAAACGACTTAGTGTTTTGGACGGCGATGGCCGTCATGCTGTTCGGCGTCGTCGGCATGTTGCTGTGGTTCAAGCACGAACGGTGGCTGTGAGCATTGAAAATCCCAAATCCCTGGTCCCAACCGTTGAACGCTGAACAAGGTTGGAATATCGGTCTTGGGATTTGGGATTTCGATCTGGTCACTTGTCACTTGTCAGCTGTCACTCTATAATGTCGCTATGCCGACGACGCTCGTGCAGCACGCGACCGTACTGGCCACCTTCGACGAGCAGCATCGTGAAATTGCGGACGGCGCGCTGCTCATCCGCGACAACGTGATCGAGCAAGTCGGCACGACGGCAGCGTTGCCCCAAAGCGCAGACCAGATCATCAGCGCGCGCGATCACGTCGTCATCCCAGGTCTCGTCAACACACATCATCATTTGTATCAATCGCTGACGCGCGTCATGCCGCAAGCGCAGAACGGCACGCTGTTCCAATGGCTCGTCACGCTCTATCCCATCTGGGCGAACTTGACGAGCGAAGCCGTGTACGTGTCGGCGAAGGTCGCGCTGGCTGAGCTGCTATTGAGCGGCTGCACCACCGCTGCCGACCACCTGTACCTCTTTCCCAACGACGCGAAACTAGACGACGAAATTCGCGCAGCACAAGAGATAGGTGTGCGTTTTCATCCAACGCGCGGCAGTATGTCGCTCGGCGAATCACAAGGCGGCTTGCCACCTGACCGAGTTGTACAAACTGATGCCACGATTCTGCGCGACACGCGCCGCGTGATCGAATCGTTTCACGATCCGAAACCTTATTCGATGTGTCGCGTCGGCGTCGCACCCTGCTCACCGTTTTCGGTCACGCCAGCATTGATGCGCGAGTCGTGTGAGCTCGCAAAAAGTTATGACGTGCGCTGCCACACGCATCTAGCGGAAACGCTCGACGAAGATCAGTTCTGCCTCGACCATTTCGGCAAGCGCCCGCTCGATTACGCCGAGTCGCTCGGTTGGCTTGGCGCTAACGTTTGGTACGCGCATGGTGTATGGTTCAACGCCGACGACGTAGAGCGTATGGCTCAGACGGGCACGGGGGTCGCACACTGCCCGACGTCGAACATGCGACTCGGCTCCGGCATCGCGCCGCTGCTGAGTTGGCTGCAGCATGACGTTCCAGTTGGCCTTGGCGTGGACGGCAGCGCGAGCAACGACTCAGGCGACCTGCTCGCCGAAGCGCGTCAGGCGGTGTTGTTGCAACGCGTCGCACATGGAGCCGCTGCACTCTCGGCACGTCAGGCGTTAGAGATTGGCACACGCGGCGGCGCGCGCGTGCTCGGTCGTGACGACATCGGCTCACTCGAAGTGGGTAAGGCGGCGGACTTCGCCATGTTCAACTTGAACGACCTCGCCTACGCCGGCGCGTGGCACGATCCACTCGCAGCGCTTGTCTTTTGTGCGCCGACACGCGCGAGTCTGGTCATGGTCAATGGCAAGGTCGTCGTCGCTGATGGTCATCTAACTGCGTTTGAGCTTGCGCCCGTCGTCGCGCGCCACAATCAGATCGCGCGCGCGATGGTGAATGATTAGGAGGAACGAATGGCTGTACCGGTTACGTCCACGATTGAAGATGAGCCGGAAGAACTCGACCCCGAGCTGGCGGCAGCATTGCAGAGCCATCTGCCAGGCGAGTGGAGCGAAGATGAATATTTGATATTGATCGAACAGTGGAACGCGCCGCTTGAGTATTCGGCGGGCTGCATCGAGGTATTGACGATGCCAACGGACAGACATCATGCCATTCTCAGTGCGCTGTTTCTCGTGTTCAATGCCATCGCGCAGCAGATTGGCGGCAAAGTTTATTTTATGGGAATCCGCATCCGACTGTGGAGCGGCAAATTCCGCGAACCCGATATTGTCTTCCTGCGCTCAATACACGATCCGCGGCGCAGCAATCGTTATTGGGATGGAGCCGACTTGGTGCTTGAGGTGGTCAGTGACAGTCCGACTGATCGCCGCCGCGATCTCGTGACCAAACGACGAGACTATGCGCGCGCGGGCATTCTCGAATATTGGATCGTTGACCCACAAGATGAAATCGTCACCGTGCTGCAACTCAAAGACAGTCAATACGTCGAGCACGGCGTATTTGCGCGCGGCGACGTAGCGACCTCTGCACTGTTGTCCGACTTGCGAGTTGACGTGTCTGCAACGTTCGATGCTTGACGTTGTAAGGAGGTGATGAACTCCCATTCGCACTCAAGCCTTCCTGCCATTGGCAGGCAAGTGGAACGTCCATCTGTATCTGTTTTCATAAAGGAGGAGAAGATTATGAACCGTAGGATACTGACATCAGCATTGTTTGTCATCGCGCTGATCGCCATCGCGTGCGGGCCTAATCCGTCGCCGACCAGTGCACCCGCGACAACCGCGCCGACGACGAGCGCACCGAGCGCGGCGACTGCTGCGCCTACCAGTGCACCGACCACAGCCGCCACGCGCGCGGCAACCGCAGCCGCCACCACCGCCGCGACTGCATCCAGCTCGCAGTCAACTGTATTCGGCATGGTGCTCGTCGGTCCGCAGAACGATCATGGCTGGAGCGAAGCACACTACACCGCAGGGCAATACCTCGAAAAGAATATTCCAGGCGCGAAGATGGTCTCGCTCGACAAAGTGAATCCGGCCGACCGCAAGGGCACGACGTTCGATCAGGTCGTTGACGACATGGTAAAACAGGGCGCGAAGATCATCTTCGCGACGTCGGATGACTTCCAAGATGACACGCGCACGTCCGCACAGAAGCGACCTGATGTGACGTTCATCATGGTCTCTGGCGACGACGTGCTGCAAAAGAAGAATCCTCCGAACCTCGGCAACTATATGGGGCGCATGGAATACGGCAAAGAGATCGCCGGCTGCGCCGCTGCGCTCTCGTCGCAGAGCGGCAAGATCGGCTATCTCGGCCCACTCATCAATAGTGAAACGCGCCGCCTCGCGTCGTCGGCGTATCTCGGCGCGAAGTATTGCTGGGAGAATGTGGCCAAGAAGAATCCGAGCGACTTGCAGTTCACGGTGACGTGGATCGGCTTCTGGTTCAACATTCCTGGCGTCACGCTCGATCCCACCAAAGTCGCCGGCGACTTTTACGGCGGCGGCAGCGATGTCGTGATCAGCGGCATTGATACCACCGAAGTCGTCGTCGTCTCGGGCCAGCAGGCGAAGGCCGGCAAGAGCGTCTTCTCGATTCCATACGACTTCAAAGGCGCGTGCAGCGAATCGCCACAGACCTGTCTCGGCGTGCCCTACTTCAATTGGGGACCCGGCTATCTGCGCATCATGAAATCATTCATCGCCAAGACGTGGAAGCCGGAGTTCACGTGGGATGGGCCCGACTGGAAGGACATCAACAACTCGGACACCAGCGCCGTCGGCTGGGTGGATGGGCCCGCGCTGAAAGCCGACGCGAAGACCAAGGTGGCGGACTTCATCAAAGGCTTGGGCGATGGCTCGCTTGACCTTTGGAAAGGCGAGTTGAAGTTGCAAGATGGTACGGTGTACCTCAAGGCAGGCGAAAAAGCGACCGACAATCAAATCTGGTTCCTGCCGCAACTGCTGCAAGGCATGAAGGGTGCGAGCAAACAATAAGTGCTGAGTACAAAGTCCTGAGTGCTGGGTGAATCCGACTCAGCACTCAGGGCTCAGCACTCAAGACTGCTGATGAAAGTCGAACTGCGCGACATCACGAAAACGTTTGGCAGTGTCGCCGCCAACGATCACATTTCGCTCAATGTGGATGCGGGCACGATTCACGGACTGCTTGGCGAGAATGGCGCAGGCAAGTCCACGCTGATGAAAATCCTGTCGGGCTTCTTCAGCGCGAACAGCGGCACAACCGTGCTGAACGACCGACCTGTGCAGTATCACACGCCGCTCGAAGCGCTCGCGCACGGCATCGGCATGTTGCACCAAGACCCGCTCGACTTCCCGCCGCTCAGCGTGCTCGACAACTTTATGCTTGGCGAGCGCGGCTTCATTCAGCCGCGGGTGAGCGCGCGGCGCAAACTGCTGGATACCGCGCGTCATTTGCATTTCAAACTCGAACCTGATTCGCTCGTGAGCACGCTGACACCCGGCGAGCGGCAGCAGTTGGAGATCGCCCGTCTGCTCGCGCGCGGCGCAGAGGTGCTGATTCTCGACGAACCCACGACGGGCATCTCACAGCCGCAGAAGGTACAATTGTTCGCCACCTTGAAACATCTGGCGGGTGAAGGCAAGACGATTATTTTTGTGACACACAAGTTGGAAGATGTCGAAGAACTTTGTCAACGCGTGACCGTGCTGCGGCACGGCAAAGTCGTCGGCGAAGTCGCACGACCATTCAGCGCACAGGCACTGGTGCGCATGATGTTCGGTCAAGCACTACCGCGCGTCGCGCATCCAGTGTTTTATTTTGACGAGACGCGCCTGCGTGTGCGCGACCTCGCAGTTGCCGATCGCCGCTTGCGTCTCGACGGTGTCTCGTTCGACGTGCGCGCGGGTGAAGTGCTCGGCTTCGCGGGACTCGAAGGCAGCGGCCAGCGGCTCGTGCTGCGCGCATGTGGCGGACTGCTTCGAGCCTTGCACGGCGCAATCGAGTTAGGCGGGTTGAATCTCGTCGGTCGCCACTATCGAAATTTTTTACAGTGCGGCATCGCGTACTTGCCCGCAGAACGACTCGGCGAAGGACTGGTGAGCGGGCTTGACCTGAGCGAGCATTTTGAGTTGGCGCGCCGCAGTCGTGACATCGTGATTGACTGGAGCCGGGCGCGCTCGCTCAGCGAAGCGAAGATTCAAGAGTACAACATTCGCGGTCGACCCGACAGCAGTGTTGAAGACTTATCGGGCGGCAATCAACAGCGCGCACTGCTCGCGCTGCTGCCCGTTAACTTGAAGTTACTGCTGCTTGAACAGCCAACGCGTGGGCTAGACATTGAATCCGCGAGTTGGGTGTGGGCACAGTTGATGGCGCGGCGCAGTCAAGGTACGGCGATCATCTTCATCTCCGCCGACCTCGACGAGGTGCTCACCTACGCCGACAACATCATCGTCTTCTCCGGCGGCCATATAAGCGCGCCGGTGCCCGCACGCGAGACGAGCGTCGAGGAGATTGGCAATCTCATGGCGGGCAAACAGTTCGCTGCAAATTAGATTGGATATGGCTTCGACCTCAATCGCGCCTCAACTCTCGCGCCCGCTTAATCGTCTCGCGCTGGCGACGCTGCCGATTATCCTCGCGCTGCTCGTCACGCTCATCATCATCGTACTGGTCGGCGCGCCGCCGCTCGCGGTATTGCAGCGCATGGTGGAAGGTGCGTTCGGCGACGACGTGCGCCGCGCGGACGTGATCGCCGCGTGGGTGCCGCTGACATTGTGCAGCGTCGGACTGCTGCTCACCTTCACGGCGGGACTGTGGAACATCGGCATCGAAGGGCAGATCGTGCTAGGCGCGATTGGCGCGACATGGGTCGTGCGCACCTTTCCGAGTCTGCCCGCGCCGCTGCTGCTCCCGCTGGTGCTGCTCGGCGCAGCGCTGTTCGGCGCGGCGTGGGGGTGGCTCGCGGGCGTGCTCAAAGTGTACGGCAACGTGCACGAGATTTTCGGCGGGCTGGGCTTGAACTTCGTCGCGATTGGACTGACGAACTATTTGATCTTCGGGCCGTGGAGCCAGCCCGGCCGCGCAACCGTGAGTGGCACCGAGCCGTATCCGCCGAACGCATGGCTGCCGACGCTCGAACCGTTGCGAGTCAGTCCTGCGGCGGTCGCACTCTCGCTTGTGGTGCTGCTAATTGTTTATTTTTCGCTACGCGGCACCACTTGGGGTTTGCAACTGAAAGCGATCGGTCACAACATCCGCTCGGCGTTTCTACTCGGCATTCACACGCAGCGCAACATGCTACTCGCGTTTGCACTATGCGGCGCGTGTGCGGGACTGGCGGGCGCTGTACAAACTACCGTGACCTATCATCGGCTCATCCCCGCGATTAGCAGCGGCTATGGCTACCTCGCCATTCTCGTCGCGCTGCTCTCGGCGTTTCGCGCGGTATGGGTCGCCCCGATTGCATTCGTGTTCGCGGCGCTCAGTCTCGGCAGTCGTCCGCTGCAAATCGAACTCAACCTCGACTCGTCGCTCGGCGGCGTGATTCAGGGTGTGCTGGTGTTGATGGTCGTAATCGTGCAAGGGTTTAGGAAGAGAGTTCGATAGTTGGATAGGTGGTAAGTTGGTTGGTTGGTTCGTTAACCATCAACTTATTAACCAACTATCCAACCTCCAGAAACATATGGACACCCTCATACGCCTGCTCGCCTCGATCGTCGCGGATTCGTCGCCGCTCGTGTTCGCGGTCATCGGCGAGACGATCAGCGAGAAGGCGGGCGTCATCAATCTCTCACTCGACGGCTCGCTGATGCTCGCCGCGATGGTGGGCTTCGCCGCCGCGTACACGACGGGCGACCTCACCATCGGCTTCATCGCCGCGATGATCGTCGGCGCACTCGTCGCGCTCCTTGTCGCATTCGCGGGCATCACGTTGAAGCAAGACCAAGTTGCCGTTGGCTTCATCCTGACGTTGCTGTGCACCGACCTGAGTTCATTTCTCGGCACGCCGTTCGTGCGTGTGCCCGGCCCGCAAGTCACGCCGTCGCCCATTCCTATGCTCAGCGAAGTGCCAGTCATTGGGCCAATCTTGTTCAATCAGAACCTTGTCACGTATTTAAGTTTCATCACAATCGTCGTTGCGTGGTCGTTCATGTTCAAGACGCAGCAAGGCTTGATGCTGCAAGGCGTGGGCGAGCGGCCCGAAGCGGCCTTCGCGCGTGGCGCGAGCGTGCAGCGACTGCGCTACCTGTACACGCTGCTCGGCGGCGCGCTGGTCGGCTTCGGCGGCGCGGCGTTCTCGCTCAGCGTCAAACTCGGCTGGAGTTACCATCACACGCAAGGCTTCGGCTGGATCGCGCTCGCAATTGTCATCTTCGGCGGCTGGCATCCGGTGCGCGCGGCGTTCGGCGCGTATCTGTTCGGCGCATTGCAAACGTTGGGCAGCAACTTGCAGTCCGAGTTTACGAGCGTGCCGATTCAACTCTTTCAGGTTGCGCCGTTCGCGCTGATGATTCTGGTGCTGCTCATCACGAACAACGCAGGACTGGATCGCCTGCTCGCCTATCTGCCGCGCGATGTGGCACGCATCATTGATCGCATTATTCGCGGACGCGCGCCTGTCGCGCTCGGCACGAATTTCCAGCAGGAGTGATGTCCCGACGGCAGACGGTGGACCGCAGGACATGCCGTCCACCGTCTGTCGTCTGCCGTCAAGCGATGACCAAAATGTATCTCATCCGCCACGCCGAGACCGAGCGCACGCATGACGATCCGACGCTGTGGCCATTGAGCGAGCGCGGCGAGGAGCAGGTCAAATTGCTCGCTGCGCAGCCGTTCTGGTCGGAGGTCAAGGCGATTATCACAAGCGACGAGCCGAAGGCCATTGCAACGGTGAAAGACGTTGCCTTTGAGCGCGGCATCGCACTGTTCACGCGCGACTGCTTGCGCGAGCTGAAGCGCACGCACGAGTGGATTGACGATTACGACGAGCGTGTGCGCGACGTGTTCGCGCAGCCCGCCGTGAGCCGCGGCGGCTGGGAGCGCGCGACCGACGCGCAAGCGCGCATCCTGAGTTGCGTCGAAGCGTTGATGCAGCAATATGATCCGCAGGCGTTTGGCGTCGTGTCGCACGGCATGGTGCTGGCGCTGCTGCTCGCAAGTCTGAACAACATGCACGGGCATACGTTTGAGCTCTGGCAGCAACTTGGATTCGCCAGTGTGACATTAATGGAAAGGCAGAGCGAGTGACGAGTGACGGTTGACGAGATGTGTTCTCGTCACTTGCCACTCGCCGCACGCCACTCTCATGCAAATCGGCATCATTGGATTGCCCACCTCGGGCAAGACAACCATCTTCAATGCGCTGACGCGCGGCAACGTGCAGCCCGCGAGTTATTCGTCGGGCAAGTTTGACGTGCACACGGGCATGGTGGACGTGCCGGACGAACGACTCGGTGTGCTCGCGCACATGTTCAATCCGCGCAAAGTAACACACGCGAAGGTGCAGTACAACGACATCGCGGGCGTGGCGAAAGGCGCGGGCGAGCGCGGCGGACTCGAACCCGCGCTGCTCAATCTGCTCTCGCAGAGCGACGCACTGATTGACGTGATCCGCGTGTTCGACGACGCCAACGTGCCGCATCCCGAAGGCAGCGTTGACCCCGCGCGAGATGTGCAAACGCTGCAAACAGAGTTGCTGCTCTCCGATCTCGTCGCGGTCGAGAAACGCTTGGAGCGTTTGAAAGAAGAGGTTGGCAAGAAAGGCGGCACGCCCCAGGAAAAGGAAACGCGCGCGCGCGAAGTCGAATTGTTCCAGCGCTTGAGAGTACATCTCGAAGCGGAGCGCCCGCTGCGCGAACTCGACTTAAGTGACGACGAAGTAAAATCGCTGCGCGGCTTCGGTCTGCTCACCATCAAGCCGACGATGGTAATCTATAATCTGGACGAGACGCAAGCGGAAATCCCAGATTCCAAATCCCAAGACCCGACGAGCCGTATCCAAAGTCTCTCGACTTCGTTGCGTGGTAAACTGGAGATGGAGATCGCGCAGATGCCGCCCGAGGAAGCGCAAGAATTTTTGAAAGAGTACGGCATCGAGGAGCCGAGCCTCAATCGCATTATTAAACTGTCATATGACCTGCTCGGCTTGCAGTCGTTCCTCACGACGGGCGAGGACGAAGTGCGCGCGTGGACGATTCGCAAAGGCGAGACGGCGGTCGAAGCGGCAAGCACGATTCACACCGACATTTCACGCGGTTTCATCCGCGCCGAAGTGATCGCGTATGACGACCTGATCGCCGCGGGTTCGCTCGCCGAAGCGCGCAAGCGCGGCACGCTGCGTCTCGAAGGCAAGCAATACCTCGTGCAAGACGGCGACATCATGCACGTGAAGTTCAATGTGTGAGGACGGCGATGAGAACTTTCTGCGTATTTCTGAGCGCGATGCTGCTGAGCGCGTGTGCGTTGCCCAATGCATCTGCGCCGGCGAGCCTCGCACGCGCGCTCGCCTTGCTGCCTGTCGGGGACGCGAAGGTGACGTTTACAGACTGGTCGCTCATCAGGCAATACGTCAGCGCAAAGGACCTGAGCAGCCAAAGCCCCATTGAGCAGCGCGTCGAGTTCATAGCGCGGCTGAGCAAAGATCAGTCCGTGGCTTCGGCGTATGGCGTCGCCCATATGCTGGATCACGCGAAGGTCTGGGGCTGGGACTCGACCGATCTGGATTGGGAAGCATCAACTGTAATCGGTCAGCCTGCTTATGTTTTGAAATTTCGGGATGAGTTCGACCTCGCGCCCGTGCTGGCGCATTTTGACGAGCGCGGCTTTGCGAAGAGCGAGTACAAGGGCGCGACGCTCTACTCGCACAAGATGGAACCCGCCGAGTGGCTGCGCGCCACCGAGTTCGCGATCTTGAACACGGCTGTGCTGAAGAATGAGAAGATTTTTGCAATGTCCTCGACGCCGGATCCCGTGCGCAGCCTGCTCGACGTGTACAAGCGTGAGGCGAAAGCACTCGGCGACGACAGCAACATCCAAACGCTCGCCAACCGGCTTGGCTCAGTCGCGTCTGCCTATCTCGATCCGGCCGCCAGTGATTGTCATGTGCAGCTCGGTCCAAATATTCCTGACGTGTTGCGGAAATGGATGGAAGAACAGAGCAAGAACGCGCCGACCGTCCATGATTACAGTGCACTCGCGATTGGCTATCGCATCGAGAAGGATAAGCCGCTGGGGTTGATTGTGCTGCGCTATCAAAATGCGAGCGATGCACAAGCGGACGTCGAGCCGCGCCGCCAGCTGGCACAAGGACCAAGTTTGCTTTCGCCCAACCGCACGATCCCTGAACTGCGCTTTCGCATCGCGAGCATCGCGGCGCAGGATCGCGATTTGGTGATGCGGGTGGAGCCTGCCGGCGACAAGCCGCGCGTGCTGTTCGACATGGTGACTCAGCGCGACATGCTCTGGGCTGGCTGCTTACCCAAGTGAATGCAGCATTGCACCTCGCGTTCCATGTATAATGCTCGAAATGCGCTTGTCGGGCCCCAGCTGGCGACGCCCCTTCGCTGCTGTTCAATATGACTGCACGTCCAACGAGGTGAGACGATGAAAGCCGCCGTACTGCACGCGCCGAAGACGCCGATGAAAATCGAGGACGTTCAACTCGACAAAGACCTGCGCCCGAATGAAGTGCTGGTGCGCGTGACGCACGCGGGCGTCTGCCACAGCGATTATCACATCATGACGGGCGAGACGCCGCGCCCGATGCCCGTCGTGCTTGGCCACGAAGGTGCGGGCATCGTCGAAGCCGTCGGCGATGGCGTGACGCGTCTGCACAAAGGCGATCACGTCGCGCTCTGTTTTCGTCCGTACTGCGGCTGGTGCCGCCAGTGCAGCACGGGCCATCCGAACTTGTGTGACAACGTAGAACTGCTTCGCCAATCGTGCCGTCTCAATTGGAACGGCGAGACGCTGCACAACTTCATCGGCGTGTCGTGCTTCGCCGAGCACACGGTCGTGCACGAGTCGGCGGCCATCAAAGTGCCGCACGACATCCCGCTCGACCGCGTGGCGATGGTCTCATGCGGCGTAATGACGGGCGTCGGCGCGGTCATCAACACGGCGAAGGTGCAGCCCGGCGATCACGTCGCGATCATCGGCTGCGGCGGCGTCGGTCTGAACGCGATTCAAGGCGCGCGCTTAGCGAATGCGAGCACGATCATCGCCGTTGATGTTCTCGACAACAAACTCGAAATGGCGACGATGTTCGGCGCGACACACATCATCAACTCGCGCAATGAAGACCCCGTGAAGAAAGTGCGTGAGTTGGTCAAGGGCGGCGTGGACTATGCATTCGAAGTGATTGGCTTGCCGCAGACGATGGAGCAGTGCTACGGCATGATTCGCAAGGGCGGCACGGCGATCATGGTCGGCATGCCGCCCGCAAATAGCCACGTCACGTTCCCCGCGTTTTCGTTCTTCTATGAAGAGAAGAGCATCAAAGGCTCGATGTTCGGCAGCGCGCGCCCGAGCGTGGACATCCCGCGCATCCTCGAACTGTATCGCAACCACCAACTGCGCCTCGACGAACTGATCACGCGCCACTATCCGCTCGAACAAGTCAACGAAGCATACGAGGCGATGGTCAAGGGTGAAGTAGCGAGAAGTGTCATTGACATATAGACGGCAGACGGCGGCGAATGCGGTCTGCCGTCCACCGTCGTGGTGGTTGAGAACATGGCCACATCACAAGTTGCACAAATCCAATCACGCGTTCGCGATTCGCGGGATGCACTCATCAAGTTCTTCCGCGAGATCGTTGCAATTCCGTCTTACGACTCGCAGATCAAAGTCGTCGGCGAGCGCGTCGGCGCGGAGATGCGCGCGCTCGGCTACGACGAGGTGCGCTTCGATCAGATGGGAAACATCGTCGGACGTATCGGCCCGGCGACTGCGCCGTTCGGCTCCCCTACGGACGCTCGGCGCGTGATCGTGTATGACTCGCACATTGATACGGTGGGCATCGGCGACCCCAGCGCGTGGCAGTGGGACCCGCTCGAGGGCAAGCTCGAGGATGGCATCCTGTTCGCGCGTGGCGCGTGTGACGAGAAAGGCTCGACACCGGGCATGGTCTATGGTCTTGCCATCGCGCGCGACCTCGGACTGCTTGACGGCTGGACGGCATACTACTTCGGCAACATGGAAGAGTGGTGCGACGGCATCGCGCCCAACACCTTCGTCGAAGTGGACCCGAACGTGCGGCCCGACTTCGTGGTGATTGGCGAACCGACGAAGATGCAAGTCTATCGCGGACACAAAGGCCGCGTCGAGTTGCAGGTCGTCGCAAAGGGACGCAGCGCGCACGCCGCGTCGAACCAACTCGGCGATAACGCCATCTACAAGATGCTACCGGTCATCACAGGCGTGCGCGACCTGAACGACACGCTGCACACTGATCCATTTCTCGGTCAGGGACGCATTACGGTCAGCGACATGCACGTCAGCACGCCGAGCATCAACGCCGTGCCCGATGAGTGCACAGTGTACATTGATCGGCGCGTCACCTTCGGCGAGACCAAAGCGGACGCGATTGCGCAAGTTAGGCGACTGATTCCGAACGGTGCGGAGATTTCGGTCGAAGAAATGTTCTACGACGATCCCTCGTACACGGGCTTCGTCTTTCCGGTGAGCAAATATTTTCCCGCGTGGGCATTCGAGGACTCACACCCGCTGGTACAGGCAGGTCAGCGTGCGATTGAGATGCTGTGGCACGAACGGCGACCATCGGGCAAATGGAACTTCTCGACCAATGGCATCTATTGGGCAGGCAAGGCAGGCATTCCATCCATCGGTTTCGGGCCCGGCGACGAAATCTACGCGCACAGTACGCTCGATCAAAACAAATTGGACCACGTGGTGCAGGCGACGGAATTCTACGCAATGCTGCCGTATTTGCTCTAATGCGTAATCCGTAATGCGTGATGCGCAAGCAAGTCGGCATACGTATTTCTCATATCAGCATGGACAAAACTCGTGATTAACCAACAGATGATTGACGAAGCGCGCAGGATCATTCACGGCAAGGTTCATCGCACGCCCACACTTACCGCGGCCACCATCGGCGAGCAGTTCGGCGCGCAGTTATTTTTCAAATGCGAGAACTTGCAGAAGACCGGCTCGTTCAAACCGCGCGGCGCGCTGAACAAGCTCGCGCACCTCACGCCCGACGAGAAGGGCAAAGGGCTGATCGCGGTCAGCGCGGGCAATCACGCACAAGGTGTCGCCTATGCGGCGCAGCGCGAGGGACTCAAAGCCGTGATCGTCATGCCCGAAGGCTCGCCGCAAGCCAAGGTGGACGCCACGCGCGGCTACGGTGCGCAGGTCGTGCTGTTCGGCACCATCGCGACCATCTTCGACAAGGCACACGAACTAGAAGCCGAGCACGGTTACACGTTCGTGCATCCCTTCGACGATGCGCACGTCATCGCGGGGCAGGCGACCGTCGGCATGGAAATTCTGGAGGACGTACCCGACGTGGACCTGGTGGTCGTGCAGATTGGCGGCGGCGGATTGATCTCGGGCATCGCCAGTGCGATCAAATTGAACAAGCCGAGCGTGCGCGTGATCGGCGTCGAGTCGGCGTCAGGACCGGCGATGCAGTTATCGCTCCAGCAGGGCAAGCCTGCACGCATCACGCGCGCGCCGACCATCGCCGAAGGCATGGGTGCGCCGTTCGTCGGCGAGCTGAACATCGAGATATGCAAGCAGTATGTGGACGAGTTCGTCACGGTGGACGACGAGGAGATCAAAGACGCGCTGCGTTGGATCCTGCGCCGCAGCAAAATGCTGACCGAAGGTGCGGGCGCTGGCAGCACGGCGGCACTCTTGAGCGGCAAAGCAAAAATCAAAGAGGGCGCAAAGGTTGTCACCATTCTCAGCGGCGCGAACATTGACTTCGAGCGATTAAAATCGGTACTGTAACTCAAGGAGAACAATCTATGTCGAACGAGCGACCGACGACAGACGAACTGCTGCGCCGACTGCATCATGCCAAGTCAGCAGTTATACACGCACTGCACGATTACAGCGTCGAGCAGATGACGCAGTTGCGCGATCACGCGGGGTGGACGATCAAGGACCATCTTGACCATCTCGCGGTTTGGGAAGAAGGCATCGCCGCATTGTTGGAAAAGCAGCCGCGCTATGAAGCGATGGGCGTTGATCGCGCCACCGTGCTGTCGGCAAGTGAAGACGAACTGAACGCGATCATGCGCGAGCGCGTGGCGTCGTCCACATTGGACGGCACACTCGCCGCGCTGCGAGCCTCGCACGAGCACCTGCGGCACACGGTGGAAAATCTGAGCGACGACGATTTGATGCGCGGTTACTCGTACTTCCAACCCAACGACCCTGGTGAGGACAGTGGGAAGCCCATCGTCGCGTGGATCGTGGGCAATAGCAACGAACACTATCTCGAACACCTGCCGTGGATTCAGGCAATTGCAGCGCAGCCGCAGTCGGTCCAGTAACGACCGGATCCAGACATGACGGAATTCGGAATCAAAGACGGAGGATAAGGACACTATGAATAATCAAGCGCAGTGGCGTGGCATTCTCACGCTAATCGTGCTCGGAGTCGTCGCAGGGCTCATCAACGCGGCGCTGTCGGCGTTCGTTATGCATCCGCTCATCGGCGAAGTGGAGCACGATGAGGTCGAGGCAAGCACGTATTCGATCAATCTTTTCGTGGGTTGGGTGTTCTTCTCGGCGTGGTTCCTCGCCAAAGCCGACGAAGAGTTGAAGAAAGTGGCCGAGGCGGTCGCGCGCTCCAACCGCGAGGAGTTCCTAATCGAAGCGCCCAAGCGCATCGCGACGAGCATCCGTGTCCTGTACTTGCTAATTTCGCTGCTGGTCGTTTTGTCCTTTCACCTGTTCCGCATCGAGAACCCATTCGTGCTGTTCGAAATCCAGTTCGGCGTCGGTTTTCTGGTCGCGGTAACTATCATGGTGCTGTGGGACTTGGACGACCCAATCGGCGGCGTGATCGGCGTACCGAACATTCCGGAAGAATGGCTCAAGGCGTTGGCGGGCGCGTGAAAGCAACGCACGTTCGTGCATAGATCAATCCAACGAGCAGGGAGAACTCCAATGATGCTGATATTCGATCGTTCTATCAACACGGACGCCAACACAGAATACGAGCAGTGGTCAGCCCGAAACTCTGACGCTTTCGTGATCAACGAGAGAGGAAGAGACGCGCGAAAGATGCATCGAGTTGCATGTGGTCATTTCAAAGGCTTTCCAGACCCCGTTAATTTGGCACGCAATCGGAAGATTTGCTCGACAAACGATGACGAACTGCGCCGATTCGCAAGTCAGCACAATTGGAAGCTGGATTTCTGTGGCCACTGCATGTGAGTTCCTACCAATCTTATTGAAACGAAACACGGCCGGGGAGATAAATGCAGACCAACTTACGCGGACGTGATTTTATCAGCGACATGGACTTCAGCAAGGAAGAGGTCGAGACGGTTCTGGATGTGGCGTGGGACTTGAAGCGCAAGCGCGCGCTCCACGAGCCACATCCCATACTGCGCGACAAGACGCTGGCGATGTTGTTCTTCTTCACCAGCACGCGCACGCGCGGCTCGTTCGAGGCGGGCATGGCGCAGCTCGGCGGGCACGCCGCGTTCATTGATTCCGACACGACGCAGATCGCACACGGCGACACGCCGACCGAGATCGGCGAAATCTATGGACGCTACTTCGACGGCATCGCCATCCGACAGTGCGACTGGAACTATGGCAACCAATATATCAACGCGGTCGCCAAGTCGTCACGCGCGCCCGTGCTGAACATGCAGGACGATATTTATCATCCGTTCCAGATTCTCGCCGACTTGATGACCATCATCGAGAAGAAAGGGCGCAACCTTAAAGGACAGAAGATGGTTGTGTCGTGGGCGTATGCCGCGTCGTATCAGAAGCCGATCAGCGTGCCGCAGTCGCTTGTGTTGCAAATGACGCGCTGGGGCATGGACGTGGTGCTGGCGCATCCGCCCGAATACAAGCTCATGCCGGCGATCATGGAACAAGCGCGTGAGAACGCTCGGCGCTACGGCGGCGCGTTCGACATGACCGACTCGATGGACGATGCGTTCAAAGGCGCTGACATCGTGTACCCGAAGTCGTGGGGCGCGCTGCTCACGACCACCGACAACGCCGAGAGCGCGCGCATCGGCAAGCAGTACACGAATTGGATCACGAATGCGCCGCGCATGAAACTCGCCAATGACGACTGCAACTACATGCACTGCCTGCCCGCCGACCGTAACATCGAGGTGACCGACGACATACTGGATGGGCCCCAGTCCATTGTGTTCGACGAAGCCGAGAACCGCCTGCACGTGCAGAAGGCGGTCATGGCGCTGACGATGTGCTGAATTGCGACGGTGGACGACGGACGGCAGACGGCAGCCCGATGCCTTTCACTCTTCGTGTCATTCTGAGCGAAGCGAAGAATCTCTTCGATGCTACTTCAAGAAGTACGTGTTCATGCAATCAACTCGCAGCGAAGTGATTGCATAAGCACATCGCTTGTGAACTTTCGCGTTAGAGATTCTTCGTCGCTTCGCTCCGCAGAATGACACGATCAGAAAATTTCTGATGACGAGTTACTCCTTCTGTTGCACACTCTGCGGTGAGACGTATGCCGCCGACCAAGTCAAGTACGTTTGCCCCAAGCACGGCGATACTGGTGTGCTCGACACGATTCTGAATTTCGGCGACGAGCGTCCGTCGAAAGAAGATTTGTTTCGACGCTGGCCACCTTCGATGTGGCGCTATCTCGATCTGCTGCCGATCAACTCACCGAAGGTGAAGACAATGTTGTTCGAATCTTTGCCGTTCACGAGCGTCGGCTGGACGCCGCTATACTATGCCGAGCGTTTGGGTGCGGGACTTGGCTTGACGAATTTGTACATCAAAGACGATGGTCGCAATCCGTCGGCGTCGTTCAAAGACCGCGCGAGCGCGTTCGTCGTGGCGAAGGCGATTGAACTAGGCGAGAAGATCATTACGACTGCCAGTTCGGGCAACGCAGGCGCGGCACTGGCGTGCATGGCGGCGAGCGTCGGCATGGATGCGATCATCTTCGTGCCCGAATCCGCACCGCAGGCGAAGGTCGCGCAGTTGCTGATGTTCGGCGCGACGGTGCTTCTCGTCAAAGGCAACTACGACGCGGCATTCGAGTTGTGTCTGGCCGCGTCGAAAGAGTTCGGCTGGTACTGCCGCAACACCGCATACAATCCGTTCTCCGTCGAAGGCAAGAAGACAGTTGCATTTGAAATCTGCGAGCAGTTGAACTGGCGCGTGCCCGACCGCGTCTTCGTCGGCGTCGGCGACGGCAACATCATCAGTGGTGTGTGGAAAGGCTTCGGCGATTTGCTTGCACTCGGTTGGATCAAGCAGCTGCCGAAGTTGATGGGCGTGCAAGCCGAAGGCAGCGCGGCGTGTTATCGCGCGTGGAAGGCCGGCGCGAACGCGGTCACGCCCGTTAACGCGCACACCATCGCCGACTCGATCAGCGTGGATTTGCCGCGTGACGGCGCACGCGCGGTCCGCGCCGTGCGCGAGTCCGGAGGCGAGTTCGTCACCGTGAGCGACGCCGAAATCCTGCGCGCGATGAAGTGGCTCGCGTCCGAAGCCGCCGTATTCAGCGAGCCTGCCGGCGCGGTCGGCTATGCCGCGCTGCACAACATGGTCACCCGCAATCAAGTTGATCGCGACGAGACGATTGTGGTGATCGTGACCGGCAGCGGCTTGAAAGACATCCCAAGCGCGATGCAGGCCGCGGATCAGCCGCGCGTGATCGAGCCGACGCTCGCCGCCGTGAAGCGCGCGTTATGAGGGGTGACGCACTATGCGTTTGCCCTGTGCCGTAGGCGGTGCCTGCCGACGCGCGGATGCGCGTGGCACAGGGTTGCGCACTCGAGGCCTTTGACTAGGCGATGCTGCGCGTGGAGTTTTCTTGCGCGGTTTGATGAGCGGAATGCCTTTCGTCTTGACTTCCCACGCGAGCGGGTTCTCATCACAGAAATTCTGTGGCGGCAGATGGATGAGTTCAATACGCGAGTCCATGTCGCGCAGCGGTTCGCGCAGCTTGTCGAAATCATCAACCCAACCGCTGAAGTCGGGCGAGACGAGCGCGACATCAATATCACTGTCAGGACCTGCGTGTCCTGTCGCGTATGAGCCGAATAGATACGCTGCCTCGAGGCGAATACCCGCCTTCTGGACGGAACGCGCAAAACGGCGTGCCAGCTTCAAAGCTTCAGCATAGTCTTGAGCCATTTTCCAAACTCCGTGATTTGCTCCAGTTCGCGCTCACAATATTCTTGGCTGATGCGTTTCTTGATCTCGAACTTGTAATCGGGATAGCGGGTGTTCAGGTTGTAATCGGTCACACGCCTTAAGAATTCCTTTTGCTTAGTCGTCAGTGACAATCCAGCTCTGTCCGCTATCAGGTTAAGTCCATGCTTTGGCGGCGCGTGCGCTTGCGTATGCTTCACCACCAACGCCTTCAAAAGCTTTTCGAGATAGAGATGCGCAAAGAAAAGCGCGTGGACATTATCCTGCTTGTCAAAGAGATTCTCGACCGTCTGCCAATCGTCCGCCGAACCCGTGACCCAGTAGCGCACAATCTCGTCGGGCTGCATGTTAAAATTATAGCATAGCCATCGAATGCCCAACGAAACCAGCAACACCCAACCACCTCAGAGTCAGAACATGTCAAACCTCGTGCTCGGTCCCACCTTTGAAGAAATGCTGCACCCTGAAAAAATTGACCCCGAGGTGCGCGCGCGCGCGATTGAGGCGAAGACGCGCGACCCGCTCGACCCGATCAATCTGTACAACATCACGTGGCGCAATGCGGACAACCAGATTTATTATTTCGTGCTGCCGAAAGCATTGACGGGCGTGGACGCGAACATCGTCGCGCTGTACGGCAAAGATTTTCCGACGGGCGCGCACAAGGTCGGCGCGGCGTACTCGGTGCTGGTCGAGAAAGAACTGTCGGGCGACGTGGATCCGCGCGTGCACACGGTCGTGTGGCCCAGCACGGGCAACTACGGCATCGGTGGCGCATGGGTCGGCTGCCGCATGGGCTTCGATTCGGTGGTCGTGCTGCCGGCGGGCATGAGCGCGGAACGCTTCGAGCGCATCGAGTCGTACGGCGCGCGCGTGATCAAAACCGTTGGCTCGGAGAGCAACGTCAAAGAGATCTACGACAAGACACACGAGCTCGCGCGCGATCCGAAGGTGCGCATCCTCAACCAGTTCAGCGAGATGGGCAACTATCGTTTTCATTATCACGTTACGGGCAACACGATTGCGGAACTGGCTAGTGAGTTGGTGGCGACACCATTCTCCGAATCGGAGAATGGCACTGTGTCAGAGCGCAGGTTGCGCTCTGACGACGGCATGGACGTGCGGGGGGTGAGCGCATTCTGCTCGGCGATGGGCAGCGCGGGCACGATTGCGGCGGGCGACCGACTGAAGCAACTGTTTCCTGACTGCAAGATCGTCGGATTGGAGCCAGTGCAGTGCCCGACACTGTTCAACAACGGCTATGGTGTGCATGACATTCAAGGCATCGGCGACAAGCATGTGACGTGGATTCATCACGTCACGAACATGGACGCGATCATGTGCGTGGACGACATCGAGTGCAAGAAGGCTTTGCAGTTGTTGACGGAAGAGAACGGCATGGAGGTGCTCGCCAAACGCTTCGGCGTGTCGAATGCAGATGTTGAACTCATGTCGCAGCTGTTTGGCATCAGCGGCGTGTGCAACGTGCTCGGCGCGATCAAGACGGCAAAATACTATCGCATGGGCAGCAACGATTTGATCGTGACGATTCTGACCGATGCGATTGATCGCTACCACTCGGTCATGGCAGAGATGACGAAGATGTTTGGCGCGATGGACGAAGCCGAAGCAACGGCGCGCGCGGTCTCGATTTTCCACAATCAGAAAACGGATTGGATCAACGAAGGCACACAGGACGTGCGCCGCCAATGGCACAATCTGAAATACTATACTTGGGTCGAGCAGCAAGGCAAGACCGTCGAAGAATTAGATGCACAACTCGATCCCGAATGGTGGGAAGCGCATCAACGGCACGTGGCGGATATTGATGAGCAGATTGCGCAGGCGCGCAACCAATCGTGAATTGACCGTGACTGCCTTCTGGCTGTTGGCATTACTGCTTGCCGCGTGTTCTGGACAGCCGCCTCCAACGGCAACGCAAATCATCACGCCGACGCCCTCACGCACTCCGACGGTAATGCCAATTGCCACTGACCCGCCAAACTTGCATCTAACGGATGTGATTGATGGCGGACTATGGGGACCGAACCAATGTCACAATCATCACGTCATCGTCGAATCGCCGTTTAGTGGCGCGACAGTGAGCGGGCGTGTGCCAATTCTCGGCACCGTTTCTCTCTTCCCCACCGATTACTACAAGTTCGATCTGCGCGCAGAAGGCGATCCTGATTGGCACGTCATTTATCGTCGTAATGGGCAAGCATGGGGAGAGTTGATGACGTGGGAAACGAGTACAGTCACACCCGGCCGTTATGATTTACGGCTCGTCGCCGTAAATGTCGCGACATCAGGTGAGTACTGGGGTGTGTTTTGCACGATTACGGTGAATGTGGAACGATGACCCAGCCTGTTCAACCCCTGCGCTGCCCCAACTGCGGCGCGCCGCTGCCCGACACCGATGCCGATCAGGTGACGTGTTCGTTCTGCGGCACGACCTCGCGCATCGCCCGCGATCCGTCCGGTGTGCGCCGTCCGTTCATGCCCACGCCCGAAGGTCTTGCCAAGTTGAACGCGTACACGCAGCAGATCGCGCGTGAGCGTGAGGCGAGCGATCAGGCGCAACAGCGCACGCGCACGCGCCGCGCGGTGCTGTCACTTATCGTCGGCGTGCTAATCATCGCGATCTCGTTCGCCATCCTCGTGCTGGCATATGCGGTACTCCTGCGCTGACAGCCATTCTGCACATCCACAACAACTGCCAGTCGGCTGAGGAGACCTCGCGGCTCATTGAGACCCGCGAGGTCTTAAATTTTACAAACCCGAACGGCGCTGCATATCGTACTTCTGATGGTATGATGAATTGTTGAGGTCATTGCTAGTGAGCTACATTCGTTTCGTACAAGTGAGCAAAACTTTTAAGGAAGGCGAGCGCGAGCGCGCGGTGCTCGCCGATGTGGACGCCGCCTTCGAGCTGGGCGAGTTCATTGCCATCGTCGGGCGCAGCGGCAGCGGCAAAAGCACGCTGCTCAACCTGCTGGCAGGTCTCGATCTGCCCACACGCGGCGACATTTGGATTGGCGACACGCGCATCTCTGCGCTCAGTGATCGCGCGCGCACCATCTTCCGCCGCAATCACATCGGGTTTGTGTTTCAGTTTTTCAATCTCATTCCGACGCTGACCGTGTGCGAGAACGTGCTGCTCACCGCCGAGTTAAGTGGCATGAGCGACCGCGACGCGCGTGCGCAGGCCGAGCACATGCTAGATGAAGTCGGCTTGCTGGATCGAGCCAAGTCGTTCACCGACAAACTGTCCGGCGGTGAGCAGCAGCGCGTGGCCATTGCGCGCGCACTGTGCGCCAACCCGCCCGTCATTCTCGCCGACGAGCCAACCGGCAATCTCGACGTGGATACGGGCATGAGCGTGATGAATCTGCTGACGCGCCTTTCGCGCGAGCGCGGCAAAACGCTTGTGATGGTCACACACTCAGTCGAAATCGCGGCGATGGCGGACAGGGTGTTTCGATTGGATTACGGAAAGTTGCTCGTGCAGCGCGCAGCGTCCGCCGTGGATGTTGGCCGTTGGACAGTGGACGTTGGACAAGCCGTGCCATGAACCTGACCCTCTTGAAGACGGGCGTGCGCGATGCGCTTCGCCGTCCGTGGCTGACGCTGCTGCTCGTCTTGAGTGTCGCGCTCGGCGTCGGCGTGGTGGTGGCGATTGATCTGGCAAACGATTCGGCGGCACGCGCCTTCAATCTCTCGACCGAAGCCGTCGTCGGCAAGGCAACGCATCAAATCATCGGCGGGCCCCGTGGCGTGGACGAAAGCGTGTATCGCACCCTGCGCGTGCAATACGGCTATCGCTTAAGTGCGCCGATTGTAGATGGCTACGTGGGCGCGCGCGAACTGAACAATCAAACGCTGCACGTGCTCGGCGTAGATTTGTTTGCGGAAGCGCCGTTCCGTTCATACCTCGCGCCGCAATCAAACGCCAATGCGTCGCTCGATTCGTTCGCGCAGTTTTTCACCACGCGCGGCGCTGCGCTCATCAGCGCCGATAGCGCCGCACGCTTTGGATTAAAAGTTGGCGACCCGCTCACGCTGCGTGTGGACACGCGCGAACATCAAGCGATCATCGTCGGCTTGCTGCAAGCACCCAACGACGTGTCGTCGCGCGCGCTCGAAGGCTTGCTGCTCACCGACATCGCCAGCGCGCAAGAATTGTTCGACATGCAGGGGCATCTCTCGCGCATTGACCTGATCGCCACGCCAGAAATCGCGCAGCAGATCAGCGCGCAGTTGCCAGACGGACTGTCGCTCGTGCCCGCGTCGGAACAGGCGAACACCGTCACGCAGCTCACGGCTGCCTTTCAGCTCAACCTCACGGCGTTCAGTTTGCTCGCGCTGATGGTCGGCATGTTTTTGATTTACAACACGGTCATGTTCAATGTCGTGCAGCGGCGGTACGTGCTCGGCATCATGCGCTGCCTCGGCGTGACGGGCGGGCAAATCTTCGCGTTGATTTTGCTCGAAGCCGCCGTGCTGGGCACGATTGGAGCCATCCTTGGCATCGGCGTTGGCATTGTGCTTGGCCGCTTCACGGTGCAGTTGGTCACGCAGACGATCAACGACCTGTACTTTTCGCTGTCCGTGCGCTCGGTCGAGGTGCAAGCGCCGACGCTCGTCAAAGGGATGCTGCTCGGCATCGTCGCCGCGCTGATCGCGGCCGCCATCCCTGCGAGCGAAGCCGCCAACGTGCCCGCCGTCACCGCATTGCAACGCTCCGATTTGGAAGACCGCGTGCGCCGCGGACTGCCGTCGCTCACGCGCATTGGCGTGCTGCTGTTTATAATTGGCGCGTACTTGATCGTGTTCGTCCAATCAACGGTGATCGCGTCATTCGTCGGTTTATTCGTCGGATTGTTCGGCATTGTGTTCTGCGTGCCGCTGCTCACAGTCTGGTTCATGCGCGTGGGCGCTCGCGCGCTGGCGCCACTCGGCTTGCTGGGACGAATGGCAGCGCGTACTGTGACGGGCGCACTCAGCCGCACGTCCATTGCCATTGCCGCGCTGATGATCGCCGTATCGGTGACCATCGGCGTAACGGTGATGATCGCGTCCTTCCGCAGCACCGTCAGCAATTGGCTAGATCAAACGTTGATCGCCGACATCTACATCGCACCGCCGCAGACAAGCGCAAGCCGCACGCTCACGATGGATGCAAGTCTGCCGGAGCGCGCGCGTCAAGTCGCAGGCGTGAGCAGCGTCGAAGTGTATCGCAACGTGACCGTCGCCTCACCCGATTTCGGACCCGTGCGCCTGAGCGCGGTCACGTCGTCGCGCACGCGCAGCAGCCGAGTCTATCGCTACGCCTCCGGCACAGCCGACGAAGTATGGCGCCAAGTCGAGAATGGCGCACTCATCATCACCGAGCCGTTTGCGAATCGGCATCATATACAAATCCCAAATCCAATTTTCCAACTCCCAACCAACCAACCAGCCAACTTACCAACTGTCACTCTGCTAACCGATCACGGCGCGCAAACCTTTCGCATCGCCGCCGTCTCCTACGACTACTCGTCCGATCAAGGTTCACTATTGATGACACTCGACGTGTATCGGCGTTTTTGGAACGACCCAGACATCTCTTCGATGGCGGTATACGTCGCGCCGAATGCAAACGTGAATCAAGTCGAGGACGCAGTACGCGCGGCGCTAAGCGGCAGCATCGTCAACGTGCAGAGCAACAAGGCGCTGCGCGAAACGGCGCTGGTCATATTTGATCGCACCTTTGCGATCACGGCTGCCCTTCGGGTCATTGCCGTCGTCGTCGCGTTCATCGGCGTGCTCAGTGCGCTGATGGCATTGCAATTGGAGCGCACGCGCGAGTTGGGCACGCTGCGCGCGGCGGGTATGACGCTGCCGCAATTGTGGCGGTTGACCTTGCTCGAAACCGGATTGATGGGCGCGACGGCGGGGCTGCTCTCGATTCCAACGGGCTTGCTGATGTCGCTCGTGCTGATTTACGTCATCAACTTGCGTTCGTTCGGTTGGACGATTTTTTTTCAGCCCGTGCCTGAAGTGTACGTCGAGGCGCTGCTCGTCTCGATCTGCGCTGCGCTGCTCGCCGCCATCTATCCGATGCAGCGGCTCGCGCACATGGAAGTCGCAGTCGCACTGAGGAGTGAGTGAGAAGTAGTCAGTCGTCGGTAATCAGTCGCCAGATAGGTCATCGTAATATGAAGCGCATTCTCTTGTTGGCATTCGTTCTAGCAGTCATCGGCGTGTCCGCCTTCGCGCTCACACGGTCTTCGTCGCCGCCCATCAGCGCGAATGTGATCTCGCTGAAGACGAATGATAGTATCGCTGGCTACACGCGCGCCATCAATCGCCGCGAGTGGAAGTTCCCCAACGATCACGGCCCGCATCTCGACTTCCAGACCGAGTGGTGGTACTTCGTCGGCAATCTCGACGCGAGCGATGGGCGACACTTCGGCTACGAGTTGACGTTCTTCCGCCGCGCGATCACGCCGACGACAGCCTGCGGCGACTGTGGCGTGAACGCGCGCGACTCGGAGTGGGCGACGAATCAAATTTACTTCGCGCACTTTGCGATCAGCGATGTGAAAGCCAACGATCACTTCTCGACCGAGCGCTTCAGTCGTGGCGCGGCGGGACTGGCGGGCGGCAGCGGCAATCCGTTTCGCGTGTGGGTCGAGAATTGGAACGTAGCACAAATCACAAGTGCTGCTCTCCAGTCTCCAGACTCGCTCTTCGAGCTGCGCGCGGACGATACGGGTCATGCGATTCATCTCACCCTCAACGCGACGAAGCCGCCGACGCTGCACGGCGACAACGGCTTGCATCAGAAGTCCGAGCAGCTTGGCAACGCCTCGTATTACGTCTCGTTGACGCGCATCGCCAGCACGGGCGAGGTCACGGTCAATGGTCAAACGTTTACGGTGACGGGGTTGACGTGGATGGATCACGAGTTCAGCACAGCAGTGCTCGGCGCCGACGACGTGGGCTGGCAGTGGTTCGCCATCCAACTCAGCGACCAGCGCGAGATCATGTTCTATCAAATTCGGCGCAAGGATGGCAGCATCGAGTCGCTCGCCAGCGGCACACTCGTCGAGCGCGACGGCACGACGCGGCGCATTACGAAAGACGACGTGCAACTGCAAGTGCTCGACCACTGGAAGAGTTCGTATTCGAGTGCAACGTATCCTTCGCGGTGGACGATGAGCATCCCATCCGCCAATATCACGCTCACTATCACGCCGTTCATGTCAGACCAAGAGATGCGCGTCTCGATCATTTATTGGGAAGGCGCGGCGCTGATGAGCGGCACGTCCAACGGCGCACCTGTGACCGGCGTTGGCTATGTCGAACTGACGGGCTACGCGACGCCGTTCGTGCAATAAACGTCGTCGCGCAAGAACTGTGTAAGGGCGCGAGTCGCTGTGGCATCAATGCAACGCGCACTTATTTGTTTGTCCATGCATTCGATGGTAAATTAGCGCGGCTCCTTCACTCCACAAGGTACTGCCGCGAATGCAACCTGAAGATACCGTGCTGGTCGCCGTCCTCAACAATGAGCGCGACTTCGCGATAGCGCGCGACGAGCGTTGGTATCGCATCCCCGCCGAACGCGCGCCCGACGGCATTCACGCGCAGTACCTCGCATTCTATCAAACGAAATCCTTCGGCGACGATGCGTTCGCCATCCACTACTACGCGCGCATCAACGGCGTCGAGTTGTTGCAGCGGCGCGACCTGTTCCCCGACGCACCCGATCACCTACGCGCGGATCACGCCTATTACAAAATATTGATTGGGCCACTGATACGCTTGCCGCACGCCATCATCAGCCGCAAGTGGCGGCGCATCACGTTCCTCGTCACGACAGGCGAGCGCTTCCAAAAAGCATGGGAACTGAACGACCTCGTGCTCGGCGCGTCAGATGAAGATGTCGTCTGGCGCGCGATCCGCGATCTGAACGCCGACGATGACGAATCAGAATAATCGTGCCGCGAAGACGCGAAGAATGCGAAGTATGTTTAATGCACTGCGCGAACTTCGCGTGTTCGCGGATTAGACAGGAATTCACGTGCTTATCACCCACGGCACCGTCATGACATTCGACGAGGACAATCGCATCATCGCAGACGGCGCGCTGCACATCGCCGGCGATGTCATCTCGGATGTCGGCACGACTCATGACCTCGTGACGCAGTATCCATACGATGTATTCATGGACGCGCGCGGACAGTTGGTGCTGCCCGGCAACATTTGCAGCCACACACATTTCTACGGCACGTTCGCGCGCGGCATGGCACTGCGCGGCGAACCACCGAAGAATTTTGTCGAGATCTTGGAGAAGTTATGGTGGCGGCTCGACAAGGCGCTCACGCTGGCGGATGTACGCTACTCCGTGCTGCCCGCACTCGTGGACGCGATCCGCAATGGCACAACCTGCTTGATTGATCATCACGCCAGCCCGAACGCGATTGAAGGCTCGCTTGACGTGATCGCCGAGTGTGCGAAGCGAGCCGGCGTGCGCGTCGGGTGTGCATATGAGGTGACCGACCGTGATGGGCACGAGCGGGCACGCGCAGGCATCGCCGAGAACGTCCGCTTCACCCGCGCGCAGCAAGTCAATCCGCATCCGCTGATCGGCGCCTCGTTCGGCTTGCACGCGTCATTCACATTGTCGCCGCACACGCTCGAACAATGTGTAGAAGCGGCACAGCAAGTCGGCAGCGGCTTTCACGTACACGTCGCCGAAGACCAAGCCGATCAAGACGACAGCCTGCAAAAATATGGCGTGCGTGTCGTGGAACGATTCGCGCGCGCCAACGTGCTCGGCGCGAACACGATTGCGGCGCACTGTATTCACCTCGACGCGGGCGAGATGGACACACTGCGCGATACGCACACCAACGTCACGCATCAGCCGCGCTCCAACATGAACAACGCGGTCGGCACGCAGGCGTCGCTCGAATTGCTCAAGCGCGGCATCTGTCTTGGACTCGGCAACGACGGATTCTCCAACAACATGTTCGCCGAAATGAAAGCCGCCTACCTCGCGCACAAGCAAGCACACGGCGACCCGCGCGTCGTGGGCGCGGAGCAAGTGATGCAGATGGCAGTGGCGAACAACGCACGTATCGCAAATTTGTATTGGTCTCGTCCACTGTGCCAACTTGTCACCGGCGCGAACGCGGATATAATCATCGCAGATTATTTTGCGCCCACACCTCTCAGCGGCAGCAACTTCCCCTGGCACGTCATCTTCGGACTTGATGGTTCGCACGTCACAACCACAATCTGCGCGGGCAAGGTCTTGATGAAAGATCGCGTGCTGCTCACGTTGGACGAGCAGGAGATTGCGGCGAAGGCGCGCGAGCATGCGCAGCAGGTGTGGACACGCATATAAGAAAGGTAAGTAATGAAGACAAGCAAGATCAATTGGGGACTGTTAGTGATCAGCGCAGCGTTGTTCTTGTTGGCGGCGAGCAGTGTGCGACCGACTGCGGCGCAAGCGCCGGAGCCGCGCAGTGCGAATGCGAATGCGACGGTGCTGCCGTCGTCGTTCGATGGCGACGTGCGCAATCTGCCGTACACGCGCATTGCGCGCAAAAATGACTTTCGCGAGGTGGGCCGCCCGACAGACGAGGCGACCATCAAAACGTCAGGCAATGATCCGGTCGTACAGACGGTCATGCCCCCTCTCAACGTACCGACGCCGACGCTGACGTTCGCGGGGCTGGACAAAGCGACGTGGGGCGCGGGGTATCCGCCCGACACGGTTGGCGATGTCGGACCGAATCATTACATCCAAGCGGTCAATACGTCTGTCGGTATCTATAGCAAGTCCGGCACGCAGCTCGCGGCGTTCACGTTCGAAAGTTTTTGGGTGGGCGCGAACACAGGCACGCCTTGCGATGGCAACGTGACTACGCCGCGTCATGCCGGCGATCCACTGGTGCTGTATGATCCGCTGAGTAACCGCTGGATTTTTGCGGATTTCGCTTGGACTGATTTGGCCAATGGGCCCTATTTCGAGTGCTTTGCTGTATCCAAGACGGCGGATCCGCTGAGCGGCGGCTGGTGGCGGTACGCGCTGCGCGCCGACGACAATGCGCACCCGTATTTGGCCGATTATCCGAAGATTGGCCTGTGGCCCGACGGCATTTACATGTCTGCGAATATGTTCGACGTGGCTTCCAATGGCAACGCGACGTATATGGGAGCACGCGTGTGGGCGCTCAATCGCGCCGACATGGAATCCGGTGCGCCGTTGCGCTCATTCGTGAACGATCTAAGCAGCTCGTACTTTTCATTGCTGCCCAGCAACTTGCGCGGCAACATACCGCCGTCAGGTACGCCCAACTATTTTGTCAGCAACAGCGCGACCGCCGCGTTTAGTCTGTACGTCTGGAAGTTCAGCGTGGATCCGACATGGACTGCGGCAACGTTCACCGGTCCGACGGCGATCAGTCAGAACACATACACTGCGCCGCCGTCGCTCGTTCCCGAACTGAGCAGCAACAGCCTCGATTCGCTCGGCGACCGTCTGATGATGCAGAATCAATACCGCAACATCGGCGGCACGGAGTCGGTTTGGGTAACGCACATCGTCGGTTTCAGCGGCATCGCTGCGCTGCGCTGGTATCAAATCAACGTCACCGGCGGAACGATTGTCAGCACGCCGGTGCAGCAAGCCACCTATGCACCCGACACGACGCACCGCTGGATCCCAAGTCTGTCGCTAGATCGCATGGGCAACCTTGCGATCGGCTTCTCGGCATCTAACTCGACCATCTATCCCGCAATTCGCCTCGCGGGACGATTGGCAACCGATGCGCCGAACACGCTGGGGCAAGGCGAGACGACGCTGTTCGCAGGCACGGGCGGCCAAACGAACAACTGCGGCGGGGGCACTTGTCGGCGTTGGGGCGACTACAGCGCGATGAGCACCGACCCGACCGACGACTGCACCTTCTGGTACACGAGCGAATACTACGCGGCCTCGGGTGGCAATTGGCAGACGCGCATCGGCTCGTTCAAATACAGCAGCTGCAACGCACCCGTCCTAACCCTCAAGCTGTTTATGCCGCTGGTGAAGCGCTGAAAAACGCAGCAGCATCAGACGAATATATTGACAGGGCGAGCGATGCAACTCGCCCTGTTGTCTTTGTGTTTGCGCCGCACCGATGCGTCAGGTATGATTGCACACGGAGACTGGTGAGAATTCGCAAGGTGAGGTGAAGAATTGAGTTCAGCACAGGAAGGGACACCGCGCCCGCTGCGCGTCGCCATCATCGGCGCGGGTCCGTCGGGTTACTATGCGGCGGGTTCACTCATCGCGCAGAAAAACATTCCTGTCGCAGTGGATATTTTTGATCGGCTGCCGACGCCGTTCGGTTTGGTGCGGCACGGCGTCGCGCCCGATCATCCGAAAATAAAATCTGTTATCAAGGTTTTTGAAAAGATTTCGAGCGACCCGCGCGTGCGTTACTTCGGCAACGTGAATTGCGGGGGCGACCTAACGCACGACGACCTGAAGCGATTCTACGATGCGGTCATCTACGCCTTTGGCGCGTCGTCGGATCGCAAGCTGGGCATCCCCGGCGAAGACTTGCGCGGTGTGCACTCCGCGACGGAGTTCGTCGGCTGGTACAACAGCCACCCCGATTTCGCCGATTTGCAATTTGATATTGCTCACGCCCGCAGTGTGGTGGTCGTCGGCAATGGCAATGTCGCGGTGGATGTGGCGCGCATCCTTGCCGAGTGCGTGGATGTGCTCGCGGCAACCGACATTGCCGACGAGACGCTTGCTGCACTGCGCGAGAGCCACATCGAAAAAATTTACATGTTGGGTCGGCGCGGACCCGCGCAGGCGTCGTTCACCAATCCTGAATTGCGCGAACTCGGCGAGATTGCCTGCGCCGATGTGATTGTGTATGGACGCGAGTTGCAGTTGGATGCAACTAGTCAGCAGCACGTTGACAAGGAGAAATCGGTCGCGCTGAATCTCCAGAATTTGCATGAGTACGCGCAGCGCGGCGAGACGGGCCGACCACGACAACTGATTCTGCGTTTCCTCGCGTCGCCCATCGAATTGATCGGCGCGCATGGCAGTCTCGTCGCCGTCAAGATCGAACGCAACGTATTGCAGCCAACAGCGGATAACGATGCGCGCGCGGTCGGAACGGGCGAGTTTGAAACGATTGCGTGCGATCTCCTGTTTCGCGCGGTCGGCTATAAGGGGCTGCCGCTGTCGGATGTGCCGTTCGACGAACGGCGAGGCATCATCCCCAACGTGAACGGTCGTGTGATGGATCCACAGACGAAGCAGCCGATTGTTGGCGAGTATGCCGTCGGCTGGATCAAGCGCGGACCCAAAGGCGTGATCGGCACGAATAAGCAAGACGCGCAGGAGACGGTGGACTTGCTGCTGGCTGATGCGCCGTCACTGCCGCGCGCGGCTGAGCACGATCCGCAAGTCATTCTCGAATTTCTGAAACAGCATCAGCCGAACGCCGTCTCGTACTCGGACTGGCAGGTTCTCGACAAATCCGAGATCGAGAAAGGCAAGCCGCAGAGTCGCCCGCGCGTGAAGTTCAATCGCATCGCAGCGATGCTCGCTGCAATGGGCAAAGGCGAGAACGGCGCGAGCATGAGTGGCGAAGCCGAGAGCCATCAACCATCGGGCATGAACAAACCAACTTAATCGTGCGTCGCTTGCTGCACGGCGCGATAGATCGGCTTGGCGACGAACTGTGGCGTGACGAACGTGAAGTAATCTTGCACGCTATACTGCTCGGCGGGAAAGCGGAACGTCCACAGCGCAATCGCCTGACACCAAGCCCACTCGTGCTGTGCGATCTGATACGCCGCAAGTGTGTACTCGATGCGCTGGGCGGGCCGTACCGCATAGACCCAGCGAGGATGATCGTTCCATCCGCCTTCGGTGATGAAGGCGGATTTTTTTGCGTCGCCATTCTGCACCATGATGTCGCGAATCAATTCGGCGCGTCGAAAGTTGATCGCGTCGGCGGACGCAGGCGCGTCCGCGGGCGCGCGTAAGCCGTAGGCGTGAATAGCGAGCGCGTCGAACGCATCGCGTGCGCCCGCCTCGTACATCGCGTTCAAGTAGTCGAGGTCGTCGAGCGCGCGCGACGAATCGCGTTCGAGCGTCGGCGAGAGCGCGCCCGCCAGCACGACGATGTTCGGATCCGCGTCGTGCGCGCGGCGATAGGCGATGCGCAGCAACTGCGTGTAAGCTTGTGGGTCAACTGCTCGCCCGCCCCACTCGCTCGTCAAATTAGGCTCATTCCAAATTTGCACGTAGTGAATGCGATCCTTGAAGTGCTGAATGAACGTGAAAATGAAATCGGCATACTCGCCGAAGTGGTCGGACGTGAGCAGGTTGGACGGCGAGCCTGTTGACCGCGCCCAATCCGGCACAAGGTCAATGCGCGCAATGACCGTCAAGCCCTGCACGCGCGCGTGATTCACGACTAGATCAGCGTGCGCGAAATTATATTCCCCCTTGCGCGGTTCCGAGTAAGCCCACGGAAAGTACTCGACGATCCACGGCGCGCCCATCTCTCGCACCATTTGCAGCGTGCGCTGAATCTTCCACTCTTCAACTTCATCCGTAAGACGCGTGTGCACGCCGACCTTCGGGCTGTTCGTGACGACGGTTTGCTGGGGTCCGATCGAGACCAGTGGCTGCGGCGGCGGAAGTAGGATTATCAGGAGAATGAGAACGGCGAGGGTGAGGAGGAGATGGGACAGCCATTGTTTGAGCAGTGTTTGGTACGTCAAGAGTAGTTGTAATCGCGTCATTCTGAGCGAAGTGAAGAATCTCTGAAGCGACACTATCACACGTGCGTACTCATGCAATCACTTCGTAACACGTGGATGGCATAACAGCACAATTTACTCGGCTTCGTCATGGAGATTCTTCACTTCGCTCAGAATGACAATCATTTGCGTGCTTACTCCACCCGCATCCGATTCGCTGTGATGACGCCCGTGTTGAAGCCGAGCCAGTGCATGCGCCCCATGTGCCGCGCGTGCTCGACTTTCATGCAGCGATCCATTACGACGCGCAAGCCCGCGCGCTCCGCTGCCTCCGCCGCCTCAAAGTTGATGACGCCGAATTGCGTCCACAACACTTTCGCACCGATGGCGATCGCCTCGTCTGCGATGGCAGGCACGGCGTCGGGTTGACGGAACACGTCCACGACGTCAATTGCAAACGGAATATCGCGCAGCGATGCGTATGACTGCTCGCCGAGTATCGCCGTCTCGCGCGGATTGACGGGCACGATGCGATAGCCGTGCCGCTGCAAGTAGAAGCCGACGAAGTGGCTCGGACGAAGCACGTTCGGCGACAACCCGACGACGGCAACCGTGCGCGTGGCGAGCAGAATGTCGCGGATGGCCTTCGGGTCTTGATATTGTGATAGATTCATCACTTACCTTGAGCATTCAAAAGCAAACCACGAAGACACGAAGACCACGAAGCCATTGTTTTTCTTTGTGTGCTTTGTGTCTTCGTGGTTTGCTCTTACTGTGCGTGAATGGCGTTCATCATTTGTAAAGTGGGTTCCGCAGCCGCGCGCAGGCCACGCTCTAGGTCCCAGATCAGGTCGTCCACATTTTCTAAGCCGACGGATAAGCGAATCGTGCCCGCCATGATGCCCGCGCCTTCCAGTTCGGCGTCGGACAATTGACGATGCGTCGTACTGGCCGGATGAATCACCAAACTCTTCGCATCGCCGACGTTTGCCAAATGACTCCACAGTTTTAAGGTTTCGATGAAGCGCGTGCCTGCGGCGCGCCCACCCTTCAAGTCGAACGAGAACACCGCGCCCGCACCCGTCGGCAGATACTTTTTCACAAGCGGCGCGTAAGGGCTGCTCGGCAGCCCCGCATACTTCACGCGCTCGACCAGCGGGTGCTCTTCGAGATACTGCGCGACAGTCATCGCGTTCTGCACATGGCGCTCCATGCGCAGCGGCAACGTCTCCAAGCCTTGCAGAAACAAGAACGCATTGAACGGACTGAGGCACGCGCCGAGATCGCGCAATGATTCCGAGCGCAACTTTTGCAGATAGCCGTACATGCCGAACGTTTCGTGGAACGCCAGTCCGTGATATGCCGCCGATGGATCGGCGACGACGGGGAAGCAGCCGTTCGACCAATTGAACGTGCCGGCCTCGACCACGATGCCGCCGATGCTCGTGCCGTGGCCGCCGATGAACTTCGTCGCAGAGTGCGTCACGATGTCTGCGCCCCACTCGATAGGGCGGCACAGGTACGGCGTGGCGAACGTGCTGTCCATCATCAGCGGTGCGCCGTGCTGGTGCGCGATCTGCGCGACGGCTTCGATGTCGAGCACGTTGCCGCCGGGGTTGCCAATCGTTTCACCATACAACACTTTCGTGCTCGGACGGATCGCATTGCGCCACGCGTCGAGATCGTCGGGATCAACAAAGGTGAGTTCGATACTCATCTTGCCGAACATGTGCTTGAGCTGCGTGAGCGAGCCGCCATACAGCGCGCGCGACGAGACGACGTGATCGCCCGGGCGCAGCATCGTGAAGAACGCGGCGGCTTGCGCAGCCAGCCCGCTCGCAAACGCGACGCCACCGGCCGCGCCTTCCAGACTGGCGACGCGCTCTTCGAACACCGCCGTCGTCGGGTTCATGATGCGCGAGTACGTGTTGCCGTACTCCTGCAAATTGAAATAAGCGGCGGCGGCTTCGGCGTCCTCAAAGACGTAACTCGTCGTCTGAAAGATGGGCACCGCGCGGGCGCCCGTGTACGGCTCGGGCCGCTGCCCCGCGTGAATCGAGCGCGTGTCGAAGCCGAACTCGTGCAGCGCTTCGTCGTCGAGCGATGGGACGCTGCCGTTGCTATTGAAAGCATCAGTCATAAGTGGTTCCTCATTTGCTTCAACCATGAATCATGAAGCACTTAGGCACTCGGCGGCTCACGTCATTTTCACTTCAGCATAGACGCGATTGACGAACGCCGAGATGATCGGAATCTGCTCCGCTTCATTCAGCAGAAACGAATCGTGACCGTATGCGGTCGGGATGTTGTGATGCTCGACGTGCTTGCCATTGGCGCGCAATGCGTCGGTCAACTCCTGCGAGTCGCGCGGCGGATAGAGCCAGTCGGATGAGAACGACATGATCAGATAACGCGCGCTCATATTCGCCAACGCTCGTTCAAGCGAGCCGTCGCCATGCGCGCGCGCCAGATCAAAGTAGGTGAGCGCGCGCGAGATGATCAGATAACTATTCGCGTCGAAGCGTTCGGCGAATGACTGGGCTTGATGCCGCAAGTAACTCTCGACGGCAAAATCGGCTGCGCGCAAGTCGTACGAATAATCGTCGCGCGCCTGCAAGACACGCCCGAACTTCTGCTCCATGGCTTGCGCCGACAAATACGTGACGTGTCCAACCATGCGCCCGATGCCGATGCCCGCGTCGGGCTTGCGCCCCGTGCCGTAGTAGTTGCCATACTGCCAGTCAGGATCCGCCATGATCGCGTTGCGCGCAATCGCGTTCCAGGCCATCCCTTGCGCGCCGAGATGTGCCGTGCTCGCAATCGGAATGCACGCGCACACTTCATGCGGATATGCCGCGCTCCATTCGAGCGCGCGCATTCCGCCGAGCGAGCCGCCGCCGATGGCGAGAATTTTTGTGATGCCAAGTTGCTGCAAGCACATGCGCTCTGCGCGCACCATATCTGCGACGCTGAGTACAGGAAAGTCTGCACCATATGGCCCGCCCGTATCAGGACTGATGGATGATGGCCCCGTCGAGCCACGACAACCGCCGATCAGGTTCGTGCAGATGACAAAATAGCGATCGGTGTCGAACGCTTTGCCCGGCCCGATCATGCCATCCCACCAACCCGTTGCGCTTTTCAAATTGATACCGCGCTCGTCCGCGCCGAAGCCGTCGAGTGCGCTGATACTGTTGCCGTCGAGACTGATACCCGCCGCGTGCGCGTCGCCACTCAGTGCGTGGCAGACGACAATCACATTGTCGCGCTCCGGCGTGAGCGACCCGTAGGTCTCGTAGGCGATACGAATGTTTTTCAACAGCTTTCCGCAGTCGAGCAGCAGGGGCTCAAGCAAATCCATGAACTGCGTGCGCGTGTAGCCTACAGAGCCAGCGGGAATGGGTGGAAGTGTCTGCGCAGACATCGTTAGAAAGATTATAGCGGAACCAGAACGCGGGTCAAAGCATTTCGCACGCAGACTGCGCTTTGTTGCACAAGGCGGCACGGAGTCAATGGGCCAACACTAGCCGGCACCCTGTCAACCACTTGGCCGAATCCGCTTCGAAGCAAGCAAGCTCAACCGCACCGTCAAGTGTCGGTGCAGTTATTTCTGGCCACGTGGCGAGTTGACGGGTGGCGCAATAGTGTTTATAAAGAGCGATATTTTTGTGCGCCATCCGTCCCATTGGCACAGACTGTGAGTTGAGTAGAATGCTGATGGCACTGCTCGCATATCAAGTGAAACCACATGCTTGAAGGAATTCTTCACATTGCGCGACTACACCCGGTCGTTCGTCTGCATCTTGATTTGTTGGGTTCTACTGCTTGCCTCACGAGAGGCATCCACTGCTGCGCCCACCGCACATGCTGATGCGTCAGAGCCGTCGGCCGCATCGTCCAGCGCACCGACCGCGCTCATCACGCTCACCAAGTTCATTTACGTGCCGCTCATTCAACGTGCGCCGCCCACGCCAAGCGGCTGTCAGCCTATACCGACGGAAACGTACAACACGCTCAGCGTGAATCCGCCGCCGACTGATCGGCCCGCCGATCAACATGCGGACTTGAATCTCGGACTGCGTGGCTACGCGGCGACCAGTGGACTGCTCGGACTTGTCAGTATCAACGGGCCTGCCGATGGCGCTGCGCCCCAATTCCCTTCATTGTTTGGCGACAAGCGCACACCCGTATTCACGACTAACTACGCCGTGTATAACTGGTCGTGGACGTGCAACTGCCGCACGACGCTGATCGCAAATCCAGCGGTTACACTCGCGGGCATGTTGACGACGCCGTGCGAAACCATTGGCGTGCCGAACTCAGGCTACGACATTGGCCAGCGCTATCAAGTGCTCGTGCTCTACGCAGCGCCGACGCGCATCACGCTCAAGTACACGCGCGACGACAACGTGAAACAAGGTTACACCGTTCACGTCGAGAACGTGTGCGTCGAACCGCGCCTGCTCGCGCTCTACCAGCAATGGAACAGCGCAGGTCGCGCACAGTTACCCGCGCTGCGCGGCGCGCAGCCATTCGGCCGTGCCATCGGCACAGAAGTCGCCGTTGCCATTCAAGACGTAGGCGCATGGATGGACCCGCGCTGGCGGAAAGATTGGTGGCAGGGACGGTAATTTCAGACCGTTCGCCCCGCGTGAGACGGGGTTTCAGATTTTAGATTTCAGATTTAGAATGGGCACACTCTGAAATCTGAATTGTCATTCCGTTTTCTCTTCCTGTTCGTTGATGGGGTCGGCATTGGCGCGCGCGATGCGAGCGTGAATCCATTTGCGCGTGCGCAGCTGCCGGTGCTGACAACGCTGCTCGGCGCCATTCCGTTCCTCGATCAACCCTATCTCGATAATTCGCGCGCGCTGTGCGTGCCGCTCGATGCGAATCTGGATGTGGACGGCTTGCCGCAAAGTGGCACGGGGCAGACGACACTCTTCACCGGACGCAATGCGTCCGCGCACATCGGCGAACATTACGGACCGTATCCCGACGAACGCTTGCGTGCGCTGCTCGAAGATAACCTGTTTCATCGCGTGCTCGCGCTGAACAAGCGCGCGACGTTCGCGAATGCGTACCCGCCGATTTTCTTCGAGCGCATGGATCGCGGCTCGGATCGCCGTTCGGCGACGGCGCAGGCGGTTGGCGCGGCCGGATTGAACTACCGCACGAGCGATGACTTGCATCGAGGTCGCGCGGTCTCCGCATCGCTCACCAACGAGCGCTTTCCGCATTCGACGAATGCGCCTGCGCTGATCACGGCGCGCGTGGCAGGTCGCAACCTTGAGCGGCTCTCGCGCGAAAATGATTTCACGCTGTTCGAGTTTTTCCTTACCGATGTGGCTGGTCATCGTCCCGCGCGCATGTCGGCGATTGCAATTCTCGAGCGGCTGGATGAATTCGTGGGCGGCATTCTCGACGATTTCGATGATGCGGAGTCCTTGCTGCTCATCACGAGCGACCATGGCAACATCGAAGACGAGAGCACGCGCCGCCACACGCGCAACCCCGTGCCGGCGATTGTCGCCGGTGCGCGACGGCATGAGTTCGCGCGCGGACTACACTCGCTGATAGACGTGACGCCTGCGATTGTGCGCGTGCTGACCGAATGAGTGGCTCAACAAAAGAGGAGTCACGTTGCCGAATACAGCCTCAGCACTGCCCCCGTCCTTGTAGGAAGAGGCAGTTTGCTTCTCTCCCATTCGGGGCGAGGTCAGATTCGGGACGATGCTGCGAAGGAAAACAAAAAAGCCTATGAGTGAACCTCATCGGCTTTCGTCATTCAATATGCGATTGTAAACTTAATCGCGGCCGATCATGCCGCCGCTGCGACGCATCGTCGGTGATGCTGAAACTTCTCCCTCGTCGTCGTCGGCATCGTCGTGCAAACCGAGCGAGCCGCTGACGCGGTGGAAAAAGTGGCTCACTTGCTCTAGAGCATGCGGCAGCAACTCGATCAACATGCCGAGCGAGAGCGTCAAACCCAGCACCGCGCCGAGCGTGAACAGCATCTCGCTCTCGAAGAACGCGAGAATATACACCCACCAGTCCTGCCCGTGTGCTTTGAAATACACATCGGTTAGCATGTCGAACAGGTGCAGGAAGAACGCGATGAAGATGCCCCAGCGCTTGCGCGTGTCCATCGCAAAGACGTAGGTGAACGCCACCTGGCCCACCTGCGGCAGCAGCGCGACCAGCGGGACGATCCATGGATTGATCTTCGCTGTGGGCAGCATTTCATATCCACGCATGGTCGTCATGAAGCTCTCGTACGACAGACCGAGCGAGATGATGAACAGCACGAAGAACACCAGCGTGATGACGATCACGAACGGCGAGCGCTTGATATTTTGCGCCGCCGATTTGAATAAGTTAGTCATTGGTTCCTGTTAAGCCTTTCATTTTTGCATGAACGATACGTCACCCGATATACTCACACTATAAGTGGCAAAAGTCATTACGCGAAGCAGCCTCCTTTCCTTCACGACGCCAAACTCCAAATGATAATAGGTGCATGATGACATTCGACGTCATTGAAACTGAAACTATCTATCGCGGTCGCGTGTTCGCGCTGCGGCACGACCGCGTGCGCTTACCCGACGGTAAGACAACCACGCTGGACATCGTGCAGCATGGCGGCGCGGTCACGCTCGTGCCGCTGGACGAGCAGGGACACATCTGGTTCGTGCGCCAGTACCGCCACGCCGCGGGCGAGATGTTGCTCGAATTGCCCGCAGGCACCTTGGACGAAAACGAAAAGCCCGACGAGTGCGCCGCGCGCGAGATTCGCGAAGAGATCGGCGTGACCGCGCGCACGCTCAGACACCTTGGCGAATGCTTCCTCGCACCGGGCTACTCGACCGAATATATGCACTTTTTCCTAGCCACAGACTTGCGCCCTGAAACCGCGCAACACGATGAAGACGAATTCCTCGAGGTAGTGCGTATTACGGTGGACGATGCGTACGCGATGGCGCTAGACGGACGCATTCGTGACGCGAAGACGTTAGCCGGGTTGCTGCTGGCGCAACCGCACTTGAATCGCCGCGATTAACTTCGCAATTATGCACGAAACTAGTTCTTCGCACAAATCGCGGACGCTCAAGATGCCTCCAGCACCCTACCTGCTCCCACAGGTACTAGATTTGTGGATGAGGCAGAGACGGAGCAATACTCCGCCTCTACGCGCGCCGTATGTGCCACGTGTTGCCGATCAAATCCTGAAACACATCATACACGCCGTCGCTGACGTGCACGCGAAAGCAGAGGCGTTCCACTTTGCCGCCCCACCGTTTCGTCTTGATCGTCCAGCAGCGCTCGACGCGGTTGACGTGATACTCGTGACCGCGCCACCGAAATCGTTGCGGAAAATATCCGAACCGTTTCTCGCGCATCTGAATCGCTTCACTCCGTTTACGAACTCCCATCGTCATCCTCCTCATCTTCTCCAATGATGTTGAAGTCACGCGCCGGGCGAGTGTAGGGCTCCAACGGCGGATAGCTCTGCTGCCATGGCGCATGCGGTGGTGGTGGCGCTGACTGCACGATGATGACCGGCTGCTGTGGTGCGCGCGCGGGCGGCGGCGATGCGAACGCGGTGGATGTACTCGTCAGTTGATGGCGCATCGTGACCCAGAAAATCGCAAACGACAGCGGCACGCCGGCCACGATGCCGCACACCGCGCCCGTCAGCAATGCCAGCGACTGATTATCGAGACGATTCACGACGAGCGCCGCGAGCGCAATTGCCGCTGTGATGGCGGTGATCCACAAACATTTCACGTTCATGCGCGCACCATCGTCAGTACGGTCCCGAACGATGCGACATATTGAGCACAGCGCGCTGATCAATCTTGTGTTGCAAGATGAGCGTGACGCTGAACGCGCGCGCAACCGATTTCAATGCGGCGTTGAAACCGTCACGATATGCGCTGCGCTCGCGCAAGCTGTGCGCTTCGACGACTTCGCTGTAACTCGGTTGACAAGACTGTACGTTAGCCAGCGCGAGCAGAGTATCATGAATGTCTTGCTTGAACCACACGTCGAGGCTCACGAGTCATCCTCCGATTGATCATGGCACTTAAGGGCGACAACGGCTCGCCCCCTACTTATGCCGCCATCGCCGCGCGCTGCATCGGCATGATCTCATCAGCGGCGAGCCAGACGGCTTGAAAGCGAATCGTCTGTCCGGCGGCGATCAGCATGAACTCGCCGCGCCCCGCCAACTTCTCTGCGCCGCTGCCCGCGATGCCGGCCGCGATACGCGCGTCGTTCGCGGACGACACTTTGCCGACGAGTCGCGTCGGAAAGTTTGCGCGCATCAGTCCACTCAACACGCTCGCGCTTGGCTTCTGTGTGCACGCGACGACGTGAATGCCCGCTTCGCGTCCGCGCTGCAACAATCGCGTCAATGGCAACTCGATTTGCTGCTTGCCTGTTTGCAGCAGGTCTGCCAGTTCGTCAATCGCGACTACCACGCGCGGACGGGTGTAACCGTCCGCATCGCGCCGTTCCATCTCCAACACGAGACGAGTAAGCAACGCAATCGCGTCGCCAGTCGTCGCGGCGAGCGGACGCAAGACGTGCGGCAAGTCTTCGAGCGTGCTGAAGCCGCGTCGCTTCGGATCTATCAGAATGAAACCGACATCGCGCGGCCGATTGAACTGTGCGAGCGAGTACAGCAGTGAGCGCGCGAGCACCGTCTTGCCCGAACCCGTCGTGCCGCATATAAGCAGATGGGCAATCGTCGGCGACGACAAGCGCACGAGCAGCGGCTGCCCTTGCCCATCCATGCCAAGCAGTGCGGTGTGCGGCGGCACGCGCTCGAGTTGTCGGCACAGCTGATTGAACTCGATACGCCGTGCGCCGTCGCGCGGCATCTCGATTTGCACCGAGTCGCGCACGCGCTGGATGCGACACGTCACCGCGCCGAGCGCAAGAGCGAGTTCTTCTGCTAGTCCATTCAACTTTGACAATTTGATGTGCGGGGCGAGCGTCAGGTTGAAGCGCACCAGATTCGGCGTGACCGTGCCGCCCGACACGCGGGCTTGCACTTTGTGTTGTGCCAGCACCGCCTCGATGCGGTCTGCCTGCTGGTTGAGGATGCGGCGGTCGTCCATGACGAGCCTCGCGGGCGCAGAGCATATGCTGAACGAAGTTGAAGCATCGCTTCGAACCGATCAGCCGTTGGTCTGATGCATCCCGTGCTCGTCTAAGGGTCAAGCGCAGTCTAAGTGTTCCCGGGCGGAAATAGAACGGCTGTTCTAGTCAGCATCTTACACTAGAACAGCCGTTCTTGTCAATGGGGCTGGGATAAGTTTGGGAATTTGGGTTAATACATGGGCTTTGTGCAACCGCTGCATTGTCGTCCGCGTATAGGAGTAGTGCCGACGAGCATCGGCACGATCACGAAAGTCGCTCCCTACGCTGTACCGTCAATGCCTTTATTCGCCAACTTGTCCGCGTCGGCGTTGCGTGCGCGCGGCACATGCACGATGCGCACACGCGCGAATTGTCTGGTGAGCGAGCGCGCCCGATCATACAAATCCTTAAGGTCGGCGTTCTTCACTTTGTATTCGCCGCGCAGTTGTTTCGCGAGCAGCTCGCTATCAAGCATGAGCGTGATCTGCGTTGCTCCCAATTCAAGCGCGGTGATCAGTCCAGCAATGACGGCTTCGTATTCGGCTTGGTTGTTCGTGCGCGTGCCAATCGCGCGCGCAATGCGGCGCACGACCTGACCCGCTGCGTTCTCGACGACCACGCCGACGCCCGCGGCTCCCGGATTACCGCGCGCCGCGCCGTCGGTGTAGATGGTCAGTCGGAGATTGGACATCGGACGTGGGAGGTTCGATCAGGTGATAGGTGGAGAAGGTTTCGCAGGTCTGACGTTATGTCCGCTGCGACTCGACGTATAAGATGCGGCTGCAATTGTCGCACTGCACCAGTGTGGCTTCGTCGCGCGCGCGCTCCAGCACATCGGTCGAGACGTTGATGCTGCACGCGCCGCAGTGCTGCCCGCGCACCGGCACGACCGCCGTCGCGTTGCGCTTTCGTACGCGGTCGTATACACGCAAGTCGTCGTCGGAGATTTCCGCGCTCAGGTTATCGCGTGTGCGCTCCCATTGAGATACTTGCGCGCGCAGTTCGTCCAGTTCGTGCTGCCACTGCAGCTCGGACTGCGCGCGAGTCCCACGCACAGATTCGAGTGTCTGCAACACTACTTGTGCCTCGCGCTCGGAACCGTCCGACGCATCCATCAGCCCGAGCACTATCCCTTCTAACTTGTCTCGATTCTGCTTGAACATGCGCGACTCGCGCTCAAAGCCTTCCAACTCTTTCGCGTTGCGGATGCGTCCGCTATAGAGTTTTTGGTCGAGGTCGGCGATGCGTGTTTCCAGCGTCTTCAATTCCAACTCGCGGTCGCGCACCTGAGCGCGTCGCTCGTTCGCAATGTCGTGCGCGGCGCGCGCGTTCGCTTCGGCAGTGTTGAGAGCGGCGTGGTCGGCAAGCAATCGCTCGATCTCGGCGACGCGCTCGCGTGCGCGATCCGTGTTGCTGTCGAGGCTTTGGAGTTGGCCCAACAGTGGAGAGGTCATTACCTATCGAATGGCTCACGCGAAGAACACAAAGACGTAAGTTGCGTGAGCCACATTACCAATTTCGCACTCGACGCCACCATTAACGACGTGTTCACCGCCGCACCGTATAATCGGGCACGACGGCACGCTGCGGATTGAGTGCGCGATAGATCAGACCCGCGATGAGTCCCGCCACCGCACCGCCGATATGCGCGAAGTATGCTACGCCACCTGCGTCCGCTTGCGTATGCGCGACACCGAGCGAGAGGAAGCCGCTAAAAAATTGCAGAACGATCCAGAAGCCGATCACGAACAGCGCGGGCAGGCGTACGGTCGTGATGAAAATGCCGAGCGTCAGCAATGAGTCCACTTGCGCGCGCGGGAACATGACGAGATATGCGCCGAGCACGCCCGCAATCGCACCGCTCGCGCCGACGGCGGGAATGCGCGAAGCCGGGTCCACGAAGATTTGTGTGAACGCGGCGAGCACGCCCCACACCAAATAGATCGCCAAAAATTTTACGTGGCCGAAACGGTCTTCGATGTTATTGCCGAAAATCCAAAAGTACAGCATGTTGCCAATGATGTGCAGCCAGCCGCCATGCATGAACATCGCCGTGAAGATCGTCGCCCACACCGGAATGTTGAGCTGCGCCGGGATGCCGCACACGGTGGTGATTTCACACGGCACGGTGCCGTAGGTATTGATGAACACATCGAGCCGCCGTCCGAGCGACAACTCGTACAGGAAGACGGCTACATTAGCGACGATGATGAGGATCGTGAAGAATGGAAACGTGCGCGTTGGATTGATGTCGCGCAGAGGAATCATGCGGCGCTCCTGCCGTTGGTCGGCGACAAGTGCTGATAGAGTTGCAGCAATCGGCGAATATTCTCGTCGAGTGAATAATGTTTTAGCACGCGCTCGCGCGCGCTTGCGCCGAGTGTGCGCGCCCAATCAGGATGCGTGATGAGTAATTCCAGTGCGAGCCGCAACTGCGGCTGCAACGATTCAGGATCAATCAAAATGCCGGTGTGCTCAAGCGCCTCGCCGTCTGCGCCGGCGTCGGTGGCGACGACTGCACAGCCACACGCCATGCCTTCGAGCAGGGCGAGCGATAGTCCTTCCACGTCGGAGGGCAGCACGAAAATGTCGGTGTCTCGCAGGATGCGGATGCGCTGCTCGTCGGACGCGATCCAGCCCGTGAAGATAATCTGCGGATGATTCTCGTAACGTTCGCGCAGCCGCTCGCACTCGGTGCCGTCGCCGACGACGACCAGCCGATAGGTGGGCGGCACGTTCAAATCGGCGAAGACTTTCAATAAGTCGCCAACGTTCTTTTCGGGATCAACGCGCCCCATGTACGTGATGAGGTGCTGCGCATGGATCTCGTGCTTATATGTCGAAACACTCGGAGCATACTTGCGCGTGTCCACGCCGTTGGGGATCACATGCAAGCGCTCGGCGGGCACGCCATAGTCAATCAACAATGCCTTCTGCTCTTCCGAAAAAATGATCACGCCGTCATAATGCGAGAGCGGCGTGGCGTACAGCCGATACAGACTGCGCGACGCGCTGCCCCAAAACGTCGCGCGGCGATCATACGGGAAGTGCACGGTGGCGATGATGGGCACGCCGAAGTCGTGACAGATGTCGGGCAGCGTGAAGTCGAAGCGCGAGAACAGCGAGAACGAGAGTGAAGCGTGCGCCACATCGGGCCGTTCGGCGCGCAACGTGTCCTCAATCACGCGCTGCGCGAACGGCTCTGAGATTACGTCCTTGTTGAACAAGTTCAATGAGCCGATCTGCACTTCTTTTATTTCGCGGCGCTTGCGCGTCTTGGGCCCGTGATACAGGAACACCACATCCATGTCGTTCGCCCGCAGTCCACGCAAAATCTCTGATGAGTAACTGAATAAGCCGCCGCCCTTTTCGCCGAGGCGGGGTTTGTGTCCGAAGAAAGCCAATTTCATTGTAGATTTAAGATTTCAGATTTCAAACTTTGCACACAAATATGCACGACGTTGAGTTCAACGAGACTGAGGCGCGCGTAGCCGAGTCCCTCGTTGCCGACGAAGAGTGTCGGTGTGCCGTCGCGCGTGAGCACGCACAGCGATTCCTCGAAGTGCGGATCGTAACCGCTGAGGTACGCAAGATTCGCAAAATGCTCGCGGTCGCCGTAGATTAGCAGCGCATCGAGTTCGTCGCGGTGCATCCGTTCGCGCGTTGCTGCAATGCGTGCGTCGTGTTCGTCTTTCGGAGTGAACGACTCGACGATGGGCAAGCCAAAGTCGGGCAAGGTGAATTCGGCGAGTTGAATGGACATCATTGCAGATTACAGGTGAGACTGTCAACGGGTTGCGGTACTGGTGACTGTTCAATCGTTGGTGAAACCCATTTTTGCCACAAACTGTAGTAGAGTGTTCACGGGCGCGAACACTACAGGCAGTAGGTTCATCGGACTTTCACCAAACTTTGAACAGTCACCGGTACTGTAATCGATCTTGCTTATGGCTGGCGTACTTTGCTCATACAGCGTATCGGGGTACAAATCTTGTCCATTCTGCCATTGAACGCTGCCGAGAAACGGTTTGACTGAATTAAACACGCCGGGGTCTTTCAATTATTGAAAAATGCCCATATGTAAATATGGCTTCAAGTCAAAACATTGGATCTCGCCATTGGTAAATTCGAGCGACAATGTGTAATCATCGCTCGGCTGTACTGCTTTAACTCTGGGATTCACCATTGCGTCCTATCTGAGCGGATCGATTTTAAAGATGGATTGACCTTGACTCGCCAACTCCCAATCAGCCATTAGTTCTTCTCGATGAATTTCAATCCATGCCTGCACCAATTTCATCTTGTTCGCCTTGAGAGCGCCTTCAAGTAACTCACCCTCCGGGAACTGACAGGACCGCTTCTTCTTCCCCGTATTTGACGAGGCTGTGTGGTCTGTGGTGTCTCTGTTAGAACATTGAGATGACTGCCCTGTGCTGCTCCATTAATGCGCGGGCGAATGCAGACGGAACTGCGTCTCACTCCACTGCTCGAACAGTGGCCTCAACTTGAGACGCTGATACTTGCCCGTCGCCGTCACGGGCACCTCTTTGCCGAACACGACGACTTTCGGCGACTTCTCGAAACCGAGGCGCACTCGGCAGTAGTCTAGCATACGCTCACTGCTCAAATGCATGCCGACTTCGGGCACAATGTACGCTCCGACCTCTTCTCCATAATACTTGTTCTCGAACGCGATAGCGAGTCCGACTCGCACGCCGGGAATTTCTAAAAGCACTTCTTCAATTTCAAATGGCGAGAACTTCACGCCACCGCGATTGATCAATTCTTTCAAGCGCCCCGTGATAAAAAAGAATTTGCGCCCGCGCGCATCGCGCTTGAAGAAGCCTTCGTCGCCGGAGCGGAACCAGCCGTACTGAAACGTCTCGCGGTTGGCATCGGGCCGCTCGAAGTAACACTTCATGACGTTGTGCCCGCGCAGTGCAATCTCGCCGCGTTCGCCTTCATTTAATTCTCTGCCTTCGCCGTTCGCGTCGAAGATGCTCATCTCGTTCACGACGAATGGACAGCCGATGGACGGGTAGCCAAAGTCGGTCAGCCAGCGCTGATGCTCGTCCTCGCTGAGGTCAACGGGCAGGTGGCAGGCATACGCCGTGACCTCGGACAAGCCGTAGCCGTGAATGATCCGAGCTCCGCACGCGCCGAAACGTTGCTCAAATTTTTGCGCGAGCGCAACGCTGAGCGTGCCCGCGCCGCAGATCAAATAGCGCAGACGCGAGAGATCATACTGGGCGATGTCTTCATCGGCGTCCAACAAGAATTGCAAAAGCGTCGGCACGACACTGCTGACGCTCACGCCTTCATCCGCGATGCGTTTCCAGAACAGCGACGATTGAAACTGGCGGGTCAGCACGATGCTGGCACCCGCGACGAGCGGCGCGATATGCGTGACGACGATGCCGTTGACGTGATGGATCGGCAGCACGCACATCAAGCGATCATTGTCCGTAAGTTGATCCCACTCGTTCTGCGCCCATGCATCCACCAGCAAGTTGTATTGCGTCAGCACGACGCCCTTCGGCGCGCCCGTCGTGCCCGACGTGTAAACCAGCAGGCATTCGTCGTCGCGAGCTGCTTGCTCGGATGAGTGGATGGCTGGTTGGTCTTCTAGTCGCGCGTGCCATGACTCCGATAGCTCGACGACGTATGCGCCCATTAGAGTATCTTGCAAGATACGTTGTGCGCGTGCTTGGTAGTCTGGCATGACGAAGACGACACGCGCTTGCGAGTCGCGCACGATGAACGCGATGCGCTGATCGTCTTCGGCTACGTTCTGCGGCACAACCGTTGCGCCGATCTGCCACGCCGCGAAATACACAAGCAGCACGTCAACGTGATTGTGCGCGATGGTGGCGATGCGCTCGCCGCGCTGCACGTGCAAATCATGTTGCAGATAGTTCGCAGTCTGATTGACCAGCGTTGCAAATGCTCGATAGGTGAACTGCCTACGCGCACCACGCTCGTCGTAGTGAATCAGAAATATTTTGTCGGGGTGATGGCGCGCGCGCTCGGACAGCAACGCGCCGATGCTCGCGAAAGGAATGAGCGGCTGCGTCGGCGGGATGCCACGCACCGTTTGCGCCTTGTGGATGTTGGCGATTGCCTGCGGGTCGAGGTCGGACATCGGAGATTAGTATATGCAAAATCCGAACTCGAAACAATGGCGATCCAACTGGCCGATCATTGATCCGTCTGGCTCGCCGCACTGAGTTCGAACGCAGACAAGGTCGTTGCCGCGAAGTTGGCTCGCGACCACAACGCCAATCCGATCACGAGCAGTACGCCCATCATACCATAACCATACCACAGCAGTTGCGGGATGCCATTGGCAAGCGCGAGATCGAACAGCGCGCCACCGAACAAGTTCCCAAAGCCGCCCCCGATGGCGAGCGCGAACGATGCGAAGCCAAAATACGCACCGAGTACTTCGGGCCGCGCCATGTCCGAGATGACGGTCTGCTGCGTCGGCTGATATAGCAAATCGCCGAACGCATAAACGCTTGCCGATGCGATCACCAATAGTGGCAGCGACCACAGCCCAATCGTGCCGATTCCGAGCGCGATAAACGCCATGCCGACGAGCATTATGAGCGACGCACTCCAATGCCGATTCAATCGCTGCAGCAATGGATATTGCAAGAAGACGGCGGGCAGTGAGTTCACGACGTAATAGCCGCTTACCGCTTCAAGTCCGCCGAAGACTCGATACGAATAGAGCGGCAGTGTGATCGTGAATTGTGTGAACAGGAACCAGTAACCCGCGTTCAAAGCGACGAACCACACCAGTCGTCGGTCGCGCAGTGCAAGCGTAAACGTCTGCGCGAGCGAGGGGTGGAGTGTCGCGCTCGTCGCGCGCGGCGCGGCGACGGCGGGCATCAACAGCATGAACGACGCGAAGCACGCAACGTACAGCAATGCGGCGACGAGACCGACGAGGGCAAAATCAATTTGCAATAGAAGTACGCCCAGCGCCGGCCCGACTGCGCTGCCCAGCCGACTGGCAACGCCGTATAACGAGAAGCCGGCCGCGCGATGCTCGCTCGGCGTGAGCGCAGCCAACGCGGCTTTGCTCGTGGACTCGAAGAACACCCCGCCGAACGCCGCCAGCGCCGCCGCAAAGATCAGGCTCGGCAAGTCGCGCGCGAATGCAAATGCCGCGAACCCGAATGCGCGAATGAGCACGCCCAACGCGAGCGTCGGGCGATAGCCGATGCGGTCTCCTAATGCGCCGCCAAAGATTGTCAGCCCTTGCTGAATGAATTGCCGCACAGCCAGCACAAGTCCCGCCGCAGCCGCACTCAATCCAAGATCGCGAGTGCCGTGCAAGGCGACGAATGGAATGAGCAAGTAAAAGCCGGCGTTCATCAAAAAGTAATTGAATAGCAGCACGCCGACGCCGCGCTGGTGGAAGAGGAGCAGTTTGAGAGTAGGCATTGAAACAAAGAATTATAACCTGAGGCCATCGAACACAACCAGCACTGCGCACACTCGACATCACAAGTGCCATCCAGGTCAAATGCTCCGACTCTGGCTAAAGGACCAAAGTCCTAATTTGACAAGGCCTTGGTCGGAAATTGTACGGGCTCGACTTTGCACGACCTGCGTACAAATCTCTGCGTTCATGCCATAATCGTGCTTGAGACTATTCGATGCGGAGGTGCTCCTCAATAATCAATTTCTCTTTCGTAAGATTAGGTATAGTGTCCGTATTCCAGAGTCGTAACACCAAGAATTTTCCAAGAGGAGAATAATGCAAAAACGAAATGCTCTGAAGTACCTGCCGCTCCTTTCGCTTGCGCTGATGCTCGCGCTCGTGGGGAGTGCAGTCTCCGTCAAGACCACACTTGCAGATGGCGGCACACGCTCTATCGCGATTAGTGGTACCTCATCTCCGCAGACCGGCGGTTTCACGCCTTCGGGATCTGGCGATGTCACGCAAGTTGAGTTCGCGGGCCAAATGGACGCGGAAGCTGGACTAGCCCCCTATGGCGGAATAATCGTTAACCGCAGCCTCTCGAAGGGCACGGGCAACGGCGTCTCCGTAAATAGCGGCCAGAAGGCGAAATCAAACCCGACCGTCAACACTAGCTACGAGGGTTTGAACTTCTATCAGCAGCGCTACGCGCGCGGCGGCAACCAGTTCTCCGTCGAGCCGCCAGATCAGGCGCTGTGCGTCGGCAACGGCTATGTACTCGAAGCTGTGAACGACGTCCTCAACGTGTTCAACACGTCTGGACAGTCGGTGCTACCCGACAACACCTCTACAAACATCGTCGCTGGCTTTCCGAGGAATGTGAACCACGCCGTTGATCTGAACTCGTTTTACGGTTACGCGCCGGCGATCAACCGCTCGACAGGCGTGCGCGGACCGTTTGTCACCGACCCGACATGCCTTTATGACGTGGCGACACAGCGCTTCTTTGTCGTGGTCCTCACGCTGAACACGAATCCGAATGGTTCGTTCACGCTTGTCAATCACCTCGACATCGCGGTCAGCAGGACGGCTAATCCGACAGGACTTTTGAATATCTATCGCGTGGACGTAACTGCCGATGGCTCACCTGGTACTACTGGCGGTCCCTGCCCTTGCCTGGGCGATTACCCACACATCGGGGCAGACGCGAACGGGTTCTACATCACGACGAACGCGTACCCGTGGGGGCCCGGCTCCTTCGATGGTGCTCAGATCTATGCCTTCTCAAAGGCGCAACTTGCCGCCGGTGCGGCGAGTGTGACCATGGTGCATATTGATACGACTGGCATGGTGAATGCAACGTCGCCCGTGGCACAAACGGAGCCTGGATTCACAGTATGGCCCGCTCAATCGCCGGGCACCAACTCGTTCGATCTTAATGCGGGCGGCACTGAGTATTTCCTGAGCTCGAACGCGGGCGACGAAGCTTCGGGAGCGGCTTTCACTGGCTCCTCGACCAACCTAGTGGTCTGGGCGCTGAGCAACACCTCGTCACTGAACACGGCGTCACCCGCGCTCAACTTGACCAACAAAGTCCTGACGGTTGGGCAGTACGGGATCCCGCCCAAACAGCAGCAGCCCGGCTCGGGGACACTCGCAACGACAGATACGCCGCTGGGCTACTGCATCAACGATACGACGACGCTGCTGTTCAACGGTCAGACTGGCTGCTGGCGGCTGCTGTTCGGCGTGCAACCAGCGCATAACGAAGTAATTTCGCGGCCTGACTCGAACGACACGCGCATGCAGCAGGTGATGTATGCCAATGGCAAACTGTGGGGCGCGCTTGACACGGCTGTAACAGTCGGCAGTCCTGCTGCGAACCGCGCCGGAATTGAGTGGTTCATCGTCAAGCCGGACGTTTCGACTGGCTCGCTGGCGGCGAAGGTTGCCCTCCAGGGCTACCTCGCGGCAGCTGGTCATGACTTCACCTACCCGGCGATCGGTGTCACTGCGAGTGGGCGCGGCGTGATGGCAATCACCGACACCGGCAATACGACCAACCCAAGCGCGGCGTACGCGGCGATTGATGCGATCGTCGGTGTGAGCGCGTGGAACGACGTTGCCTTGGGCGCCGCGCAGGACGACGGGTTCAGCAGCTATAAGGCGCAGGTTGGCAACCCGCCGCGCACACGCTGGGGTGACTATGGTGCTGCAGCGGTGGATGGCAACTCGGTCTGGATTGCCAGCGAGTATATCGCGCAGGCATGCTCGTATATCGCATGGGGTGGACCGTTCTTCGCGGGCGGAACTGGCGATAACCTGCTTGGTACGTGCGGTGGCGCGAATCATGGACCCGGCGCGCGCGGCGCGCTCGGCAATTGGTCAACACGCATCAGCCAAGTAACACCGTAATCAACTTTACAGCCAAACGCAAATCGCCTCGCAGGAAATATGTGAGGCGATTTTTTTATTTGCGTTGCGCGCATCGGATGGCGCATCTGACCACTGACGATGCAATCGCACCCGAGGACAGCGGCAATACTTTTGACTTGTGTGCAACGTCGTGAGATAATGCCGCGCGAATTCATTTATGACCAAATTCTATTTTTGCAGCATCATCGTGTGCCTGCTGTCACTCAGCGCCTGCGCGAGCAGCGCGCCGATCCCAGCCCCCAATCCTCTGCCAAGCGAGCGTGCACCAACAGCGGTCGCCATCATTGTCGCCACGCCTACGCCGAGCGCGCAAGCCACGACGGGTCGGCCCGACTGCGCGCCCGTCGTCGAAAAACCTATCACCGTGCCGCGCGCGTTTCCGCAAAAGTTGCCGCTGGCCCCGGGCATTGAATGGTACAAACTCACCAACATCGTCACCATCCCAGACCACGAACAGTATTTGGTCGTCGGCATCGCACCGATGACATTCGACCAGTCCATTCAGTTTCTACAAGCGCAGATGCCGCAAGCCGGCTACAATTTCAAGAAAATAGATTCGGAAACAGGCGAGTACGATGGCAACTTCAACGGATACGGTTGGGCGGGTACTGTGCGCGTGAACTTTATCGCCGAGTGCAGCGCGGCGACGACGTGGACGCTGCGCGTGATCAAGTTGTAGTCCACGTGCACGGCCCTCTACATATTTGCTTGGTCCATGGGTCGGCGAGGTCGAGTTGCTGTGAAGCCTGGACAGCGCCGCCGAATCTCCGATGAAACAACTCAACGCGCCGCGTGGAGCGACATGCTTCGCGGATGCTCTGTTGTGGCGTAGCCATTGAAATTCAAGCCGTTGCGCGGCGCTGCTAAGGTCTATCGAGTGGTGAATGATTAAACTGCGTGTGTGCCTGTGTGGAATATTGCTATTGACTTTGGCTGCTTGCGACGCGAACATTTCGGACACGCTCGCGCCGAATGGTACCACAAATATCCGTGTGCCCGCCGATGGTACGATCGGGCAATCCTTTGTCGCGCGGCACGCAGGCTTGCAAAGCATCGAGCTGTATCTCTCAGCTGATGGCGAGGTCGCCGATATACAATTAACGTTGCATCTACGCCGAGCCGCGACGCTCGACATGCCAGACGTGCGCCTCGCGACGCTCAACCTTCACACGCCCGCACAGTCTGCGTGGTATCGCTTCGCATTTGAACCGCTCCCGGAGTCTCACGATCAGTCGTATTACTTCTTCGTCGAGGCGAAATTGCCCGCAACCGCTCTGCTGCACAGCACCCAGCTGCCCAACAGCGCCTATCGCGACGGCGCTCTTTACCTCAATCAGCGCGCGCAAGATGCACAGCTCGCCTTCCGCGCCAGCTACAGTCTGCACTGGGTCGCGCTCGACCTAGTAGCGTATGTGGCGCAGAGCGTCTTCACAACTTTCGCTTTTGTCATCGTGTTCGTCATGCCGGGGCTAGCACTGCAAACGTATTGGTTGCCGCTCGCCTCGTGGCGCGTGCGGATTATGCTGGCGGCGGCGCTGAGCCTGGGTGTATATCCGATCGTGCTATTGTGGGCGCAACTGGTCGGCGTGTCATTGGGTGTGCTCGCGGTCGTGCTGCCCGTCGGGCTCAGCCTATGTGCGTTAGCATGGCGCGCGCTGACGCATCGCGCTGCGACGAGGCTAGTGCGTCCTCCATTCCACTGGGCCAACCTAACATGGTGGTGTCTGGCAGTGCTGTTATTGTCGGTACGGCTGTTCATCTTGCGCGCGGTGGATGCGCCCATGCTGGGCGACTCGGTGCAGCACGCGGTCATTGCACAGTTACTTCTTGATCATGGCGGGCTGTTCGACTCGTGGCAGCCGTATGCGCCTTACAGCACACTCACCGTGCACTATGGCTTTCATAGCGCGGTGGCGGTCTTCGCTTGGCTGACGCACGCTTCATTGCTAGACGCGATGCTGCTTGTGGGGCAATGGATCAACGTCATCGCCATTCTCACATTGTCGCTGCTGGCCGAGCGGGTAAGTCGAAATAGCTGGGCGGGTGTGGGGGCGCTGCTAATCGCCGGATTGCTGTCACCGATGCCGAACGAGTACGTCAACTGGGGTCGCTATCCGCAATTGCTGGGGCAGGCATGGGTGCCGGTTGCGTGCTGGCTCGTGTGGTGCATGTTTGATGGCGAAAGTCACCCAAGAGTGGGACTGATCGTGCTCACGAGCATAAGCTTCGCCGGCACATTTCTCTCTTATTATGGAAGTTCCCATTACATACTGCTGTTCGTTCTTGTTCGCAGCAGTGCGCACGTTATGACGACATTACAGCAGCGGCACTCGCCGGTCCGATCGCTATGCTTGTTGGGTTGCGCTGGCGCACTCGCGCTGCTCATGATTCTGCCGTGGCTACTGCACATTCGCGGCGGGAATCTGGCCACCTACGTCGCGAATAGCGTGACGCAAGGCACGACCCTAGAGGGCGTGATCAACGAGTATCAAATCTTCACATCACTCGGTCAGTACGTGCCGCTGCCGCTCGTTCTGGCCGCATCGCTCGTCACGCTGTGGGCGCTGTGGCGGCGCGAGCGCGCGGTGTTGATCGTCGCGCTATGGTGCAGCGGCATCGTGCTGCTGCCCGCCTCCAGTCTGCTGCGGCTGCCGGGCGCGAACAACTTGCAGGGCTTTGCGATCATCATCAGTTTGTACATGCCGGTTGGGGTGTTGGTGGGCAGTGGCATAGATCGGCTGCTGGCTATCGCGTCGCAGTCGAATCGCATGACGCTGGTTGGCGCGTTAATGGCGTTGAGTGTGTTCGCGCTGTTGGGCGCGTGGCAGCAACTGAGCGTGATCAATCCTGACGAGCGCATCCTTGCGCCTGCGGACGAGCGCGCGATGCAGTGGATCGAGGCGAATGTGGCGCGCGATGCGCAGTTTCTAGTAGACGGGTTTTTGATCTTTAGTGGCGTGTCGGTGGTCGGCTCAGATGGGGGATGGTGGCTGCCGTTGCTCGCCCATCGCCGCAACACCATGCCGCCACAATATCCATTATTGTTTGAACGACCGAACGATTCGCGTTACAACGATTGGGTGGTGGGACTCGTCACGCAATTGCGCAAAGTGGGCGTGACCTCGCGCGAGGGGATTGAGTTGTTGTGTCGCGATGGCATCACACATGTCTATGTCGGTGAGGAGCAAGGACACAGCGGCATCCCGCCGCCGGAGCCGATGCTGCACCTGGGCGAACTCGAGCGCTCGTCGGCGTTCACGACGCTCTATCGTCAGGACAAAGTCGGAGTATTCGCGCTGAATGAATCCGCTTGCCAGTAGCCGCACGGCATGAGCGCCCGATGACCGTCGTGGCGCTCATGCCGTGCGCAAATTTTGAAATTCGAGAGCGCCTTGACAACATCATCAAAGATGCTATAATCGCGTGGCTTCAGGATAGTCTTATGCCGATTTAACGTGAGCTTAGTAGAAAGGAGCAATGATGCGCGGCTTTACTATCTCATGGCTTGCCACCAAAAGCACCTCTGCATGCAGCAAATGCAGAGCGCCGCATTGATCTAGTTGTCGCTTGCCGATCTTAATTCGTGTGGGCGATTTTTATTTCTGTATGAGGGAGGGGTTCAATTCATGAAACATGACTCGCTTCTCTATCGCCTCATCGTCGTCGTAGTCGTCTTCGCGCTGTTCGCGCCGCAGTTCATCAGCAGTGCAGCGCTCGCGCAACGCACTACTGACGCACCACGCTCGACACCACTCGATCCGTTGTCCGATCCGGACAAACCGGAGTTGAAGAAGCCGAAGCACCGCGAGACTGAAGCAGAGGCAGACTTAGTCTTCGAGCGCGAGGATTGGTTTTACTCGCGCCGCACCGCAGGCAATCCAAACTTCAGCGTGCCCGAAGCCGCGGTCGCTCGCGCCAACGCTGCCGATAACTTCCAAAACTTGAAAACGCAAATGAACGGCGTCACGCCCTCGGTGTTCGGCGGCGCGTGGGCAGCCGCTGGCCCGAACCCGATCGTGCAATATGATCGTTCGTATTCGATACTCCATGCGGTGTCCGGCCGCATCGGCGCACTGGCCGTCCGCTCGACCGCACCGTACACGATCTACCTCGGCGCAGCGCAGGGCGGCTTGTGGATTTCGTCAACGCTGACGTCAGTCTGGACACCAAAAACTGATCAGTTGGCATCGCTCGCCGTCGGCGCTGTTGCGCTCGCGCCATCGAACGAAGACATCGTGTATGTCGGCACGGGCGAAGGCGCGCTGTCGGGCGATAGTTATTTCGGCAACGGCGTCTTGAAGTCAACCGACGGCGGCAACACATTCTCGCACGTCAGCGGCACATACTTCCAGGGCGTCTCGATCTCCAAGCTGGCCGTAGACCCGACCAACCCGAATCACCTATATGCGGCCACCCTGCGTGGTCGCGGCGGCGCGCGCCGTGTCTCACCGCCATTCCCGACGTTCTTCGGCGTGTGGGAATCCAACGACGGCGGCGTGAATTGGACGCTGCGGCTGAAGACGGGCGCACAGGGCACAACGTTCGGCGGCGCGACGGACATCGTGATGGACCCGTTGCAGCCGAATGTGCTCTACGCGTCGGCGCTGGGTGTAGGTATCTCCAAGACAGTAGATGGGGGCGTGAACTGGTTCAGCGCGATGAACGGCTTGCCAGTCACCCCATACTACGGCGCTGTGCCGTCACGCTTGAATCTCGGCATCTCGCATCCGTCAGCTGCGGTATCCGCAACGCTGTACACGGGTTTCGACTACGTGGATAGCGGCGGTGCATATCATCCCGCAACCGTCTGGAAGACCACCAATGACGCTAATAGTTGGGCGCAGACCAACACCGCCATTGTACAAGACTATTGCGCAACGCAGTGCTTCTACGACAACGTGATCGAGCCGGATCCCACCGACGCCAACATCATCTACGTCGCGGGCCAGTGGCGCTACGGGCCTGATGACGCCGGCTTCGCAGACACGAGTGGCGGCATCTTCCGCTCGATGGACGGCGGCGCGACGTGGAGGGACATCGGCTACGGTCTGCATCCCGATTTCCATGCCGTTGCGATTCGCAAAGACTCGCCGAACATCGTCATTGTCGGCAACGACGGCGGCGTGTGGTCTTCGGCGAATCGCGGCGGCCGCACGAACCCCAGTGACCCCATCACGGCGACGAGTTGGCAGGACTTGAACGGCGACGTCAATCCTGCGAACGGGGCCGTGAACGCCCGCACGAATCTGCAGATCACACAGTTCTCCAGCATGGCGCAGAATCCGAGCATCGCTGCACGCTTGTATGGCGGGACGCAGGACAACGGCACACTGCGCAAATCCAGCGTTAGTCAGTCATGGTTTGACTACGCCAGCGGCGACGGCGGACAAGTGCTGGTTGATCCATACGATCCGCTCTTTGTGTATGGCACCTACTTCGGCATCAGCCCATACCGTTTCACGAACGGCATGCTTAGTGGCCCGCTCGGCGGTCAGTCGAACACCTCCATTCGCAACGGCATCAACACCAGCGACCGCGCCGAATTCTATGTACCGTTCGCGATGGACCCCGACCAGACCAATCGTCTGTTCCTCGGCACCTATCGCGTCTATCGCACGGACAACCGTGGCGATCTGTGGCGGGCAATCAGCCCCGACCTGACCACAGGTTGCAGCGGCGCCGCGCCGAACGGCGCGCGCGGCTGCTTGATCAGTGCGCTCGGCACGACGTTCGGCGGCGACTTCCTGTGGGTCGGTACCGACGACGGCCCGGTGTGGGTCGGCTCGAATGTTTACAGCAACTCGCCCACGTGGACACGCGTGAGCACGACGACGCTCCCAATCCGCCCGGTGACCTCCATCGCAGTGGATCGCTCCAACTACCGCGTGGCGTACATCGCATACGGCGGCTTCAACGCAGCCACGCCTAGCACACCCGGCCACATCTTCAAGACCACGAACGGCGGTCTGAGCTTCACCGACATCAGCAGCAACCTGCCTGACTCGCCCGTGAACTCCGTCGCGGTGGACGCGAGCGATCCGAACACAATTTACGTGGGCACCGATGTCGGTCCTTTGATGACGACTAACGGCGGCTTCACGTGGGTGCCGCTCGGCACCGGCTTCCCGATTGTGACGATCTGGCAGCTCGACCTAAATCCCTTCACACGCCAGATTGCGGTCGGCACGCACGGTCGCGGCGCATGGACGTTGAGCGACGCGGCCACAACGGTGCCCGCCTTGACAGTTCGCAAGAGCGCGTCAACTACACCGCTTGGCCCGAGCCAGTTGTTGACGTACACAATCACGGTCAAGAACTTCGGCAACGCACCCGCGAGCGGTGTGATCATCACCGATCCGGTTCCGGCCAATACCACCTTCGTCGCAGCCAGCAACGGCGGCACACTCGTCGGCAGCAGCGTCGTGTGGAACTCGCTGCCTGCGATCCCCATGCCGACCGTCATCACGCCGTCAACCGGTGCCATCCAGCCCGGCTTGATCACGGTCACAATGGTCGTCAGCACGTCGGCTGACTTGATCACCGGCGACAAGATCATAGACGACGGCATCAAGGTCTCATCGGCGCAAGGCGTTGGCGCGAATGGCAGCCCGCTCGTCGTCACCATCGCGCCCCATCTGGCTGTCGTATTGACGCCGCCCAGCCAGACCGACGGCGCGCGCCCGGGTCAGACGATCAGCTACACGCTCAACGTTCTGAACATCAGCTACAACACCGATGCATACGATCTGTCCGCCTCGGGCAACAGCTGGCCCGTTGCGTTCTTTGATGCGACCAACACGACGCCGATCACTCGCACAGCCAACCTCGCACCCGGCGAAAACACGAACATCGTCGTGCGCGTGACCGTCGCCCCCGGTGCGACCAACGGCATGACAGACACCGCGATCATCCGCGCTGCTTCGGCTGTTGACCCATCGGTGAGCGGCACGGCGAGCATCACCACAATCGCGGTCGGCTATCTGGTACTGCTAGTGGATGGCGACAACAACGCACCTAACGTGCAGGGCTACTACACGGCGACGCTCAACGCACTAGGTCAGCCCTATAACATCTGGGACATACGCGCCAAAGGCTCGCCGCCGACCGGCTATCTGAAAGCGCACCGCGTCATCGTCTGGTTCACGGGCGAGTCGTACCCGACGCCGCTCGTGCCCTACGAGAAGAAGCTGGCAGTGTTCCTCGACAACGGAGGCCGGTTGTTCGTGAGTGGTATGGACATTCTCGAATCGGGCGGCGCTACCTCCTTCATCAACAACTACGCCCGCATCGCGTTCAACAGCGCAACGCAGAACGATATCTTCATGACCGGCGTCACGGCCGTGCCCACCAACACGGTCACATCGGGATTGGGCACGCTCACGGTGAACAACGCGGCGGTTGGGCTGGACGACTTCAACGACTGGGTAACCCCGCTCAGCCCTGCCGTGCCTGCGTTCCGCGACGTGCCGAGCAATCAGATTGACGCTGTCACACTGGAGAACGCCAGCCCGGCGACAGGCACGCAGTACAAGCTGATGTTCCTCGCGTTCCCGTTCGAAGCCATCACCGACGCCAACGCGCGCGTCAACCTGATGGGTCGCGTCTATAACTTCTTTGGGTTGTCGAACAACTACATGCCGCTCATCATGAACAACCCAGCAGCAGCACTGCAACGTCGCTAACGACCACATGCACTGACGACAGAAGCGGAGACATGAATTTGTCTCCGCTTCTGTTTTTAGCATACAATCAATTGATGAACGTCAATCGTACGCAGTTCATACCAAGCATCTGGTTTGTGTGTCTGTTATTGTTTAGCGTGACTGCCTGTGCCACACCCACAACCCCTGCCGTGGCCAATGCGCCAGCCGCAAACGCGACGGCGACTTCATCAGCCATTGCGCCGACGCGCATCCCGATAGCTTCTCCGACAGCAAGCATGACAAACAATACACCCGCCGCGAATTTGCAGCGCGACCTGAAACTGGCCGACGATGAGATGCGCGCCGCGCAGCAAGCCACGACGATCGCCGAAGCGAAGCAGCACGCCGAAGCCGTTGCGAACATTTTGGTTGGGATATTCGGCCGCTGGTACGGCGATCAAGACCGCGACGGCACGGTGCGCGATCCATCCGATCAGCGGGGCGTGCTGCCGGGCGAGCGCGTGCCACAACCCGCGCCCGACGTTGGCACGCCTGTGTTTCCTTACGGCTGGGCGATGCTGGCGCACGATGCTGGCGACGATCACGCGAAACAAGTGGTGCGCGACTTGCTCGGCGACTTCGACATGTGGCGGAGTCAACCGCGCGCAGGCTACGATCAAGTTCAATCCGCCGTGAGCGCGAGCGATGCACAGGGCAGCGCAATTAAAAAAGAGTTGACGGGCAATGCGCCACGCGCGCTCGCGTGGGCGCGCTTCATTTTGACTAGAGCGCAGTCGTTGGATGATGCGCGCAGCGCGGCAACGCAAGGTGCAAGAGAAACAAGCGCGGCGCTGCAAAGCGCACTGACCACAAAGTAGTCACTCACGCTTCATACGTTTCACCCGGAGTTTGTATGCCCGATTTCAAAGTTGTCTCTGACTTCAAACCAACCGGCGATCAGCCGCAGGCAATTGAGAAAATTGTGGATGGTTTTGCGCAGAAAGGTTTTCGCCATCAGACGCTGCTCGGCGCGACGGGCACAGGCAAGACGTTTGTGATGGCTAAGCTGATCGAAGTCGTGCAGAAGCCGACGCTCATCATCGCGCACAACAAGACGCTCGCCGCGCAATTGTATTCGGAGTTCCGCGAATTCTTTCCGCACAACGCAGTCGAATACTTTGTATCGTATTACGACTACTATCAGCCCGAAGCGTATGTGCCGCAGCACGACTTGTACATCGAGAAGGATGCCAGCATTAACGACGAGATTGATCGCCTGCGTCTTGCGGCAACTTCGGCGCTGTTCTCGCGGCGCGACGTGGTGATCGTCTCGTCGGTGTCGTGCATCTACGGCTTAGGCTCGCCCGAAGATTATGGCAAGGTCGTGATCAATCTGCGGCGAGGCGAGGTGCGCCGCCGCGAACACATCTTGCGCCATCTGGTCGAGGTGCACTACGAGCGCAACGACATGACGCTCACGCGAGGCAAGTTCCGCGTGCGCGGCGACACGCTGGAGATTCAACCCGCATACGAAGAATTGGCATACCGCGTCGAGTTTTGGGGTGACGAGATCGAGCGCATCGTCGAGATTGATCCGCTCACGGGCGAGATCATCGTCGAGAAAGATGCGGTGGACATCTATCCGGCCAAGCATTTCATCACGCCACAAGAAAAGTTGCTGGTCGCCATTAAAGACATCGAAGCGGAACTCGAAGAGCAACTCGCGTACCTCAAGTCGCAGAACAAGTTGCTCGAAGCGCAGCGACTCGAACAGCGCACGAAGTACGATCTCGAAATGATGCGCGAGATCGGCTACTGCTCCGGCATCGAGAATTACTCGCGCCCGCTCGCTCAGCGCGAGCCGGGCAGCGCGGGCTGGACGCTGCTCGACTACTTTCCCGACGACTACTTGACGATCATTGACGAAAGCCACATGACCGTGCCGCAGATTCACGGCATGTACAATGGCGACCAATCGCGCAAGCACGTGCTGGTGGACTATGGCTTCCGCCTGCCGTCCGCACTCGACAATCGTCCCCTGAAGTTCGAAGAGTTCGAGGGGCGCGTGTACCAAGTGTTGTATGTGTCTGCCACGCCGGGTCCTTATGAGTTCAAAAAATCAGAGCAACTTGTGGAGCAGATCATTCGTCCGACCGGACTGATTGACCCCGAAGTGGTCGTGCGTCCGATCAAGGGCCAGGTGGATGATCTGGTCGGCGAAATTCGCAAGCGCGTCGTGCGGCACGAGCGCGTGCTCGTCACCACACTGACGAAGAAGATGGCAGAGGATTTGTCGGACTATCTGGCTGAGCTCGGCATCAAGGTTCATTATTTGCATTCGGAAGTGCAGACGTTCGAGCGCGTCGAGATTCTACGCGATTTAAGGTTGGGCATATACGATGTCGTCGTCGGGATCAACCTGCTGCGCGAAGGGCTCGACCTGCCCGAGGTCTCGCTCGTGACCATTCTCGACGCGGACAAGGAAGGCTTTCTGCGCAGCGAAGGCTCGCTGATTCAAACGATCGGCCGTGCCGCGCGCAACGTGAACGGGCAAGTCATCATGTACGCCGACAAAATGACCGACTCGATGCGGCGCGCGATTGAGGAGACCAACCGCCGCCGCGCCAAGCAAGTCATGTACAACACAGAACACAATATCAAGCCGCAGAGCATCGTCAAAGCGGTGCACGATTTGACCGAGCGCGTGAAGATGGTCGCCGAGTCGAAACCCGAATACAAAGTCTCGGCCGAAATGCCGCGCGACGAGGCTGCGCGCATGGTGAAAGAACTGGAGAAGCAGATGAAGAGCGCCGCGCAGAATCTCGAATTCGAGAAAGCCGCGCTGCTGCGCGACCAGATCGTCGAACTGCGCAAACTAATGGACGGCGACGTGCCCGAATGGGAGCGCGTGCGCAAAGAAGAGCGCGCATTCGAGTTGGCAGAAGCGAAACGAGGAAAGTAGGTTGATCGACGAATCGCGCGGAATTGGCTGAACTTACTAAATGTTGGTTCGCGCTGATTCGCGTCATTCGTGGATGTGAATGTTTCTGTGACGACGATTCAATATCCGCGCCGCTCACGTTCGAGCAAACTGTTCTGGAGCACGCTCAGTGTCGTGACACACAGCGTCTCGCGGGTCTGGCCCCGTGCCCAGCAATACGAGCCTGTCGTCGAGCGCGTGACATTGCCAGTCGTCAACTTGCCGGAAGGTTTACGTGGCATGACCATCGCTCACCTGAGCGACTTCCACGTTGGGCGGCACGTGCACGCGGAACATCTGCGCGATGTCGCCCAGCAGACGATGGCACTGCGCCCAGAAATGATCGCGTTGACCGGCGACTTCGTGGATCGCAACGTGAAGTATTCGCGCGCGTGCGCTGACGCGCTCTCGGGTCTGCGCGCGCCACTGGGCGTGCACGTCGTGTTCGGCAACCACGATTACTGGACGAATGCCGCAGTGATCGAACATGACTTGCGCCGCGTCGGATTCACGCCGCTGCACAACGAATCGCGCCGTATCGTTCGCAAAGACACGGCGTTTTATGTTGTCGGCGTGGACGATGTACGCCGCCGCAAAGCGAACGTCGAGCAAGCGGTGCGCAACGTGCCGCGCGAGGCGATCAAGATTCTGCTCGTGCACGAACCCGACTTCGCCGACTATCTGCCGAACGAAAATTACATTTTGCAACTGTCGGGCCACACGCATGGCGGTCAAATCGTCTTGCCGCGTATCGGTGCGCCGCTGCTGCCGAGTTGGGGACGCAAGTATCCGGCGGGGCTTTATCGCGCGCCGAACGGCATGTGGGTGTACACGACGCGTGGTGTCGGCGTCTCCATGCCGCCGGTGCGCATCAATTGCCCGGCAGAGATCACGCTGTTGACGTTACAGACTGGAGATTAGAGACTGGAGACTTTTATCCCAGTCTCCGATCTCCAAACTCCGTAGGAGATTTGATGAACATCGCTATCGTCACCTTGCCATGGCAGCTCGGCTCGCGCGAGGCTGGTGCAGCACGCGGACCCGAAGCCATTCTCAACGCCGAATTGATTGACCAACTGATAGAAAGCGATCATCGCGTCGGCACGCCATCGTCGGCAGAACTGACGAGCGCCGAGCAGAAGCAGTACGGCGCGTGGCACAAGAGCGGAGTTGGCAACGCGCACCTTGCAAAGCTGATCGCCGACGAGCGGCGCGACAAAAACTTTGTGCTTACGCTCGAGTCGGATTGCACGGCGAGCGTCGGCGCACTAGCGGGCTTGCAGCAGAGCGGCGCGCAGCGCATCGGCCTGGTGTGGATGGACGCGCACGCCGACTTCAACACCCCCGAGACCACGTTGAGCGGTATGCTCGGCGGGATGCCGGCCGCGATCTCGGCCGGTCTGTGTCTCGAACGCGTGCGCGCGACATCCGGTCTGCGCACGCCGATCAACCCGAAAGATATCGTGATGGTCGGACTGCGCGACGTTGATCCGCTCGAACAGCAACTGCTTGACGAGCACGAGGTCGAGCAGATTGATGTTGAACCTGAACTGGTCAAGGATGCGGTCGAGCGACTGGCGCAGCACGTGGACGCCATTTACGTGCACGTGGATTGGGATGTGCTCGACCCGAACGACATTCCGACGGCGAGCTTGCCCGTGCCCAATGGGCCCACGCTCGACGAATTGGCGCGCGTGGTGAGCGCAGCCATTCAAAACCCGAAAGTCGTCATGCTCGGCTACGCCGCGTTCAACGCCGACAAAGACAAAGACCGCGTGGTCGCGCGCAATCTGGCAAATCACATCGCGGATGCGCTACGGTGACGTCGGGTTCGAGTGGTTTGCAATCGTGTGTCAATCGGAATAAGACTTGCGCGCGTGTGTCGGCAATTGCGGAACGCTACTCAAATTTTGAAATCGGAACCTGCAATTCAGCGCTTTGAGCGTTATCTGCTATAATCCTTGATTGGCGTTCGCGCCAATTTTTTTTGTGAGGACGAACGTATGAGACGACGCAGTCCCGCCGCACTGGTAGCGATCGTAATGCTCGCCGCCATCGTCGCGTGGGTTGATGCTCCGGATGTGCCGCGCCCTGCATGGGTGAAGAACCTTCTGTTCTGGCGGCCCGTCTGCGGGCAGGCACTGGATTGCCCAAGCCATGACATCAAAATCGTCGAGGGCTTAGACTTGCAGGGCGGACTCGAAGTGCTGATGCAAGCCGTGCCACCCGGCGGCGGCACGGTCTCGGCTGAAGACATGCAAGGCGCGGTGCTGAAAGTGCAAAACCGCATCAATGGACTCGGCGTCACCGAGCCGCTGATTCAAACCGTCGGTGTGGATCGTATTGCCGTGCAATTGCCGGGCATTCAAGACCCGGATTTAGCCATCAAGACGTTTGGCGAAACGGGCTTGCTCGAATTTGTGGATACCGGCAATCAATCGCTGCCGGCCGGCTCGCTCGTCACGACCTCGGCGTTAATCACGCCAACCGAGGTACTATCCGGCACGCCGACGATCACTGGTACCGTCTTGCCCCTCACACCCGCAAGTGCGCCAACGCTCAACCCGACGCCAGACTTTACGCCGACGGCGCGCGCGACGTTCACAAACACATCTGGCGTGACCAACACTTCCGGTGTGACGAACACGCAACCCGTAACCCCCACGGAAACGCCGCTGGGTCCCTTCAAGACGATTTTGACCGGCAATCAATTGGCGAGCGCGAGTCTCGGATTCAATTCGCAAACGGGCGAGGCGTTAGTGCAGTTTCAACTCACGAGCGATGGCGCCGCAATCTTTGGGGACTTCACCACGAAAAACGTCGGCAAGTACTTGACCATCGTGCTCGACAAGCGGGTGATCTCGTCTCCGCGTATCCAGAACCCAATCACGGGCGGCAGTGGCCAGATCACTGGTCAGTTCTCGCGTCAAGAGGCAACCGCGCTCGCCGTGCAAATTCGTTCGGGTGCGCTGCCGGTACCGCTTAAAGTGCTGTCGTCGCGCACGGTTGGTGCAACGCTCGGACAGGATTCGATCAACAAGAGTTTGGTAGCGGGTATCATCGGCATCAGCATGGTCATTCTGTTCATGTTACTGTATTATCGTTTGCCGGGCTTGCTGGCCAATCTGGCACTGCTGCTGTATGGCGGTATTGTGCTTGCCATCTTCAAACTGCTGCCCGTCACACTGACACTGGCCGGCATCGCGGGCTTCGTACTCTCGATTGGGCTCGCAGTGGACGCGAATATTCTCATCTTTGAGCGCATGAAGGAAGAGTTGCGCGCCGGACGCTCGCTCCGCGCGGCAATTCGCGCCGGCTTTGAGCGCGCCTGGCCATCCATCCGCGACTCGAACGCTTCAACACTCATTACGTGCGCGATTCTGTTTTGGTGGGGCAGCACACAAGGCGCGAGCATCGTCGCGGGCTTCGCGTTGACGCTTGCCATTGGCGTGCTGGTCTCGCTGTTTACCGCCATCGTCGTCACGCGCAACTTGCTAACACTGGTGATGGATCTCGATTTGGCAACGAGCGCATGGTGGTTCGGCGTGGAACCGCGCAGCATCGCGGTGGACACGACACGCGCTCAAGGTCGGGTGGAACGATAATCACAGTCAACGATGAACGGTGAACAGTATTGACAGTTCGCCGTTCGACGTTTACCGCTCGCTGAGGTTTTATGATTAATATCGTCTCTAAACGCTACTACTATTTTGCACTGTCGCTGCTCATCATCGTGCCCGGACTCATATCGCTCGCTGCGAACGGCTTGCGCCCAGCCATTGCGTTCACGAGCGGCTCACTGCTCGAAGCGCGCTTCACCGAACTCAACGGCAAGACGCTCCAGATTCCGGACGTTCGGGCGGCGTATGCGGCGCAGAACGTCGAAGGCGAACCGCTCGTGCAAGTGGCGAACAACGATACCGTCGTCGTGCGCAGCAAGCAGATCTCTCAGGATGCGAAGACCGCGATTGAGAAAGTTCTCGAAGGTAAATACGGCAAGTATCAGGAACTGAGTTTTGAAACCGTCGGTCCCGAAGTCAGCCGCGAAGTGACTAACAACGCCATCGTCGCCGTCGCAATCGCGTCGCTCGGCATCCTCGCGTATATCACGTTCGCGTTCTGGCGTGTGTCAAAGCCGTATCGCTACGGCATTGCCGCTATCATTGCGATGCTGCACGATGTGGCTGTCGTCGTCGGGCTGGCTTCGATCTTCGGCGTGCTGTTCAACTGGGAAGTGGACGCGCTGTTCCTGACAGCACTGCTCACGATCATTGGCTTCTCGGTGCACGATACGATTGTCGTGTTCGACCGCATCCGCGAGAACGCGGCACGACGGCGTGGCGATCCGTTCGAGTCTGTTGTGAATCACAGCGTCGTCCAAACGCTCGACCGCTCGATCAACACGCAGTTGACGGTGTTCCTGACGCTGCTCGCGCTCGCGCTGTTCGGCGGCATCACCGTTCGCAACTTTGTCATCACGCTGATGATCGGCGTGTTGAGCGGTACGTACTCTTCCATCTTCAACGCGGCGCAGATTCTGGTCGCATGGGAGACGGGCGAGATCGGCAACTTTTTCCGCCGACTGACTGGACGCGCGGCAACGGCGTAAGCAGTCGCCATATGAAAAACACAATCGCTCCGATTCATCATCGGAGCGATTGTGTTTTAGGGAGGGGTGTAGGGCGTATGCAAATGCTGCTACTTCTGTATTGGTCAAACGAGATATTGAATAACTTGAATCAAGGGTGGCAACCCAGCCGTGCTGGGCGCAACGGACAGCACAGCTACCCGCTACCCGAAGTGATGTTCAAAATGTGATTGACCGCTACACAATTGCTGCTACTGCAAATAACGAACGACACGCGCGTGCGTGACGGTCGGTGAGCGTGTTGTTATATCTTCAGCGCCGCCGCATTCGCCCGCCCCTAACCCTTATGGTAAGATACAAAGGAACGTCCCTCCACGTCACATCGTCTAATGAGTGAGAGGAGTTCGCGATGAAAATCATTTGGATCATCTTGTGCTTGCTCGTCGCGGCGTGCGGGCCCGTCGCAACGAATGCGCCGCCCGCAGCGCAGCCGAGCGTGAACGCCCCTACCGCAGCACCGACCCCCGCAAGCGGAAATGTGACGCGCGCCGATGATGCCATCGCACTCGCGCAACAGAAATTTCCGGAACTGCGATCCATCAAACAGTCACCGCCGAATAGCATTGGCGCGTCCACGAACATTTGGGTGATTGACCAACCCGATGGGTGGAACCTCGTCTTTTGGAAAGGCGAAGGCGATTGTCCGGCGGGCTGCATCAACAATCACTATTGGTACGTCGGCGTGAGCAAATCCGGCGACGCGGCGCTCGCCGGCGAATACGTGCGCGAGTTCAACTCCGGCGCGAACGCCTTGCAGACGCGCGGTCAGCCTATGTGGGGTATTCCGAAACAGTAGGCACATCAAAGCGATTCGGGAAATCGTCGTCCTGCTTCAAGATGCGCGCACTCCTCTTCGATCAGCACTTACAGCTTACCGATCGCCCAATCCCGGATGCAGATAGCGAAGTGCTGGTGCGCGTGATGCTGGCTGGCATCTGCAACACTGACATCGAGATCACGCGCGGGTACAACGAGTATCGCGGCGTGCTCGGTCACGAGTTCGTCGGAATCGCGGAGTCGGGCGTGCACGTGAGCAAGCGCGTCGTCGGCGAGATCAATGCAGTGTGCGGGCAATGTGCGATGTGCGCGAGCGGCAATCGCACCCATTGTCTCAAGCGCACGGTGCTCGGCATCGTGAACCGTGACGGCGCGATGGCGGAATTCGTGGCGCTGCCGCACGAGAACCTGCACATCGTCTCCAACAGTATCAGTGACGAGCAAGCGGTGTTTGTCGAGCCGCTCGCCGCCGCGCTGGAAATCCTCGAAGGCGCGCACATCAAGCCGACCGAGCGTGTGGTCGTGATCGGCGACGGCAAATTGGGCCAACTGTGCGCGCAAGTACTCGCACTGACGGGTTGTGAACTAACGCTCGTCGGGCGGCATGACAACAAACTCGCGCTCGCGCGGAAGTGCGGCATCGGCGCTTGCGATGAAACCGATGCGCTCAGCTTGAAAGGCGCGGACGTGGTAGTGGACTGCACGGGCAGCGCAAACGGACTCGCGCTCGCGTCGCAATTGGTGCGCGCACGCGGGCGCATCATTTTGAAGAGCACGTTTCACGGCGCACAGAAAGTAGCGATGACGCCATTCGTCGTGAACGAGCTGACGCTGATCGGTTCGCGCTGCGGGCCGTTTGACGCGGCGCTGCGGCTGCTCGAACGCAAACTGGTGGACGTCGAATCGCTCATCAGCGACGTGCGTCCACTGTCGGATGGTGTCGGCGCATTCGCGCGCGCGCAAGAACGCGGCGTGCTCAAAGTGCTGCTCGACCCGTCGCGCTAGTTGAGCGCGTCGACTCAAATCATTAGACCTTATCGGGGATAGCGTAAGCATCCTGAGCCTGTCGAAGGATGCGCTGATCTGACCGCACTCTTCGACGGAGCTTCATCAATGCCGCTCAGAGCGCTGGACTTGTATTTCCGCTAAAGTCTATTGTAGAGACGTAGCACGGCTACGTCTCTACTGACGCGAGGTGCAACCAAGCAACTACTGACTACTGAAGAGTAGCAGGGCAGCCATGCTGATCGTTGAGCGACGCGGGCAGCACGGCTGCCCTGCTACCCACATCCCTCAACCCTTTCTTGATTGCACTTAGGTTCGCGCCCGCTACGCTTTGAAGAATAACAATCATCGAAGGAACGCGCTCGATGCAAACTTTTCGATTAAGTCAATACTTGTTTGTTGTTTCATTCATCGCAATCCTCAGTGCGTGCGACGTGGGCGGCGCACCAAATATGCCCGCCGACCAGTCCCCGAATACATCTACGCCGTCGAATTCGAATCAATCACCCGCGAGCAAAACCGGCGCAGGCGTGAGCAGCCAGAATGCAGCCGTGCTGCGCGCGGCACTCAATCACACCAAAGACACGCCGCTGTATCGCATGAGCCTCGACTTCAAGACGGGCGCGACAGTAAACAACCAGTTCAAAGAGCAGACGTTCTTGAAGTTCGATGGCGAACTGAACGGCGCGGCTAATCACGTCATCTATAGCGGCGGCATCTTCAACGAGATGCTCGGCGGCGGCGAGCGCATTGAGATCATCACGCTCGACGGCAAGACGTACCTCAAGGGCAGCAGTTTGTTCGGCACGGCTGATCCGAACAAGTGGTACTTCCTCGTGGACAGCGCGATCAGCAAACCGCCATTTGATTTGAACGACATGCTGCTGCAAACGGGCGACGATGCGGATAAGGGCAAGGTCATTGGCAACGAGAGTGTGGATGGGCAAGCGTGCGAGACGTGGCTGACCGATTTTACGAATGAAGCGGGCGCGCTGATAGATATCGTCAGCACGGACGACACGCGCAACGATTTCAACACGCTCGACAGCGCGGAGGCGCGCTTCGTGCGCTGTCCCGATAACTTCGTGCACAAGTTGACGTGGAGCGTGCAGGCGCACGACAGCCAGAACGCGAACCAGAAAGGCAGCGTCAGCGTGACAATTCACCTATTCGATTTCAACGCGAACAACATCAAAATCGCTGCGCCGACCGATGCCATCGAGCTGCGATGAGCCCCAATGAAAAAAGAAAACCGTTTTCGTCGAGAAAACGGTTTTCTTTAACATCGGCGCAGGTCGTCTGCTTGCTCGTCGTCGTCGGACTGTTCGCGTCGCTGCTCGGCTGCGACAGCACCGCCACGCTCGCACCAACTGCGCCCACCTCGCTCACACTGTCGGCGATCACAGCACCCACCTCCAGCAGTAATCCTGTTGCGACCAACACCTCGGCGGTGCTTGGCAGCGCCGCGACCGCTTCCACGCCGCAAGCGACCAACACCGCGAGCGCGTGCAGCACACCGTCGCTCGTCGGCACGCTCGCGCTGATGAATCTGCCGGGCAATGTGCGCGATCCGTCCGCGCTCGCTGCGTTGGACAAGCGCATCTTCGTTGTCGGTCGCGCCAGCAATAATGTCGGCGTCATTGAAAACGATCAACTGACTAAGATCATTGCAGTCGGCGATGCGCCCAGCGCCATCGTGAGCGATGAATCGCTCGGCCGATTGTTTGTGCTCAATGCGCGCACACCAACGCTCTCGATGTTGGATGGCGACAAGGTGCTCGCAACAATTCCCATCAGCGACACCGCACTCACGTATCAAACGGCGGGCGCGATGATTGGCGACGCGCGCACGCATCGTCTGTTCGTCGGGCTGAACGGCGCGCGCCCCCAAGTAGCTATGCTCGACGCGCAGGCATTTACGGTGACCAATCGGATTTTTATCAGCACGACGTACACGCTAAGCGCGATGGCGGTGGACAGCGCCACCGATCGCCTTTACGTCAGCCACTTCGACGCGATCAGCGTGATTGATCTGAAGACGCTGCGCCAAGTCGAAACGCTCAAGCCGTCGGGCGACTCATATCAGAGCACCTATCGCATCCTCATATACGACGCGGCATCGCATCATCTGTTCGCTGATTATTTCCAATCAAATGCGAACGGCTCAAACGAAAATCGCCTGATGGTGATCGAGAACGGCAAAGCAATCGCCAGCGTGCCCATCGGTTCCGACCCGTCGGACGCGCGCATCGTGAATGGGCGGTTGTACGTCTCCAACCATTTCAGCAATACTGTCAGTGTGATTGACGTGCAGAACAATCAAGTTATCGGCACCGTCAATGTGGGATTAGGTCCACGCGCGCTGCTCGGCAGTCCCACGGGTGATAAGCTGTACGTCGCGCTGGCCGGCACGTTCGGCTACTCGCTCAGTCGCCTCGAGGTCGTCAATACGAAAGCGCCAACCGTGAGCGCACTCATACCCTTGAGCGCCGAGATCGAGCAGTTCGTCGCGGATGCAAAACACAATCGCATCTATGCGCTCGTTCCGTCGGCGAACGCGCTGATCGCCAGCGATGGTGATCGCGTGTTGAGCACGACACCGTTGCAGCGCGCGCCTGTCGCTTTCGCGCTGGATGATGTGACGAACAAGTTATACGTCGCCGATTATCTGGCGAACACGGTCAGCGTCGTGGACGCGAGCAGTGGCCAAGTCGCGGAGCGCACAGCGCTGGCACTGCCAACGCATGCACAAGCGATTGCCGTTGATCGCGCACACAATCAAATCATCGTCAACAACCGCACGTATTCGCTCGACCAACTGGCGCCGACGGGCCGCTTCACGCTGACGGGCGGCACAATCCCGTTCGGCGAGGGCATCATTCCCGACCATTGGTTCGTCAATCCGACTGCGCCGCGCGCATACGCGATTGCGTCGAATGGTATTCCCGGCTCGAACGGTGGCGTCGTGCAGTACCCGTTCGACACGGACGGCATGAAGCAGTTGGGCATCAACTATGAGCGCAACGTGACGGCATTTACGCTCGACGGCGAAGCGCAGCGCGTTTATGCGGCGAGCACGCATCCGCTCGCGCTCACGACGAAGCTGAGCGTGCTCGCCGCGCTGACATTCAATACCATCAGCGCACTCGAACTGCCAACCGTCGTCTCCGCGCTCACGCTGAACGCGCAGACACATCACTTGTTCATGTCATACGTGCCATACGCGCCGAAGCCTTCGCAGGCGTCCAATTCGATTGAGGTACTGGACACGCGTACATTGGGCAGGGTCAACTCGTTCAGCGTGAACGCACAGTCGAATGCGATGACCGTGCTGGGTGAGCGCGTGTTCATTGCGAGCCGCAGCTCACCTGCGCTGCAAATCGCGCGCGACTGCACGAGCGCCGCGCCATATGCGCCCACGCCCACGCCAACGCCGACACCCTTCCCGACTATCCCGCCTGCACCGACATTCACCACCGCGCCGACACGCATCGCGCCGACGGCGACGCGCATCGCGCCAACGCCCGCACCGCTCGCCTGCAATATTCCCGTCGCCGCATGGGCGCAGGAAAATTTCAAGCAGCAAAGCATTTTGAACTATGCGACACAGCGGCTCGGCTGTCCGCTTGCCATCGCCCGCAACGTGAACATGGCGGTGCAGAATTTCAGCAATGGAGTCATGTTCTGGCGCGAAGACACGCGAAAGATTTACGTGATTTACCTCGGCAACACGTGGGAAGAGTATGACGACACGTGGGACGCAAGCCAGCCTGTCGGCGGGGCTGAGACGCCGCCCAGTTCAGTTTTCCGTGCGCCGATTCGCGGCTTCGGCAAAGTGTGGCGCGAGCAACTCGGCGGACCGAATGCGCGGATTGGATGGGCAATGGGCGGAGAAATCGCCGTCGCCGACGAATTGCAAGACTTCGAGCGCGGTGTCGCCTTCAAACCGAACGGGAGTCTTGGAGGCATTGACGTGCTCTTCGCAGACACGCACACTTGGGTCTAGCATGAAGCGACGAATGGAGAACGGAATCATTGCTGTCATTAGAAAGTTCGCGCGCGTGTTTGTATGTCTGTGGTTGCTGACTGCCTGCGATGCCAACAGCACAGCCTCGCCCAGCATCACGCCGACGCTCGCGCCCGCGCCCGCCACGACGAGCGAACGCTGCACAATCGAGCGCGCTCAAATTCCGTCGCGCATCGGCGCGACGACGGTGGGCTCCATCAACGGCGAGACAGTGGACGTGAAGTTCGCGCTGCAAGGTCCGCCGAACACATGCGGTTGCCTCATAAGCCAACAATCGAACCGTCTTCCCTTGGGTTCGCTTTCTGCCTCAAGCCCGACCCCGGACTGCGAAAGTCTGGAATGCCCGACGGCGTGAAGATGCCAGCGCCCACCAGCGCGATGGCGTGACGCGCCTGCTTGACGAGCGCCGCCGCTTGTGCGATCAGGTCGTCCGCTGATTCGCTCACGGCTGACGCGCGCCTTGCTCCATCAACTTGCGCACGTGCGCGACAATCTCGCTCGGCTCGGCGGGCTTTGCCAGATAATCGTCTGCGCCCGCCATCATGCTGTACTCGCGATCAGCCGATTGGCCCTTGGCGGTGAGCACGAGGATTGGAATGTGCGAGGTCGTCGGAATCTCTTTCAGGCGCAGCGTTGCCTCGAAGCCGCCCATGATCGGCATCATCACGTCCATCACAATCACGTCGGGCTGCTCGCTCTGCGCGACTTCGAGCGACTGCTTGCCATTACTCGCGATGCAAACGTCATAGCCTTCCTGCTGGAGCGTGAACTCCAGCAACCGTCGCACGCTCGCGTCGTCTTCGACTAACAGAACTTTAGGCATAGAAACCTCAGCTAAATGGAGACGAGAGATTGAATCAGTCTCCAATCTCTAATCTCCAGTCGCAATCGGCAACGTGAACGCAAAACAACTGCCCTTCCCAAACTCGCTCTCGGCACGCAGGCTGCCACCGAGCGACTGGACGATGCGCTGGCTGATGTACAAGCCGAGTCCGCTGCCGCCCGCCGTACGCGTCGTCGAGTGATCCACTTGATAAAAGCGCTCGAACAAATGCGGCAGCGCGTCGGCAGGGATGCCGATGCCGCTGTCGCTCACGCTGATTTCGAGCGCACCCATTAGCGCGCGCGCGCACACGCAGATGCAGCCGCCTTCGGGCGTGAACTTGATCGCGTTGCCAATCAGATTGACGAGCACCTGATTCAAACGGCGCGCATCGGCGCGCACACGCGGCAGCGTTGGCGGCAGTGCGGCATCCATTCTCAACTGCTTTTCGACGGCGAGCGCGCGCAGCTTTGCCAGCACATCCGCGACGATCGGTGTCACATCCACGCTCTCGATGTTGAGGTCAATCGCGTGGCCCGCGTCGAGACGCGAGATATCGAGTAGGTCGTTGACGAGTTGGGTCAGCTGCTCGGATTGCTGATAGACGATTTGCAAGAACTCATCGCGCGTTGCCGCGTCGCTTACTTTGCCATCCATCAGTAAACGCGCAAAGCCGCGAATTGAAAAGAGCGGCGTGCGCAATTCGTGCGAGACGGTGGCAATGAAATCCGACTTGAGTTGATCGAGTTCGCGCTCACGCGTGACGTCGTGCACCACCAGCACGTACCCCATCAGCTGATCGGCGCTGTCACGCAGCGGCGACGCGTAAAGCGTGAACGCTTTGCCCGGCGGCTCGCCCGTCTGCACGTCCGTCCTCGTCAGATCGGTACGCGACAGATTGACTTGCTTCTGAATCTGATCCAGTGGATACGGCGCGTCGTCAAGCCTGATGCCAAGCAAGTCGCTCGCGTTCACGTTCAGCATCCGCGCGAGCGTGGGATTGACGCTCACGATGCGCTGCACACGATCCAGCATCATCACTCCGTCAGCCATATTGGAAAGGATAGCTTCGACGCGGCGCTTCTCGGAAAGCGTTTCGTCAAGCAGCCGCGCTTTGTCAATGGCGACTGCCGCTTGATTGGCCAGCACAGTCAGCAGCTGCCGACTGCTCGCGTTGAACGCATGAGGCGCTGTGCTATCTGCGCTCAACGTGCCAATCGCATCCGCGCCGATCAACAGCGGCGCGACGACCAACGAGCGGATGCGAGAACTGCTGCCGATAAAGGTGGGATCGTGAGCCGTATCGGAAATGTATTGGGTATGTCGCAGTTGCAGCGCGCGCCCCGCAACGCCAATGCCCCGCCGCATGCCTGCCGAGTGCTGCGCTTGCGGCACATCGGATGACAGTGCACGCGGCTCCAAACGATCACCGCTCGCCAGATGAATGATGGCTTTGTCGGCGCACGGCAGCGAACGGCGCGCTTCGTCCACGATGAGTTGCAGCAACTGATCGAGCGAGCGATTCTCGACGAAGCCCTGCGCGACGTGAAACAGCGCGTTCGATTCGCGCAGCCGCTGTTCCGTTTCCTCGAACAGCCGCGCATTCTCGATGGCGATCGCCGCTTGATGCGCGAGCAGCGTCGTCAATTTCACCTGCTCGTCGCTGAATTGCGTCGGAAAGTCATTGAGTGCGTACAGCAATCCGATGGACTGCCCCTTGCTGACCAATGGCGCACAAATCCACGCCCGCACGCCATCCTTCTGAGCCAGCTCATAGTCAAATAGTGGCTCGCACGCGCTATCGCTCACGACGTAGGGCTTCTGCGTATGCATGACCAATCCGCCGATACCTTCATCCACATGCAGACGAAACTGCAACACAAACTCGTCGTCAGAGCCGACGTGCCCCATCTGCGGATTGATGACGAGGTAATCGCTGTCAGGCGCGCGGATCGCAATGGAGGCTTTTTGTGTTCCGATCAACTGCGTGGTGACGTGCACGATAGTGTCGAGCGTCTGCTTGAGATTGAGCGAGGTCGCAATCAGCGCGGAGATTTCTTGAAAGGCGCGCAAGTAGTCTGCGCTCATGCTGGCTTGTGCGTTTGACGTTCCGTCCATAGGCGGCTCGCGCGTACTTTAACATAATTCAATATGAGCGTCAACGCGCGATTGCAAATGAATATACGATATGTTATACTCGCCCAGAAGTCAGCGTGACTGACAATTCACTCTGGAGTGGTGATGGCTTCACAGGGTTCGGTCAGGGTGAGCGCAGCCATGCCTTCGGCGTCGGCGCTCGGTCGGGTGCAACGGATTCGGCGACGCTATCTCGGCGCATTCGTCGTCGCACTCGGTATTCTCCTCATCTGGCAGACACTCCGCTTTACGCTCAATCTTCCCGCATACAAGTTACCTGATCCGCTTAGCATCATCGCCGAGTTCACGAACACGCGCCCGACCGGCGAATTGGTCGCGCTCTCGCTCCTGTACGATCTGCTCGTCACGTGGTCCGAAGCGGTGCTCGGCTTCGCGCTTGGCGCAAGTGCCGGCTTCGTGATGGCAATCGCGTTCACGCAGTCGCGCGTGCTGGAGCGCGGACTGCTGCCCTACGTCATCATGTCGCAGACGATTCCGATTCTGGCGATTGCGCCGATGGTGGTCGTCGGCGTCGGACAGATGGGAGCGCCCACGTTGCTGTCGAAAGCGATCATCGCCGCGTACCTCACCTTTTTCCCCGTCACGATCAACGCGCTGCGTGGACTGAAGTCGGTCGAGAGCGATGCGCTCGATTTGATGCGCTCATATGCCGCAAGTGGACGCGACACCTATGTGAAACTGCGTATTCCCAACGCGATGCCATATCTATTCACTGCGCTCAAACTTTCGGCGACGGCGAGCGTGATCGGCGCCATCGTCGCCGAATTGCCCGTTGGCTCAAATGAGGGCATCGGCTCCGCGCTCATCAACGGCGCGCAGTACAACACGTTTCAACCCGCGTACCTGTGGGCGACGATCATCACCGCTGCCGCGCTTGGCTTGTTGTTCTATGGCGTGATCGCGTTGATCGAGAAGCGCGTGGTGACGTGGCGAGTGGGCGAATAATAGATGAAGGCTGAAGACAAACCACAGTCGGGTGCGGTGCGAACGGGGCTGAACGGTGAATCGGATTCGTCTATGAACGCGATGGATTCGATCATCGAAATCCAGAACGTCTCGAAGTATTTCGGTGTGGCGAATGATGGTGTGACAGCCCTGAAGAACGTGAGTCTGAGCATCCAACCCGGCGAGTTCGTCTCGCTGATTGGGCCCTCCGGTTGTGGAAAGTCCACGCTGCTGCGCATCATCGGCGATCTGCTGCCGCCGAACGATGGCAAGGTGACGATCAAAGGCAAGTCGCCGTCGGAAGCGCGGCAGGATCGCGATTACGGCATCGTCTTCCAATCGCCCGTGCTATACGATTGGCGCAGCGTGCGCAAGAACGTCGAGTTGCCACTCGAAATCATGCGCGTCTCCAAAGCCGAGCGCGAGCGACGCGCGCTGCAGATGCTGCAACTCGTCGGCTTGAACGATTTCGTCAATCGCTATCCGTGGCAGTTGTCAGGCGGAATGCAGCAGCGCGTCAGCATCGCGCGCGCGCTATCGTTCAATCCGTCCATCCTGTTGATGGACGAGCCGTTCGGCGCGCTCGACGAGCTGACGCGCGACCGTATGAATATCGAGTTAATGAACATCTGGAGTCAGACCAACACGACGATTGTATTCGTCACGCACAGTATCGCCGAGGCGGTGTTCCTTTCGACGCGCGTCGTGGTGATGACGCCGCGACCGGGCAAAATCGAAAAGATCATCGAGATTGATCTGCCGCGCCCGCGCGACTTCGAAACGCGCCAGCAGAGGCGCTACTTTGAATTGGTTACGCTGGTGCGCGAGAGTTTGCGCGAGAGTTTGTAAAGACTTTTCATCGCGTTAGACTCAACTCTGCGTAATTGCGGTGAACAGAAACACTGATGCAATCCGAAGGTCCATTAACCATTCCATCACGCGTTAACCCGCTGCAACAGTACGGGCCCGCCGTGCTCGTGTTTGTGCTGGTGATGGCGGCGTGGGAGTTACTGGTGTTCGCACTCAACGTGCAAGTGTATCTGTTGCCCGCGCCGCACATCATTGCGCAAACATTGCTCGAACAGGCAAGCTCGCTCTTCGACAAGGGACTGTACACGTTCCGTGAAGCTTTCGTCGGTTATAGCATCGGCTGCACGCTCGGTTTGCTCGTCGCCGTCGCCGCGAGCCGCTGGGCGGCGGTCGCCGATGCGCTGGTGCCTTATGCAGTAGCGACGAACGCCGTGCCGATCATTGCGATGGCACCGCTCGCCATTGTGTGGTTCGGCATTGACGAAGGCTCAAAGATCGCCATCGTCAGCGTGATCACATTCTTCCCGATGCTGTTGAGCACGTTCAAAGGACTGACCACCTGCGCGCCCGCCTCATTCGAACTGATGCGCTCGTACGCGTCTTCGCCATTCGAAATCTATTTCAAGCTGCGCTTTCCCAATGCGCTGCCATACGTTTTCAACGCGCTGAAGATCAACAGTACACTCGCCTTGATCGGCGCCGTGGTCGGCGAGTTCTTCGGAGGTCCCGCCTTCCGCGCGCTCGGCGTATTCATCAAGAGCGAGAACGCCATCGCGCACAACGTGCAAGCCTGGGCGGCGATTGTGGTCGCGTGCGCATTCGGCGTTGCATTCTATGGCGTCGTCATGCTGTGCGAAAAATGGGTGATGCCCTGGCACGTGTCGCAGCGAGAACGATAGCGACGAGTCGGCGCTTCCTGTCTGCGAGCACCTATCATGTCTGATTTTCTGCATACCCCCCTTTGCGATCTGCTCGCCATCCAATATCCCATCATCCAAGCGCCGATGGCAGGCGGGATGACGACGCCTGAATTGGTCGCAGCGGCTTGCAACGCTGGGGCACTGGGCTCGTTTGCAGCCAGCCGCTTGACGAACGAGCAAATTGTGAACGGTGTGCGCCGGATCAAGTCGCTGACCAGCAAACCGTTTGCAGTCAACTTTCTGGTCGCACCGCCAGAGCGCGCCAACGGTGATGTCGCGGAAGCGCAAGAATTTCTCGACCAATTTCGCGCACAACTCAGTATCCCGTATGGTGATCCAAAATTCTCACTGCGTCCAACCAATATCGACGAGCAAATTGAGATGGTGCTTGACGAGGGCGTACTGATCCTCAGCACCGCACTCGGCGATCCCGCGCCGTACGTCGAACGTGCGCACGCAAAGGGCGCAAAGCTCATCGCGATGGTCACGACGGTTGATGAAGCGATTCACTGCGAGCAAGTTGGCTGTGATGCTGTCGTCGCACAGGGCGCAGAGGCAGGCGGTCATCGCTCGACGTTTCAATTGGGTTCCCATGGCGACGGACAACTAATCGGCGGCATGGCGCTCACGCCGCAAGTGGCGGACGCAGTGCAGATTCCCGTCATCGCGTCCGGCGGCATCGCGGACGGACGCGGGCTCGTCGCGGCGCTCGCGCTTGGTGCGAGTGGCGTACAGATCGGCACGCGCTTCCTGCTCGCGCGCGAGGCGGCGACGAACGCGGCCTATCGTGAGCGGCTGCTGAGCGCCAATGAGAGCGACACGGTCATTACACGCTCGACGAGTGGACGACCGACGCGCAGCATCCGCAATAAGTTGATTGATGCGTATCGCGACAGCCATATCGAACCGCTGCCATTCCCATTGCAAGGACAAGTCATCGCCGATGTGTTTGCGGCAGCGCTAGCGCGCGGTGACGCGGATTATTTTCCGCTGCAGGCCGGTCAAGGCTTGCGGCTGCTCAAAGACAATCAGAGCGCGAGCGACATCATCGCCGAAGTGATCGCCGACGCTCGCGCCATCATCTCACAATGGTGTGAAATCAATCCAAACGAAAGGAGGTGAGCACACGACACGCCAGACCGATTTCGTTCAGTTCACAAATCTTATTTAGCTTGAGGAGGAGAGGTCATGCATCGCAAAAGCATTGTGTTCGGGTTCATCTTGAGTCTGCTCGTACTCGCCGCGTGTGCACCTGCATCCACGCCTGCGAGCACGGGCAGCACACCCGGCACCACCGGCAACACTGGTGCCAAAGACAAGGTGACGCTGCAGCTGAAGTGGGTCGCGCAGGCGCAGTTCGCGGGCTACTACGCCGCGAAAGAGAAGGGCTACTATAACGCCGAAAATCTCGACGTGACAGTTCGCCCCGGTGGACCCGACATCATTCCAGAGCAGGTCGTCGCGTCGGGCCAAGCGCAGTTCGGCATTGACTGGCTGCCGTCGCTGCTCGCATCGCGCGAAGCCGGGGCACCGCTCGTCAATGTCGCGCAAGTGTTCCAGAAGAGCGGTATGTTGTCCATCCGTTGGAAGGATACGGGACTGAAAGGCGTGGACGACTATCGCGGCAAGAAGGTCGCGGTGTGGCTCGGCGGTAACGAGTTCGAGTTATATGCGACGCTTGCCAAGCACAACATGGACCCGCAGAAAGATTTGACCATCGTCTCGCAGCCGTTCGACATGAACTTACTGCTCAATCGCGATGTGGTCGCCGCGGCGGCGATGACGTACAATGAGTACGCGCAGGTGCTGGAAGTAAAGAATCCGAAATCGGGCAATCTGTATCAGCCCGGCGATCTCGAAATCGTGGACTTCAATCAGGAAGGCACCGCGATGCTGGAGGACGGTATCTTCAGCACGCAGTCGTTCCTGAGCGACGCGAAGAATCAAGACGTGGCGGTGCGCTTCATTCGCGCGTCGTTGAAAGGTTGGATCTATTGCCGCGATAACGTGACCGACTGCGTGGACATCGTGTTGAAGCAAGGGCCGACGTTGCCCAAGGGGCACCAGACGTGGCAGATGAACGAAATCAACAAACTCGTCTGGGACGGGCAGCACACCATCGGCATCATGGACGACAAGTCGTTCCAACAGACGGCCGACATCGCGCTGAAGTATGGTGTGATCAAGAAAGCCGCCGACAAAGCCGCATACACGACACAGTACGCACAGAAGGCGGTGGACGCGATGAAGGACGCGGACACGACGGGCAAGAACTACAAGCCGATTCAGGTCTCGCTGACTGAGGGCGGAAAGTAATTGAGGAGTTGTGGGGGGGGTTGTTTTTTTTTTTTTTGTATTAACACCCAAAAAAAACCCCCAAAAAAAAAAAAAAAATATTTTTGGTTTTTTAAAAACA